>CAVIJF010000020.1:4836-31110 GCA_963643175.1 bacterium
GGGTGGGGGGGATGGGGGAAAAAGCAAATCAAAAAATACGGGAGCAGAACAGAGCCGGAAACGGAATAAAACCGCCCCCGACCCGCCAAAAGCCCTGTCAGAAGGAAAATTTTCGTGAAAGCCCTTGCAAAAAAACAAACGGTGTGGTAGAATGGAAGAGCGTTATAGTTTATGAGATTGACAATGCCGTCAATCCGAGGAAAATCCTGTCGGATGACCGGATGAAGAGAACGGAAGGAAGGTGTGTGAAATGTCCAGAGAGGCAATAGCAAGAGTCCGCGAAGCGGAAACGCAGGCGGCGGATATCCGGGCAAAGGCGGCGGCGGAAGCCGGACGACTGCGCACGGATAACGAGAAAGCCTGCGCGGCAAAGCACGACGCGCGGGTGAAGGAAATGTCCGGCGCCCTGCGGGCAGGTCTGGACAGTATGCAGGAAAAGGCGGATGCGCTGGTCAGACAGAGCCGGGAGGAGGCGCAGACCGATGCCGACGCCCTGCGGACGGCGGCGGGCGCGCATATGAAGGAAGCCGTCCGGGTCATCGTGTGGGAGATGTTTGATTCATGTCAATAGCCGTAATGAAAAAGCTGACGGTGCTGACGCCGGAGCGGGACGCCGATGCCCTCATCCGCCGCCTCATCCGTCTGCGATGCGTGGAAGTCCGCACGACACCCGTCGGGGACGGGGAATTGTTGCGCGTCAACTGCGATACCCAGCGTGCGGAGGCGGAGGAGCGCGTCCGCGCCGTGAGCGAGGCACTGCCCGTGCTCAACCGCTATACCGGAAAGCCGAAGCCGTGGCTGCGGCAGTCGGTGCCGGACAGCGATACCTACCCCCTGTGCGGGAGCCGCGAGGCGGCGTGGCGTGTGGTGCGCGAGACGCGCGAAACAGACGCCCGCCTGCGCGCCGGACAGACAGAGGATGCACAGCTCCGTACCCGCGCCGCCGCGCTGACTCCGTGGCTGGACTGCGATCTGCCGCTGTGCGGCGGCGGAACCGAAAGCTGCGAGGTGTGGCTCGGCTCCCTGCCTGCGAAAACGCAGATATCCGATGCGGTTGACGCACTCCGGGCGCTGGACGCCGGGGTGGAAACCGTGAAGGAGGATGCCGACGGACTGTATATCGCGGTCGTTTTTCTCCGGCAGGAGGAGGACGCCGTAAGCCGGGCGCTGTCGGGTATCGGGTTCCTGCGGGCGGATTTCTCCGCCGAACCGTATGCCGCCGCGCGGGACGGACGCGCCCCCACCGCGCGGGACGTGCGCCGGGCAATCCGGGTGCGCCTCCGGGAGATTGCCGGGGCGGCGGAGCGGGATACAGCCCGCCTCCGGGAGCTGGCTGCCTTCGCGCCGGACGTGGAAATCTTGTACGACAACGAGAATACAACCCTGATTGCCGCACGCCAAAAGGCAAAGCTGGCATCCACCGGACAGTGCGCCGTGCTGGAGGGCTGGGTGCCCGCAGCGCGGGATGTCCGCGTGTCGGCGGCGCTGGACAGGCTGTTCTGCGCCTATGAGCTGAGCGACCCGGAGCCCGGGGAGGAGCCGCCCGTTCTGCTCCGCAACAACGGATATGCCTCCAATTTCGAGTGGGTGGTCGGAATGTACTCCTACCCGAAGTACGGCACCTATGACCCCACCTTCGTGATGAGCCTGTTCTACTTCGTCATATTCGGTCTGATGTTTGCGGATGTCGGCTACGGTGCCCTGCTGGTTCTCGGCGGATTTCTGGCGCCGCGCCTGCTGCATCTGGAAGGCGGCACCAGGCGGATGTTCAATATGTTCGGCTGGTGCGGTATTTCCTGCGTTATCATGGGCGCCGTGTTCGGCGGCTGGTTCGGGGATCTGCCCTACTCTGTCATGGCGAACATGATGGGCTACGGTTCGGTCGAGGCGGCAAAGGAGGCGGCACCGTGGTTCAACGGACTGTCGGTCATGCTGGGCGGCAGGAGCATCTCGCTCAACCCGCTGGAGGAACCGATGGCGTTCCTCGTCGTCTCGCTGATTATGGGCGCCGTTCACCTGCTGGGCGGCATGGCGGTCAAGTTCTGCCTGCTCTGCCGGGACGGTCAGGTGTTCTCGGCAATATTCGATGTCGGCTCCTGGTGGATTCTGTTTGCCGGAATCGGCATGGTGTTTGTCCATCCCACCGTGGGGTATATCCTCTGCGGCGTCGCCGTCCTGATGATTGTGGCGACGGCGGGACGCGCGGAGCGCAACCCGGTGCTGCGGTTCGGCAAGGGTCTGCTGGGTCTGTATGGGCTCATCAACTATGCCTCCGACCTCCTGTCCTACTGCCGCATTCTGGCGCTGGGACTGGCGGCGGGCGTCATCGCGCAGGTGGTCAATCTGATTGCCACCATGGGTGGTCCCTCGCCGGGCGGCTTTGTCAAGATGGTGCTGATTATGCTGGTCGGTCACGCACTGAACATCGGCATCAACCTGCTGGGTGCCTTCGTGCATACCAGCCGGCTCCAGTACCTGGAGTTCTTCGGAAAATTCTTCGAGGACGGCGGCGTGCCGTTTGACCCGGTGCTCCCGTCCGAAAAATACTCTGCCGTATCCTCCGACGAGGAAAGCGGCAGCTGATGCACTGTATCCCCATAATGAATAAATAAAAGGAGTTCAATCCGTTATGAAACGCAACAATCTGCGCAAGACACTTGCCATTCTCGTGCTGTCCCTGTTTGCCCTGTCGCTCTTCACCGTGTGCGCCTTTGCCGAGGAGACCATCAGTCCCATCGGAGGCGGCGGGAACGCGGTTCAGCCCGCTCCCGGTGAGCAGCAGACCTCCGCTGCCGGTACCGTCATTCAGGGTATTTTCTCCGGGCGCAACCTTGCCCTGCTTGGCGCGGCTCTCGCCGTGGCGCTCCCCTGCTTAGGCTCCGCAAAGGGCGTCGGCATCGTGGGCGAGGCATCCAGCGGGCTGCTGTCCGAGGATCCTTCCCTGTTCGGTAAGGCACTGGCTCTGCAGGCACTGCCTATGACGCAGGGTGTCTACGGCATGGTCGCCGCCTTCCTGATGCTGAATACCATCGGGCTGTTCGGCACACCGCTGGAGCTGACGGTCGCGCAGGGCGCGTACTTTATCATGGCGGCACTGCCCATCGCACTGTCGGGCTACTTCTCCGCCATCAAGCAGGCGCGCGTGTCGGCGGCGGGTATCAGCCTGCTGTCCAAGCGCCCCGGTGAACTGGGTAAGGCGATTACCTCCGCCGCACTGGTGGAGACTTACGCCATCTTTGCGCTGCTGATTACGCTGCTGATGGTCGCCAACTTCCCCGCCTGACGGCGTGTAAGGAGACGGAACTATGACGGGACTTGAAAAAGTAACCGGCAAAATCATCGCCGACGCCGAAGCCGATGCCCGTGCCACGCTTGCCGCGGCGCAGGCTGACTGCGAGGCGGCAGACGCCGCCGCCGCCGCCAAGACCGAAGCCGAATGCGACGGTCTGCGCGAGGCGGCAGGACGCGAGGGCGAGGCGCTGATACGCCGGGCGAAGTCCGCGGCGGAAATGGCGCGGCGCGACGTCCTGCTGGAGACGCGGAGCGGGCTTGTCGAGGAGGCATACCGGCAGGCGGAGAAGGAAATCCGCAACCTGCCCGCGGACAAGTACGCGGCACTGCTGGCGGGCATGCTCAAGGCGGCACTGCGCCGCCAGACAGAGGACGAGAAGGAAAGTATGCGGCTGTACGGGGAGGATATCGCCCCCGCCGCCTATGAAATTCTGCTCAATGCCCGCGACCGCAAAGCCTACGGACAGCAGTTGCTGGACGGGGTGCAGGCGGGGAACTATGCCAAAGTCGGGCTGACCCGACCGGACGCGGTGAAGCTGCCGAACGAGACTGCCGACATCACCGGCGGGCTGATTCTGCGGTGCGGCGAGGTGGAAATCAACTGCTCGCTGCGCATGATGTTCGATGAGGTGCGCCGCCGGACGGAGGGACGTGTGTCCGGGATTCTGTTCGGCAGGGACGCCTGAGCCGTGCGGCAGGAACCGGCGGGGAAAGGCGGAGACGCATGAGGAAAATCAAGGAAACCGAATATATGTATGCCTCCGCCCGCCTGCGGATGCTGGAAAATCGCATGGTGGGGCGGGAGCGCGTGGAGGCGCTGTGCGATGCAAAGACCGGTGCGGAACTGCGCGCCCGGCTGAGCGAGTACGGCATTGCTGTCGGTGGGGAGCCGGGGGAGAGTGAGGAAGCCGTCCTGCTGGGTGTCCTGCGGGATGCGTATGCCGAGGTGGCGTCCTGCGTTCCGGATCCGGCGGTGTTCGACTGGATGCGCTACCCCTACGACTGCAACAATCTGAAAATGGCGCTCAAATGCCACATCCGGAAGTTGAGCGCCGGGGAGACGGCGGAGCTGCTGTTTGATTTCGGCACCGTGCCCGCCGCCGACATCCTGACGCTGATCGGGAGCGGGACGCCCGACCCGGAGACGGCGCGGCGGGTTCCGCCCGCCCTGTACGAAGCACTGCCGGACGCGCAGGCGGCGTATGCCAAGACGGGCGACCCCCGGCAGATTGACCTGCGGCTGGATCGTGCCTGCTACCGCGCCATGCTGGCGGCGGCGGAGGGGACGGGCGACCCGGTGCTGACCGGCTGGGTCCGAACGAAGATCGATCTGGTCAACGTTATGATAACCCTGCGCATCCTGCGCCTGTCTCTGGGCGCCCCGGCGGGGCAGTTCCTGGAGGAGGCACTGCTGCCGGGCGGCAGTCTGGAGCCGGACTTCTTCCGCACGGCGCTGGAGGAGACGGAGGGCGGGGACATCCTGCTCCGGCGGCTGAGCATGACGCGACAGCCGCTGTTCGAGGGGCTTGTCCGGCGGATGGACAAGACGGACAAATCCCTGTCGGCTCTGGAAAAATGCTGTGACGACACGCACATGGAGCTTGTGCGGCACGACGCGCGCGTGCCCTTCGGCGTGAGCGTGCCGGGCGGGTACCTGTACGGCTGGGAGACAGCTGTGCGCAATATCCGCATTATCCTTGCCGCCCGCGAGGCGGGGCTGACGCCCGCGCAGACCCGGGAGAGAGTGAGGGAGAGCTATGTATAAAATCGGCATTATCGGCGAGCGGGACAGCGTGCTCGGCTACATGGCAATCGGCTTTGCCGTCCATGAGGCGGCGGATGCCGCCACCGCCGGGCGCATCCTGCACCGGCTGGCGGAGGATGAGTCCTACGCCATCATCTTTATCGTGGAGAACTACGCCGCCGAACTGGAGGCGGATATCGCCGCCTACCGGGGCAGACCCCTGCCCGCCATCGTGACGCTGCCCGGAAGAGCCGGTTCGACCGGCTACGGCATGGCGGCGCTCAAAACCGCCGTGGAACGCGCCGTCGGCGCGGATATCCTCTTCAAGGGGAACGGCAATGGCAACGGTAACGACAGCGGAAACGGAAACGGAAACGGAAACGGATAAGACGGCGCCTCAATTCCGCAAGAAAGGTCATAAGAATATGGTTGAAGGAAAAATTCTGAAGGTGTCCGGTCCCCTTGTCATCGCCGAGGGAATGCGGAACGCCAATATGTTCGACGTGGTGCGCGTCGGGCAGAACCGCCTGATAGGGGAAATCATTGAAATGCACGGGGACCGCGCCTCCATCGAGGTATACGAGGAGACGGCGGGACTGGGACGCGGCGACCGGGTCGTTTCGACCGGTGCGCCGCTGTCGGTCGAGCTGGGTCCCGGACTGCTGACCAGCATTTACGACGGCATCCAGCGCCCGCTGTCCGCCATGTGCGAGAAGTACGGCGCCAACATCCGGCGCGGCATCGACGAGCCGGCGCTGGACCGGGACAAAGTGTGGCACTTTGAGGCAAAGCTGGGCTACGGCGACAAGGTGGAGCCGGGCGACATCTACGGAACCGTGCAGGAAACCGACACCATCCTCCATAAGATTATGTGCCCGCCCCGCAAGCGCGGCACCGTCATGGAGCTGTACACCGGCGACTTCAAGGTCACGGACCGTATCGGCAAGCTCCGTCTGGAGGACGGCACCATCGAGGAAATCACGCTGGTGCAGGAGTGGCCGGTGCGCGTGTCGCGCCCCTATGCCGGCAAACTCCCGCCCATCGAGCCGATGATTACGGGACAGCGCGTCATCGACGCCCTGTTCCCCATCGCCAAGGGCGGCACCGCCTGCGTGCCGGGTCCTTTCGGCTCCGGCAAGACCGTGGTGCAGCATCAGCTTGCCAAGTGGAGCGACGTGGATCTGGTTGTTTACATCGGGTGCGGCGAACGCGGCAACGAAATGACCGACGTTCTGCGGGAGTTCCCGGAGCTGACCGACCCCCGCACCGGGCGTTCGCTCATGGAGCGTACCGTGCTGATTGCCAACACCTCGGATATGCCGGTCGCGGCGCGTGAGGCATCGATTTACACCGGCATCACCATCGCGGAGTATTACCGCGATATGGGCTACTCGGTCGCCGTCATCGCCGACTCCACCTCCCGCTGGGCGGAGGCACTGCGCGAAATGTCCGGGCGTCTGGAGGAAATGCCGGGTGAGGAGGGCTACCCCGCCTACCTGACCTCCCGCCTTGCGCAGTTCTACGAGCGCGCGGGGAAGGTTATCTGTCTGGGGTCGGACGGCAGACAGGGCGCCCTGTCCGCCATCGGCGCCGTGTCCCCGCAGGGCGGCGATATTTCCGAGCCGGTCACGCAGGCGACCCTGCGTATCGTCAAGGTGTTCTGGGGGCTGGATGCCTCGCTTGCTTACCGCCGGCATTTCCCCGCCATCAACTGGCTCAATTCCTACTCGCTGTACCGTGAGCGGCTGGAGCCGTGGTTCTGTGGGGAGGTCGCGCAGGATTGGATGGAGCTGACCGGACGCTGCCTGAAAACATTGCAGCTGGAGGCAAATCTGGACGAGATTGTCAAGCTGGTCGGTATGGACGCGCTGTCCGCCGACGACCGGCTGACGCTGGAGACGGCGCGTTCCATCCGGGAGGATTTCCTGCAGCAGAACGCGTTTGAGGGCGAGGACAGCTACACGCCGCTGGATAAGCAGTACACGCTGATGAAGCTGGTATTCGCCTTTGAGGACAAGGCGCGCCGGGCGGTTGCGAACGGTGCCGAAGTGGAGGACGTGGCCAACCTGCCCGTGCGGGAGCGCATCGGGCGCTTCAAGGCGGTGCCGGCTGCGACCTGCCACGCGGAGGCGGACGACATCACCGCCGCCATGACGGCGGAGCTGGACGGGCTGGTTACCCGTGCGCGGCACGCATGAGTGAGAGTGAGAGGGAGAGAACAGTATGATTCGGGAATACAGAACCATAGAGGAGGTCGCCGGACCGCTGATGCTTGTCCGGCAGGTCGAGGGTGTCAAGTACGATGAGCTGGGTGAAATCGAGTTGCCGGACGGCGAGGTACGCCGCTGCCGCGTGCTGGAAGTCAACGGGCGCGATGTGCTTGTGCAGCTGTTCGACTCTGCCGCCGGACTGAATCTGGCGGAATCCAAGGTGCGCTTTACCGGGCACGGCGTGGAGCTGCCGGTGTCCGAGCATATGCTGGGGCGCGTGTTCAACGGTATGGGAGAGGTCATCGACGGAGGCCCCTCCATCCTGCCCGAGAAGTCGCTGGACATCAACGGCTCCCCCATCAACCCCGCCGCCCGCTACTACCCCTCCGAGTTCATCCAGACCGGCATTTCCACCATCGACGGACTGAACACGCTGGTGCGCGGGCAGAAACTGCCGATTTTCTCCGGCTCCGGTCTGCCGCACGCAAACCTTGCCGCCCAGATTGCGCGGCAGGCGAAGGTGCGCGGCTCCGACAGCCGCTTTGCCGTCGTGTTTGCCGCTATCGGCATCACCTTTGAGGAGGCGGACTTCTTTATCTCCGACTTCCGCCACACCGGCGCCATCGACCGCACCGTGCTGTTCATCAATCTGGCGTCGGATGCCGCCATCGAGCGTATTTCCACGCCGCGTATGGCGCTGACCGCCGCCGAGTACCTTGCGTTTGACTGCAATATGCACGTGCTGGTCATCATGACCGACATCACCAATTACGCCGAGGCACTGCGCGAGGTGTCCGCGGCACGCAAGGAAGTGCCGGGGCGCCGCGGCTATCCCGGCTACCTGTACACCGACCTTGCCACCATGTACGAGCGCGCCGGACGCAAGATGGGGAGCACCGGTTCCATCACCATGATTCCCATCCTGACCATGCCGGAGGACGACAAGACCCACCCCATCCCCGACCTGACCGGCTACATCACCGAGGGTCAGATTATCCTGTCCCGCGAGATGTACCGCAAGGGCTACCTGCCGCCCGTGGACGTGCTGCCGTCCCTGTCCCGTCTGAAGGACAAGGGTATCGGCGAGGGTAAGACGCGCGAGGACCACGCCGGAACCATGAACCAGCTGTTCTCCTCCTACGCCCGCGGCAAGGAAGCCAAGGAGCTGATGGTGGTGCTGGGCGAGGCGGCGCTGACGCCGATGGATCGCCTGTACGCCAAGTTCGCCGACGCGTTTGAGGAGCAGTATATCAATCAGGGCTTCAACGAAGACCGTTCGATTGAGCAGACGCTGGATCTCGGCTGGAAGCTGCTCTCCATCCTGCCGCGCTCCGAAATGAAGCGCATCAAGCCGGAGCTTGTGGAAAAGTACTGGCCGAAGAGCTGATCCGCACACCCTATGGACATCCGCCGCCCGCCCCCCTTGCAATAAAGTATTGAAGGAGACAGATACCATGAAGAAGCGAATCCTTGCCCTGCTGGGACTTGCCTTTGTACTGTCGCTGTGCCTGCTGGCAGGCTGCAACGGCGGCAGTGAGACCGGAACGGATACCGGAACCGCGACCGGAAAGGACACAGCCGAACCGGCGACCGGAACAGCGACCGAACCCGACACCGACACGGAGACAGATCCGGACACCGCCACCGAAACGACGACCGAACCCGCCACGACCGATTATTTCTCAGCCACCAAGATAGACCTTGTGGAGCCGGATACCTCGCTGGTGCCGGATATGGCGGTTGCGGGCGACGGCTATGATATCTATCTTCTGACAAGCGGCAAGGAGTGGGGCTACCGCTACGGCTGCACCTACCTCTACAACCCTGACGGCAGCATTGATGCGTACTTTGCCTGCGTCGGTACCATCTCCGGCGAGTGGGACTGGATTTCCTACCGCCATTCGCCCGACGGCGGCACGACGTGGGAGAACGAGAAAATCGTGCTGACCCCCACGCAGAACTCCATGGACCACTTCTCCAACTGTGACCCGGGTGTGGTGTACTTCAACGGCTACTATTACCTTGGCTACACCTCTACCCTCAATTCCAGCGGATTCTGCAACAACCTGTTCGTGGCACGCTCCAGAACGCCGGACGGACCCTTTGAGAAGTGGAACGGGAACGGCTGGGGCGGTCCCGAGTGCCAGCCCATCGTGTACTTTGACGAGGAATGGCATAGCTGGGGGATCGGCGAGCCGAGCTTCATCGAGCTGAACGGCACGCTGTATCTGTACTATACCAGCACGGCTCCCTCCGGCAGCTACACCATGGTTGCCACAGCGGACGCCACCAACGAGAACTGGCCCGCTACCCTGCAGTTTCACGGCAAGGCGTGCGTCAAGGGCAGCGACGACTCGCTGGACGTCAAGTACGTTGAGGAATGGGGCAAATTCGTGGGCGTCTGCACGTCCAGCCGTATGAGCCCCGCAAGCTGGCTGGCGGTGTATGCATCCAATGACGGCATCAGCTTTGAGCTGGTGGACTGCGTGAAGGAGGGTACCTACCAGTACCTGCACAACGCAGGATTTTCCAGCCGCCCGAACGGGCATATCCGCATCTCCGAGGACGCCGACAAGCTGCGCGTCATCTACGCCTACGGCGACGGCTGGGGCGTGTGGAATACCCACGTCCAGCCCGTGACGCTTACGCTGTCTACCGGGAATGATATTGCCGCCGAGCGCGTCAAGGCGAACATTCCCGACCCGCGCCTGCGTGCGGAGATGATTCCCAAGCGGCAACGGTATACCGCCATGATCCGCCCGGAGCAGGATGTTTACGAGTATCCGCTGTCGCAGGGAGAGTTCAGTATTCTGGTGTATGCGTATGATACCTACTTTGAACGCGACCGCTACCGCAAGGCACTGACCTATTCGGATTACGATACCAATGTCGTCCGCTTTGAAAACAACAAGGCGATTATCGTGGGCGTCGGCGAGACGGCTGTCACCGTGACAGCCGAGAATGGGCTGAAGAATGTTTTCTGGGTGCGGATTACCGAGGAAACGGGCGGAGACGGCTCCACCGCGACCGATTTCGTGCCGGTGCGCGGGACGTACACGATATACTCCGGCGAACGCACGGTGTTCCGTCCGCAGATACGCGGGCAGATAAAGTGGGACAACGGTACATTTACCGAACTGTTCGTGGATGATCAGACGGACTACACCCTGACCTTTGAGGGCTACGATGACAGCGTGATTTCCGTCAGTGCGGCGGGCGTCATCACGGCACGCAAGGTCGGCGAGACGGATGTCGTGGTCACATGGAACGGTATGTCGTTCGTGACGCACGTGGTCGTGACCGACGATCCGTCGCAGGCATACTATACCCACGAGCGGGTGGTGCTGCTGGACTATACCGCGCTGGACTTCACGAAAAAAGCAACGCAGGATGCTATCGGCGACCCCCACAGCGCGGTTGTTTCGCTGTCCGAACAGGGAACGGGGCTGTCCGTAATCGGCGGGGATCCGTTTGTCTGGATTACCTATTCCAAGTCCGATCCCGCTATCGACACCGCCGGGTACAGCGCCATTGAGATTACCTACATGGTTCCGGCGGACGTGTCCGACGCGGTGACGCGGATGCAGGTGTTCATCGTCTGCCGGGACGGCAGTACGCTTTCCGAGGCAAATTCGGCTAAGCTGCCGATTGTGGCAGACGGCGAGTATCACACCGTCCGATTGGAGTTGGCGGGCAAGGCGTACTGGCACGACGACCTGTACGGTATCCGGTTTGATTTCTTCACCGATGCAACCGAGGGGGACACCCTGTACCTGAAGGCAATAAACCTGATTAAGTGATATAACATTGAGGAAGGAAGCCATGCCATGGCACAACTGCAAGTAAACCCTACCCGCATGGAGCTGAAGAAGATTCAGGCGCGCTATACGACAGCGCGCCGGGGTCACAAGCTGCTCAAGGACAAGCGGGACGAGCTGATGAAGAAGTTTCTGGAGGTCGTCCGGGAGGACAAGGCACTGCGTGAGCGTGTCGAGGCGGCACTGGCACAGTTTCAGGGCAGTTTCGGCATTGCCAGTGCCACCGCCAGCCCCCTGATGCTCAAGGAAGCGCTGATTCTGCCCAAGAAGGAAGGCAGGCTGGACGTGACGTACAAGAATGTCATGAGCGTGACGGTGCCCGGCTTTTCGCTGGATATGCTGGGCACGGGCGGCGCCGACAGCTACAATTATGGCATGGCGTTCACCTCCGGCGAGCTGGACGCATCGCTTGCCGCGCTGAACGGGATTCTGGAGGATCTGGTTCGCCTTGCGGAATTGGAAAAGACCGCCCAGATGCTGGCGGAGGAGATTGAGCGCACCCGCCGCCGCGTCAATGCGCTGGAGTACATCATGATGCCGCGCTATCTGGAGACTATCAAGGCGATCCGCATGAAGCTGGACGAAAACGAGCGCGGCAACACCACCCGCCTCATGAAGGTCAAGGATATGATGCTGCAGGCGCAGGTGCAGGCTGCTCATCCGGATGCGGACTGATTTTTATACGATTGTAGCGGGAGCGGCTGTGCCGCTCCTGCTGTGTTGTCTGCGGATGACCGGAGGGCGATGGGGGACGGAGAAATAACCGGGGGCAGGTCGGGCAGATGCCGGACGCCGGAAGCCGCCGGAGCGAAGCCCCTTCCCGCCACGGCAAAAAGCTCTGCCCCACCGCGGCGGAAATTCCGGAAAAGCCCTGTACAAAAGAGAAAAAGTATGATATAATAGATACGCGTATGTGCCGGACAACCCGGCGGAAACAGATTGCGTATACAGGATAGGAGAATATACAGATGGCATACAACGACAGCAACAGGGGAAACAACCGCCCGGCGGGTTCGCACGGAGGCGTGAAGAAGTATCCCGCCGACCGGAATTTCGGCGGAGCAGAGCGGACATCCGGTGGCAGTGACCGCAAACCCTTCCGCGGCAACCGGGACGGCGAAAATAAAAAGCCGTATTACGGAAACAAACCGAACACCGACAGAAAGCCGTATTACGGCGCCAAGGACAACGCCGACAGAAAACCGTACTACGGCGCCAAGGACAGCGCCGACAGAAAACCGTACTACGGCGCCAAGGACAGCGCCGACAGAAAGCCGTACTACGGCGCCAAGGACAGCGCCGACAGAAAACCGTACTACGGCGCCAAGGACAGCGCCGACAGAAAACCGTACTACGGCGCCAAGGACAGCGCCCCCCGCAAGCCGCACGCCCCGAAGGGCGGCGCGGGCTGGGAACATAAGCCGCGCCCGGACTGGAAGAAGCCGTATGACAAAATCCCGCCCCACGATACAGCCGCCGATCGGCAGGAAACCGCCGCCGCCGCAGAGGACAGTCAGGATACAGAGGACGGAGAGGACTACGACCCGACCGCCGGACTGGTCATCGGACGCAGTGCCGTGCGGGAACTGCTGCGCTCCGGACGCACCGTGGATAAACTGCTGGTGCATCGCGGAGAGCGGGAAGGTTCCATCGTCGTGCTGGTCGCCGAGGCAATCGAGCAGGGAATCCCAGTCGTGGAGGTGGACAAAGCCAAGCTGGACGAAATGGCGGGCTTTGTGCCGCATCAGGGCGTGATTGCCATGGTCGCGCAGAAGGATTACTGCTCGGTCGAGGACATTCTGGCACTGGCGCAGGAGCGTGGCGAGAAGCCGCTGATCGTCATCGCGGACGGCATCACGGACCCGTATAATCTGGGCGCCCTGATCCGCTGTGCCGAGGGCGTGGGTGCCCACGGACTGATTATCCCCCGCCGCCGCGCGGTGGGACTGACCGCGCTGGTCGCCAAATCCTCCGCCGGTGCCATGGAGCATCTGGCGGTTGCCAAGGTGTCCAACATCGCCGCGACCGTCAAGTCGCTCCAGCAGGCGGGCATCTGGTGCTACGCCGCCGAGGCGGGCGGAAAGCCGCATTACGAAACAGACCTGACCGGACCCTGCGCGTTGGTGTTCGGCAGTGAGGGGGACGGCGTGTCCCGCGTTGTCCGGCAGGCGTGTGACGGGGTGATTTCCATCCCCATGTACGGCAAGGTGAACTCGTTCAACGTGTCCACCGCCGCCGCCGTCGTACTGTGCGAGGCGGCACGCCAGCAGCACAGCAAGGGAAACGCGGACTGACAGAATAACAGATAATACCCGCCGGACGGGGGCACGGCTTCCGTCTGCATACCGGAAAAGGAGGGATGCACCGTGCCGGATACCGACCTCAGACAGACCCCGGAAACCGACTGGGCACAGCGATTGAAGCAGCAGATGGAGCGGCAGGAAGAACCGCCGTCTGCCGCCGTCCGGGAGCCGGACGCCGCGCAGGACGAGCTGGATTCCCTCCTGCGGGCGCAGCTTGCCCGATTGCAGTCGCAGGGCAGCGCGGCGCCGAAAGCCGAACCCGAACCTGCACCGGAACCGGAACCTGCACCGGAACCGGAACCAGAATCGGAACCGGAGCCGGAACCAAAACCTGAACCCGACCCCGCGTCGGAACCCGACCCGACATTGGAGCCGGAACCGGCTCCCGAACCCGCGCCCGAGCAGGTCGCCGAGCCGGAATCCGAATCGGAGCCTGAACCGGTTCCCGTACCGGAAGCTGAACCGGAAACCGAACCGACCCCCGACCCCGTGCCGCCCCCGGCGCCCGCTACTCCCCTTGCGTCGGACGACGAGCTGAACGGCGTGTCCGTGGCGGAACTGCTGGATTCGGGCGCCTTCCTCCGGGGGCTGGATCCGGACATCAGCCGCCGGATACGCGCCGTCTGGGACAGCCGCACCGAACCGACGGCGGAATCGCCCGCCGCGGAACAGTCTGCCGCGGAACAGTTCGCCGCGAAGCCGGCCGCGGCAGGGACGCCTGCGGCGTCCGCGTCGGCGGCGGATGCACCCGTGACGGGAAAACCCGCGGCGGCAGCCTCCGCGCCGGAGGCGCCGCCCGTGCGGCGGCAGGCGTCGTCCGTGCCCCCGATGCCCCGCCCCCCGCAGGACCCGCTTCAGATCGGGCTGGACACGGCGCGGAGCCAACCGGACGAGCCGGATAAGCCGGATGAGCCGGACACCGCCGCGCGGTCAGGCGTGCGTGGACAGCGGTATACCGTCCGGCAGTCCGCGCCGCCGCGCAGACCGCAGGCATCCGCCCGCAAGCCGGACAGCCGCACTAAGAGCGACACGGAACTGTACATTGATCTCGGCTACGAGAACGAGCTGCGCCGCACGCCGGACGGCTCCGCCCGCGCCGATGCCGCCCTGCGCGACCGGATGAAACGGGAGCGCGTCGGCACGCAGAACGCCGTCCCGGCGGCATACCGGGGGCAGGAGTACACCGGCGCCGCCATGACGGACGGCGTGCTGCGCCGCTACCGCTTTGCGTGGCGGATGGCACTGCTCCGGCTGACCTGCGCCGGGGTGGGCTTCCTGTGCGGGCTTATGTACGATACCCTGCCGCGCTGGAATCTGCCCGGCACCGCAGCCTTCACGGCGGGCTATGCGTACCCGCTGTTGGGCGTTGCCCTGCTGCTGCTGTTTGCCCTGCCCAGCCTGCATCGGCTGGGGCTGGGACTGCGCAGTCTGTGGGATTTTGAACCGGTGCGCTATGCCGTCCCCGGCATGGCACTGTGCGCGGCGATTCTGCACGCGCTGCTTTCGGTCTCAGCGGTCGGGGACGGCGCGGAAACGGTGCCCCTCTACTGCGGGGCGGCACTGCTCCTTCTGACCGTGACCTGCCTGTGCGACCTGCTGTCCCTGCTTGCCGAACGGCGCAGTTTCCGCATCGTGTCCTCCGGGCGCGCCCGGACGGTCATCACCCTGCTGGCGGCACCCGGTATGCGGAGAACGGACCGCACGGACGACATCGGTTTTACCGACGGATACACCGGCGGTTCTGACGGCAGCTATACCGATGGTGCCTCCGGCACCCGTCGGGACGCGCCGCTGACCCTGCGGCTCTGCCGCACCGCCGGCGTCCCTAACTTCTTCGCACTTGCCAACCGGTACAGCGGCAGTCTGTCGCATCTGAACTACCTCATGCCGGCAGCTGTGCTGATGGCGATTGCTGCCGCCGGGGTATCCATCCTGCTGGGCGGCTCGCTGCTGCATGACGCCCTGCCGCGTTTCACGGCGGCATACCTTGCCTGCCTGCCCGGCGCCTTCCTGCTGTCGGTTATCCTGCCGTTCGCGGTCGGGAACCGCGCCCTGAGTCGGGAGGGCTGTGCCCTGCTCGGCGAGGCGGTGCCGGAGCAGTATGCCCCCGTAGGGCTTGCCGGACGGCGTGCGGAAAAGCACCCGGCGCACACACACCTGATTCTGCCGGACGGGTTCGCGCTGTCCCCGGTACTGCCCAACGAAATCACCGTGCGGGACGACAAACGTGCGGACGAATGGCTGAATCTGGCGCACCGACTGTTTGCCCTGCTGGACTGCCCGCTTGCGGGCTTCGGCGACCCGCCCGCCCGCGAGGAACTGGACGCCCTGCGGCTGGAACCGGCGGAGAGCGGAACGGACTTCCTGCGCCTGTACATGACCGACACCCGGTCGGGCGGCGCGGTGGAGGTCATGCTCGGTTCCTATGAGGCACTGGCGCCGCGCGGCGTCCGCCTGCCGTCCCGCGAGGTGGAATCATCCTACAAAAAAACGCAGGATGCGCAGGTGCTGTACATCGCTTTTGACCGCCGCTTCCGGCTGGCGTGCGCCTGCGGTCTGCGCATCCGCCCGCTGTTCCGGGAGATGACGGTGCGCCTGCGGGCGCTGGGCTGTCGCGTGTCGGTGCTGTCCTATGACCCGCTGGTGAGATCCTTCCCGCTGTCCGGGGAGGACGGGGACGACCTGCACGTCGGGCTGTTCCGTCCCCGGCGCTACGGACGCCTGTATGCGCCCCGTTCCGGCGGCATTGTGTCGGTGCGGGACGGACTGGACGTCCTGCGCGGCTACTTTGCCTGCTGCCGCATCCGTACCGCCAACCGGCTGGGCGTTCTGCTCGGCTGGCTGTGGCTGCTCACGGCGGGCGGACTGACTGTCGCCTCCCCCGCACTCGGGATTCCCGCGGACGTTCTGCCGCTGCTGTGCTGCGGCTGGTACGCCGTGACATCCGGGCTTTCCTGCCTGCCGACCCTTTTGTGCGTCCGGCGGACGGAATCCGACCGCAAAGATACATAAGGAGGTTCCCTCTTTTCCATGAATCAGAACGAAAAACGCATGATTCTGACCTCGGTACAGAAACCCGGACGTTACGCCGGGGGCGAGTACGGGCAGGTCATCAAGGACAAAGCATCGGTCAGGGCGCGGTTTGCCTTCTGCTTCCCCGACACCTACGAGATCGGTATGTCCAATCTCGGCGTCCGCATCCTGTACCACTGCCTGAACCTGCATGAACGCATCTGGTGCGAGCGCGTCTACGACCCGTGGGTGGATATGCAGGAAAAAATGAAGGAGTACAATCTGCCGCTGACGGCGGTGGAGAGCGGCGACCCGCTGTCGGACTTTGACTTCGTCGGCTTCACCCTGCAGTATGAGATGAGCTACACCAACGTGCTGAATATGCTGGAGCTGGGGCGCATCCCGCTCTGGGCGCGGGAGCGCGGTGAGAACGACCCGCTGGTTATCGGCGGCGGTCCCTGCTCCTACAACCCGGAGCCGGTCGCGGACTTCTTCGACCTGTTCAACATCGGCGAGGGCGAGGAACTGCTCCCGGAGATTGTGGAGCTGTATATCACCATGCGGGAGGAGGGCAGCTATACCCGCGAGGCATTCCTGCACCGCGCCGCTGCCACCATTCCCGGTGTGTATGTGCCGTCGCTGTATGACGTGACCTACAACGCCGACGGCACCGTCCGTGCCTACACGCCCCGCTATCCGGACGTGCCCGCCACCGTGACCAAGCGCATTGTGACCGACCTGGACAAGGGGCTGTACCCGGAGCAGGTGGTCATGCCCTATATCGACACGGTGCAGGACCGCATCACGGTGGAGGTCGGGCGCGGGTGCATCCGCGGATGCCGCTTCTGTCAGGCGGGCATGACTTACCGCCCGGTGCGCGAAAAGACGCCGGATGTCATCAACTGTCAGGCACGCGCGATTTTTGACACGTCCGGCTACGAGGAGCTGTCGCTGTCCTCTCTGTCCATCAGCGACTACACCCGCATTGACGAGCTGACCGACAAGCTGCTGGAGTGGACGAACCCCAACATGGTCAGCCTGTCGCTGCCGTCCCTGCGTGCCGACTCCTTCACCAAGGAGCTGATGGATAAGGTTGCCTCCATCCGGGCATCCTCCATCACCTTTGCGCCGGAGGCGGGCAGTCAGAGACTGCGCGACGTCATCAACAAGAACCTGTACGAGGCGGATCTGATGCGTGCGGTCAACGTTGCGTTTGACGCGGGCAAGACGCAGGTCAAGCTGTACTTCATGCAGGGGCACCCCACCGAGACGGACGAGGATCTTGCCGAGATTCCGGAGCTGGCGCACCGGGTGGTCAGTGAGTTCTACAGGAACCCCAACCGCCCGCGCGGACGTCAGCCGCAGGTGACAATCAGCGTGTCCCCCTTTATTCCCAAGCCCTTCACCGCGTTCCAATGGGAGCCGCAGGACACGCTGGAGGAGATGCTGCGCAAGCAGGCATATGTCGGCTCCTGCGTGAAGGACCGCAAGGTCAAGTATAACCACCATGATGCGCGTACCTGCGTCATTGAGGCGGTGCTGGCGCGAGGCGACCGCCGCCTGTCTGCCGCCCTGTACGAGGCGTGCCGCCGGGGCTTCCGGTTCGATGCGTGGAGCGAGTATTTTGATTACGACAAATGGATGGAAGTCTTTGCCGCCGCCGGCATTGACCCCGCCTTTTACGCCAACCGCCGATTCGGTCTGGACGAGGTACTGCCGTGGGATGTCATTGACTGCGGCGTGACCAAAGCCTTCCTCCGGCGCGAGCGGGCGAAGGCATTTGAGGGCGTCACCACGCCCAACTGCCGCGAAAAATGCGCCGGATGCGGTGCCAACCGACTGGGAGGTGTGCGGTCATGCTGTCCGAAAAAAGAGTGAGCCGTCCGGTCTCCAAATTCGACCGCCCGCTCCTGCCCGAACCGATGACATACCGGGTGGTGTTCTCCAAGGTGGGGAACCTGCAGTTCTTCTCACACCTTGACCTGCAGCGCACATGGCAGCGGGTGCTGGTGCGTGCGTCGATTCCCGTGTGGTACACGCAGGGATTCAACCCGCACAGCAAGATTGTGTTCGGCATTCCGCTGTCGGTCGGCACGGAGGGAACACACGAGATGGTGGATCTGCGGGTTGACCGCGCCATCACGCCCGACGAGATGCGCGACCAGCTCAACGCCGAACTGACCGACGAGATGCAGGTTTCGGCGGTGTACGTGCCCACGACCGCCTTCTCGGACATCGCCTATGCGACCTATGTTATAACCGTCTCCGACCCCGCGACCGCGGCGATGGGCGCCGATGCGGTGGAGGCGCTGTTCGCGCCGGGCGCCGCGCCCATCGTCATGACCAAGCGCACCAAATCCGGCGAGCGGGAGGTGGACATTCTGCCGCTTATCCGGGAGCTTCGCACCGCACGCAACGCGGACGGCACGCTGACAGTCCACGCCACGGTGGCGGCAGGCGGGAGCACCAACCTCAGCCCGGAGTTTCTCATCACCGCTCTGCGGGAGAAGCTGGGGATGCTGACCGACACGGCGCACCCCGACATCTGCTGGTACCGCATCCTGCGCACAGGCTTTCTCTGCGCGGACGGGAGCGAATTCCGATAAAAGGCAGCCCCGCGCACGGTCAAAGCCCTGACGCCGCAGTGCACCGACAGAAAAACGCAGGGGGATTTCCTCTCACGAGGAGGCTTCCCCTGCGTTGCTTGTCGCATTACTTCGCCGTCATGGAGCCGAACGTGCTGTACCCGGTCCAGGTGGACATGTCAAGTACGCCGTTCGCGTCCGCCTCGGCGGTGCCGCCCTGCACGAGCGTGTAGGTGGCGCCGGAGGTCAGCGCAGACGAGCTGAACACAATCGAGCTGATGACCTTCGGCAGACGGTAGCCGCAGATCAGGTTTCCGTCGGCGTCGCACAGCCCGACCAGCGTGCCCGCCGCGATGGAGGAACGGAAGGACCCGTCAAACACCGCCTGCCCGTTGCCGGTTGCCGTTTCCGCCATGCCGCTGGAGCCGACCGCCAGCAGGGTGCCGCCCGATATAGTCATGCTGCAGTTGCCGTCGCCGTAGTCGATGGCACCGTCGCCGTTGCTGGTGGGACCGAACACCAGCAGGGTGCCGCCTGTCATGACAATGTTTCCGTTGGAATCAATGCCGTCGCCGGAGGCATACACCACCGTGCAGCCGCCGCTGACGGTCAGGAGCGGGGTCAGGGTGTCGGTCGCAGTGCCGTCAGTCATGCCGTCGGCACTGCCGTCGGCAGGCTGCTGCCCGTCGGGGAGTTCGCCCGGCGTCCCGGTGGGGATTTCACCGGGGTTTCCGTCGGGGGGTGTTCCGCCGCCGTTGCCGCCGCCTCCGGGATTGCCGCCGCCTCCGGGATTGCCGCCGCCTCCGGGATTGCCGCCGTTTCCGCCGGGGCGTCCACCGCCGTTGAACCCGCCGCCGTTTCCGCCACCGCCGGGGCGTCCGCCGCCGTCAAATCCGCCGCCCGCGTTGCCGCTGCCGTTCGAGGCGTTGATGCCGTCGTCCGAGGCAGTGATGCAGGTGGTGCCGCCGCTGATTGTAACCTGTGCCGCTTCCAGCCCCTCATAGCTCTGCGCAATTTCAAAACTGCCGCCGCTCAGAATCAGGATGCGGTCGGCGTGCACGCCGTCGTCCGCGGAGCGGATATACGCCGCGCCGCCCTCCAGCAGCACCGTGTCATTGGAATGAATGCCGTCGTCCGCCGCCGTCACGGTCAGCTTGCCGCCCGTGACCGTGACGGTGTCCTCCGCCTTCAGCCCCTTGGCGCTGATGGAGGATTTGTTGCGGTTCCCGTCTCCGCCGCCCATGTTTCCGAAGCCGCCGAACCAGCCGAATCCGCCGCTGTTGCTCTGCGTACTGCCGCTGTCGGATTCGGTCAGCGCGGTGCCGCCCGCGTCCAGCGTGTTGATGACCAGCGTCCCGCCGCTTACAGTCAGGTCGGTGGCGGCGCTGATGCCGTCCCCGATGGCGGTAATATACAGATTGCCGCCGCTGACGGACACCCAGCCCTTGCCGTCCTTTTCGGTCTGGGATGATTTCAGCCCGTCGCCCTCCCCGGTGACGGTCAGGGTTACGGTGCCGCCGGTCATTTCCACCGAGTCGTTGCCGCGCACCGCCGTGCCGGGGGCGGTCACGGTCAGAATGCCGCCCGTGATTTCCAGACCGTCCTTGGTGTTGACGCCCTTGTCGGCGTTGGCTGTAATCTGCAGTGTCCCCTCACCGTCCAGCTTGAGGTCGTCGCAGGCATACACGCAGGCGTTGGGGTATATCTCCCCCTCTGTCTGCTGGTCGTCCGCCACAACGTACCCGGTTCCGTCCGAGAGCAGGTTGACAGACTCTGCCGCCGTGTAGAGGATAGTCTTTTTTGGCGAGCTGAGGACAAGCACCGCCGGACCGGTCGAGCAGGCGACCGACACGCCGTTGAGCACCAGCTTGACCTTTTCGGTGTCCGCCGTGTTCACAATCAGCTGTCCGTCGGTCAGACTGCCGGTGATGAGGTAGGTGCCCGCCGCCGTGAAGGTCACGGCAGAGCCGGACACGCTGACGCCGCGCCCGCTGATGTCTGCGCCGCCCCCCGTCAGCGTGACGGTTGCCGTCACGGACGAGGCGTCATAGGTGCCACTTTTCGCCTCGGCGGCGGGATCGGCGTCCGGAACCGTGTCCGGCGTCACCAGCGAGCCGTCCGGAAGACTGACGTCCTCCCCCGTGCCGCCGCCCGTCCCGTTGTCGATAACGGGCAGGTCACCGCCCCTGCCACAGCCGGTCAGACTGCCTGCTGCCAATGCGAGCGCCAGCAGAACCCCGCCTGCACACCGTATGCCTGCCGGATGCCTTCTGCGTTCCTGCTTCATATCCGTACCCCCCTTGCCGTTCCGGCTGTCCTGTTATGACGGTAGTATACACCGTTGCCGTGAATGGACATCGCACACTTCATTAAAAATTCATGAATATTGTGTGACGGCGCCCGGACATTCCGGACACAAAAGCTGTCACCCGGAAGGGAATCCCCATGAAGCTTACCTTGGTTGCCACCTGTATGTTCGGTCTGGAGAAGCAGGTCGGAGAAGAAATCGATGCCCTCGGTCTGCGTCGCCTTGATACGATGGACGGGCGCGTCACGTTTGAGGGCGAGGAGGCGGACGTAGCCCGCGCCAACCTGTCCCTGCGCTGTGCCGAGCGCGTATTCATCCGGCTGGGCTGTTTCCCGGCGCACAGCTTCACCGAGCTGTTCGACGGCACCAACGCCCTCCCGTGGGAGGACTGGATCGGGCGGGAGGACGCCTTCCCGGTCAAGGGACACTCCATCCGCTCGGCGCTGACCTCCATCCCGGACTGTCAGAGCATTGTCAAGAAGGCGGTTGTGGAGCGCCTGAAGCGCCGCTACCGCGTGGACTGGTTCCGGGAGACCGGCGTGAAGTATCAGATTGAATTTTTCCTGTTCAAGGATACGGCGGCGCTGATGCTGGACACCAGCGGCGTCGCACTGCACAAGCGCGGCTACCGTCCCGCCGCCGGCGCCGCGCCGCTCCGGGAGACGCTTGCCGCCGCGATTGCCCTGACCGCCCGCCCGCGCGAGGACACCCTGCTCTGGGATCCGTTCTGCGGCTCCGGCACGATTGCCATCGAGGCGGCCATGATTGCCACCGGGCGCGCGCCCGGACTGGGGCGCGGTTTCGCCGGGGAAGCCTTCCCGCGCCTGCCGCACCGACTCTGGGAGGATGCGCGGGAGGCGGCACGTGCGGCGGTGCGCACCGACAGCCGCTTTGAGGCGTATGCCTCGGACATTGATGAGGACATTCTGGACACGACCTACGAAAATGCCCTGCGTGCAGGCGTGGAACAGCACCTGAACATCTTTCAGGCGGACGCGCGGCAGATCCGGCGGCTGGACAGGCGCGGAACGGTGCTGTGCAACCCGCCCTACGGCGAGCGCATGGGGGAGCGGGAGGAGATTGAGGCGCTGTACCGCCGGCTCGGCAAAACCTTCCCGGCGCTGTACCCGTGGCAGATTTATATCCTGACTTCGCACCCCCGCTTTGAGCGGCTGTACGGTCAGCCTGCCGACCGCGTGCGGCGGCTGTACAACGGCATGATTCCCTGCTACCTGTACGAGTATTTCAAACCGGCGGCGGCACGGACGCCCACGCCGGGCGCCCCGCGGCGCGGGTAACGACACATCCGAGAGGAGGAAACGGTCATGCGCATCGGGTACCGCCGCCCGCTGTTCTGCCTGTGCGCTGTCTGGATGGTGGCGGCGGGGCTGGGGTGGGCACTTCCCGGTTCGGACGGGCGCCGGATGATTCCGGCGGGTGCCGTCCTTGCCGGACTTGCCGTGGGCATTCTGGCGGTCTGCCTGCTTATCCGGCAAGCCCGGCGCCGGACAGCCCGCCGCACCGCCTGCGTTGGGCTTGCCCTTCTGTGCGCCGGGCTGTCACTCCTCAACAGCGGCGCGTACTTCGCGGGGCAGGTCATGCCGTCCCGCTTCCCGGGGCTTCCGGCAGAGTCCGGCGCCCTGGCGGCGGACGGAACCGGCGAGGATGCCGCCGACCTGCCGGACGCGGCGGACGCACCGCTGTGGGAGGTGCGCGCCGCGGTTTCCGAACGGCTGGGCGGCGGCAGTCAGATTACGGGCTACGGGCTGATTCTGCGCACGGTGCAGGGGGAGCCGGTCGGGAGCATCCTGCGCCCCGCCCGCGCCTACCTGCTTTGCAGTTATGCCGCGAATCTCCAGCCGGGCTGTGAGATTATCCTGCGTGCGCGGGCGGTCACGCCGGAGGACGCCGCCGGGGAGTCGGCGCCCTTGCTCCGGGGTGACGGCTACGCGGTGGGGCTTCTCTCCGACAGCGAGGACGACTGCACGGTCACGGCGGAGCGCTCCAATCTGCTCTCCGTGCGCATCGGCGCTGTACGGCGGTGTCTGGCGGCACGGTTGGAGGCGGCGGTGGGCACCGACGGGCTGGGACTTCCGTCCGCGCTCCTACTGGGTGACCGGAACGCCCTGTCCCCGACCCTGCGCCGGGATTTCTCCCGCGCCGGGGTGTCGCACCTGCTGGCTGTCAGCGGACTGCACCTGACGCTGCTGTTCGGTATGCTGGAATCGGTTCTCCGTCTCCTGCGCCTGCCGCGCCGCGCGCGTGCCGTCTTGCTGGCGGGAGCCGCCGCCGGGTACCTTACCCTGTTGGGCTTTCCGCCCTCCGCGACACGCGCCGCGGTGATGCTGGGGCTGGTGTACCTCTCGTGGCTGTGCGCGGCTTCCGCCGACCCACTGACCTCGCTGGGGCTGGCAGGGGCGCTGATTCTCGGCGTCTCGCCCTGCGCCGTGGCGGATGCAGGCTTCTGGATGTCCTTCTCGGCGACGCTGGGGTTGCTGACCGTCCCGGCAGTTCTGCAAAGCCGGAAACAGGGCAGCTCCCGGCGCACGCCGCGCCGGGGCGCCCTGCGGGTGCTGACCGCACGGGCGTCTGCCCTGCCGCTGGGACTGTTGGCGGGACTGGTCGCCATGACCTTCTCGCTGTGGATTACCTCGCTGACGGTCGGCACGGTGAGCCTGTGGTCGCCGCTTGCCACGCTGCTGCTGACGCCGCTGTGCGGCTTCGTGCTTGCCGCGTCGCTGTTCGCTCTGCCGTTGGCGGGGCAGTGGATCGGGGGCACCGTACTGCTCCCGGCTCTGCGGCGTGTCTGCGGCTGGATGGGCGGATGTGCCGCGTGGATGGGCAAGCTGACCGGCGCGGTGATTTCGCTGTCCCAGCCCCGGACGGGCACCGCCATCCGCGCCGTTATCCTTGCCGTGACGCTGTTCCTGCTGCTGTGGCTGTTCCTGAACCTGCCGCGCCGGGCGCGGGCGCCGGCACTGACGGCGGCGGTGGGCGGCTGGATTGTGGTTCTGCTGCTGGTATGCCTGCCTGCGCGGGTGTATCCGGGCGAGGTGCTGACTTCCTACATCCGCCCTACGGCGTCCTCCGAGGCGTTGGTGCTGGCGCACGGGCAGGGGGCTGTCATCTGCGACCTGACGGACGGCAGCCGCACCGCACTGAACGCCGCGCTGGATGAGGCGGAATCGCTCGGCGCGACCGAAATATCCGCCCTGATGCTGACCCATTTCCATACGCGCACGGCGGGGGCGCTCCGGCGCGCCTTTACGGCGGCGACCGTGCGCGCGCTGTGGCTCCCGCGCCCGACGGAGCCGGACGACTACTACCGGCTGTCCGCGTGCCTGTACGAGGCGCGGCGGCAGGGCGTCCCGGTGTACCTCTACGAGCCGGGCGAGAGCCTGACCGCCTTTGATTCCGGCGGGGGCGGCATTTCGCTGACGCTGTACACCGACCGATTGGAGCGTTCGGTACAGCCTGTCCTCTTGCTGCACGCAGAAGGGCAGGACAGTGCCCTGACTTTCTGCGGCGGCGCGGTGTTCGAGTCCGACCTTGCCGACCTTGCCCGCAGGCTGACGGCGGAGAGTGAGCTGGTCATTTACGGCGCACACGGTCCGGCAATCCGGGAGCCGTTCCCCTGCACGCCGTCCGGCACGACGCGCCTTGTCTGCTTCGCCGATGCGTCGGTTGCCGCGTACCTTGACCCCGACAGCCTGCCGTCCCGACCGCCCCGCATGGGGCTGGGTGGCGTCCGGCTGACACTCCGGGAGAGAATATCCCGGTAAATAGATAAAAAGAAAGAAAAGAGGAAAAAGTCATGAGCATCATGCAGAATCGCCCGCGTGCCGCTTACGTCAACGACAACGGCGAGGCGGGAATCCGGCGCGTCTATGACGCGGAAACCCGTGCGGAACTGGAACAGTTGTTTGATTTCATTCCCGGCACCTTTACGGCGGCGGATATCCGCGCAGGCAGGGTGCGCGACGCGCAGGTTCTGTTTTCCACATGGGGAATGCCGGTTCTGACGCGCGGGGACTGGGCGGCGGCGGTGCCGGAACTGAAAGCCGTATTCTACGGCGCGGGCAGTGTGCGGTTTTTTGCCGGACCGTTGCTGTCCGGCGGCGTCCGTGTATTCAGCGCATGGCAGGCGAACGGCGTCCCCGTGACCGAGTACACCGTGGCGCAGATTATCCTTGCAAACAAAGGATTTTTCGGCGCGGCACGCCGGTGCAGCCGGTCGCGTGCCGACCGGCGCGACGCGGAGCGTTACTTTCAGTCCTTCCGGGGCAACTACGACACGCCGGTGGGACTTATCGGGCTTGGTGCCATCGGCGCGGGCGTTGCCCGGCGGCTGGTGCGGGACTACCGACTGACCGTATACGCCTACGATCCCTTCTGCACGCCGGAGCGTGCGGCGGAGCTGGGCGTCCGTCTGGCGGGGTTGGAGGAGATTTTCTCGGTCTGCCAAACTGTTTCCAACCACACCGCCAACGTCCCCGCAACGCGCGGACTGCTGAACTACGCGCTCTTTTCCCGTATGCTGCCCAACGCGACCTTCCTCAACACGGGGCGCGGGGCGCAGGTGGTGGAGGACGATCTTGTACGCGCCCTGCGCGAGGAGCCGGGGCGCACCGCTGTGCTGGATGTGACCGACCCGGAGCCGTCTCCGGAGGGGCACCCGTTCTACGGGATGGAAAACGTGATTCTCACGCCGCACATTGCCGGGAGTTCCGGCGCGGAGTGCTTCCGCATGGGGTCGTGGATGGCGGACGAAGCGCGCCGCTGGCTGTCCGGGGAGCCGCTTCGCTTTGAGGTGACGGAGCAGATGCTGGAGACGATGGCGTAATTCTGCTGGGGGCAGGGGGCAACCCCGGCTCCCCCGCGACTGCGCCGGGGGCGGCATCGGCTTTCCGGGCGGTGGTCGGTGCCTTTTTTGGGGTGTCCGCACCCCGCTCCGCCGGTTCGACCTGCCTTCACAGAAATCCTTCGCCCCCATCCCCCCGACC
>CAVIJF010000021.1:0-28229 GCA_963643175.1 bacterium
GACATGTTCTCTGAACTCCTTTCGAATGTTTGTGTAGTGACTTCATTCTACCAGAATTCTGCGAGCGTGTCTATATCTTTTGGCTCATTTCTTGATTTTGCGAAAAATATTATACCTTATCCCCAATTTTGCGAAAAACTATTGACAGGACCCTCCCGAAAAGCGTTGGAAGTCGCCCGATACGCCGGAAACGCCGGTCAAACTCCCCCCAAAACCATCAAAAAGCCCCCGCGGCAGGGCGAGCCCTTGCCGCGGGGGAACATAACAGATAACAGGGGTAAAACTCAGACTTCCGGAATCTCCAGCTCGATTTCGTGCCCCAGCTTGGCAGAGCGGGCAATGCCGTCCAGAATCGCCTGATTGTAGATAATCTGCGAGGAGGGAACGGGTGCCTTGCCTCCGGTCTTGCAGGCGTCGAGGAAGGAACGGATCTTGCGGTCAAACAGGGAAGGACCGCCGTCGTTGATAATCGGAACCTGCGTCTCGTAGTTGATGCCGCCGATGGTCTTGTAGATGGTCATGGGACCGCCCACAGAGCCGTTCCAGCAGTCGGTGGAGGGGATGCGCAGACCGCCCTTGGTGCCCAGAATGATGGTGTCCCCGGGGGTGTCAATGTTCATCGCCCATGCGATGCGGAAGTCCAGAATGATACCGCCCTCCAGACGGATGAACGCGGCGGCGAAATCATCCACGCTGAACTTCTGCGCGTACTCGGGGTGATCCGGATAGGTCGTCGGATCCTTGCCGAAGAAATCGCTCTTGTAGCCGGTCACGGACAGCGGCTTCGGGTAGCCGATGGCGTTGAGCACCATGTCCAGCGAGTAGCAGCCGATGTCAGCCAACGCGCCAAGACCGGCGGTTTCGTCCCGGATGAAGGTGACTTCCGGGAACGGGGTGGGAATACCGCGGCGGCGACCGCCACCGGTCTGGATGTAGTAAATCTTGCCCAGCTCGCCGGACTCAACAATCTTCTTGATCATCTGCATATTGGGGTCAAGACGGGGCTGGAAGCCGATGGACAGCACCTTGCCGCTTGCCTTTTCTGCCTTCATGACCTCCAGCGCCTCGTCCAACGTGACAGTGAAGGGCTTCTCCAGCAGGACGTTGACGCCCTTGCTCAGCGCGTAGATGGCGGGGGCGGCGTGCTGGCGGTTGTAGGTGCAGATGGACACCGCGTCCAGATGCAGGTTCTCGTCGTCCAGCATTTCCTTGTGGGAGGCGTAGTCGGTTTTGACACCCTCCACGCCGTTGCGCTTGAAGAAGGCTGCCGCCTTGCCGGGAATCAGGTCGCAGCCCGCGACCAGCTCGACATCGGGCATCCGCTTGTAGGAATCAATGTGCGCGTCTGCAATCCAGCCGCACCCGATGATACCGACGCGCAGCTTGCGGTTGGTATCGATGACCTGCTCAACCTTCTGGTTGGCGTAGTCCAGTTTGGCATCCATTTTCTCTGCCATATCCGTAGTCTCCTTTGAATGATTTGATTTTGGATTATATATCTTTTTTGCAAAAGATCAGAATGAAGGGGTACGTTGGCTCCCAAAGCAACGGCAGTCAGCGTCTGCGCACCCGGCTTCTTGCCAACAGGACGCAGAGCAGTGCAATGACTGCGCACGCAGCGCCGCAAAAAACTTTCAGAGAGAAGGCGCTCTGCGGGAGCAATTCGTACAGAAATACGGCGCTGATATTCAGCACGCCCCATATTGCATAGGCACTCCATGCGTTCCTGCAACGCAAACAAACCGGAATCAGCACCAGCACAAGAATCACGCAAACAAGCAGGTGGTACGCCCACCGCAAAGCGGGATAGTCCATTCCCAGACTGTCAGGGCGAAGAAGATCGTGAAAAGCAAGGTACAGATTCATGCAGGGGAAATACAGCAGGATTCCGACTATGCCGACCAGCGGGAGAGAATTTCCCAAAAAGGAAGCCCTGTCGCGCATTTCGGTCGAGTAGCGGGCTGTGACGAGTACCAACGAAGGAATAAAATAGGTGTACCACAGAATGATACGGGGTATCCGAAGTGCAATACAGACCGCCGTGACAACTGTGACGATGAGAACCGACGTTATCAGCACCGGCTTTTTTATAGCGATGTCAGTCGTAGTATGCGCTTTCATACAGTATCCTCAAATTATCTCCGACGGTTGTCGCCGAACTGTTGACAAATCTGTACGTAACACTTGCTGTAACCGTCAAATCAAGCCAGCCTCCGTTGGTATAGCAGTCCGCCATGGAGCAATACGAGAATGTAGTTTTCCCCATGTTGGGAATTGAGGCTCCGAAGAATTTCTTCTTTGCAACCAGATTCAACGACGCAGTGGAAGTCGTGACGGAAGGGGTCATGGCGATTTTGCTGTCTCCATCCACATCAATGGTGAAGGAAGAGGAATGATTGCCCAAACCAACGATTATAGAAGTCCCGTCAATATTACTCTGGGATGTACTGGGACTAATGGAATTCATTCTGTCAGTTGTGGGTCTATTTACCGTGTACGACGTAGATGCTCCTGTCACGGCAATTACATTTTCATACGCAGAGTTATATGAGAGAGAGCTGCCTGCGTATGCGGCAGCAGTGTTGCCGGGGATAATTGTCTCCGTGAAATGAGTTACGTATTTTTCATCGTCTGTCGATGATGTAACCGGTTCCAAATAGGACACATATTGATGCGTGTACTTGTAGGCAACGAGGCGAACAGAAGTAGTTGAGTTAGGGTGATAATCATCAAACTTGAAGCCCGTTGTCTGTGATTGACTAACCAAAATTCCGGAAATCGGAGCACGGGCAATCTGAGTGCTCATTTCTTCAACTTCGGATTCACTTTCGGCAGAGACAGATTCCGCCAGAGTTTGCGCCAACGCAGCGGTTTCTGCCGGGAATTGTGCCACCCGTTCGTTGGCGAATTCGGTGAACCATTTGTTCACATAGGCTTCGGATGTATGAGTCTCCAGTAACTCCTGAATATCCGCATCCGTAAATTCCTCATCGTAGCCGAACGAGTAAAAGTGCGTAATCAGCACACCATCGACCATGACATACGCGCAGGCATACGTAATCCAATAATCGTTACTGCCCGTGTCGGAAGGCGTAGCGTTATTGCCCGCGCCGGCAGGCATAACCGTGTCCTCTCTGCCGTGCTGGACATTATTGATGTGTGTATACAGGGCATTCACATCCAGATTGTTTCCGACAATAAAGTGAAATCCCGGTGCCGTCACGGTTCTGTCTGCAAGGAATTCCTCCTGTGTCTCACGTTTTGCGGTTCTGAACAACACTTCGGCATCTGTCGATGCAAAAGCAGGTTCCCACTGATTTTCCTGCACGGAGCTGTCGGTCAATGCTTCAAGGGCGGTGGCACTCATCGGAAGAGAAAACAATTGAAGCAAAACGGTTGCTAAAATGGCTGCGATAAAACGAGCGCTGGTTTTCATGGTAATACCTCCGATTTATATAAATTTTTTGGAACGCCACAACAAAGGTACAATAAAGGCTTCTTTCATGAAAGAATCCTTTCATGTTATCACAACGCTGATTGTTTTTTGGACTCTCGTTATTCCGAGACCGGATCAATCCCCTCCACAAGGAAGACCCCGCAGTACTCGTAGGGCACGACCGCGGCGAAATTGTTCACCGTGTCGGCGCGCCCGACAGCGACCACGCGCCCGGTCAGCAGGTCGGTCACGCGGTAGTTGTAGTACTGCTGCGTGAAGCCGTCCGAGAAGGGAATCGCAACCGTGCAGACGCCGGTCTGCACGGCGTTGTTGTTGGCAACCACGATGACCATCCGGTCGCCCATGTAGCGGGCATAGTTTTCGGTTTTGGTGTCGGTGAAGCCGGTGACGCTGACCTTGCAGATGTTGGTCTCGCGGTGGTTGAGCGGATAGTAGTTGAAGATGTCGGGGAAGGAACGCCGGATGGCAATCATGCGCTTGACGTCCTCGAAGAACAGCCCCTGCTCCGGGTTGGATTCAATCTGACTGTAATCCACGCGGACGTTGTACAGGACGTTGTTCTTGTCCGACACGCCGAATTCGTCGCCCATGTACCACACCGGGATGAAGGGGGCGTAGATGGCGGCATAGCCGATCTTGAGGCGGTTGCCGCAAACGCTGCGGTTCTCGTAGTCGTGATTGGTGATGCAGTTGGTGTAGTAGCGGTAGGTGCCCGCCGTGCGGCGCTTGTTCTGCAGTGAGGCGGAACCGAGCCCCTTCCCCTTCTTTATCGATGTTACCATGGACAGGTACCCGTCCACGTAGAAGTTCGCCTGCGTCTGCTGGTAGAGCTGACCGCGCGTCATGGAGGCATAATCCAGCACGCCGTCCTGCTCGCAGTCAAAGGCGGAGCGGCGCTCGCCGCCATCCTCGCTCATGATGAGCGGGTAAATGCCTTTCTGATTGAGCCTGCTCCGGATTTCGGCGTAGACGTCGTACCCGGCGGTAAACGGCTCGCAGTCACAGCGGTAGCCGTCCGCCCCGGTATACAGAATGTTGTGAACCGCCTGCGAAATGAACCACTCGCGGAACTCCTCATTCTGCCAGTTGAAGGCGGCATTGCCCCATGACTCGCCGGAGAACCAGTCGGGATGCTCGGTCACAAGCGGCGCCTGCTTCATGGTGCCCCACGACACAATGTCAAGCAGGATGTACACGCCCTTGGAGTGGGCGTATTCCACAAAGTCCTTGACGATGGACCAACTCTCAGTCAGGTCGGAGGTTCCGGTCAGGGACGGCTCCACGGCGTGCAGTCCCACGTTGCCGTAGCCGTTGCCGCCGGGTCCGCGCTCGTAGATGGGGTCAAGCCAGATGACATTGACGCCCGCCTCGGCGTAGAAGTCAATCAGGTCGTAGGAATCCTGGAATTTGCCGCCGATGGAGGCGGTGTCCAGCCGTACCTCCACGATGATGGCGGTATCCAGCCATGCAGGCGACAGCAGAGTACCCTCCGCATCCGAGGGCGTGGCGGTGCCGCTTCCCATGTAGGACAGGAAGCTGCTGTTGTCGATTTTATCGGTTGCATAGGTATAAGTGCAGCTGCCATTCACGGGAACCGTGAGGCTGCTGCCCGCCGTGCCGCAGAACTGCGTCCCGACATAGCGGATTGCCTGTCCCAAGGCGGCGGCAGAGCCGCCCTTCAGCGCAACCGTGCCAGTTGCCGCGTCCACCGCGACGGACCAGTCATGGCTGTTCCCCTCTATTGACAGCGTGATGACCTTACCGGAGCCGCTTTCGGCTTCGGCGGGGTGCGTGCCATACTTTTCGTCCATGACGGCGTACAGCCAGTCCAGATCGGCGCGGCAGGCATCGGTCACGCCCGCCCCCGGCAGAACCGTGTATGCGGTCTTGCCGTCCGCGATAACAGACAGGGTTTTCACAGGTTCCATAGTCATTTCCTCCGGCACTGCCGTGACAGGTTCGGTTTCGGTGTGTGTTTCGGGGTCGGGCGCGGCGGATTCCGGCTCCGTGACGGATTCCGTTCTGTCCGATTTATCCGACCCACTGTCGGTTTTCCCGGTGTTGCCGGTTCTGCATCCGGACAGCCCCAGTGCCAACAGGGCGGCGAGTGCTGCCGCCGCAAGCATCCATCTGTACCGTTTCATATGGGTTTTCCGTTCAGAGTCCCCGCAGGTAGCCGATGCTCTCGCGGGCGCATTCCATCGGGGACAGCCCCATGGAGGGTTGATCCTGCTCGACTACCAGCCACTTGGCGCCGGCGTCATCGGCGGCGGCGAGAATGGCGGGAATATCCTGCACACCTAAGCCGACAGGACGGAACTCAAAGGGATGCTCCTCCGGCGCGTGCTCCTCGGACTTGATGCCGATCAGCTCGTACATATGCTCGGACTTGCCGCCCGCGTAGTCCTTGAGGTGGACGACCGGCGCACGCCCGGTATACTTGCGGACATATGCGGCAGGGTCCTCCCCGCCGACGCGCACCCAGCACACATCCAACTCGGTCTGGAGCAGGGACGCGGGCACGGTGTCGTACAGCACTTCCAGCGCGTACCTGCCGTCGATTTTCTGAAACTCAAAGTCATGGTTGTGATACAGCAGGGTCATACCCAGCCGGTTGGCGACCTCGCCCAGCATGGCTGCATTCCGGATGACATCCGCAAAGCCGGGCGTGCCGGGGCGGTGTTCCGGCATCAGGTAGGGGATGGCGACATAGCGGCAGCCGATGGCGGCGTACTGTCCCAACACGCCCTCCGGGTCGGCAACCATGTCGTCATACGGCACGTGGGCGGACAGCGGAACCAGTCCGATTTCCCCGCACATAGTCCGCACTTCCTCGGTGGAGTGTCCGTACAGACCGGCGAACTCCACGCCGTCGTATCCCATCTCTTTGATTTTCTGCAGAGTCCCCCGCATATCGGCGGCTGCGTCGTCGCGCACGGAATACAGCTGAATGGCAATTGGCAGCATAGCAAATACCTCCTGTTCAATCTTCCAGTGGACGGTGGGGCTTTCCTGCCCCATTCACATTCATTATAACATAGCGGGGCGTCCCGGTCAAGCGGTTTATACAAAAAACTCCGGAAATATTTCCGGAGTGTGGGGCAGTTGTGCCACAGAGCGTTTCCAAAAGTTATTGCGAAGTCGGGGCAAGCCGAAAATGGCAGGGAGCAGGCACCCAAAAAGGTGCCGGAACGCCGCCACCGAACCGGCAACGCCGGGGCCCCCCAAAAAAGCCACACCCGCCGCAGAAAAAGGGCGCCCCGGGCAGCTCCCTGCGGAGCTGTCCGGGGTGCCCGGCTTCAGCGGATTATGATTCGATTGCCGCTTTCTGCGACAGCATGGCGTGCAGAACCGCAGGGTCGAATTTCGGCTTACGGTCGTAGGTGTACAGCCCGTTCAGCTCCTGCTCGACGTCGGTCAGCTGCGTGTAGCACAGGGCGCCTATGCGCGGGTGGAACAGCAGTGTCTCAGTCAGCCCGCGGAAACGGTCAAGAAACTCCTGCTCACTGCCGGGTGCCTGTCCGTACCCCCAGCCGGCGGCGTCGGTCGGCGCCCAGCGGATGCCGCCGTACTCGCTGACAAAGGTCGGGCGGGCTTCCATCCCGTGCCCCTCGCCCAAATGGCGATGGACGTTATAGGTACCGTCCCCGGCAAGCGGCGCCAGCCGCTTGGCAAAGGCGGCGGGATCCTGCTCGTAGTCGTGAATATCCATGATGTCGGTCAGACCGGGGACGTGTGTCCAGCCGGATGCGTCGATGTACAGCCGCGTCGTGTCGTACTGCCGGGTGACGGTGGCAAGGAGACGCACAAAGGCGGGGTTCTGGTTGAACTGCGTTTCGTTCAGCGGGCACCAGCCGATGATGGCGGGATGATTGAAGTCCCGCGCCAGCACCTCGCACCATTCGGGCAGGAAGTTTTCATAGGCGGTCTGCCGGGCAATATCCAGCCCCCAGTTGGCGTGCTCGCCCCAGACAATATAGCCCTTGCGGTCGCACAGCGTGAGGAACTGCGGCTCAAACACCTTCTGATGCAGGCGTGCGCCGTTGAAGCCCATGGCAAGGGCGCGGTCGATGTCGGCTTCCAACTCGGCGGCAGTGGGGGCGGTGTAGATTCCGTCCGGATAGAAGCCCTGATCCAGCACCAGCCGCTGGAAGACCGGCTTTCCGTTGAGGTACAGGAAGCCGTCCCGGCACTCCACCTTGCGCATACCGAAGTAGCTGTCCGCGCGATCCTCCCCGAAGGTCAGTGTCAGGTCGTACAGGCGTCCGGCTCCGACCTCCCAGAGGTGCAGCTCGTTCAGCGGCAGCTCCAGTACGGCGCGTCCGCCGTGAACCGTCACTTCGCCGTGCCCCATCGGCTTGCCTGCATAGGCGGCGGATGCCGCGAATGTCAGTCCCTCGCCGCCGACGGTCTGCGCCTCGATGACCAACTTCTGCCTGTCAATATCGGGATAGTATTTGGTGTGGGCGATATATGCCGCCGGCAGATTCTCCAGCCATACCGTCTGCCAGATGCCGGTGGTGCGGGTGTACATACAGCCGTAGGAGGCATACCGGTCGCTCTGCTTGCCGCCGGGCTGTTCGTGGGTGCGGACGTGGTCGGTCGCGCGGATTGTCAGGGTGTTTTCGCCCTCCCGCAGTGCGGGGGTGATGTCGAAGGAGAAGGACACATAGCCGCCCGTGTGGTCGCCGATGTGCTGTCCGTTGACCCAAACAGTGGTTCTGTAATCGCATGCGCCGATGTGCAGCAGGGTATGCCGCCCCGCACGCTGCCAGTCCTCCGGCAAGGTGACGCTGCGGCGGTACCAGACGCTGTTGCAGAAATCGGTGTCGCCTATGCCGGACAGCCGGCTTTCCCGGCAGAAGGGCAGTGTAATGGTTTCGGAAAAGGGGGCGTCATTCTGAAAGCCGCGTTCCTCGCCGCTTTCCGGCCGGTCGGTTCTGTACGCCCATGTACCGTTGAGATTCATCCATGCGGCGCGGACAAACTGCGGGCGGGGATATTCCGGACGCGGTATGGCAGTCTGATTCATAGAAAAAACTCCTTTCGGGTTCCGTTTCTGTGTTTCTGTACGGTTCATGAAAACCGATTCCATTATACAGGACTGCCGGCGTTTTGTCAACCTTTTTTGGCGGGAACCGCTGAATCTGCGGAATTGCTTTCGGAGGTTCCGGCGGGGGCTTTTTCCTGCCGTTATGGAACCTTTCAGAGGGAGACAAGCTCCCGTCAAAGCACCGGTGCGGCAGGATAAGCCGGCAACATTACTTCGCCTTATCCATCGTGATATACTTGAGATATGCGTTAATAAATCCGTCCAGCCTGCCGTTCATGACAGCCTCGACATCCACTTCTTCATATCCCGTGCGGGTATCCTTGACAAGCGTGTAGGGCATGAAAACATAGGAGCGTATCTGCGAACCCCACTCAATGTTGTTCTTATTGCCCTGAATCTGCTCAATGGTGTCCAGACGTTCCCGAATTTTGATGTCCATCAGCTTTGCCTTCAGCATACGGAGCGCAGTTTCCTTGTTCTGTAACTGGGAACGTTCGGTCTGACAGGTCACGACAATGCCGGTCGCCTTGTGCGTGATGCGCACGGCGGAGGACACCTTGTTGATGTTCTGTCCGCCTGCGCCGCTGGAATGGAACGGCACAAATTCGTAGTCCTCGTCCCGGATCTGAATCTCATCCAGATCGGGAAATTCCGGCATGACCTCAATAGACGCAAAGGAAGTCTGCCGCCGCCCCTGCGCGTCAAAAGGCGAAACGCGCACCAGCCGGTGAACGCCGTTTTCGCTTTTGAGAAAGCCGTAGGCGTGCGGTCCCTCCACCGTGATGGTGGCGGATTTCAGTCCGGCGGCGTCCCCGTCCAGCCAGTCCAGCAGCTTGACCTTGAATTTATTGGTTTCCGCCCAGCGGGTAATCATGCGGTACAGCATCTGGCACCAGTCCTGCGCCTCGGTTCCGCCGGCGCCGGGATGGAAGGAGACGATGGCGGTGCTGTTGTCGTATTCCCCGACCATCAGTGCCTCAATACGCATCCGTTCCGCCTGTGTTTTGAGGTCGGCAAGTTCGGATCTGACCTCGGGGAGGCTGTCCTCGTCGTTCTCCTCAATTGCCATTTCCGCCAGCGCGATGGCGTCCTCCAGTCGGTTTTTCAGTTCGGTATACTCCTCAATGATATCCTTGGACTGCTTGATGGTTTGCAGTACGCGGGACGACCGCGCCTGATCGCTCCAGAAATCGGGGGCAAGCGTGGTCTGTTCCAGTTCCTCGACCTTGGCGGTCAGCGCCTGAATATGCAGTGCCTGACTCAGTTCCTCTATGTCGGGGCGCATCCCGACCAATTCGCGTTTGGCTTCCTCTAATTCAACGATCAAAACAAACACCTCGGCATTCACTGTGATTTACAAATATCCATTCAGTTTAGTATACCACATTTGTGTCGCGCTGGCAAGGGGGAATGTTAAAATTTTCTGTAAATCCGGGGAAGCGGATACCTGAATCCGACATTGGCGGCTTTATTCTGCCGTTCCGGTGCCTTTTGGGGGTGCCTGCCCCTGCTGTTTCCGGCTCTCCCCGACCTCGCATAAATCTTTTACCCCATCCCCCCGACCCCCTTCCCCACTGGGGAAGGGGGAGACTTTAAGTTGATTTTGCCGGGGGCTGTCGCCCCCGGCACCCCTATGTCCGAATCCGCGCGGCACGGCTTTCCGGACGGTTTGCGACATTCCAAACTCACGCCGGGAGCGGCACGGGTTCCCGTTACCTTTCGGGATACCGGAGACGGCACCCATTTGCTACCAAAAAGTTTCCGTTCTCTACCGGGAAGGGGGCAGCCAAGGAGAGTGGGGGGATCGGGGGAGGTGGAACTATCCGTCGCTATGCGACGCGCTACGCGACGGCGGCGTTTGAGATGGTCCCCCTCCCCCGGGGCGGGGTAAGGACATGCCGCCGGGGGATGGGCAAACAAATACGGCAAAGGCTGGGGCAGCCGGCAACGCCGGGGACAGGCACCCCTAAAACCGCCAAACCACCGAAACGGCAAGGTTCACCCGTGCCGCGCCGTCACAATCCGCCGCCGAATCCGTACAATCTGTACCAAATCGCAACGCGGACAAAAAAATATTATAAGCAAAGCGCCGATTTTATGGCGGCGTAACGGAAAAAGTGAAAAAGCCCTTGACAAATCCGGAAAATCTGTTATAATGTATGCCGGTTAGCGGGTGCTAACCATAATACGCAAAGGTACGGCATACGCTGTATCCGTTACATATAAAGTACATATAAAGCAAAAACGCAGACGCACACGGGTCGGGGCAGTCCGGTCGCCGCACGTCCGCCGCACGCACATAAAGGAAGGATGGCAAAGCATATGATGCCGTTGGTTGTTGCCGATCTGGACAAGGAATATATCATCCGGAAAATCGGGGGAAGCCCCGAAGTCAAGAAACACCTTGAAAATCTGGGGTTCGTCGTGGGTGGAACCGTAACCGTGGTCACATCCATGGGAGGAAATCTCATCGTGAATGTCAAAGAGGCGCGCGTCGGCATCAGCCGTGAAATGGCGCAGCGGATTATGATCTGATTTCCGGTTCTTTTTGAATCTATTAAGGAGGATTATATATATGAAGACATTGCGGGACGTCAAGGTCGGCGAGACCGTGAAGGTCGTCAAGCTCCACGGTGAGGGCGCTGTCAAGCGGCGCATCATGGACATGGGGCTGACTAAGGGAACTGAGGTTTATGTGCGCAAGGTGGCACCGCTGGGAGACCCTGTTGAGTTGACGGTGCGCGGCTATGAGCTGTCGCTCCGGAAAGCGGACGCCGAAATGGTCGAAGTCGAGTAAGACTGCGGAGTGAAGGAGATACAGCATCATGAGTAAGAATGAGATTCGCATCGCGCTTGCCGGCAACCCCAACGCCGGTAAGACAACCCTGTTCAACGCCCTGACCGGCTCCAACCAGTTCGTCGGTAACTGGCCCGGCGTCACGGTGGAAAAGAAGGAAGGCAAGCTCAAGGGTCACAGCGACGTTGTCGTGACCGACCTGCCCGGCATCTACTCCCTCTCCCCCTACACGCTGGAGGAGGTCGTGGCACGTAACTACCTGATCGGCGAGCGCCCGGACGCCATCCTGAACATCATCGACGGCACCAACCTGGAGCGCAACCTGTACCTGACCACACAGCTGACTGAGCTGGGTATCCCGGTGGTCATCGCCATCAACATGATCGACGTTGTGCGCAAGAGCGGCGACAAGATCAACATTCCGGAGCTGTCCCGCCAGCTGGGCTGCAAGGTCGTGGAAATCTCCGCCTTGAAGGGCACCGGCATCAAGGAAGCCGCCGAGGCTGCCATTGCCGCCGCCAATGGGACCAAGACGGTTCCCATGCACACCTTCAGCGGCTGCGTGGAGCACGCGCTGGCGCACATCGAGGAAGCCGCCGTCCACACCATGCCCGCCGAGCAGCAGAGATGGTATGCCATCAAGGTGTTCGAGCGCGACGATAAGGTGCTGGCGCAGCTGAACCTGCCCGAGGCAACCAAGGCACACATCGAGGAGGACATCAAGGCGGCGGAGAAGGAGATGGACGACGATGCGGAGTCCATCATCACCAACGAGCGCTACGTGTACATTTCCTCCATTATCAAGAGCTGCTACAAGAAGAAGAACGTCGGCAAGCTGTCCAGCTCGGACAAGATTGACCGCGTTGTGACCAACCGCTGGCTGGGTCTGCCCATCTTTGCCGTGGTTATGTTCCTTGTCTACTACATTTCCATGGTCGCGGTCGGAGCTCCGGCAACCGACTGGGTGAATGACGGCGTGTTCGGCGACGGCTGGCATCTGCTGGGCATCGGCTCCCAGGATTATAACGCGGACAATGACGCCTACACCGATGCACTGCGCGCCATTCAGGCATTCCTGCCCGACGTTGACCCGGAGGCGGAGGATTTTGACGCCGCCGCCACGATGGAAGCTATCAAGGCATACAAGGCTACGTCCGAGAACCCCACCGGCACGGTAACGGTAGAGGACGAGGAGACGCTGGAGGAGAGCGACCTGACGGTCTACTATTCCAAGATTCCCGACAGCCTGCCCAAGGAGGATCTGGAATCGGTTGTAGGCGTGACCTATCTGGAAGCTGTCGAATACTTCAAGGGACTGACGGAGAAGGACGCGGAGACCGCGTTCACCGCGCCTGACCCCGCCAACTACGGCGTGTGGGTGCCCAGCATCCCGACTCTGGTTGGTGACGGACTGGACAAGGCGGATTCTCCGGCGTGGCTGTCCGGGCTTATCAATGACGGTATCGTCGCCGGTGTCGGCGCGGTGCTGGGCTTCGTTCCGCAGATGCTGGTGCTGTTCCTGCTGCTCGCGTTCCTGGAGGCGTGCGGCTACATGGCACGTATCGCCTTCGTGCTGGACCGCGTGTTCCGCAAGTTCGGTCTGTCCGGTAAGTCCTTCATCCCCATGCTGATCGGTGTAGGCTGCGGCGTGCCCGGTATCATGGCAAGCCGTACCATTGAAAACGAGCGTGACCGCCGCATGACGGTCATGACCACCACCTTCATCCCCTGCGGCGCCAAGGTGCCGTTCATCGGCATGATTGCGGGCGCTATCTTCGGCGGCTCCGCGTGGGTGGCAACCTCCGCATACTTTGTGGGTATGGCGGCAATCATCGTATCCGGTATCATGCTGAAGAAGACAAAGATGTTCGCGGGCGACCCGGCTCCCTTCGTCATGGAGCTGCCCGCCTACCATCTGCCCACCGTCGGCAATGTCCTGCGGAGCATGTGGGAACGCGGCTGGTCCTTCATCAAGAAGGCGGGCACTGTCATCCTGCTGTCCACCATCTTCGTATGGTTCACGACCTACTTCGGCTGGGTGGACGGAAGCTTCCGTATGCTGGCTGAGGACGAAATCAACGATTCCATTCTGGCTGCCATCGGCGGCGTGGTCGCGTGGATCTTCAAGCCTCTGGGCTGGGGCAACTGGCAGGCAGCTGTGGCATCCATCACTGGACTTGTCGCCAAGGAGAACATCGTCGGCACGCTGGGCATCCTGTACGGCGGCGGCGATACCTCGGTTTACCAGAACATCGGGCAGGCGTTCACCGGCATCACCGGCTACTCCTTCCTCGTGTTCAACCTGCTGTGCGCACCCTGCTTTGCGGCTATCGGCGCCATGAAGCGGGAAATGAACAACGCCAAGTGGACGTGGTTCGCCATTGGCTACCAGTGCGGCTTTGCCTATGTCATCGCCCTGATGGTCAACTCCTTCGGCAACCTGTTCACGGGCAGACTGACTGAGGGCAACGCGGCACTGAATATCATCAGTCTTGTTGCGGCGGTCGCCCTGCTGGCAGGCATCATCTATATGCTGGTGCGTCCCTACAAGGAAGCCACTAAGCTGACGACCGACGTCAAGGTCGGCTGACGGCTCTTACGGTGCGCGGTTCGTGCGCACCCGGACTCTTCGCCACTTCCTCCGGGCGCGGGCAGCCGGAAGGCTCCCGCGCAACGGGAGTCCCGGCTCCTGCCGGACTTCCGGGGGAAGCGGCGTTTTTGCTTATCGGATATCCGGCGGGGATTTGAGAAATACTCTGGGAAACGAGAGTTGGAAAGGAAGGAAACAGTATGTGGGAATGGATACAGGGGCACGTGGCGGTCGTGCTGATCTGCGCGGCGCTGGCGGCAATTGTTGTGCTGATTATCCGGGGGCTTATCCGGGATAAGAAAAAGGGGAAATCCACCTGCGGGGCGAACTGTGCCCACTGCGCCATGTCCGGTTCCTGCCACGGCGGCACACATCCGGCGGAATCTCCGAAGCCCCATGACAACGGGGGAACGGGGACTGGCACCGGAACGCCGGGGGCTTCCTGAATTTTTCAAGGCTTCACCACGCAATTCCGATGGTGCAATTGTGCGGTGAAGCCTCAATACAATGCTGTCCGGAACCGGCGCTTGTGCCCGGTTCCGGGCTTTTTTGTCTGGCGACGGTGTGGTACTTGCAGTCGCTGCTGCCGGTGCCGGGGCGGGGGGATGGGGACTAAAAAATTTATGCGAGGTCGGGGCAAACCGGAGAGGCGGTGTGCAGGCACCCATCCCGGCACAGGAAACCGCAGGGGCACCGGAAATGCCGGGGACACACCCCCACCGGGCACGGGGGCGGCAGGGAATCCACCAAAAAAAGCATTGACAACAAACCCACCGGATGGTATAATACGGTCAAAAGCCGGACGAAACGGCAGACAGCCTGCACCCCACAGAGCAGGCACAAGACATAAGAACAGTAAGGAGAAACCACGCCATGACTGAACTGCAGCGCCTGCGGAACCTGGAGGTTCCCACCGGCAACATCGACTGCGTGCTGGACACCGATACCTATAACGAAATCGACGACCAGTATGCACTTTCCCTGATGGTCAAAAGCCCGAAACTCAATCTGCGGGCAATCTATGCCGCCCCGTTCTTCAATACGCACTCCATCTCGCCGGAGGACGGCATGGAACGCAGCTATACCGAAATTCTGAACCTGCTCACCCTGATGGGCAAGGAGGACAGAAAGGCGGACGTGTTCAAAGGCTCCCGTACCTACCTGCCGGATGAGAAAACGCCGGTGGACAGCCCCGCCGCCCGGCACCTGTGCGAGCTGGCAATGACATACAGCGTGGAGAACCCGCTGTATGTGGTCGCCATCGGCGCTATTACCAATGTCGCCTCCGCGCTGCTGCTGGAGCCGCGCATCGCCGACCGCATCGTGGTGGTCTGGCTGGGCGGTCACTTTGATACGTGGCCGGATACGCGGGAATTCAATCTCTTCCAGGATGTTGCGGGAGCGCGTGTCGTGTTCGGCTGCGGATGTCCGCTGGTACAACTGCCCTGCATGGGCGTCGTGTCCTCCTTCTATGTGACGGGACCCGAACTGCGCACATGGCTTTCCGGCAAAAACAAGCTTTGCGACTATCTTGTCAGCCATACGGTCGAGGAGGCGGAATCCTACGCAGCCGGGCGCGTCTGGAGCCGCGTCATCTGGGACGTGACGGCAGCCGCGTGGCTGCTGAACGACGGCGGGCGATTCATGCTTTCCCGGCTGGTTCCCGCACCGATTCCGGAATATGACGGACACTGGGGACAGGCACCCTACCGCCACCTCATCCGGCAGGTGACGTTCATTCACCGCGATGCCCTGATGGGTGAGCTGTTCCGCGTGCTGGCGGAATAACCGCCCATGCGCATTCTGTTCACGGGCTTTGCCCCCTTCGGCGGGGAACGGATCAATCCCGCGTGGGAGGCAGTCACCCGCCTGCCGGACACCATAGCGGGCGCAGACATCCGGCGGTTGGAACTGCCGACCGCCTTCCGCGCGTCGGGCGACCTGCTGGCGGACGCGTTGGAGCATCTCCGCCCGGACGCCGTACTCTGCGTCGGGCAGGCAGGCGGGCGCGCCGCCGTCACGCCGGAACGTATCGCGGTCAACCTGATGGATGCACGCATTCCGGATAACGACGGATTCTGTCCGGTCGATATGCCGGTCTGTCCGGACGGTCCTGCCGCCTACTTTTCCACCCTGCCCCTGCGGGATATAGAGGCGCGCATCCGCAGGCTGGGCATTCCGGTTTCGCTGTCCTGCTCCGCCGGAACCTTTGTCTGCAACTGCCTGATGTACCGGCTTCTCCGGCTGGCGGAGCAGTACTACCCCGCCATGCGGGCGGGTTTCATACACGTTCCATACGAGGAAGGGCAATGTGTCGGCAAGCCTGCCGGGACGCCCTGTCTGCCTCTGGCGCAGACGGTGCGTGCACTGTCTGCCGCCGCGGAAGCGGTAGTCGGATCGGCAATATAGCAGTCGCCTGCGACCATGTAAACGGTCGCAGGCGACTGCTTTTTGAGAAGCCGGGAGTTGATTTCTGGGGGGCACGGTTTCCCTGCAAACCCGGCGCGTTGAAGGGAACTTGACCGGTAGCATCAGCTTTACCCTGCCCCGGGAGGAGAGGACTATCTCAAATGCCGCCGTCGCGTAGCGCGTCGCATAGCGACGGATAGTTCCATCCCCCCCGATCCCCCTACTCTCCTTGGCTGTCCCCTTTCCGGTAGAAAGCAAAAGATTTTAAGGTGGCGAGGGAGATACCTATTCGGCGTACCAGAAGGCAACTATAACCCGTCCGGCAAACCTCCCGGAACGCCGTGCCGCTCCCGGTACAGACGCAGGGTTGCAAGGGGCGAAGCCCCTTGCATAAGAAAACTAAAAATCTCCCCCTTTCCCAGCGTGGGAAGAGCGCTCTTCGAGCGCGGGTCGGGGGGATGGGGCAAGCGATTTGCGCGAGGGCAGGTCGAGCCGGTGCCACCGGGCACTGCCCGGTCATCCTCAGCTCTTATACTGCCGAATCAGCTCGCAGAGCAGGTCATACCGGAAGGTTCCTTCGGCGTCGGACGGCTCCAGATCGGCAGAGAAGCCAAGCGACGCGGCAGACCACTCGTTCCATGCGCTGACAAGCGTAATCCGGGCACCCAGCGCATCGGCGCGGGCAAACTGCCGGCGCAGCGTCTCCCCGGACTCAAATCCACAGGCGGCGACATAGGCGGCGTCCCCTTCCTTACCCTGCCCGTCCCACGCGGCGGTGCAGGAGACAGCCTCGGCAAGGCGTCCCCGGACGGCAAGCACCTGCGCGTCCCGGTCACGGCGCGTCCAGTAGACAGGCGCGGCAAGATCAGCCGGATCATACAGGTCGGTTTGGACGCCCGTATAATCGGTCATCCAGCGGACAGTGAAGCGATCGTCGCTCCAGTCCGGAGCCGTGCCCAGACGGGTAGGCGTTCCGGCGTAGCACAGCAGAAGCGGCTTGCCCTCATAGCGGAAATACAGATCCGGGTACTTCTCCGCGTATGCCCGGTAGACCTGATCCGCCTTCTTCTGCTGGTTTCCGCCCGCAATGCCCAGCGAACCGGTCGTGCCGGGTCCCAGCAGGATGCAGATGCGCGGCGCACCGGGAATAGCAGACCAGATTTCAAACAGCAGGTCGGTCGTCTCCTCGACTGTGCGGTACTCGGAACGCTTGTCCCCGGCGGTGTCGGGGTCATACAGCGTGTTGCGCGACCAGTCCACGTACACGAAATCCACGCCCGCGGCGGCAAGCCAGACGCCGTGCCGGTAGATAACCTCCCGGTCATCCGATGTGTACGCGCCCAGCAGCGGGTGGGCGGCACTGCTCCACGACTTGGCGGCGGTGTGTCCGGCGGTGTAGGCAATGCCCACCAGCCGGTCGGCGGGATCCGTCGCGGTGTACGTGCCGACGCCGGTTCTGTCAAAGTCCGGAACCGTTCCGCTGTAAACCGTCGTCTCGTACAGGCTGTACCGCTCATCCATGACAGCCGTCAGGCGCTCGGCGTCCTGCGCGGCATCCGGGAAAATATACAGCGTGTTCTCCCCGCACAGGGCGGTATAGCCCAGCATGGGCGCGAGCCAATCCGCGCAGAGGAGCAGTCCGTTCCCCCGCTTCACGACCGTGGGGAACGGCGTGGCGGTGCCGTTGACGCCGACACTGTCCTCTCCCGCCCGGAAGGTCAGGGTCAGGAGACTGCGGCTCAGCGTGGCGGTGTCTCCGCTGACCGTGCAGGTGAAGTCGAACAGCGATGCCAGTGCCTGCGCGTCCGCCAGATAGTGTCCGTCCACCCGGACGGTCGGCAGGGCGGCGCGGTACTGCACCTTGTCGCGGAACAGGTAATCCCGCTCCGCCTTGAGCGCCACGGTACCGGCGGTAGTTGTATATGATGCGGACACCCTGGAAACCGCGCCCAGCGCGGACAGGCATCCGTTGGTGTTGTGGGACAGGATGCGGGCATAGCCGAGGCTGTTGCCGTGCGCGATCCGGGTTAGGTCGGAGGATGCTACCTCCTGCCCGTCCGCATTGAACAGCCGGACGGCGGTTTCCGAAAAGCGGGCGGTTGCGACGGCGGTTTCCTCAACGAACACGCGCAGGACGGAACCGTCGTCCTCCGCACGCAGCGCGACGCCGGCGTCAAGCCCGGCGGGCAGGTTTACGGCAAGCTGAACCGGTGCGATATTCCCGCCGATGCAGGCGAACACCGCCTTATCCCGGAGAATAATCCACAGTCCGCTGTCGGTATATATGTGTCCCGCGTCGGTGCAGCGCAGTCCCAGCATGGCGGCAGACGTCACCTTGGCTGTACCCTCGGAACCGGCAGCAGCCAGCTGGGCGGTCACGGTGCAGGGGGCGTTCATACTGCGGGCAAACCCGACCGCCGCCCAGCGGTCAGAGGAAACGGTCAGTCCCCGGTCGTTCTCCTTCATGTCCCCGCTTTGTGAGAAGCGCAGGTTTGCATCCGCCCGCAGGGCGCTCAGATCGGCACCCGCGAAGCTGTACTGCAGGTCATACCCGGCGGTCTCCCCGCGCAGGATGGGAGTCAAGTCGGCAGGCTCCCCGGAAGGAACCCGGATCTGCACCGGCTCGGTTCCGGTTTCTGTTTCCGTAGCGTCGGACGCGGTTTCCGTCTCCCGTCCGGGCTGGGTACCGGTTGCCGGATCCGGCGCGACGGTGCCGTCAGACTTGGTTGTTGCGGACGGTTCGGACGTGGCGGTACCGGCTCCGGCTCCGGTTGCGGGGGCTGTAACGGTGTCGGTTTCTACGCCTGTTCCGGATGACTCGTCCGAACCCGGTGTTTTTCCCTTACAGGCGGCGATACTGCTGGCAAGCAGCAGCAGGGCGAGTGCGGCGGCAATCTTTTTCTTCATAGACGGCAGATCCTCCTCAGAACAGGGTGCATCCGGGTTGGGTTTCTTCCCCGGATGCTGTCTGCTACCATTATACCCGCTATGTCGGATTTTGTCAAGAAGTATTTTGATTTGCCATGGGAGAACGGTGTTTTTTGCCGCATTTGGCGCGCGGGCTGTGTCTCCACGGTGCCGGCTTACCCCGCCGCACCGGTGCTTTGACGGGGGCTTGTCCCCGGCGTTGTCGGTTTGACCGCGCCCCGTGGGAATCGTTTGCCCCCATCCCCCCGACCCGCGCTCGAAGAGCGCTCTTCCCACGATTGGGAAGGGGGCAAATTTTGTTATCTTTTTGCAAGGGGCAAAGCCCCCACTCCCCGTCACCGCAACGGAAAAATCAGCCGGGGGCGGGGGCTTTCCCATTTTCCCCTCAACATATGGGCGGTTTGTAAATTATCCAAAAAACCATTGACAAATACCCCGCACTCGTGTATAATATAGGCATGACGGAGGGAAACAGTGCTGTTTCCACTCCCCTCTCATGAAAGGAAGACCCTGCACATGGAAGATAACAAGGAACTGGAAGGCGAGTTTTACACCTTAACGGATGAGGAAGGAAACGAGATTCAGTTCGAGGTCATCGCATCGGCGGTTCTGAACGATAAAACCTACTATGCTATGGTGCCGACGGACGATCAGCCCGAGGAGGAGGACGTATGCGAGTACGTTATCCTGCGCGCGGATCAGGACGAGAACGGCGAGGATATCCTCGTCACGGTGGATGACGACGATGAGTTTGACGATGTAGCCGACTATTTCGACGATATGCTGTCGGATGAAGCGGATTATGACATCAATCCGGCGGAAGAGCAGTCCGGAAAGAAGTAAAAACGGATCCTGCGGGGTGCGTGATATGCAGGTATTGTGACCCACATCAGATTAAAGGAGACCGACTCGCGCTGCGGTTTGCAGACCTCCTGCCCTCCAACCGGTTGACTTGTCCCGTGGTGGAGCAGACGCTGGGAGCAGTAAAGCAGCGGATAGGTCACCGCCCTGGACAGAACAGGGTTCCGAAGTCTGCATACACGGCTCAGCGGGATCGTCTCTGATGCCCCCTCTGCGGGGCGGCTCCCGCTGCGGGAGCAGGCTTCCCCTTCCGGGGAGCATACAGCAGGAAACGAAACGGTTCGGGCGGGGATTTCCCTTGGGGTATCCCCGCCCCTGTTTTACCCCGGCACGGAACACCTGCCGGTCACGGATTCCGGAACGGTTACGGACAGCGGGCGCAGGGAAAAGCATCCCGTCCCCCGACCGCTGCCCGCGCAGACGTTCTAACGCGGCGGGGACGGGAATACAGACAGATACAGGCAGTCGGACAGACCGCACAGCGGTTTTCCGCAGGAAGGAGCACATCAGTATGAACAGAAAACGTATCCGGGACTGGGGCATTGCCGTCGGCGAGCTGCCCACAGGTCCCCTCAACAGAATCTCGGACGTGCCCGGCGTTACGGTCGGACACGCAACGGTCGCGGACAGCGGGCACAACACCGGGCTGACGGTCATACTCCCCGCGCCGGGAAATCTCTACGCCGACAAGCTGATTGCCGCCGCGCACGTCATAAACGGGTACGGGAAAACGGCGGGCAGTATCCAGCTGGACGAGCTGGGCACGCTGGAAACCCCCATCGCCCTGACCGGGACGCTCAACGTCGGCAAGGTGTCGGAGGCGCTGGTCGCGCACACGCTGGCGGAATGCGCCCGTGACGGCGTGGCGTGCCGCTCGGTCAATCCGGTTGTGGGGGAGACCAACGACGCCGTGCTCAACCGCCTTGCCGACCGCCCGGTCGGCGCGGCTGAACTGGCGGCGGCGATTGCGGACGCCCGCGCCGACTTCGACGAGGGCGACGTGGGCGCGGGGCGCGGCACCATGTGCATGGGGCTGAAGGGCGGCATAGGGTCCGCCTCGCGCACCGTGACGGTCGGGGGACAGCACTTCACGCTGGGCGCGCTGGTGCAGACCAACTTCGGGCGGCTGGACGACCTTTTGATTGCCGGGTACCCTGCCGGTGCCGCCATTCGCCGGATCGTGTCCGCTCCGCCTGCGCCCGAGGACAAAGGATCCTGCATGATGATTATCGGCACCGACCTGCCGGTCAGCCACCGCCAGCTGTCGCGCATCCTGCGCCGCGCCGCGGTGGGACTTGTCCGCACCGGTTCCTTTGTGGGGCACGGGAGCGGCGATGTGGTGCTGGGCTTTACGACAGCCAACCGCCTCTGCCGGGAGGACGGCGACCTGCGGCAGTTCATATTGCTGCGGGAGGACGTGCTGGATACCGCGTTCCGCGCCGCCGCCGAATCGGTGGAGGAAGCCATACTCAACTCGCTCTGCACCGCCGACCGCGTAACGGCGACCGGCATGGGGGTCGGCGGGGACGAGATCGTCACGCTTGCGGGCTTGGCGGAGTTTCTGCCCACTCTGCTCCCCGCCTTGCGCGGGCGCGGCTGACCCGCCTTGCGCCGGAGCGGACACGTTCAAAGAAGCGGAAGTACAAAGAAGCCTCGGACTCGTCATCTTTTCAGCACGCAATGCTTTTCCCGAAGCGCGACGGTGCCCCTGCGGACTGTCGCGCTTTTCTGTCTTTGCATACTGGTCTGTCTGGCGCCGCCGACCCGCACGGCGGTGCGTGCCGCCGATGTACGCCCGACCGGCAGTGCGGCGGCAGGGGGAATGGGGGCAAAAGGTTTATGCAGGGGCACAGCCGGGGGCAGCCAACGCCGGGCACCACCACGGACAACGCCGGTACGGCAGAGCAAACCGGAACGCCGGGGGTATCGCCCCCGGCATCGCCTTCCCTTTCCGTGTCAGTTCAGAAGTTCCAGAAGTTCCTCGCGGGACAGCGCCAGAATGCTGCGCTCCTCGCCGCCGGAAACAGCGTCCAGCAGGGAGGCTTTCTTTTCCTGCATTTCCAGAATGCGCTCCTCAACCGTATCTTTGGTAATCAGTTTATACACGTGTACGGGGGCGTGCTGCCCGATGCGGTGGGCGCGGTCGGTCGCCTGATCCTGCGCCGCCTGATTCCACCACGGATCATAGTGGATGACAACATCCGCCGCCGTCAGGTTCAGTCCCGTTCCGCCCGCCTTCAGGGAAATCAGGAATACCTGCGCCCCGCCGGCGTTGAAATCGCGCCCCAGCCGGGCGCGATCCTCCTTGGAGGTGGCGCCGGTCAGCGTGAAGCAGGTGACGCCTTCCTTTACAAGCGCATCGCGCAGGATGTCCAGCATGGAGGTGAACTGGGAGAACAGCAGTATCTGGTGCCCATTTTCGGTCATGCCGCGGCATAGCTCCAGACAGGACTCCAGCTTGGAGGTCTTCCCCCTGTAATTCTCAAAGCACAGCGACGGGTCACAGCATATCTGCCGCAGGCGGGTCAGCGCCGCAAGGAAGCGGAACCGCCCGCCGTCCTCGCCCTGCCCGTCCTTGCCGCCGTTCAGAAGTCCCTTGGCGGCAAGCACGGAGGCGGCATAGACCGCTCGCTCCTCCTCGGTCAGCGCGACCGTGCGCACCTCCTCGGTCTTGGGCGGCAGTTCCTTCAGCACATCCCGCTTGAGCCGCCGCAGAAGGAACGGGGACACCAGCTTTTTCAGCTGTTCCCGCGCCTCCGGGCTATTGCTCCGGATAATGGGCTTTTCCAGCTTTTCCACAAACCGGTTGTGCGCGAACAGGTACCCCGGCATGAGGAAATCAAACAGATTCCACAGCTCACTGAGCCGGTTTTCAATCGGCGTGCCGGTCATGACGAACCGCTGACGGCAGGACACCGACTTGACGGCACGCGAGGCAAGCGTGGACTGATTCTTGACCGTCTGCCCCTCGTCCAGCACCATGCAGTAAAATTCGTGCCCGGCGTATGCCTCCACGTCCCGCTTGAGCAGGTCATAGGAGGTGACAAGCACGTCGTCCCCTGCCTGCTTCGCCTGCTCCAGCAGCGCCGCCCGCTCCTTTGCACTGCCCACAATCAGCCGGATGTGCATATCCGGCGCAAAGCGGGCAAACTCGTCCGCCCAGTTGTATACCAGAGAGGTCGGGCAGACAACCAGACTGGCAAGTCCGGTGCCGGCACGGCGCACGGTCGAAAGATAGGCAATCATTTCAACGGTTTTTCCCAGTCCCATCTCGTCGGCAAGAATACCGCCGAAGCCGCAGCTGTCCAGCGTTTTCAGCCACCGGAAGCCGGTCTCCTGATAGGGACGCAGAATCTGCTCCATCCCGGCGGGAACCGCAAAGTCGCTTTCCTCCACCGTCTTGAACCGCCGGATCATCCCCCGCAGGGTATTGTCCCGGTACACCCGCATACCTGCCTCGCCCGACATCAGACTGTCCAGATACAGACTGCGGTACAGCGGCACCGTCACGCTGCCCTGCCGTATCGCGCCCGGATCAATCTGGGACATATGAACAGCCTGCGCCAGCGTTTCCAGCGCGTTGCCGCCGGCATCGGTCAGCGACAGATAGCGGCCGTCCTGCAGGCGGTGGTATTTCTTCCTGTGAATCAGGCTCTGGTAGAGCGCCTCCAGCTCCTCCGGAGGAAATTCCCCCGTGTTGAATTCAATGCGCAGCATCCCGTCGGACACGGACATCCCGACGCTTACGTTGGCAGGGGACACGCGCAGCCGGGACAGGCTGTCGGATATCAGCACTTCGCCCACAGCCTGCAGGGCAGGCACCGCATCGGACAGGAAGCGGTACTGCCGCTCCTCATCTGTCAGCGTGAAGAATCTGTCGCTCAACGCGCCCGACACGCCCGACACATCCATGTAGCGGCAGAGAAGCAGTTCGGCAGTCTTTTCCGTTGCCATATCCCGCCGGAGCGCGGGCGTTTTTTTCGGATCGGTTCCGTAGGGAACCTCCCCGTCCGGGTACCGGAAGCTCAGCCGGGCGGTCAGGCTCTGATATTCCCGGTCAAAATCCAGCCGGAAGCAGGGTGTGCATTCGTCCGGGCGGTACTGCGCCAGCAGTCCGTCCGGGTCTGCCAGCGTAACATACTTGCTGATGCGCGGCAGAATGAAGCCGCAGAATGACGTCATGTCCTCGCGGGAGAAGTACAGATTGGACAGTCCCTTCTCCAGAAGCGGAATCATGTCTTTCGTGAATTCCTCACTGCAGGCGTACAGCGTATCGCCGACGCGGACGTAACGGAAACGTCCCCTGCCGTACACGGAGCAGGCGGTGCCGAGAACCGTCACCCCGTCCTCGCTCCGGACAGTCTTCAGCCGGATGACGGGATTTTCCCGCCGGAAGGTCAGCTTGGCGTTACCGCATTCCACCTGCTTCCCGGTATACATGTCGAAAAAGCGTTCAAACAGATTGCCGTTCAATGTAATGGCGTTCCGGTTGTACCCGTAATACCGGTATGATTCCCTCTGCGAACTGTCAGCGTCCTCTATCAGTTCCAGCAATTGGCGTGACTCCGGCGTCAGGCTGTCATACGTATGCCGGAAGCTGAGTTTTTTTCCGTAAGCGAATACCGCTCCGTTTTCAAAGTGCGAGAGGAGATCCGGCAGGTCGTGCACCACATACTGCCGGTCAATGCCGATGGTGAAAGACAGGCGCGGTGTGAATTCGGATCCCCAATTACTGCAGTCGCAACCCAGTTCCAGATACGGGACTATCGTAACCGACTGCGGCGTCAAGCTGTCCGACGCGGGAACTGTTTCCTGCACCCGCGTATCGGCATACAGCTGGAGAGCCAACCGGGCTTCCCGGCTGCTCCCGTTTGCCCGCTCCTCTCTCTGCTGCCAGCAAAGCCGGAGCAGCATCGCCGCGCAGTGCCAGCAGTCCTCCACTTTCCCGTGCGACGGACTGCTGCAGGCGAGCTGATACGTCCCATCCTCATACCGCACCTTCGCATGAGCCTGCTGACGTCCGCTCAGCACATCCGCCTCAATGGTTTCCGCATCGATGTCTGCCGTATGCTCCACACCGCGGAATTGTATGTCGGCCGCGGACAGCTTTTCGGCTGTCTGGTACGCCTTTTCCGTAAACATACGGCGGATATCTGCCTCTGTTATTTCCACACCCGTTTCGTTCCTTTCGGTTTTTTATTATCATACCACAAAGAGGACACATCTGCCAAGCGGCAGTGCGTCCTGATGTCCGGTTACGGTTCACGGCGTACATACCGCTCCCACGCCCCTGCAAAGAAAAGAAACCGGTTCCGCCGCGCATTGCGGAACGGATACCGGTTTCTGCATGGAAAGATGGGCGAAATTTACGCGCGCGTGACCTTTCCGGAACGCAGGCAGCGAGAGCAAACCGCCACGGTCTTCGGAGTACCGTCCACGATCGCCTTTACCTTACGAATATTGGGCTTCCAGGTACGATTGGTCTTCCGGTTGGAATGGGACACATTCTGCCCGTACACTACACCCTTTCCGCAGATACTGCACTTTGCCATACTTGACACCTCCTTACTGTGGTTTCGGGCCTGTCAGGTCATGACACGCCTGCAATCATAAGACAACAGCCTGTATTATACCACAACTCCGGAGAAAACGCAAGGGCTTTTTCAAATATTTTTGCTTTTTTGCAACGCGGATCTGCCTTTTCGTTGCCGGAAATCCGATGGGGTACCTGCTTTTTTGCGGGAGCGGTTTGCCGCGGGGATTCCGGCGCCGGGGGAAATGTCTGCCCCCGGCAGAATAAACTTAAAGTCTCCCCCTTCCCCAGCGTGGGAAGAGCGCTCTTCGAGCGCGGGTCGGGGGGATGGGGCAGACAGTTTATGCGAGGTCGGTGAGAACCAGAGACAGCAGGGGCAGCCCCCCAAAAAAGCGCCGGAAGCGCTCCCTGAAGCAGTGCCGCATGGGTTCAGGTGTAGGGGTGCCGGGAGCGAAGCCCCCGCCGGGCACCGGACACCGCGCTCCACAAAAATATTTTTGTAAAAACACTTGACAAATCCCGCGTTGTGTGGTATACTACACAAGTCGGCAGGAATGCTGGTATAGCTCAGTTGGTAGAGCACGTCATTGGTAATGACGAGGTCATCAGTTCGAATCTGATTACCAGCTCCAGAGAGGCTCGTTGCGTAAGCAGTGAGCCTCTCTTTGGCTTTTCACAGGTTTTCCGCGGTTTCCCGCAACGCAAGGCTTCAGCGGAATCCTTCACATAACGGAAGTTCCCATGAACCGCCGGGCACCGGGCGGCGAGCAGACCCGCCGATCCATGTGGGGAACGCGGTCACCGTCCCGCAGCTCGGCAAGTCCTGCCAGGTTTGGCGCCAGTTCAACGAACACGCCGTACTCTTCCACACTCCGGACAACGCCGCGACAGTCTGCCCCGCTTCAAACCGCGCTGCATTCTCCGCCCACGTGCCCAGCAGCTCCCGCATGGTGCAGTGAATACAGCCCGCATCCGATGTCCACGAACGCCCCGAAGCCCACCAGATGCGTGACGCGCCCCCGGATGACATCGCCGGGTGCCAGATCGGACAGGTACACCGCGGCGCACTCCGCCTGTGCCGCCCGACGCGACAGACGGACGACGGTCTGCCTGTCCGCGTCCGGCGCATCAATGCTCTGAACCTTGAAGCACACCGCTTTGCCGACGCGGGTGAGGATGGCAATGTCCTTGACCGATTCGCCGGGGCGCGTGTATACCGCTTCCTCCCGCGGGATAATGCCGTGTACGTCGGGCAGGGCGGGAAAGTCCACGTGCAGATTCAGGGTTGCTGTCACAGAGCAGGACAGTCTCCTCTAAAATGGTGCCCGATGCCTGCCCTGCGCCCATTCCAGCATCGGCAGGGACGAGCAGGCGTCCCGGTTGGCGGCGGAGGTCAGCAGCTGACCCTCCGGCAGGTAGTTTGCCTCCATATGTAGTTCCGCTCCTTCTTTTTGCGTTTTTTGCGTATTTTGCCGGACATCGGCGGTATCACCCGCAGTGTATGAAGCAGACGCGCCGTCTACGCCGGCAAAAAACAGAACGGCACGACAGAGACGGGCAGAAAAACGCGTGAAAACGCAAGGAAACGGGAGCTTGCACATCTGTAAATCAAAAAAATCAAAATTAATTTCCGAAAAGGCTTGACAGGCAGAGGGACTTGTGGTATAATAGCGCCGTTGTGCGGGGGAGGTATGCCCTCCGGGATTCTGCTCCCCGCGAAAAATTAATTGGAGGAAGACAAGATGTCCACATTCATGCAGAAAAAAGAGTCTGTGGTGCGCAAGTGGTATGTCATCGACGCGGCTGAGAAGCCCCTCGGTAAGACTGCTGTTGCCGCCGCTGACCTGTTGCGCGGCAAGACCGACCCGACCTTCACCCCCCATGTTGATTGCGGTAACTTTGTTATTATCGTCAACGCGGACAAGGCGGTTCTGACCGGCAAGAAGATGACCGACAAGTACTACTACCATCATTCCGGCTATATCGGCGGTATGAAGAAGGTTCAGTACAAGACCCTGATGGCAACCAAGCCGGAGAAGGCTATGGAGATTGCGGTCAAGGGAATGCTGCCCGATACCGTTATCGGTCGCAAGGCATTCACCCGTCTGAAGGTGTACGCAGGTGCCACCCACAACCATGAGGCACAGAAGCCTCAGGTGTACGACCTGTAATCAGGGGAAAGGAAGGACAAACTTATGTATACAAGTGCAAAGCCCTACTTCTACGGTACCGGTCGTCGCAAGAAGTCCGTTGCCCGTGTTCGTCTGTATCCCGGAAACGGTGAGATTACCATCAACGGGCGCTCCATCGACGAGTATTTCGGTCTGGAGACCCTGAAGCTGATTGTCAACCAGCCCTTCGGCGCTACCGGCACGACCGGTAAGTTTGATATTGTGGCTACCGTCACCGGTGGCGGTATCAGCGGTCAGGCGGGTGCTATCCGCCACGGTGTTGCCCGTGCGCTGAACGCGGCTGATGCCGAGTACCGTCCTGCTCTGAAGGCAGCCGGCTTCCTGACCCGCGATCCTCGTATGAAGGAGCGTAAGAAGTACGGCCTCAAAGCCGCACGTCGCGCACCTCAGTTCTCCAAGAGATAATTTC
>CAVIJF010000022.1:0-26311 GCA_963643175.1 bacterium
GGGTCGGGGGGATGGGGGCAATAGACTTATGCGAAGTCGGGGAGAGCCGGAGACGGCAGGGCACAGGCACCCCTTCCGGCACCGCAAACCGTCCGGCACTATCCACAGTCTTCCCCCGCACGACTCTTTCTCTCCCCCGGAAATTACTTTCCCTTTCCTTCCCCGTCGATGGTGGAGATTTCAGGAATGGATTCCTCCAGAACGTCCAGCACGATGCGGGCGGTGTCAAGGGAGGTGAAGGTGGTCACGCCGTTCTGAACGGCACAGCGGCGGATGGCAACGCCGTCCTCGTAGTGAACGCCGGAGAGAATGGCGCGGGTGTTGATGATATAGCTGACATAGCCGGCACGGATGGAATCCAGAATTTCCTCGCTGCCCTCGCTGAGCTTGCCGCGGATGCGGGTGCGGATGCCGTGCTGCTTGAGGAACATGGCAGTGCCGACCGTCGCTTCAATGTTGAAGCCCAGCCGGTAGAAGCGGCGCACAAGCGGCAGCGCTTCCTCCTTGTCCTCGTCCGCAATGGTCACAATGACGGTGCCGTAGTCCTTCATGCGGACGCCGGACGCCTTGAGAGCCTTGTACAGCGCCCGGTTGAGGCGGCGGTCATAACCGATTGCCTCACCCGTGGACTTCATCTCCGGGGAGAGGTAGGCGTCCATGCCGGTCAGCTTGGCGAAGGAGAAGGCTGGCGCCTTGACGTACCACCAGTGCCGCTCCGGCAGAATCATGTCCGTGATGCCCTGCTCCGCCAGAGACTCGCCCAGCATGGCGCGGGTCGCAATGCGCACAAGGTTGATGCCGGTGGACTTGGACAGGAATGGCACGCTCCGCGATGCGCGCGGGTTGACCTCGATGACATACACGTGGTTTTCGCTGTCCACAATGAACTGAATATTGAACAGCCCCACGATGCCGATGCCCAGCCCCAGCCGCCGGGTGTAGTCCGCGATGGTGTCCTTGACAGACTGCGGGATGGAGAAGGGCGGGTAGACGCTGGTGCTGTCGCCGGAGTGCACGCCCGTGCGCTCCACCAGCTCCATGATGCCGGGCAGGAACACCTGCTTTCCGTCGCATACGGCGTCCACCTCGACCTCCTTGCCCACAATGTAGCGGTCGATCAGCACCGGCTTGTCCTCGTCCACCTCGACCGCATTGCGGAGGTAGTGCCGGAGCATATCCTCCTTGGCGACAATCTCCATGGCGCGTCCGCCCAGCACGAAACTGGGACGCACCAGCACCGGATACCCGATGCGCTCCGCCGCGCGGACGCCGCTCTCAATGTCGGTCACGGCTTCGCCCTGCGGGTTCGGGATGCCCAGCGACTTGATGACCGCGTCAAAGGCATCACGGTTCTCTGCCTTCTCGATGCCGTCGCAGTCGGTGCCGATAATCCGGACGCCCCGGCGTGCCAGCGGCTCCGCCAGATTGATGGCGGTCTGCCCGCCAAGCGTGGCGATGACGCCCTCCGGATGCTCCAGATGGACGATGTTCATCACATCCTCCGCCGTCAGCGGCTCAAAGTACAGCTTGTCCGCCGTGGTGTAGTCGGTCGAAACGGTTTCGGGGTTGTTGTTGATGACAATCGCCTCATAGCCCATTTCCCGGATGGTGTGCACCGCGTGGACGGTGGAGTAGTCGAACTCCACGCCCTGCCCGATGCGGATGGGACCTGAACCGAGGATAATCACCTTGCGCCGGTCGGTCACGACGGACTCGTTCTCCTCGGCGTAGGTGGAGTAGAAATAGGGCACGTAGCTGTCAAACTCGCTGGCGCAGGTGTCTATCATCTTGTATACCGGGAAGATGTTCTCCTGAATGCGCCGGGCGTACACCTCGTCCTCGGTCGTGTGCCACAGCTCCGCGACGTAGGAGTCCGAGAAGCCCATGCGCTTTGCCTCGCGGAGCAGCTCCGGCGAATGCGGTGCCCGCTCCAGCTCGCGCTCAAAGTCCACAATCTTCTGTACCTTGTCCAGGAAAAACATATCAATCTGCGTGATGTTGCAGATAATCGACGGATCAACGCCCATCCACATCAGCTGCGAGATGGCGTAGATGCGGTCATCCGTGCCCTCCCGGATGTAGTCCAGCAGCTGATCCACGCTCATGTGTGCCGAATCGAACTTCTCCATGTGGAGGTGGTTCTTGCCCTCCTCCAGCGACCGGATTGCCTTGAGCAGGCTCTCCTCGAAGCTGCGCCCCACGCTCATGACCTCTCCGGTCGCCTTCATCTGGGTGGACAGCGTGTTCATGGCGGCGGGGAACTTGTCGAAGGGGAAGCGCGGCATTTTGGTCACAACATAGTCCAGCGTCGGCTCAAAGCAGGCAAGCGTGTTCGCCAGCTGTATCTCGTGCAGGTTCATGCCCACGGCAATCTTGGCGGATACCCGCGCAATGGGGTAGCCGCTCGCCTTGGACGCCAGCGCCGAGGAGCGCGACACGCGGGGGTTGACCTCGATGACATAGTAGCGGAAGGAGTGCGGATCCAGCGCGAACTGCACGTTGCAGCCGCCCTTGACGCGCAGGGCGCGGATAATCTTCAGGGCGCTGTCGCGCAGCATCTGGTACTCCTTGTTGGTCAGCGTCTGACTGGGCGCCACCACGATGGAGTCGCCGGTGTGGATGCCCACGGGGTCAAGGTTCTCCATGTTGCACACCGTGATGGCGGTGTCGTTGGCGTCCCGGATGACCTCGTACTCAATCTCCTTGTAGCCCTTGATGCTCTTCTCGACCAGCACCTGATGCACCGGGGAGAGCGCCAGTGCGTTCTTCATCATCTCGCGCAGCTCGTCCGGGTTGTAGGCAAAGCCGCCGCCCGTGCCGCCCAGCGTGAAGGCGGGGCGCAGGATGACGGGGTAGCCGATGGTCTCCGCCGCCGTGATTGCCTCCTCGATGCTGTACGTAATCTGCGACGGCACGACCGGCTCCCCGATCTGCTCGCACAGCTCCTTGAACAGTTCTCTGTCCTCCGCTCGCTCGATGCTGTCGGCGTCGGTGCCCAGCAGCTCGATTTCGCACTCCGCCAGCACGCCCTTCTTGGCAAGCTGCATGGCAAGGTTGAGTCCTGTCTGCCCGCCGATGCCGGGCACGATGGCGTCCGGGCGCTCCATGCGGCAGATACGCGCCAGAAATTCCAGCGTCAGCGGCTCCATGTACACCTTGTCCGCGACCGACGTATCGGTCATGATGGTAGCGGGGTTGGAGTTGGCGAGGATGACCTCATAGCCCTCCTCCTTGAGTGCCAGACACGCCTGCGTGCCGGCGTAGTCGAACTCCGCCGCCTGCCCGATGACGATGGGACCGGAGCCGATGACAAGCACCTTGCGTATATCGGTTCTCTTAGGCATTCCGGCTCACCTCCTTTGCGTCCGCCATGCTGCGGACAAACTGTTCAAACAGGTAGCGGCTGTCCTGCGGACCGGGTGCGCTCTCGGGGTGGTACTGCACCGAGAACACGCGCTCCGCCGGGCAGGCGACGCCCTCCACGGTACCGTCCAGCAGGTTGCGGTGGGTGACGGACAGTCCCGTCCCCTCCAGCGACTCCGGGCGCACGGCGTAGCTGTGGTTCTGCGAGGTCATCTCGACCCTGCCTGTCGTCAGGTTCATGACAGGGTGGTTCCCGCCGCGGTGCCCGAACTTGAGCTTATAGGTTTCGGCGCCGTAGGCGAGGGAAATCAGCTGGTGACCGAGGCAGATTCCGAAGATGGGGAAGCGTCCGCGCAGTCCCCGCACGGTCTGAATGACGGGCAGGACATCGGCGGGGTCGCCGGGTCCGTTGGAGAGGAACACGCCGTCCGGCTTCATGAAGGCGATCTCCTCCGCCGTCGTGGTATACGGTACCACGGTGACGTTACAGCCGAACTGGTTGAGGCAGCGGACGATATTCAGCTTGATTCCGCAGTCCACCGCCACGACATTGAAGCGGGGATTGGCAGTCCGTGCGTACCAGCGCTTGCGGCAGCTGACGCGCCCCACGGCGTCATGCGGGACGGGTGTTTCGCGTATGATTTCCAGCGCCTGCTCCACGGGGGTTCCGATGCCCGTCAGCAGTCCGCGCCGCGTGCCGTGATCCCGGATGCTGCGGGTCAGGCTGCGCGTATCGACGCCGGACAGTCCGGGGATTCCGTTTTCCTCCAGCAGCTCGGACAGCGTTTTGGTATAGCGGAAGTTGGAGGGCATATCGTTATAGTCATACACGATCATGCCGCCGATGCCGGGGGTTTTGCACTCGAAGTCGTCGTCTGTCACGCCGTAGTTGCCGATAAGCGGATAGGTCATCACGACCGCCTGATCGGTATAGGAGAGATCCGAAACTATCTCCTGATACCCGACCATGGAGGTATTGAACACGATTTCGCATACGCGGTTTGCGGGGTATCCGAACCCGTAGCCTGTATACACGCTGCCGTCCTCTAAGACGAGTTTCCTGTCTTTCTGCTTCATGTGTTTTTTTCTCCTTTCATTCCGGGCGTCATCTGCCCGATCCGGAATGGTATTTCCGCGGTTCCCGCGGGGATGAACAAGGGTTTTGGGAGTGCTTTTTTGTGTTCCGGGCGCGGCACGGGTTATACTTTGGGTTGCCGGTTTCTTCTGGCATACCGGAAACGGCAGCCAAGGAGTGCGGGGGGACGGGGGTCGGCACCCCCAACGCCCCTCAGAGCGTCGCCGGAATCACCCCGTCACAGATTTCCTCGGCGGGTCCCGTCATGAACAGACGCCCGTCCGGCTCCGGACGGATAAGCAGATCGCCGCCGTCCAGCCGGACGGTAACAGAGTCCCCCACCGCGCAAATCCCGTCCGCAACAGCCGCCGCAACAACCGCGCAGGCACCCGTCCCGCAGGCGGCGGTCACACCGCTGCCCCGCTCAAAAACCCTCATCCGCAGGGTCAAAGGGGCAAGCGGATGCACAAGCTCCACGTTCACCCCGCCGGGGAAGGCAGGGTGCGCCTGAAGCGCCGTGCCGAGGTGCACCAGCGCCCCATCCGATACATCGTCGCAAAACAGTACCGCGTGGGGGTTGCCGACCGATACCCGGCGCAGCGTCACAGCCCCGCCGTCCGGCAGGGTCAGTGACTGCACAGGGGACACCGCCGCCTGCCCCATATCCGCCGTGACGGACGTCACGCGCCCGCCCGCTGGGTGCAGGAACAGATGCCGCAGACCTGCCGGCGTCTCGACCGTCAGCTCGGTGCGGGTCGTCAGTCCCCGGTCGTACACGTACTTGCCGAGACAGCGGATGCCGTTGCCGCACATGGCTGCCTCGCTCCCGTCCGCGTTGAATATCCGCATACGGAAATCCGCCACCGCAGAGGGAAGAATCCATATCATGCCGTCCGCCCCCACGCCGCGGCGCGGGTCGGACAGGCGCACCGACAGTGCCGCCGGGTCGGCGGGGTCGCGGTCGGCGTACACGAACAGGTAACTGTTGCCCAGCCCGTGCAGTTTGGTGAAGGACAGCGGCGCGTCGCCGCCGGTGCGTCCGCCGGCGTCTCCCGTTACTCCCACTCCACGGTTGCCGGCGGCTTGCCGGTGATGTCGTAGACGACGCGTCCGGCGCCGGGCACCTCGTTGACAATGCGGGTGGCAACGGCGCTCAGCGTCGCGTGCGAAATCGGGACATAGACGCAGGTCATGAAGTCGGAGGTGCGCACGGCACGCAGGGCGACCGTGTAGCCGTAGGTGCGGAAATCGCCCACCACGCCGACCGAACGGGTGTCGGTCAGCACGGCGAAGTACTGATCCGCCCGGATGTGCCGCCGTACAACCTCCGCACGGAAGATGGCATCCGCCTCACGCAGGATAGCCAGTTTCTCCTCGGTAATCTCGCCGATGACGCGCACGCCCAGTCCCGGTCCCGGGAAGGGCTGGCGGTTGACGAAGGCGGCGGGCAGACCCAGCTGGCGCCCCAGTGCGCGCACCTCGTCCTTGAACAGCCCGCGCAGCGGCTCCACGACGCCGGCAAAGCTCATGTTGTCCGGCAGACCGCCGACATTGTGGTGGCTCTTGATGGTCGCCGCCTTGCCGCCCTTGCCGCCGCCCGATTCGATGACGTCGGGGTAGATGGTGCCCTGCGCAAGGTAGCGCACGTGCGGCAGCTTGCGCGCCTCCTCCTCGAACACCCGGACAAACTCGGTGCCGATAATCTTGCGCTTCTGCTCCGGGTCGGTCACGCCCCGCAGGGCGCCTAAGAAGCGATCCGCCGCATTGACGCGGATGAAATGCAGGTCGCGTCCCCGGAACGCCGCCTCCACTTCGTCGCCCTCGTCCTTGCGCATGAGTCCGTGATCCACGAAGATGCAGTGCAGCTGCCCCGGAATGGCACGCGACAGCAGCGCCGCGCAGACCGAGGAATCCACGCCGCCGGACAGTCCCAGCAGAACATGGTCGCTCCCGACCTGTGCCCGCACCGCCTCAATCAGCTGCTTCTCCAGGTCGCGGAGGTTATAGTCGCCCGCCGCGTGGCAGACGTTGTACAGGAAGTTGCGGATCATGGCGGTGCCGTTGGGCGTGCTCTCCACCTCCGGGTGGAACTGGACGCCGTACAGCCGCCGCTCCCGGTTCTCCAGCGCCGCAATCGGGCAGTTGTCCGTGGACGCCGCGCAGGAGAAGCCCTCCGGCAGGCGCACGATGCGGTCGGTGTGGCTCATCAGCCCGATCTGCTCCGCATCCAGCCCCGCAAACAGCGGGGAGGACGTCTCCACGTGCATGGGGGTGCGTCCGTACTCGCTGGTGGAGCAGGGCGCGACCTCGCCGCCCAGCGTCCATGTCAGCAGCTGGGAGCCGTAGCAGATACCCAGAACCGGGATGCCCAGCTCAAATATTTCCCTGTCGCAGTGGGGGGAATCCTCGCGGTATACGCTGTTGGGTCCGCCCGTGAGGATGATGCCGATCGGTGCCATCTCCCGCACAGCCGCGGCGGTGATGTCCCCCGCCTTGACCACCGACAGCACGCTGCACTCCCGCACCCGCCGGGCAATCAGTTCCTTGTACTGCCCGCCGAAGTCCAGAATCAGCACCAGCTCATGCTGTCCCTGTTGCTTATTCGCCATAGCTATCAAAACCCCTTATCACAGTTTAATATATTCGTCGCGCCCCGCGCCGACCGACACGTAGCCGATGCGGCAGCCGACTGCCTGCTCGATGTAGCGGATGTACTTCTTCGCGTTCTCCGGCAGAGACTCCCATGTGCGGCAGGCGGACACGTCGCCGAAGCCGTCCACGTACTCCACAATCGGCTTTGCCCGCAGGAGGCGATCCCCGGTCGGGAAGTCGGTGGTGCGCTCGCCGTCCACGTCGTAGGCGACGCAGACCGGAATCTTATCCATATACGCCAGCACGTCCAGCTTGGTCAGCACCACCGTGTCCGCGCCCTGCACCTTGACGCCGTAGCGGGAGGCGGGCACGTCAAACGGACCGACCCGGCGGGGACGCCCGGTCGCGGCGCCGTACTCGCCGCCCGCGTCACGCAGTGCCTTTGCCTCGTCGCCGAACATCTCGCAGGTGAAGGGACCCTCGCCGACGCAGGTGGAGTACGCCTTCATGATACCCAGAACCGAATCCAGCCGGACACCGGGCACGCCGGCGCCGATAGGCGCGTAGCCCGCCAGCGTCGTGGAGGAGGAGGTGTAGGGGTAAATGCCGAAGTCAATGTCGCGCAGGGCGCCGAGCTGTGCCTCGAACATGATGCGCTTGCCCGCCGCAATCGCCCGATCCAGATACACCGACACGTCGGTCACGAAGGGGGCAACGACGGTGCCGAACTTATCCAGCCACGCCAGCATTTCCTCCGGATCGACCGGCTTGTGTCCGTAGCCCGTGACCGTGATGTTCTTCCACTCCACGATGTCGTACACCTTCTGCCGCAGTGTCTCCGGATGAAGCAGATCCTCCATGCGCAGACCCTTCTTCATATACTTGTCGGCGTAGACCGGCGCGATGCCGCGGCGGGTGGAGCCGAACTTGCGGTCGGCAAGGCGATCCTCCTCCATGATGTCCTGCATTTTGTGGTAGGGCATACAGATGATAGCCTTGTCGCTGATTTTCAGGTTGTCCGGCGTGATGACGATGCCCTTCTCGCGCAGGTGCGTCACCTCGCCCACGAGGTGCTCGATATCAATGACCATGCCGTTGCCCATGACGTTGACGGTCGTCTCGCGCAGAATGCCGGACGGCAGCAGGTTCAGGATGAACTTGCCCTTGTCGTTGACGACGGTGTGTCCGGCGTTGTTGCCCCCCTGATAGCGGCAGATGATGTCGTAGTCGGACGAAAGCAGATCGACCATGCGACCCTTGCCCTCATCGCCCCAGTTGATGCCCACGATTGCGGTTAACATGATGTACTATCTCCTTGTATAATTTTTTGAGTGCCTTACACCAACACCCGAGTGTCGTCCGGTGTGGCGAGGGCGGCAGTCCAGTCTGGGTTGGCGGCGAGCGCGGCACGGACGTCGGCGGTATAGGCGCGGGTCTGCTCCGGGGCAAGCCCGGTGAAACGCCCGGCGGCTATGATGGCGTCGATGTCGGCGCGGCTCAGCCCGAAAATCGGGTCGGCAGCGATGCGGTTCAGCAGGTCATTGTCGGCGCCGTCCTGCTTGACGGCTTTCCCGGCGGCGACCGCATGGCGGCGGATTGCCTCGTGCAGTACCTGCCGGTCGCCGCCGCGCTTGACGCACTCCATGAGGATGTTCTCGGTCGCCATGAAGGGCAGCTCCTCCATCAGGTGCTTGCGCACAACGTTCGGGTAGACCGTGCCGCCCGAGATGACGTTGATGTAGAGCGACAGAATGCCGTCGGTTGCCAGAAACGCCTCCGGAATGCTGATGCGGCGGTTGGCGGAGTCGTCCAGCGTCCGCTCCAGCCACTGCGTGCCGGCAGTCAGCGCGGGATTGAGCGTGTCGGTGATGACATAGCGCGCCAGCGACGTGATGCGTTCGCTCCGCATGGGGTTGCGCTTGTACGCCATGGCGGAGGAACCGACCTGCCCGGACTCAAACGGCTCGTCGAACTCCTTCATGTGCGACAGCAGGCGGATGTCGCCCGAAAACTTCATGGCGCTCTGCGCGATGCCGGACAGCACCGACAGGAGGAAGTAGTCCGCCTTGCGGGTGTAGGTCTGCCCGCTGACGGCGTAAGCCGATGCGAAGCCCAGCTTTTCCGCAATCTTCTTCTCCAGTGCCAGTACCTTCTCCCCATCCCCGCCGAACAGGTCAAGGAAGCTCGCGCCGGTGCCGGTCGTGCCGCGGCAGCCAAGCAGTTTCATGCTGCCCAGCACGAATTCCAGATGCTCCAGATCCAGCATTAAATCCTGCATCCACAGCGTGGCACGCTTGCCGACCGTAGTCGGCTGCGCCGCCTGGAAGTGCGTGTACGCCAGCGTCGGCAGGTCGGCGTACTTCTCCGCGAAGTCCGCCAGCGCCGCGATGGCACGCAGCAGCAGCGTCCGGATGCGCAGCAGCGCCTCCCGCTGGAGGATTACGTCCGTGTTGTCCCCGACGTAGCAGCTGGTCGCACCCAGATGGATGATAGCCCGCGCCTCCGGGCAGACCTTGCCGTAGGCGTAGATGTGCGCCATGACGTCATGCCGCACCTCGCGCTCCCGCGCGTCCGCCACGGCGTAGTCGATGTCGTCCACGTGCGCCCGCAGTTCGGCAATCTGATCCAGCGTGATGTTCAGCCCCAGCTCCCGCTCACTCTCCGCCAGCGCGACCCACAGCCGCCGCCATGTGGAAAACTTGCGGTCATCCGAGAAAATTTCCTGCATCTCCCGGCTCGCATAGCGGCGGCACAGGGGATTCTCGTAAACAGCGTGCTTCTCTGCCATGCCTGCCCCCGCTTCTCAGACGTGCGCCGCCTGCAGACGCGCCAGCACGTCGCGGTAGCCGTCCAGCACGCCGCCCAGATCGCGGCGGAATCTGTCCTTGTCCATCTTGCGGTCGGTCTCCGCGTCCCACAGACGGCAGGAATCCGGCGAAATCTCATCGCAGAGCAGCAGCTCGCCGCCGGCTCTGCCGAACTCCAGCTTGAAGTCCACCAATTTGATGCCGCACTTGGCAAACAGCGCGGTCATCAGCTCGTCCACGCGCAGTGCCATGGCGCGCAGCTCGTCCAGCTCCGCCTGCGTCGCCACGCCGATGGCGGTAATCTGGGAGTCGTTGATCATGGGGTCGCCCAGCTCGTCGCTCTTGAGGCTGAATTCCACCACGCGGTTGTTGAGCGCGGTGCCCTCCGGCACGCCGTACTTCTTGGAGAAGCTGCCTGCCGCGACGTTGCGCACAATGACCTCCACCATCACGATGTCCGCCTTGCGCACCAGCACGGTCGTGTCGTCTATGACGCGGACCAGATGCGTCCGGACGCCGTTCTTTGCCAGATAGTCAAAAATGATGTTGGAAATGGCGGCGTTGAGCTTGCCCTTTCCGGGCAGATCCTCCTTCTTGACACCGTTGCCGGCGGTTGCGGTATCCTTGTAGGAAATGACGCAGGTACCCGGCTCGGTGCCCTCGTATACGATTTTGCTCTTGCCCTCATACAGCTTTACCAGATTTTCCATGTTCGGTTCCATCCTTTCTTTGCGCAGCGGTTGCTTACTCCCGGACGCGGGAGCGGTTTTTTGTGGGTTTATCGGAGAGCTTTGCTTCAAAGCGATCCTTCTCGGTGTGTTCCGGGACGGCGGTCGGGTAGCGCCCGCAGAAGCAGGCGTGACACAGCCCTGCCTGCTCGCAGGTCAGTCCCTCGCGGTCAATCAGCACGGGCAGGTCGTCGTCGGGCAGGTAGCCCAGCGTGTCCGCCCCGATGATGGCAGCTGTCTCCTCCACCGTGTGGTGGGCGGCGATCAGATGATCCCGGGAATCTATGTCGGTGCCGTAGTAGCAGGGGTTGAGGAAGGGCGGCGCGGATATGCGCATATGGACCTCGGTTGCGCCGGCGTCGCGCAGCAGTGCGACAATCTGGCGGCTGGTGGTTCCGCGCACGATGGAGTCATCCACCAGCACGACGCGCTTTCCCGCGACAACTTCCGTCACCGGCGACAGCTTGATGCGCACCAGACTGATGCGCTGATCCTGCCCCGGGGAGATGAAGGTGCGCCCGATGTAGCGGTTCTTGACGAACCCGATTCCGTAGGGAATGCCGGATGCCGCCGCATAGCCCAGCGCCGCATCCAGTCCGGAGTCCGGCACGCCGATGACCACATCCGCCTCGGCGGGGTGGCGCCGTGCCAGCACCTGCCCCGCGCGGTGGCGGGCAGCGTGCACCGACACCCCGTCTATGACGGAATCGGGGCGGGCGAAGTAAATGTACTCAAAGGCGCAGGTATGCCTGCCGCAGTTCACGTGCGGGGCACAGTGGGAGGTATCGGAGTGGACGCCGCTCTCGTCAAAGACCAGTATCTCGCCGGGCAGGAGGTCCCGCTCGAAGCGGGCGCCGACCGCCCCCAGTGCGCAGGACTCGGACGCGACGATATAGGTTCCGTCCGGCATGACGCCGTAGCACAGCGGGCGGAAGCCGTGGGGGTCGCGGACGGCGACGAGCTTTGCAGCGGACATCAGCACCATGGAGTATGCGCCGTCCAGTCTGTACATGGCGCGGCTGATCGCCTCCTGAATGGAGGGTGTGCACAGTCGCTCCTGCGTGACGATATAGGCGATGGTTTCGGTGTCGCTGGTGGTGTGGAAAATGGCGCCCCGCGACTCCAGCGCGCAGCGCAGGTCGTACGCGTTGCTGATGTTGCCGTTATGTGCCAGTGCCAGCCGCCCCTTGCTGTGGTTGACCTCAATGGGCTGACAGTTGGCGCGGTCGGTGCCGCCTGTCGTACCGTAGCGGACGTGTCCCACGCCCAGCCGCCCTGCGGGCAGTCTGCGCAGCACGTCCCTGCTGAACACCTCGTTGACCAGTCCCAGATCCTTATGGGAGCAGAACACGCCGTCGTCATTGACTGTAATGCCGCAGCTCTCCTGTCCTCTGTGCTGGAGTGAATAAAGTCCGTAGTAAATAAGTCCTGCAATGTCGGTCTGCCGTGCGGCATACACGCCGAACACGCCGCACTCCTCGTGCAGTGTGTCGGTGTTCTGTCGTTCAGTCTGTTCGCGGAGGCATCTGCCCTCCGATCCGGCATAAAAACTCATCTGTTTCTTCCTTTCCTTTCAAGGTATCAGTTGAAGTACAGCGGATGTTTCCAGTGGGACGGGGGATTCCGTACCCGCCGGGTACCGGGGTCACAGGGGAACTCCCGCCCGGAGCCGGGCGCTTCCGGCGCAGTCGCGGGGTTGCAAGGGGAGAAAATCCCCCTCCGCCCCCCTTTTACCGATTCTCTGCCAGTTCCAGTGCCGCGGCAATGAATCCGTGGAACAGGGGATGCGCACGGTTGGGACGGGACTTGAATTCGGGGTGATACTGAACACCCACAAAGAAGGGTCGGTCGGACAACTCCACCGTCTCAACCAGCGTGCCGTCCGGGGACAGTCCGGACAGCGTAAGTCCAGCCGCCTGCAGAATCTCGCGATAGTCGTTGTTGAACTCGTAGCGGTGACGGTGACGCTCGGAAATCACCGACGTGCCGTAGCAGCGCGCCATGGTCGTGCCCGGCTGAATGTGGCAGGGGTACGCGCCCAGACGGAGCGTGCCACCCTTGTCGATGTTGTTGCTCTGCCCCGGCATGAAGTCGATAACCTTGTGACGGCACAGCTCGTCAAACTCGCCGGAGTGCGCGTCGGGAATGCCCGCCACGTGCCGCGCATACTCAATCACGGCAATCTGCATTCCCAGACAGATGCCGAAGTACGGGATGCGGTTCTCCCGCGCATACTGCGCGGCGATAATCATGCCCTCAATGCCGCGCCCGCCGAAGCCGCCCGGCACAATGATGCCGTCCAGACCGCCGAGCACCTCCCCGGCGTTCGCCGCGGTCAGCGTCTCGGAATCAATCCAGTGGATGCGGATGTGCGTGTTGAGCGTGTAGCCCGCGTGGCGCATGGCCTCCGCCACGGACAGGTAGGCGTCATGCAGCTGGACGTACTTGCCGACCAGCCCGATGTGCACCTCCTTCTCCCGCGCCTTGATACGCGCCACCATGTCCGACCACTCGGTCAGGTCAGGCTCCGGTGCGTCCAGTCCCAGCTCGCGGCAGACAACGGCGGAGAAGTTCGCCTGCTCCAGCATCAGCGGCGCCTCGTACAGGTACGGAATGGTGAGGTTCTCAATCACGCAGTCCGGCTTGACGTTGCAGAACATGGAGATTTTCTTGAAGATGGAAGGCTCCAGCGGCTCGTCACAGCGCAGAACGATGATGTTGGGGTTGATGCCCATGCCCTGCAGCTCCTTGACAGAGTGCTGCGTCGGCTTGGACTTGTGCTCATCCGAACCACGCAAAAACGGCACCAGCGTGACATGGATGAAGAGACTGTTCTCCCGTCCGACCTCCAGAGAAATCTGCCGAACGGCCTCCAGAAAGGGCTGGGACTCTATGTCGCCGATGGTACCGCCGATCTCGGTGATGACTACGTCGGCATCGGTCTGCTTGCCGACACGATACACGAAGTCCTTGATTTCGTTGGTAATATGGGGAATGACCTGCACGGTGGAGCCAAGGTACTCGCCGCGCCGCTCCTTGTTGAGCACGTTCCAGTACACCTTGCCTGTCGTCAGGTTTGAAAAACGGTTGAGATCCTCGTCGATGAAACGCTCGTAGTGTCCGAGGTCAAGATCGGTTTCGGCACCGTCCTCGGTGACGTACACCTCGCCGTGCTGGTAGGGACTCATTGTGCCGGGATCCACGTTGATATACGGGTCCAACTTCTGTGCCGCGACCCGGAAGCCGCGCGCCTTGAGCAGCCGCCCCAGCGAGGCGGCGGTGATGCCTTTGCCAAGCCCGGAGACGACGCCCCCGGTAACAAAGATGTATTTGGTCATGGGAAAATCCTCCTCAAGAAATATACCATTGTAGCGAGTACATGGGTATCATGGTTCAGCGGTAGGTCGCCAGAATGGACTCTGCCACGGCGCGGCGGGTCACGCACCGGTCCATTGCCTGCTTCTCGATGTAGCGGTGCGCCTCCTGCTCGGTCATGCGGAGCTGGTCAATCAGCACCCACTTTGCCCGGTTGACAAGGCGTATCTCCTCCATCTTGTCCTCCATGGACACGGTTTTCTGCTCCATGCGGCGCAGGCGCTCGCGCGTCCCGCACAGGAGCGTCAGCGACTGGAGCAGCAGGGCGGACGGGGTCGGCTTGGACAGTACCAGCACGCCCGCTGCCGTCGCCTGCCAGCAGAGATCCGCGTACTGCTCCGCCCGCACCAGCAACAGTATGCCGGTCGCGCCGGAACCGCAGGTGTCGGTCGCCAACTCCGTGCCGAACTCGTCCGGCAGGGGGGCGTTGATCAGCAGCAGGTCGGGGTGCCGCGCCGCCAGCTGACGGCGGGCGTCCGCGGCGCTCCCGACCGTAATGACGGGCGAGAAGCGATCCGGCGGCAGGAGGGGTCGCAGGGTCTGATTGAATCTGTCCGACGGCGATGCCAGCAGCAGGCTGTACGTGCGCAGGCAGCCGCTCTCCTTGGACTGCATGGGGTACCCCCTCAGCGCAGGCAGAACGCCCGCACCGTGTCCGGCAGACAGTCACGCAGAAAATCGCCTGCCCTGCCGGCGGCTTTCGCCTCGGGCAGGTTCGCGGGCAGGCGGGCAAGTCCCGCCGTCACCTCCGCCGGGGCGGTATACAGGTTGCAGTCAACCGGGTCTGGCAGGGGCAGTCCCAGCCGGATGCCCTCCAGTCCCGCGCGGATGAGCAGGGTATAGGCAAGATAGGGGTTGCAGTCAGGATCGGGGGAGCGCAGCTCCGCCCGGCGGTAGGCGCCGGTCGCCGCCGGCACGCGGATGAGCTGGGAGCGGTTCTGCGCCGACCACGATATGTAGCAGGGCGCCTTGCAGGTGCCGAAGCGGCGGTAGGAATCCTCGGAGGGGTTGAGCACGGGGGTCATCTCCGCCGCGCGGCGCAGCACGCCGGCGATGAGGCGGGGCAGAACGTCCTCCCCCGACCGCCCGGAGTGCAGGGTATACGCCGCCGAAAGGTTGATATGCATTCCGTTGCCGGGTCTGTCGGGCAGGGGCTTGGGGGAGAAGTCCGCATACAGTCCGTTGCGGGCGGCGACCGTTTGCACGACGCTCCGGAAGGTGACTGCCTGATCCGCCGCCGACAGCGGGTCGGCGTACCGGAAGTCGATCTCGTTCTGCCCGGGGCCCTCCTCGTGGTGGGAGCCTTCCGGGCGGATGCCCATCTGCTCCAGCGTCAGGCATATCTCCCGGCGCACGTCCTCGCCCCTGTCCTCGGGGGCGACGTCCATATAGCCTGCCGTATCAAAGGGAATCCGGGTCGGGTTGCCGTCCCCGTCGCGGCGGAACAGGTAAAATTCCATCTCGGCGCCGAAGGAGAAGCTCAGCCCCTCAGTCTGCGCGTCCGCCACCGCCTTTGCCAGCAGGGCGCGGGTATCGGACGGGCAGGGGGTGCCGTCCGGGTTTTCCAGTGTGCAGAACATCCGCACGACGCGCCCGTGTTCGGGGCGCCACGGGAGGGGCGCCAATGTGTCGGGGTCGGGGCGCAGCAGAAGGTCGGAGCGCACCTCGCCGCCGAAGCCTGCGACCGCCGATGCATCGATTGCGATGCCGCCGTCCAGTGCCCGTTCCAGTTCTCCGGGCATGACGGAGATGTTCTTCTGTCTTCCCCGCACGTCGCAGAACGCCAGTCTTATGAACTTGACGTCCTCCTCGGCAACGTACTGCAGAATTTCCTCGCGGGAATACTTCATGTGCGCCTGCCTTTCCCGGTTCCGGGTGAACCGCATTTTCTCGGTATGTTTTAACACTTTATTATAGCACACCTGCCGGGATTTGTCTATAGCCGACTTATACAAAAGCGGGGCAACAGCCTGTATTTTTTTGGCGGCGGGGCATGCTCCCCGGCATTCCGTAAAGTTAGCACAAGCCGCAGAGGTAACCGGGGGTGCTGGGGTACATTCTCCCAGCACCGCAAACCGCAGATCTGACCAGCCAACCTTCCGGCACAGGCACGGGGTTGCATGGGGCGAAGCCCCTTGCAAAAGATAACAAAAATCTCCCCCTTCCCCTTCGGGGAAGGGGGTCGGGGGATGGGGGCGGAATCATTGCGCGAACGCAGGGCAAACCGGAGGCGGCAGGGCACAGGCACCCCTTCCAGCACCGGAAACCGCCCGGCACGCCGTGCCGCTTCCGGCGCAGACGTAAGGTTGCCGGGGGCGACAGTCCCTCATCACCAAAACACCCCCATTTCCGGCAAACCGGAAAACAGGGGTGTTCCGCAATCGCGTATCGGGTTCAGGCGGGCAGACGAAGAAAACGTCAGACAGAGGGAAACATCACGCTGCCGTCTCGGTCTCGACGACAGTCGGATCCTTCATGTCCGCCACATATTTCAGAACCTTCTCGTTGGTCAGATTGGATGTGTCAATCTTGTCCTTCAGCGTGGAGCCGTCCAGAACAAAGGCAAAGCTGCCGATGTCCTCCAGCGAATCGGTCAGACGGATACTCTCCAGACCGGTGCAGTTGTAATAGGCAAGCGTGCCCAGCGTCGTGAGAGAGGTGGGCAGAGTCAGCGTCTTGAGCGCCGCGCAGTTCCAGAAGGCGGCGTCACCGATGCTCTCCAGCGTGGAGGGCAGGGAAATATCAGTCAGTGCCGTGCAGCCCCAGAAAGCCTTGTCGCCGATGGCTTTCAGCGCCGTGCAGGCACTGGTGTCCACCGTGGTCAGCTTGGTGCAGCCCGCAAAAGCGCTCTGGCTGATGGAAGTCAGTCCGGCGGGCAGTGTAACGGACGGCAGCTCGGTGCAGGCGGCAAATGCATTGTCGCCGATGACCTGAACGGTTTCGGGAATCGTGACCTTGACGATGGAGGAAAGGTGATAGAACGCGCCGGCACCGATTTCCACCACGCGGCGGTTGTTGAACAGGGACGGAATCTCCACCTCATCGTTGGAGGTAGCCTTTCCGGCGTAGCTGACCAGAATGGCGGTGTCGCCCTCGCCGTTCTCGAACGTGAAGACGCCCTTGTCGGTCTTGATGGTCATGACCTCCGGCGTGTAGTCATTGATTGCATCGGGGTCGCCCTTCTGGTTCGCGCAGGAAGCCAGCGGCATCACGCACAGCATCAGGACAGCCAGAACCGCTGCTGTCAGGGCATGAATCTTTCTCATGAATGGAATACCTCCGCACAGATACAGTATCAGTGGGAACATTATACCGCAAAGCCGCCCAATTGTCAAGGGGGGCAAGGGGGTGGCTTTTGTAAACATTTTTTTAGTATTTGTTTCCGGTAGTTTCTGCTTTACCCTGCCCCGGGGGAGAGGACCATCTCAGACGCCGCCGTCGCATAGCGCGTCGCATAGCGCGTCGCATGGCGACGGATAGTTCCATCTCCCCCCGGGGCGGAGAAAGGATAGGTTGCAGGGAACAAAGGTTCGCAAAACTTTTCTGCCCCCATCCCCCCGACCCTCTCACGCATTCCCCAACTGCACGACACAGCCGCTGTCAGGCGGCAGAGTAAGACGACCGGTGGAGACGGCGGCACCGCCGACCGACAGCAGAAGGGAGGCGTCCGGCGGCAGAGTCAACTCCACAGGGAAAGTGCTGCGGCTGACGGCAATCAGAAGATCCTCGGTGCCGGTTCCGATTCCGGCATCCGCGCAGTCACTGTCCCCCGCGCCGGCACCGTCGGCAAAGCGGCGGAAGGCGATCCAGTCGGCACCGTGCCCGGCAAACCGGAAGCCGCCGCGGTTCAGGGCGGGGTGCGCACGCAGAACACCCAACGCCCGGTAGTGCGCCAGCAGATCGGCGCGGACAGGTTCGTCCAGCCCGTCCCACGGGAAAGGCATCCGGCAGAAGGGGTCATGATAGCCCTCCAGCCCCACCTCATCGCCGTAGTACAGCGACGGAATGCCGAACACGGTGTACTGGAGCAGGGACGCCAGCTTGAGCAGGTGCGCAGCGGTGCGCCGCTTTTCCGGGGACAGCCGTGCAACCGACAGCGCCCGGTTGGGGCGGTCGTAGTCGGCAGACCCGCTGCCCAGCACGGTCAGAATGCGCTCGGTGTCGTGCGTGCCGAGAAGGTTCATCAGCGAATCGGACACGGGGCGGGGATAGGAAGCGTACAGTTCGGTCAGCACGTCGTACAGCATTTCCGCGTCCCGCTCGCAGATAAAGGACAAAATGCCGCTCCGGACAGGGTAATTCATCACGCTGTCCAGCTGCCCGCCCTGCAGGTAGCGCCGCCGCCTGCCGTAGGCGGTCTTGTCAGCGGCGTTTTCCCACACCTCGCCGATGATGACGGGTCTGCACCCGCGCTCCGCCCCCGCCGCACGCACGGCGGCGTGAAATTCGTCCAGGAAAACGTCCGGCAACTCGTCCGCCACGTCCAGCCGCCAGCCGGATATGCCCCGGCGGATGTAGCGCGCCCCCACGCCGTCCGCGCCCGTGAAGAAGCGGCGGCAGTCGTCGTGGCGGTGGTTCAGCTTGGGCATGATGGGAATGCCCCACCACGATGCGTACCCGTCCGGCCATGCGGAAAACTCGTACCAGTCGCGGTAGGGGGAGTCCGGCGACTGGTAGGCACCGACATCCGGGTAGGTGCCGTAGCGGTTGAAGTAGCGGCTGTCGTCGCCGGTGTGGTTGAATACGCCGTCCAGCATGACGGCGATGCCGAGCCGGTTCGCCTTGTCCAGCAGGCTGTCCAGCGCCGCCTCCCCGCCGAAGCCTTCATCCACGGCGAGATAGTCCCCCGTGTCGTACTTGTGGTTGGAGTAGGCGCGGAAAATCGGGCTGAGGTACAGCACCCGCACGCCCAGTTCCGCCAGATAGTCCAGCTTCTCCGCCACGCCCCACAGGTTGCCGCCGAAGAACGTGTTGTTGGCGAGGCTGTCGCCCGGCTTCTCGGCGAAGGGCGGGATTCCGTTCGCCCAGTCCGGCTCCATGACGGCACCGCGTGCTCCGGTGGGGTAGCTGACCGGGCCTGCGCCGCGCCGGAATCTGTCCACGAACACGTGGTACAGCACGCCCTGCCCGAACCAGTCCGGCACCGGGTCGCGGCTGTCGTACACCAGCAGGCGGAACGCCTGCCCGCCGTCCGCGCCCAGTGTGAAATCCACGTTGTTGCGGCTGTCGGTGAACAGGGTGTCGCGGTCACGCACCAGCAGGAGGCGGTAGTAGAACAGTCCGCTCCGGCGCCCGCCGGCGTCCTGCCCGCACAGTGCGGCGGTGTCCAGTTCCAGTGTGCAGACGTCCTGTCCCTGCTCGTAATCCGAGCCGAGGAAGGTGAAGGGGATGTCCCCGGGTGCCTCTCCGTCGCGGTTGATGCGCAGTACCACGGCAGTCACGCCCAGCCGCCGCGGGCAGCTGACCCGCAGCGACACGCGCTCCCCCCACGCAAACGCACCGAAGCGGGTCAGGTTTTCGCCCGCCCGCTCTCCTGTTCCGTATTTTTCAAAGGTTACGGAGGTCAGTTCCTCCGCCGGATTTTTGGGTAACATAGTGTATACCTCGTGTCAAAGTGGGTCTTGCCGGGAGAGATTGCCGTTTCCGGGGAGGTTACCGGGCAGTTCCCGGTACCTTTCGGGGTAGCGGAAACGGCGCCCCTTCCGCCGCCCCAAAAGGTTTCCGCTTTCTACCGGGAAGGGGTACCGTTCCCGGCGTCCCGCGAAGAACACCGCAGGCTAAACGGAAAAGCAACTTTGCTCCCGGCACAGCCGCGGGGATGCAAGGGGCTGCCGCCCCTTGCATAAGATAACCTTGATTCTCCCCCTTCCCCGCCGGGGAAGGGGGGCGGGGGGATAGGGGGCAAAACAAACAGCTCAGGCGGGGGCAGGTCAGGCTGTCAGCGCAAAGGGAAGCAGGCGCCCTCTGAAACTGCCGGAACCGCAGGGCACCCGCTCACTGCACCGGTTTCAGCTTCCAGATGCGGTCGGCATACTCGCGGATGCTGCGGTCGGCGGCAAAGAACCCGGAGTGAGCCGTGTTGAGAAGCGACATACGCGTCCAGGCGGCACGGTCGCGGTACTGCGTCACGGCGGACTGATGCGTCATGCGGTAGGACTCAAAGTCGGCAAGACACATATACGGATCCGCCACACCGTGCCCGTTGAGCAGGTAGCCCGCAATATCCGCGAAGGATTCCCCGCCGAAGCCGACGGACAGCGCACTCAGGATGCGTCCCAATCGCTCGTTGTTGGCGTAGTAGTCCGCCGAACGGTAGCCGCGGAGCCACAGTTCCTCCACTTCCGAACTGGTCAGACCGAAAATGAACATATTCTCCTTGCCCACGGCATCCAGCATTTCCACATTGGCGCCGTCCAGCGTGCCGATGGTCAGCGCACCGTTCATCATGAGCTTCATGCAGCCGGTGCCGCTTGCCTCCTTGCCCGCCAGCGAAATCTGCTCGCTGATGTCCGCAGAGGGAACCAGTCTCTCGGCGGTGGTCACGTCGTAGTTCTCAAGGAACACCACATTCAGCTTTTCCCGGATGGCAGGCTGGGAACCGATTTCCTTGCTCAGCATACACAGAAGCTGAATGATGCGCTTTGCCATCTGGTAGCCGGGCGCCGCCTTGGCTCCGAACAGGAAGGTGACGGGCTGGAAATCCCGGTTCGGATTTTCCTTCAGGTCAAGGTACAGCCCGATGATGTTGAGGGCGTTGAGCAACTGCCGCTTGTACTCGTGCAGGCGCTTGATCTGCACATCAAACAGCGTGTGCGTGTCCAGCTTCTGCCCCGTCTTTTCGTACAAATGCGCCGCAAAGGCAGTCTTGTTCCGGTGCTTGATGTCGCGCACCCGCGCCAGAACAGCCGCATCGTCCGCAAACTTGGCAAAGTCCGCCAGCTGCTCCGGATGGTGGCGGTAGCCGGTGCCGATGCACTCGTCCAGCAGCGCCGCCAGCCCCGGATTGGAGTAGCACAGCCAGCGCCGGTGCGCGATGCCGTTGGTCACGTTGTCAAAGCGTTCCGGATACATCCGGCAGAAGTCCTTGAAAACGCTCTCACGCAGAATCTGCGAGTGCAGTTTGGACACGCCGTTGACGGAGTGCGAGCCGATAACAGCCAGATTCGCCATGTGTACCTGCCCGTAGCTGACAATGCTCATCTTGCCGATGCGCTGCCAGTTGCCGGGATAAATCTGCCATGCCTCGCGGCAGAACCGCTCGTTGATTTCCTTGATGATGGCGTAAATGCGGGGCAGCTTGAGCCGGAACAAATCCTCGTTCCATGTCTCCAGCGCCTCCGGCATGACGGTGTGGTTGGTGTAGGAGCAGACGCGCCGCACCATGCTCCATGCGTCGTCCCACGGGAAGAAGTACTCGTCCACCAGAATGCGCATCAGCTCCGGAATGACCAGCGTGGGGTGCGTGTCGTTGAGATGGATGGCTACCTTGTCGGGCAGATTGGCGAGCGTGCCGTAGACCGCCATATGGTCGCGGATAATGCTCTGGCAGGAAGCGGAGCAGAGGAAATACTGCTGCGTCAGGCGGAGCAGTTTTCCCTCGTTGTGGTTGTCGGAGGGGTAGAGCACCTTGGTGATTGCCTCGGCGTTGGTGTTCTCCTCCATTGCCTGCGCGTACTGTCCCTGCGTGAACAGCCCCATGTTGAAATCGTGGATGTCCCGCGCGCGCCACAGCCGCAGGCGGCTGACCGCCTCGGAATCGGCGCCGGAAATCATCATGTCGTAGGGAACCGCCTCGATTTCCTCGGCGTCCTCATAGGAGATATTGCAGTGCCCGTCGCGCCACTCCTCCCGGACGCGCCCGCCGAAGCGGACACGGAAGGTGCGGTCCGTGCGCGGCACCAGCCAGACCTCGCCGCCGGGCAGCCAGACGTCCGGAAGTTCGACCTGAATGCCGTCCACGATCATCTGCCGAAACAGACCGTAATCGTAGCACAGCGAGAATCCCGTGGCGGGGTAATCCAGCGAGGACAGAGAATCCATGAAGCAGGCGGCAAGTCTGCCGAGACCGCCGTTGCCCAGTCCCGCGTCCGGTTCACAGTCGTACAGTTTCTCCAGCGAGAATCCCATGCCCTCCAGCACCTTGCCGTATGTGGCGTCCAGTCCGAGGTTGCACAGGTTATTTTTGAGTGAGCGTCCCAGCAGGAACTCCATGCACATATAGTACACGCGCTTGGCGCCGATCTGATTGACCTTTTTTTTGAAGGCTCCGCGCTTTTCTGTCAGGATGTCGCGGACGGTCATGGCGGCTGCCTTATACATCTGGTCATTGGTTGCCTCGGCGGCTGTACAGCCGAAGTACCGTGCCAGCTTGACCTCTAAATTGTCGCGCACCTGATCGGCTGTGAAATTCGCGTTCTGCATTCGGAAAAGTCCCCCTTTTAGTCGGAAAGAGTCGTGCCCTGATGACACCTGTCCCTTACTATTATACATCGGCTCTGCCGGATTATCCGTCATATTCTGTGGATTCTTGTTGAATTTTCTGTAAAAAATGTGGCAGAAGGTTTACGGTGCCGGGGAGTTGGTTGCGGGTTGTCTCCCCGGCGACCCTGCGGTATGCGGTGCCGGAAGGGGTGCCTGTGCCCAGCCCCCCTTCCCCGGCGTGGGAAGAGCGCTCTTCGAGCGCGGATCGGGGGGATGGGCAAACGATTTGCACGGAGGCAGAGTAGAGCAGATAATGCCGGGGCAAGCCCTCTCCGGGTTCCGGCAATCTTTCCAACACCCCTTGCATTTCCGGCAAAACTGTGCTATAATAGCCCCACTGCCGACGATAAAAAGGCGGCAGATACCGGTGAGTTCGCAACCATCCTCACCTAAAACAAAACTAAGGGAGAAAACAAAACAATGAACAGACAAACGATGAATGCGGGTGTGAAAACAGGAAGCGGCAGACGCGCGGCGCTTGCCGCCGCACAGGGTGCCACCGTGGCGGCACTGTATGTCGTGCTGACGTGGGTCGCCTCCATGGCGGGACTGTCCTCCATGGCGATTCAGGTGCGGATATCCGAGGCGCTGTGCGTCCTGCCCTTTTTCCTGCCGGCGGCGGTTCCCGGACTGTTTATAGGATGCCTGCTTGCCAACCTTATGACAGGCGCCGTGGTATGGGACATCCTGTTCGGTTCGCTGGCAACCCTGTTGGGGGCGCTGGGTGCGCGGGGGCTTGCCGTATTGGCACAGCGTGCGGATGCCGCCGGACGGCGCAGACCTGCCACGGTGCTGACCGTGCTGGTTCCTCTGCCGACGGTTGTCGCCAACACGGTTATAGTGCCGCTGGTTCTGCGCTATGCCTACGGGCTGACGGACACGCTGCCCTACCTGTGCCTGACTGTCGGGCTTGGCGAGATTCTGTCGGCATGGGTGCTTGGGCTGCTGCTTCTCCGGATATTGAAAAAGGTTGTCCCCGGTAAGAACCGCAAGTAATCGTAATGGGAAATCCCCCGGAATATGATCCGGGGGATTTTTGGAGTATTTGTGCCCTGCGTTGGCGGCTATCCCTGCCGTTCCGGTGGCATCAAGGGGTGGCAGTATCCGGCGGTGGTCGGTTTTGCCCTGCCTTCATCTGTTTTTTTACCCCCTTCCGACGCCGAAGCGGAAACCGGAAAACCCGGTGCCGCCGGGAGGCGGCGCCCCTATACCTTCCCGCTTTCCGAAACCGACTCCCGCCCGCCGTCAAAGCGCGCGGTGAAGTAGAAAATCAGCGACAGCACAGTCGCAATGCTCCAGCCGATGGGCCACGCCAGCCAGATGCCCGTCGAGCCGAGCGATGTCCGGGACAGTATCTCCGCCAACGCCACACGCAGGAACAGGTCAGTAAAGGTTGCAATGACAAATCCCTTCATGCGCCCGGCACCGCGCAGAACACTGTCCGCAATGATTTTGGTCGATACGACAAAGTAAAACGGCGAGAGAATGCGCAGGAATATCACGCCGACGTCCATCGCCTCACCGGTGGGCGAGTCCATGAATACGTACACAAGCTGACGCCCCGCAAGCAGGTACAGCGCAACCAGCGGCGCACAGACACACCATACAAGCCGCACACCCGCCCGGAATCCTGCCCGGATCCGGTCATACTTGCCCGCCCCAAGATTCTGCGCGGTGAAGTTGGAAACGCCGTTGCCAAGCGTCGTCAACGAGGTGATGACCAGGTTGTTGAGCTTGACAGAGGCGGAGTACCCCGCAATGGTCGCCGTGCCGAAACCGTTGATGACGCTCTGGATAACAATATTGCCCACCGAGATGAAGCTCTGCTGCAGGATGCTGGGGATGGCGACCACGGCGATTTTGCCCAGCAGACGCCACGAGAACAGCGGCGCCCTCTCCGGCGTTTCAAACCGGCGGAAGCGGCGCAGGACAAACACAATCGCCAGCACACAGCTGACCCCCTGACACAGGAAGGTCGCCCATGCCACGCCGTCCACTTTCATGCCGAAGGCGGTGACAAACAGGATATCCATCCCGATGTTGGACAGCGACGAGCAGGCAAGGAAGATGAAGGGCGTCCGGGAGTCGCCCAGCGCCGAGAAAATGCCGGTCGCCACGTTGTAGTAAAAGACGAAGGGCAGACCCAGAATGTAGATATTCAGGTACAGTTTGGAATCTTCCAGTATCTCCTCCGGCGTCTGAATCAGCCGGAGCAGGCTGTCCGTGCAGAGGAAGCCGACCAGCATCAGCATCGCACACAGCACCCCGCTGGCAATCAGCGTGGTGTGGACGGCGGCTTTCATGTCGCGGTGCTGCCGGGCGCCGAACAGCTGCGAGACGATGACGGAGCAGCCGATGTTGCAGCCGAAGGCGAACGCGATGAATATCAGCGTAATTTCGTAGCCGTTTCCGACTGCCGCCAGCGCGTTGTTGTCGATGAACTTACCGGCGACGAAGCTGTCGGCAATGTTGTAGAGCTGCTGGAAAATAATGCTGCCGAACAGCGGCAGACAGAACTTCCGCAGTACCGCGCCGGGCTTTCCGGTGGTCAGATCCTGATTCATGCCAGATATCCTCCTCTGTTTTCCGAACCGTTAGAACCAGCATAGTATACCACAAGTGCGGCGATATGTAAAATATATATGTTGTATACCGCATATTTCAATTATGCATAGCCAGCCGGCAAAGGAGAAAGTATATGTTCATCAATTGCGATTACTACCGTGCGTTCTACTATGTTGCCAAGTACGGCAGCCTGTCCCAGGCGGCGCGGCTCATGATGACGGGACAGCCCAACCTGACCCGTTCCGTCCGGAATCTGGAGGCGGAGTTGGGCTGTCCGCTGTTCACGCGCAGCAGCCGCGGAATGCGCCTGACCCCGGAGGGGGAGCGCCTGTATGTGCACATCCGGGTGGCATTCGAGCACATCGAGGCGGGCGAGGCGGAGATAGCGGGCAGCCGCAGTGCGGCGAGCGGGACGGTGTTTCTTGCCGCCAGCGAAGTGTCGCTGCGCTGTCTGCTTCTGCCCGTTCTGCGGGAGTACCGGCAGCGGTTTCCCGGCGTGCGCCTGCGCATCAGCAATCACTGCACGCCGCAGGCGGTGGCGGCACTGCGGGCGGGGAATGCCGATCTGGCGGTCGTCACAACGCCGACCGCCGCCGGCGCCGCCCTGTCTGAGGTGCCCCTGCGCGAGGTGCGTGAGACGGCGGTATGTCCGCGCAGCTTTTCCGACCTGTTGGGGCGGCGCGTCACGTTGGCGGACCTTGCGGCGCATCCGCTGATTTCGCTGAGTGCCGACAGTGCGTCCTACGGGCTGTATGCGGCGCTGTTTGCCGCGGCTGGACTGCCCTTTTGCCCGGACATTGAGGCGGCGACAGCCGATCAGCTTCTGCCCCTTGTGGAGGCGGAATTGGGGGTTGCGTTCCTGCCGGAGCCTTTTCTTGCCGCCGCCGACCCGGCGCTTGTGGCGATTCCGGAGTTGGAGCAGGCGCTGCCGCTGCGCCGCATCTGCCTTCTCACCCGGCGCGACCAGCCTTTGAGCGCCGCCGCGCGGGAGCTGGAGAGCATGATCCGGCAGGCGGCGGATATAGAGTAGTTTCCGGTGCCGGAAGGGGTGCCGTGTCCTGTCGTCTCCACTTATAATATAGCACTCCAGAAAAGATTTGCGGACACCTGCCCCGGTAGCATATCTTTGCCCCGCCCCGGTTCCCCCTCTCCTTGGCTGCCCCTTCCCGGAAAGAAGCAGAAACCTTTTTGTAGCGGAAGGGGCGCCGTCTCCGGTACCCCGGAAGGTATCGAGAACCCGTGCCGCCCCCCGGCGCGAGTCTGGGGACATGGTAACCGCCCGGAAAGTCAAAGCCGCGCGGGTTCAGCTACGGGGTTGCAAGGGG
>CAVIJF010000023.1:0-26008 GCA_963643175.1 bacterium
AGTGGTCGCCCTCGGCCAGCCCGGTGTCCGTGCAGGTGGGGGAAATTGCGTGGTCAATTACAAGGTCGTGTCCCAGCGCGGGAACGGTTTCCTGCGCCGTGCGGTACTCGCACCGGGCGCAGTGGTCGCCCTCGGCCAGCCCGGTGTCCGTGCAGGTGGGGGAAATTGCGTGGTCAATTACAAGGTCGTGTCCCAGCGCGTGGATTGCTTCCTCCTCGGCTGTGCCGCACAGGCGACAGGTGCGGGTGCGCACCCCGTCCTCCGTGCAGGAGGGCGCGGTCTGCTCCACCCATTCACCCCACTCATGCAACTCATGCGGGGCGGCTCCGTCACTTTCCGTCAATTCCAACGAATTTTCCGGGGGGGGGGCAGCAATTTCAGACGATTTGCCGATGCAGGCACCAAGGCACAGCGCCGTCAGAATGCCGACCAGCGACAGAAACCGGATACTCCTCATACGGGCAATTATTCCTCCTCCGTTCCGTCTTTGCTCTCCTTGCCTGATTTTCCTGTGCGGTGCAACCCGTCTTTCCCGGTGGGCTGCGCCGGCCGATTATTGGGAGTGTCCAGGTCCCGTGCGGCCCTCATTTCCTCTGCCTCGTGGGCATGCTGATTGACTTCTTCAGGCTCACGGAAGGTCGGCACGACCTTCTTCAGCGCCTCCCGGATAAGCGGCGACTGCACATCGTCGGCGGCATCGTCCACTGCCTTGCGCAGAATCGCCAGTTCCTCGTCCACCTGCTCCCGTGTGGGCGGCTGTTCACGCTCAATGTAGATGAGTTTGTTTGATGTCTGATCGCAGCTGATTTTGTTAACCAGCAGCTCCTCATACAGCTTCTCGCCGGGACGAAGTCCGGTTTGTTTGATTTCCATGGTCTTGTTGGGGATGAAGCCTGCCATGTAGATGAGGCTTTCCGCCAGACTCTTGATATGTACCGGGTCGCCCATGTGCAGGACGAACAGCTCACCGGACTTTGCCATAGCGCCCGCCTGCATGACAAGCTGGCTTGCCTCCGGGATGGTCATGAAGAAGCGTGTGACCTCGAAGTCCGTAACGGTTACGGGACCGCCCTCCGCAATCTGCTGCTGGAACACCGGAATCACCGAGCCGCTGGAGCCCAGCACATTGCCGAACCGCACGGCGGTGAACACGGTTTTGGAATCCCGCCGGCACTGAATCACGCGCTCGCACATCCGCTTGGACGCGCCCATGATGTTGGTGGGGTTGACTGCCTTGTCGGTGGAAATCAGCACGAAACGGCTGACGCCGTACTTTTCGGCGGCGTTGGCGGTGTTGTAGGTGCCGATGACGTTATTCTTGACTGCCTCGCAGTCATTGCATTCCATCAGCGGCACGTGCTTGTGCGCGGCGGCATGGAACACCACATCGGGGCGGTAGCGGCGGAAGGTCGCGTCCAGTCTCCGGACGTCCCGCACGGAGCAGATTTCGTCGATTATCTCAAACGTGTCCGGATACTTTTTCCTGTCGCGCAGCTCCAGGCACAGATTGTAAACGCCTTCCTCCTGAATGTCCAGCACAATCAGCTTCTTCGGGTGGCACCGGGCGATCTGCCGGCAGATCTCACTGCCGATGGAGCCGCCGCCGCCCGTGACCAGTACGGTCTTGTCCTTGTAGAAGGCGCGGGTGGCGTCGTCGTTGACGTGCAGGGGTTCGCGCCCCAGCAGTGCCACGTAATCCTCCTCAGTCAGCTTCCGGATAAGTCCCGGCTCACGCGGTCCGGAGAACACCTTGACCTTGCAGCCGGTCGCGGCGTACTTCTTGCACAGATCGCTCAGCGTATTCTGCGGAATCTGCGGAAGCGCAATGAAGATTTCCTGAACCGGCATACTCTTCAGGCGTGCCACGATGTCGTCCGCTTCATCGAACACCCGGAGTCCGTTCAACATCATGCCGACTTTCTGCTTGTCGTTGTCCACGAAGCAGTAGGGCTTGTAGTGCGAGCTGTTGTTGAGCTGATCCGCCAGCGACTGACCCACCTGTCCAGCGCCCACAATGGCGACACAGATGCGGTTCTCCTGCTCCGCTGTCGGGCGGAACAGCCGTCCGCCGTTCTCATTCACCTGGGCGTGGTACAGCTGGTAGGCAAAGCGCATGGCAAGCGTCCCCAGCGAGAACAGCGATATGACGCAGAAGGTCAGCCAGAAACCGATGTGAATGCCCGGTACCCGCTCGTTCAGGTTGCGGTTGACGGTGTAGGCAACCAGACCGCTGACAGCGTCCGACAGGAGCATGGTCAGGTATGCCGTGACGTTGGGGTAGCGCCAGATATTGGCGTAAACATGGGTCAGCACCCGCCCGATCATGGTGCACGCCAGCAGGACCAGGAGGCAGGGCCAGTAGTGCAGGATGTCGTATGTCCTGCCTGTCGATTCCCTGCCGGCGCAGAACAGCACCAGCGCAAACATCAGGCACAGCCATGTAACGTCAATGAAGGCAAGCAGGACCCGCCGTCCCTTGCCGCCAAGCGGTCGGATGGTGTGTTTCTGCTCCGCCTGCTGCTGATTGACTTCGCTGTCGTGATTCTTGGTCTGTTCCGTCATGATTCCGTACCTGTATTTCCCGCGGCGCGGGAAGTCCTTTCATCGATAGGTATGTTTGATTCTGTATATGTTTTTCCGGAGGGTTCCGGCTCCCCTGCCGTCCACAGTGCCCCCGCCAGAAGGCAGCGCGGCGCGGCGTAGAAGAGGAGCGGGACAAAGACGCCGAGTGCGCACGCAAGGCAGCAGCCCAGCATCCGCAGGCGGAGAAGGAAGGTGTCGCGAAGTCCGCGCGTGCGCCGCCAGCCGCAGGCAAGGCGTCCCGCGCTCAGGGCGGCGCCGGCATAGCCCGCACGCAGACCCGAAAGCCACAGGACAAACAGCCCGTACCCGACCGCCGGCAGAATCAGGGCACCGTGCAGCACGCCGGGTGCCAGCTGAAAGGCAAGCACCGGGGGAAGAATTGCCAGCGCCGTCCAAGCGGTGGCTTCCAGACCGACCGCCAGACAGGTTCCGTATGCGCCGGGCGAGCGGAAGGGATACAGGCACGCCGTGAGCCGTGCCGCCATGCCGGCGGTGCCGTCCGTCCGACCCGCCCGGAGGTTCTGGTCCGCCGCCAACAGGATTGCCAACCGGTACACCGCCGCGCCCAACGGGAGCGACAGCGTGACGGTCGGCAGGAGGCGGACAGCCCACAGCCACGGGGGCGCGGGGATGCCGCACAGCTCCAGTGCCGTCTCCGCACAGGCAAGCATCCACTCCTGTGTGTACAGGAAGAGCAGATACAGGATCAGCGCCAGCATCAGGGTAAAGCGCGGCGACGTCCGACCGGAGAGCCGGTCGCCCGCCTGCCGCCATGCCGTTCCGGAGGCGGTCATACGGCACCCCGTTCCCCGGAACGGAGGAGGACGCCGCCGCACATGACGTGCGTGGGGGTTCCGTCGGCATTCAGTATCAGCAGGTCGGCGCGTTTACCCGGCTCCAGCGATCCGATTTCGCGCTCCAACCCGACCTCTATGGCGGGCGCCATGGTCGCGGCGTACACTGCCGTCCCGAAGCTGACACCCGCGAAGTCTGCGTAATTGCGCACGCCGTCCAGAAGGGAGAGCGTACTGCCGGCAATCGCGCCGTCGTGCGTGCGCGCCTTGCCGTCCTGCACGGTGACGGGCATTCCGGCTATCTGATACTCGCCGTCCGGGCAGCCGGTCGCCTCCATGGAGTCGGTAATCAGCACTAAGCGCTCCCGCTTGAGCGTCGCCGCCAGCCGCACCATTTCCGGGGCGATGTGGAACCCGTCGCAGATCAGTTCGCAGGAAATATCCGGCGACAGCAGTGCCGCACAGACCGCACCGCCTGCCCGGTGATGCAGCGGCGGCAGGGCGTTGTACAGGTGCGTGACAGCGGTCGCGCCGTCCGCAAAAGCCTGCATTGCCTGCGCGTAGGTTGCCGCAGAATGCCCCAGTCCCACCGTCGCGCCGCAGGACAGCGCCCGCCGGAGAAAGCTGCCGTCCGTGTCCAGTTCCAGTGCCGCCGTGACGTGCCGCACACCATGCACGTCACGCAGGAAGCCTTCCAACTCGTCCGCATTCAGGGGTGCCAGCAGTTCCGGCGCGTGGGCGCCCCGCTTGGCGGGGTTCAGGTACCGCCCCTCCAGATGGATGCCCGCCACGTGCGCCGTCCGCCCGGCGGATGCCGGGTCGTCCTCCTGCGCCGCCGCCTGCCCGATGCGCCGGATGGCGGAGCGGAGTGCCGCCGGTTCTGCCGACGCCAGCGTCGGCAGAACCGTGGTCACGCCGGAGGCAAGGTAGCTTTCCAGCATTCGTTTTAGCATGGGTTCGTCGGCGGACACAAAGTCCCCGCCAGCTCTGCCGTGGGTGTGGACGTCCACCAACCCCGGCAGAACCGTCCGTCCGCCGATGTCCAGTACGTCGGCGGCGGGCAGCGTCTCCCGGCGGGGTGAGATGCCGCGCGTGACCTCCGCAATGCGCCCGCCGTCAAGCAGCAGGTCGCCCCGGAAAAAGCCACGCGCGGCTGTATCATATACGGCAGCGTTCGCAATCAGCAGCATAGACAACCGAATCCTTTCCCTGTTTTGACCAGTGTTTCTGAACCTCCCTCTATTATAGCAGATGTTCACTGCTTTTTCAAGAGATAATCACGTTTTTCTGAAATTAAAAATATCGGAAAATCTTGCATTCCGGCGCTTTTTTGCCCGGTGTCGCACGGTGCGGTTCTGCGCCGTGCGGCACCGGTGCGCGGTCGGATCCGCACGCACAAATTTAATCGCCAAAATTTCCAAAAGGTATTTACAAAACCGACTGTGTATGGTAAAATAGACACAAAGCGAGGGATGCCCCGGTAAGGACAGGAGAATAACATGAGACTGGACAGATTTCTGAGCCTGTGCGGCAAGGCAAGCCGGAGCGAGACGGCACGCGCCGTCCGCCGCGGGGAGATAACCGTCAACGGGTTGCCTGTCCGGCGGGGGGACAGCCCGGTCAGCCCGGATACCGACACGGTTGTGTTCCGGGGCGAGCCGGTTGTGTACCACCCGTATACCTACGTTATGCTGCACAAGCCGGACGGGGTGGTCAGTGCGACCGAGGACAGACTGGCAGGGGAGCAGACGGTGCTTGACCTGCTCCCGCCGGAGCTGACGCGCCTGCGCCCGGGGCTGTTCCCCTGCGGGCGGCTGGATAAGCATACCACGGGGCTTATGCTGCTGACCAACAACGGACAGTTGGCGCACCGCCTGCTGGCGCCCGCACGCCACGTGGACAAGACCTACGCCTTCACGGTGAAATTCCCGCTGTCGGCGGAGGATGTTGCCGCGCTGGAATCCGGCGTGAGCCTGCAGGGGGCGGACGGCGGCACGAACTGCGTGACGGCACCCTGCCGCGTGGAGCTGACAGACTGCACCGGCAGGGGCGCCGCCGGGCGCATCACCCTGCACGAGGGAAAGTACCACCAGATCAAGCGCATGATGGAGGCGCGGCACAATCAGATAACCTCGCTTGCCCGCCTGACCTTCGGACCGCTTGTGCTGGATCCCACGCTGTCGCCCGGCGCGTGGCGCCTGCTGACCGACACCGAGACGGCGGCACTGGAGGACTGCGGCGGCATGGAGACGTGAGTGCCGGCATCTGGATATTTATTCTGAAAAACATTGCGAAAAGGAGAAAAACACAATGGCAGACCGTTTCTTGATTACACACTGGTGCGGAGTTCCGCACAAATTTGTCCGTCACGCCGACGGCACGCTGGCAGCAGAGCGCTTTGAGGAAATGAAGGCGGCGGGCATCAACCTGATCTGCACCTACGACTACGGCTACCGGACGAACTGCGAGGTGCTGGCGCTCTGTGAGCGTCTGGGACTGCGTGTCATGCTGATTGATGAGCGCATCGCGCGGGCAGTCAGCGACAGCGCCCACCGCGCCGAGCTGCTGCGGGCGGCTGTTCGGGATTATGCCGGCTACCCGGCTCTGTACGGTTACCACATCACGGACGAGCCGAACAGCGGCGCCTTCCCCACGCTGGCGGCGGTGCGGCAGATTCTTGCCGATCTGGATCCCGCCCATGAGGCGTACATAAATCTGTTCCCCAACTACGCCACGGCGGAAATGCTGGGCACGCCCACCTACTATGACCACGTGCGGCAGTTTGCCGACACGGTGAAGCCCGAAATCATCAGCTACGACCACTACCACTTCATCAAGGGCGAGCCGATGGAGTCGGTCGATGCGGGCGACCGGCGCGAGAATCAGATATACGAGGCGGCATTCCGCAAGGTGGAGCGCCCCGGCTTCTTTGACAACATCGAGGACGTCCGCCGCGTCGGCGCCGAGACGGGGATTCCCTTCATGGTCATCATTCTTGTGGTGGAGCACGGACCCTACCGCAACCTGACCGAGGCTGAGATACGCTGGGAGGTGTTCCAGTCGCTGGCATACGGCTCCAGCCGCCTGTCCTACTTCACGTACTGGACGCCCGGCGTGGATTCCGACGAGGGCGACGATATGTGGCACTGGCAGAACGGCATGATTTCCAAGACCGGCGAGCGGACCCCGCACTATCACATGGTGGCGCGCATCAACCGGGATCTGTCCGTGCTGGGCGATACGCTGGCGGGGCGCGAGAGTCGCGCGGTGTTCCATCTGGGGCAGGTGCCGGACAGCAAGGTGAGTTACTGGAACGGTGCCTTCGGCGATGTGATGTCCCTGCGTGGCGACGCCGTTACGGCGGGATTCTTTGACGGCGGGTACGTCCTGCTGGCGAACAAGGACTACGAGAAGCCCACGGAGGTGACGTTTACCGTCACGCCTGGCAGGCGCGTCATGCACATGGACAAGGCGACCGGTGTGTGGGTTGTCACGCATGAGGAGGACGGCGCCTATACTCTGACGCTGGCGCCCGGCGACGGCGAGCTGGTGCGGGTGGATTGACGGAATCGTTGATTTATTCGGCAGCACATCTCCGGCACCGCATATCGCCCGGCTTACAGTGTCGCTCCCGGCGCAGACGCGGGGTTGCAAGGGGCAAAGCCCCTTGCAAGAGAAAGCTAAAAGTCTTCCCCTTCCTCTCCGGGGGATGGGGTCGGGGGATGGGGCGAAGAAAGCAACTTGCACGGGGGCAGGGAACTCCCGGAGACGCCCGGAGCAACTCCACTCCCCGATAAATCGGTGTTTCTCTAAAAAATTGCCGATTCATTCACATGGAGTTCATCAATGTGGTCTATAATGAGAATGTATTAAAGGAATTGCGCCGAGAGCGGTTCCGATAAAAAAGGAAAGGAGGATTTACCATGTGCCCGTTCTGGAAGAAGAAAAAGAAGAAGTACACCGCGCTGAAGGTCGTTGCCATTGTCTTTACGGCACTTGCCGCGCTGGCGGGAGCTTATGTAATCTTTGAGAAGTTTTTCAAGGAGAAGCTCCTGAAGAAGCTGGGTAAGGGCTGCTGCTGCGAGGACGAATGCGCCGATGTCGCCGATGAGGTCGAGGATGCCGACGAAACTGCCGAGTGTCAGATCGTTGAGCCTGCCGCCGAGGAAGTCCCGGCAGACGAAGCGTAACCTGCGGCGTCCGACTGCCATCTCGGACAAAGGTTAGTTTGCGCACAGCGCAGAGCGTGTGGGGGGAAATCGGTTTCGGTTTCCCCTTTGCTGTATGCGGACGCTGGCGGCGCGGTCACGAACCGTAAGCCGCAGACGCTGAACATCACATAAATCATCACATCACAGGAAGGAAAATGGTTGCCATGCGTTTCAGACATCGTATCAGACGGGCAGTGTCGGCAGGACTTGTCTGCTTTCTACTGCTTGCCGCGTCCTGCGGCACCGATCCCGGCGCACCGGGCACCGCGACAGGAACGGACAGCGAAACCGGAACGACTGCCGGCGATATCGCCTCCGGAACCGAAACTGAGGAGGAGAGCACTGAAATGAAAACGGAAACGGACACACAGCCTGTAACGCCGTCGGCGGAGCCGGGACATTTTACCGATCCGGCACACCTGAGCGGCTTTGACGACGGACAGAACCGCGCCTGCCTGCGGGTCACGCAGTGCGGCATGACCTTCAATGAGGACGGTTCCCTAACGCTGACCGGAACATGGAAGGAGGGCGAGCATTTCAGTCCGTCGCTGAAAATCGCCTACCATTCGCTCATGAAAACCAGTCTGGACGGGTATCGCTCAACGGAGGATATCGTCAACGGCGGGGAGAACCGCAGGTCGGTTGTCGTGTTCACGGTCAGCGTGGACGCATCGGTCGCCGGGGACGCCGCACTCAGTTACACGGTGGGAAAGCGGAACGGAGCGTCCGGCAGTGCCATCGCCGCTTTGGAAACGGTCGGGACGGGCGGGAAGGAGTACCTCCTGTTTGACTTGTCCGACAGTGATTTTTCGTCCGATTACCTGATCACGCTCCAGCTGGACTGGAGTTGGGGTACCGGAAGCGCGGACAATGTCGGCGCATCCATGACGCTGCACGCCATTGATTTCTATGCGTCGCCCGAGGAGGCTGCCGCTGCCATCGGGAAAACTCCGCAGACCGAGGAGCACGGAAACTACCCGCTGGGCATCGCGGCGGATCGGCTGGATACGCTGATGGAGGATATTTTCTCCGGGAACACCGTCCGGAACGAAACCGTCATGTTCCTTGACCCGGACGAGGCGCGCCCGCTCCTGTTCCGCATTGATGAGGTGCTGTCCGTGACTTCCTATGACGGCAGCCGGGTGTATGAGGAGGGCGTGGACTACGTGGTGCATGACGGGCAGTTGATTGCGCTGGCGAGCGGCTCCATTCCCTGCATCACCAGTGAGAAGTACTACGGCGCCGGGGCGGATTCCATGCTGACTACCGAATATAACGGAAAGTCTGTCCCCACCCACTGGGGCGAGGGGCGGGTCATGACCGACTGGCAGGTCAACGTGACCTATACCCATTCCGATACGTGGGAGGGCTTCCGGCAGCCGTGCGAGGCGGAAATCTATGCGGATTTCTTCCGGAAGCTGCAGAACGGAGAGGACGTCACCGTAATCTTTTATGGGGACAGCTGTACCTACGGGGCGGCGTCCTCCTTTGCCTACGGCTATGCGCCGTACCAGTACTCCTACGCCCTGCTCGTGACCCATGCGCTGGCGGATCTGTTCGGGTATACGGTGCACTATGCGTCCTCGCTGGGGCCGGTGCCCGGTAAGGATTATGTGGGCGGAACGAGGGGAACCATCACCTACATAAACCCGTCTGTCGGCGGCTGGACTTCGTCGGACGGCGTTGCACAGTATGACGCCGAGCTTGCCCCGCTGATTGCCGCATACGGCTGTGACCTGTTCGTGCTGGATATCGGCGGAAACGACGGGGACCGGGCGGCGCGGGAAGTCCGGCTGAATGACGAAACCATCCTGAACCGGGTGCTGGCAGATGCGCCGGGGGCAAGCCTGCTGGTCATGTCCACTATGGTTCCGAACCCGAACTCCACCAACGGCTGGTTCAGCAAGGAGTATCTGCAGGAGCCGCAGTTCATCCGCATGGCGGAGCGCTACCGCAGCCGCGGCGTGCCCTGCGCAGTGTGCTGCATGACCTCCATGACGCTCTCGGTGCTGGATTACGTGGATTTCCGCGACATCAGCGGTAACAATATCAACCATCCCAACGACTTCCTTGCCCGTATCTATGCATGCACCCTGTTCCGCACGCTGGTCGGGTATGCGAATCTGGAGTGATTGCCATGGAAATTACAAAGCAGGATTCCAAAATGCTGAAGGGCGTGGCGGTTCTGGGGCTTCTCATGCTGCACCTGTTCTGCCGCAAGGTTGACCTTCCCTACACGCCGCTCCTCTGGTTAGGGGATACGCCCCTTGTGTACTACTTCGGACTGTTCGGCGATTGCTGTGTGCCCATCTTCTGCTTCATCAGCGGCTATGCGCACTATATGCAGTCCGAAACGCCGACCCCGGCAAGCCACCGCTGGTGGCGTCTGCTGAAGTTCTTCCTGACTCTGTGGGTTCTGGCGGCACTGTTTGCGGTTGCCGGGCTTATCATGCGCAGTGACAGTATTCCGGGCAGTCCGCTCAGATTTCTCCTGAACTGCCTGACTGTTGAGAACAGCTACAACGGGGCATGGTGGTACGCTAATACATACCTTCTGCTGGTCGCGCTCCAGCCGCTGTCCGTCCGGGCGGTGCGCCGGATGCCCGCCGTGCTGACGGTGGCGCTTGCCTTCTGCCTGTATGTGGTGGGATATGCAGTCCGCTTTCCGCTGGCGGGGCAGCTGCAGGAAAGCCTGCCGACGGCGGCGTACTGGCTTGTCGGCAAACTGGCACTGCTCATGACCTCGTACTTTCCCTATGCCGTCGGCATGGTGTTCCGGCGCTTCGGTATAATCGGAAAGCTGCGGACGCTGACCGCGCGTATGAACCGAGTTGTGGTAAATCTCCTTGTCGGAGCAGGATTTTTAATCATGCTTGCGGCGCACGGCGTGGTGCAGACGATGTTTGTCGCGGTCTTTACGGGGATAGCCGCCGTGTGTCTGCTGTGCCTGTGCCGGATGCCGCGTCCCCTGCTGGTGGCGCTGTGCTTCTTGGGGGATAATTCGACCTGCATCTGGCTGTCGCATATGTTCTTTTACCGGGAGCCGTTCGTGGATCTCGCTTTCCGGGCGGTGTGGGTTCTGCCGGTTCTGCTGCTGACACTGGCGCTCTCCCTGCTTACCTCCCTTGCCGTCCGTGCCGTCTGCCGTCCGCTCCTGAAGCGGATTCCGGGATAGCAGACGAAAGACCGGGGACACCCGCTATGCGGGTGTCCCCGGTCTTTCGTGATTGCTTTTACACCTCCGCCTTCGTGTGGAGCGCGTCCAGCGCGGCGGTGAGAATATCGCGCTCCCGGAAAGGGAGACGGCTTGTCCCGATTAACTGGTAATCCTCATGCCCCTTGCCTGCCAGCAGAACCATGTCGCCGGGGCGTGCCAACGCGACCGCCGCGCGGATGGCATCCGCCCGGTCGGCAATGCGCAGGCGCGGGCAGGCATCCGGCGGGAACGCCGCATCCGTTTCGCGGATGATGTCCTCCGGCGGCTCGCGTCCGGGGTTGTCCGCCGTCAGGATGCAGAGATCGGCGCGGTACGCCGCCGCCTGCGCCAACTCCGCGCGCCGCCCGGTCGTGCGCTCCCCGACCGACCCGAACAGGCAGATCAGCCTCGCGGGACGGTAGGAGCGCAGAGTGTCCAGAATGGAGGCAAGGCTCAGCCCGTTGTGGGCATAGTCGATGATATACGTCACGCCCGGCTGGGCGGGGTGTGTGATGATTTCAAACCGCCCCGGCACTGCCGCGTCCGCCAGAGCCTCCGCCGCCTGCGCGACCGGAACCCCGAATCCCTCCCGGCACAGTGCCAGCGCTCCCAGGGCGTTGGATACGTTGAAAACGCCCGGCAGGGGCAGGAAGCACGCGGAAGCACCGTCGGGTGCGGTCACGTCAAACGCCATGCCCGGCACGCCGTCCCGCCGCACGGGACGGATGCCGGATGCCCGCCAGTCCGGCGGTGTCCCGCCGGGGGCGGCGTGCTTGTCCGACACGGAGAAATACCGCACGGGCGCGGTTGCATCCCGCATCATGAACGCCGCCTCCGGGTCGTCCGCATTGCACAGCGCCAGCCCGGACGGGTAGTCGGTAAACAGGCTTTTCTTGCAGGCGCGGTAGTGGGCATAGTCCGGGTGTTCCGCGCCGCCGATGTGGTCGGGCGACAGATTGGTGAACAGGCAGGCGTGGAAGGGAATTCCCCGCACGCGCCCCATCCACAGCCCCTGCGAGGACACTTCCATGACGCAGGTGCGCACGCCTGCATCCAGCATCCGGCGCAGGATGCGGTGAATTTCCAGACTTTCCGGCGTGGAGTTCACGGTCGGGAGGTGTACGCCGGCGAAATCGGCGCCGTTCGTGCCGATATACCCGGTCGGGATGCCGCACCGGTTGAGAATGTGCGCCGTCAGGCAGGCGGTCGTGGTCTTGCCTTTGGTGCCGGTGATGCCGACTACGCGCACACGGCGTGCCGGAAAACCGTAAAACGCCGCCGCGCAGTCCGCCAACGCCGCGCGGCTGTCCGATACAAGAATAACAATGGCGTCCGGGGGGAGATCGGGGAGCGGCTGCTCGGCGACGAATGCCCGCGTCCCCTGCCGGTAGGCGGCGGGCGCGAAGGCGTGCCCGTCCGCCCGCGCCCCGCGCAGGCAGAAGAACAGGCTCCCCACCCCGGCGACACGGGAGTCACAGCAGATGTCCCGGATGGGGATGTCCGGCAGTCGTGCCGGGTCGCCGCCTGCTGCGGGCGCCGTCAGGCGGGAGGGCGGCAGAGCACCTGCCAGCTCACGCAGGGTGCGGGTCATGGGTGCACCGCCCCGGTCTGCGCGGCACCGACCGCCGCCTCCGCTGGCTGTTCCGCCTGCAGAAGCGCCTCCAGCGGGTCGTCTGCCTGCCCGGAGAGCAGGACATAATCGGTGCTCAGCTCCCCGCCGCAGCGGGCAAGGAACGCCTCCGCCCGTGCCGAGCAGGGAATCAGCGCCAGCAGTCTGCCGTCCTGCTCCGGGTCGGCAGCAAAGTCGCGCAGGGCACGCACGCGCAGCCAGTCATTCAGGGCACCCAGCGATACGGCGCGGTGACGCGCATACAGGAACAGGTTGAGGGACAGCCTCCGCCCGAACCAGAAGCACACCACCCGGTGGCGGCGGAACAGGCGGCGAGCCAGACGCCCGGCGGCGCGGGAATCCGCCGCTGTTCCCAGCAGGACGGGGACGGCGGTATCGTACAGCCAGGGGGATTCCATCGGCGTTATCTCCTTTTCCGTGCCCGGACGGTCGGCCGGGCAGTATTCTTTCCGGCTTATTATACCACACAATCCCGCGTCTGTCATCGGTTTGCGTAAAATTTATACGGTTTTTCGTCTTTTCCGCTCGTGCCGCCTTTCAGTGCTCCCCCAGTACCCGTGCGCAGACCGCCTCCGAGAAAGCCGTGACGGCGCGGTGAAGGAAACAGTAAAATTTTCCCGCTATTTTTCACATTTCTGCAACCGCCGCACCCCGGCGGCTGTCTCTATAAGTGAAGGGAACTTCTGAGGGAATGCTGACTCTGCATCAGCGTTTCCCCAAACAGTGGAGGAGACACATATGAAGGACGGTCACAAGAAGCAGTGCCCATCGGACGAGGAAATCCTGACCCTGTACAACTGCCGTGATGAGCAGGCAATAACCGCGACCCAGCGCAAGTACGGCGCCTACTGCCACGCGATTGCGGATCGCATCCTGCACGTCCGGGAGGATGCCGAGGAATGCGTCAGCGACGCCTACCTGCACACGTGGAATGCCATTCCGCCCGCCCAACCGGGCAGTCTGCGGGCGTTCCTCGGCACGGTTGTGCGCAATCTGGCAATCAACCGGCTGGACTACAACCGGGCGCGGCGGCGCAGTGCGGCGACCGTCGCCCTGGACGAGTTCGCCGGATGTCTGCCGGACGGCGCCGAGCCGATAGCCGACACGGTTGCCCTGCGGGCGGCATTTGACGGCTTTCTTGCGTCCCTGCCGGAGCGGGAGCGCGTGATATTCGTGCGGCGGTACTGGTATCTCTGCCCGGTACAGGAAATCGCGCGGGGACTGGGGATTCCGGAGGGCACCGTCAAGAGCATTCTGTTCCGCACGCGGGAGCGATTCCGCGTACACCTGGAGAAGGAGGGCATTTTTGTATGAAGAAAAAGCAGTGGGCGCAGACCTTTTCCCTGATAGACGGAAAATATGTCGAGGAGGCGGATCCGGCGCACGACGCGGGGCGCATCTCCGCCGCCCGACGCATACGCCGCCGCGTGATTGCGATAGCCGCGTGTGCCGCCGCCGTGTTTCTGGGGCTGGTTCTGTTCATCCCGTACCGGACGGAGGAGCCGGACGTGTCCCGGTACGCGGGCGGCGAGTACTATGCCGTCATTCAGCGGCTGCAGTACGCGCAGATGCGGGAGCCGCGCTACCGCAACAATCTTGACTACCTGCTTTCCAATTTGATTTCCGGGAAAGATGTGATGGGCGGATCAAACGGTATCGTTGTGCTTCCGGACGGACGGAATTATTACTACGACGGCATAACCGACGGCGGAACTGCCAATACGGACAACGCAAACACCGGCAGCTACCGGGAGACGACCGACAATCAGGTGGCAGGCGTCATCGAGGGCGACCTGCTCAAGCGGACCGATACCCGGATATACCACCTTGATGTATACGGCATGATGCTGCGGGTATATTCGCTTCAGGGAGAAAACTCCGCCCTGCTCGGCAGCTTTGACCTGACCCAGGCATGGACTGCAAGCGGGTATGACACGGAAATGTACCTGTCTGCCGACGGCAGACACGTGACGGTTGTGACCGGGATACGGCTTCCGGGTAAGTCCGGATATGATACGTGCACGGTAATCCTGCTGGACGTGACGGATCCTGCCGCCATCCGGACAGAGAAGCAGGTGGTTCTGAGCGGGGCTGTCGTGACCTCCCGGCTGACCGGGGACGGGCAGACGCTCCTGCTGGTGACTTCGCTGGATGCCGGCGGGGCGCGGGACTACACCAACACGCTGGAATTTGTTCCCTGCATAGACCGGGGCGACGGGCAGGGAATGTGCCCGCTGACGGCGGACCGCATCACGGTTCCGGCGGAGGTGTGTGGTACCGTGTACAGCACGCTGACCGCTTTCGATGCGGAGACTCTGGAGGTGCGGGACTCCCGGTCGGTGCTGGGGGGCAGTCTGAATGCCGTATATGTGAATGACCGGACGGTGTACCTTGCGTGGCGCTACACGCTTACGGAAACGGTCGGTCTGAACCGGGTCAGACGGGTGCGCACGGGCATCCTCGGCATCGCCTGTGACGGCGGGGAACTGACAGTCCGCGGCTCGGTCGCGCTGGACGGCGTGCTGCACAACCAGTACAGCATGGACGAGCGGGACGGCATCCTGCGGGTCGTGACGGAAACCGACACCATACGGTATATCGCCGCCGAGCTGGTCGGGCAGGACAACGCCGGTAAAACGCGCCATGTGAACGCCAATCTGTACTGCGTGTCGCTGTCGGCGGACGGCTGGGAGGTGGTCGGGCAGGACATCGGCTTTGCCCCGGACGGCGAAAGCCCGCAGTCGGTGCGCTTTGACGGGCAGTATGCCTATGTCTGCACGGCAGTGACCGCAACGCTGACCGACCCCGTGTACTTCTTCGACCTGTCCGACCCCGCGCACATTACCCGGAAGGACACCGGCACCATCGTCGGCTTCTCACATTCGCTGGTGCAGCTGCCGGACGGCAATCTGCTGGGGCTGGGCATGGGCAGCATGAACGGCGTTTTCAAAGCGGAGGTATACGCGGAGAGTGCGGCAGGCGTCACGTCGGTGTGCACGTGGACGCGTGCGACACGCTTCAGCCGAAACTACAAGGCATACCTGATTGACCGGGAGGCGGGACTGTTCGGCGTTCCGCTGTACGGTACCTATGTGCTGCTGCATTATGACGGACACACCCTGACGCCCGTTCTGGAAGCAGAGATGCCCGGCAGTTGGCTGAACAGTCTGAACTTCGTGCGGGCGTTCCTTGCCGGCGGCTGGCTGTATATCTTCAACGGGGACAGCATGACCGTGCGGGCTGTCGGGACGTGACGGCGCAGGAAATCCGGGGGAGACTCCCCCGGATTTCCATGTCCCGCGTTTCCCATGCAGGAATTTGTGACGGTTTTGAAAACTCTTGCGGTTCGTTCCCGCGATTTGTGAAAAAAACTCTTGACAATCGCCCGCCTTTATGCTATAATAAGCGACGGTTCGTGAGAGGGGTTTGCGAGTGTAGTTCAATGGTAGAATCCCAGCCTTCCAAGCTGGTCGCGTGGGTTCGATTCCCATCACTCGCTCCATACGCGCCTTTAGCTCAGTTGGATAGAGCAACTGCCTTCTAAGCAGTAGGGCGAGGGTTCGAATCCCCCAAGGCGCGCCATCCTGCACGCCGCAGGTGCCGGGCAGGAGCCCTCTCGCCCGCAGGTTCCGTTTTCCCGTATGGTGGGTATAGCTCAGTTGGTTAGAGCGCCAGGTTGTGGCCCTGGAGGTCAAGGGTTCGAATCCCTCTACTCACCCCATAATGCAGAGCGGCGTTTCAGCCGCAACGAAAAAAGTCCCGGAGACGGGGCTTTTTTGTGTTCTTCCGTGTTGCGGGGGAGGGGGAGACTCTTGAACTCCGTGGTGTGCCCGGCGGGGGCTTGACACCTGCGTTGCCGGATTATCTTGCCGCCCGGCACTTTTCGGGGGGGCTTGCCCCCCCCGGCACCGCACCCCGCTTACCTGTTTTCATATTTCATCCGGAATATATACCGGACAGTCGGCACCAGCAGAACCAGCGACGCAAGCAGCCATGCACCCGGGTCGCCGAAGCAGACAGCCGCAAAGGACGCCAGTGATGCCGACGCATCGGTCGCACCGCCGTTGACCAGCGCGGGAAGATAGGCGCAGATCAGTACCCGCGAGACAAGCTCCGCAACACCCGCCCCTAACACATAGCCAACCTTGGTGATGCCCTGCACGGCACTGCGGGTAACAATCAGAAAACCGAGAATGAAGTAGAGAATAAAATCCACATACAGGTACGTGTTTCCGAACCGTACAGACGCCTCGGATATTTTGTCCTCACTCATAAAGATGTGCTGGTACGCGCCGCCGATCGAGAGCAGAAGCCCGGCGGCAAGACAGAATGTGTACATGATGAGCATAATCACCAGCGACTGCCCCGTGCCCTGCCGGATACGGCGGTAGTCGCTTTTCCCGTAATTCTGCGCGTTGAAGCCCAAAATGGCAGAGGCAAGCCCGTTGTACAGCGCCATGAGAAAATTTATCAGCTTGTTGGCGGCACTGAATCCGTTCTGCGCCGGGGTGCCCGGCACCATGATGCCGCCCTCCGCTATGTCGAAACGGACAACCGCTCCCTGCATGACAATGATGCCGACCGCCAGAATGGAAAACTGCATTCCGAGCGGCAAACCCTGCCGCAGGTGCGCCAGCAGGGAAGCCCTGCCGACACGCCAGTCTGCGCGGCTGAGCCGCAGATCGGGGTAGCGGAGCAGGGTGTAGGCAAAGCAGCCGAGCATACTCAGCAGCTGTGCCAGCACGGTCGCAATGGCGGCACCGGCGGGCCCCATGCGGAAGGGAACCAGAAACAGAATATCCAGCCCGACGTTGAGCAGCGTGGAGAAGATAAGGAACACCAGCGGCGTGACCGAATCTCCGAACGCGCGCAGAATGCCGCAGATGAAGTTGTAGCCCATCTGGGCAAGGATGCCGAGGAAAATGACAAGGCAATAGATGTAGGCGGCGTCGTACACGGTTCTGTTGAGCGGCGTGACGTTGATAAGCCCCAGCATCCACGGCAGGAGCAGAACCGACAGCCCGGTCAGCACGACGGATATGCCGAGCGACAGGTATATCTGCGTCGCAAAGGAGCGCCGCACGCCCTGCCTGTCACCTGCGCCGACACACCCGGCGGTCAGCACGGAGAAGCCCGCCGTACAGCCGAAGGCGAACTGCAGGAAGATAAAGGTCAGCGGAAAGGTGTCGTTGACGCCCGCGACTTCCTCTGCGGACAGCACCTGCCCGCAGATAACCGCGTCCGTCAGCACGTATATCTGCTGGAGCAGGTAGGAAATCATGATGGGTACGGCATAGCGCAGGATAACGCGCCACGGCGTGCCTGCCGTCAGATCGACCGGCTGGGCAAGCCGGCGGAGCAGGGATGTGCGCGTGCTGTTTTGCGGTTTGGTTGCATACATTTTCCAGTCCCCTCCCGGATTCGGAAATCGGCGGTATTATAGCACGGTCGCCGCCCGTTGTCAATGCGTATTTCTCATGGAAACGCCCATGCCCGGCGGCTGCTTTTTGGGCAGAATCCGCGTTCCGGCACGGGAAAGCGCGGATTGCACCGGTGGGGCATGACCCGTATCGCCCGCCCTGCCGCCGCATCCCCCTTAAACTGCACAACAAACAGCCGATGCGTTCCGCAAAATACGGAAAAGATTACGATTTTCGGCTTTTTATTCTCTACGTATTGCATTTTTATTCCGAGTGTGCTACAATATATTCATTATTCTGAATAAACAGCGGACATAATCAGGAATGTGGGAGAAAATATGCAATGAAGAAGGTATTCATAGACGGCAGCTCCGGCACGACCGGGCTGCGCTTGGCAGCGCGTCTGACGGAGCGGGCGGACATATCCCTGCTGACCCTGCCGGAAGCGGAGCGCAAGGATCCCGCCCGGCGGGCAGAGGCAATGGCAGCGGCGGACGCGGTATTCCTGTGCCTGCCGGATGCGGCGGCGCGGGAGGCGGTTGCCCTGCTGGGCGACGCCGACACCTTGGTGCTGGACACCTCCACGGCGCACCGCACGGCGCCCGGCTGGGTGTACGGGTTCCCGGAGCTGTCGCAGGCGCAGGAGGCGGCGGTGCGGACGGCACGGCGCATTGCGGTGCCGGGCTGTCATGCCAGCGGATTCATCGCGCTGGTCGCGCCGCTGGTACAGGCGGGCATTCTGTCGCCGGAGGCAAGGCTGTGCTGCCATTCGCTGACCGGGTACAGTGGCGGCGGCAAGAGCATGATAGCCGCCTACCGCGACCCGGCGCGCTCGCCGCTGCTGGATGCCCCGCGGCAATACGGACTGATGCAGAACCATAAGCACCTGCCGGAAATGCAGCGCATGACCGGGCTGGCGGCGGCGCCCGCCTTCTGCCCCATTGTGGCGGATTTTTATTCCGGCATGGAGGTGACGGTGCCGCTGTCCGTTGACTGGCTGGCGCCGGGGACGACCGCCGCCCGCATCCGGGAGGTATACGCCGAGACGTACAGCGGATACCCGCAGAACTCGCTGGTCGCCTGCCGCGACCTGTCCGAGGGCGGATTCCTGTCCGCCGCCGCGCTGTCCGGTCGGGACGATATGGCGGTGTGGGCTTACGGGGACGGCGACCGCATTCTCCTCTGCGCCGTCTATGACAACCTCGGCAAGGGCGCGTCCGGCGCGGCGCTGGAGTGCTTCAACCTTGCCATGGGGGAGGACCGCCTGCGCGGGCTTGAACTGGGACAGCAGGCATAACAATCCATACAGAAACACGAATCGATGATTTGAAAGGGCAATATATGATGGAAAACAGTATTCAGACAATCCCCGGCGGCGTTTGCGCCCCGGCGGGCTTTACCGCATCCGGCATCCACTGCGGCATCCGGAAGAACCGGAGCAAGCGCGACCTCTCCCTGCTGTACAGCGCCGTTCCGGCGCACGCGGCGGCGGTCTACACCACGAATCTGGTCAAGGGCGCCCCGCTGACCGTGACCAAGCGGCACATTGCGGACGGCATCGCGCAGGCTGTCATCTGCAACAGCGGCAATGCCAACACCTGCAACGCGAACGGCATTGAGATTGCCGAGCAGACCTGCGCTCTTGTGGGCAGTGCGCTGGGCATTCCGGCGGAAAACGTGGTGGTGGCATCCACCGGCGTTATCGGACAGCCGCTGGACATCACCCCCATCCGGGACGGCATCCCGGCGCTGGTCGCCGCGCTGGGCGACTGCTCAGACGCCGCCGCCGAGGGCATCATGACCACCGACACCAAGAAGAAGGAGATTGCCGTCAGCTTCCGCGTGGGGGACAAGGTATGCCGCATGGGCGGCATCGCCAAAGGCTCCGGCATGATTCACCCCAACATGGCGACCATGCTGGTATTCCTGACGACCGACTGCGCGGTCAGCGCCGCCATGCTTCACAAGGCACTTGCGGCGGACGTGACCGACACCTTCAACATGGTCAGCGTGGACGGGGACACCTCCACCAACGATATGGTCAGCATCCTTGCCAACGGATTGGCAGGCAACCCGGAAATCACGGAGGAAGGGGAGGATTTCGCGTCCTTCTGCCGTGCGCTGAACACCGTGACGGTCTGGCTGTGCCGCCGCATCGCCGGGGACGGCGAGGGCGCAACGCGCCTGCTCCAGTGCCGGGTCAGCGGGGCTTCCGACCATGCAACGGCACGCACCGTTGCCAAGAGCGTGATATGCTCCTCGCTGGTCAAGGCGGCAATGTTCGGTGCGGACGCCAACTGGGGGCGTGTGCTGTGCGCCATCGGCTACAGCGGCGCACCGGTGGATGTCAGCCGGGTAGGGGTCGCGTTTGCGTCGGACAAGGGCAGCGTCACGGTGTGCCGCGACGGCGCGGGCGTTGATTTTTCGGAGGAGCAGGCAAAGCTGATTCTGTCCGAGCCGGAGGTGGATATTCTGGTGGATCTGAACGCCGGAACCGACAGTGCCGTGGCGTGGGGCTGTGACCTGACCTACGATTACGTGAAAATCAACGGCGATTACCGCACCTGAGAAGGAAAAGGAAGGGATAACTCATGCTTGAGCAACAGATAAACGATACAGCCCCCCTCGACAACGCCCTGCGTGCCGGCGTGCTGGTGCAGGCACTGCCCTACATACAGGAGTACAGCGGCAAGGTCGTGGTGGTCAAGTACGGCGGGAACGCCATGATCAACGAGCAACTGAAGGATTCCGTCATGCGCGACCTGATACTGCTGTCGCTTATCGGCGTGCGCGTGGTGCTGGTGCACGGCGGCGGACCGGAAATCACCGACCTGCTGAGCCGGATGGGTAAGGAGAGCCGCTTTGTCGGCGGTCTGCGCGTCACTGACCGCGAGACTGCCGAGGTGGCGCAGATGGTGCTGGCGGGCAAGGTAAACAAGTCGTTGGTGAATCTCATCGGCGTCAAGGGCGGGCGCGCCGTCGGACTTTGCGGTCTGGACGGCGGCATGATACGGGCGCGGATGCGGGACCCGGCACTGGGCTATGTCGGGGACATCACCGATGTGGATGTGCGCCCGATTCTGGACGTGCTGGATCGGGGCTACATTCCGGTTGTGGCGACGCTTGGCTGTGACGCGGCGGGCAACGTCTACAACATCAACGCCGACACGGCAGCCGCTCGCATTGCGGGGGAACTGCACGCGGAGAGCCTCATATCCATGACCGACATTGCGGGCATCCTGCGTGACCGGAACGATCCGTCCACCCTGCTCCCGGTCATCCGGGCGGACGAGGCGCCGGAGCTTATCCGGAACGGCGTCATCAGCGGCGGCATGATTCCCAAGGCGGAGTGTTGCATCAATGCCATTGCGTGGGGCGTCCGGCGCGTGTTCATTATTGACGGACGTATTCCGCACGCCATCCTGATTGAGATGCTCACGGACGAGGGCATCGGCACCATGTTTACAAAGTAAGGGGGAGAACCGTATGGATGTTCAGACAACCGACCGCACCTATGTGGCGAATACCTACAACCGCTTTCCGCTGACCGTTGTGCGCGGCAAGGGCTCCACCGTCTGGGACGCGGCGGGGCGGGCATATACCGACCTATCCACGGGTATTGCCGTCAACACCTTCGGCGTGGCGGATGACGCATGGCTTTCCGCCGTGACGGAACAGCTGGCAACCCTGCCGCATATGTCCAACCTGTACTATACGGCACCCTGCGCGGAGCTGGCAAAGCTGCTGTGCGAAAAGACTGGCATGAGCCGTGTGTTTTTCTCCAATTCGGGCGCGGAGGCGAACGAGTGCGCCATCAAGGTGGCGCGCCGGTACGCCGAGGCGCAGCGCGGCAAGGGTGCATACACGATTGTCACGCTGGAAAACAGCTTTCACGGCAGAACCATCACGACGCTGGCGGCAACCGGGCAGGAGGTGTTCCACCGGGATTTCACGCCGCTGACCGAGGGCTTTGTCCATGTCCGCCCCGGAGACCTTGCCGGGCTGGAGCAGGTGCTGACCGAGCGGGACTGCGCCGCGCTGATGATGGAGCCGGTGCAGGGCGAGGGCGGCGTGGTGCCGCTGGATGCGGATTTCGTCCGCGGCGCGGCGGAGCTGTGCGCGGCGCACGGCGCGCTGCTGATTTTCGATGAGGTGCAGACCGGAAACGGACGCTCCGGCATGCTGTATGCCTATATGCACTACGGCGTGACGCCCGACATTGTGACGACAGCCAAGGGACTGGCAGGCGGTCTGCCGCTGGGCGCAACCCTGCTCGGCGCGCGGGTGCGCGACGTGCTGACGCCGGGCAGTCACGGCTCTACCTTTGGGGGCAATCCCGCCGCCTGCGCAGGCGCTGTCAGCATCCTGTCGCGGCTGGACGAGGCGACATTGGCAGGTGTGCGGGAGCGGTCGGACTACATCCGCGCCCGCCTGACCGGTGCGCCGGGCGTTCTGGAGGTCAGCGGCATGGGGCTGATGCTGGGTATCCGAACCGCGCGGGACGCGGGGGACGTCATCCGCGACTGCATGGAACGCGGGGTGCTGGTCATCCGTGCCAAGGAGCGGGTGCGGCTTCTGCCCGCACTGAATATTCCGATGGAGCAGCTTGCGGCAGCCATGGATGTGCTGTGCGCGGTGTGCGCGTCCGACGGAAAAAGCGAAGGAGAATGAGGCAATGGGCAATCTGACAGGACGCGATTTTCTCAAGCTGCTGGACTACACCCCGGAGGAGATCGGGGAACTGCTGAATCTGGCGGCGGAGCTGAAGGAAAAAAAGAAGGCTAGCATTCCGCACCGCCTCTGTGAGGGCAAGCAGATTGCTCTGATATTTGAAAAGACCAGTACGCGCACACGCTGTTCCTTTGAGGTGGCGGCGCACGATCTGGGAATGTCCTGCACGTATCTGGATCCGTCCGGCTCGCAGATCGGGAAAAAGGAATCGATCGCGGACACGGCGCGGGTGCTGTCCGGAATGTTTGACGGCATTGAGTACCGGGGCTTCGGACAGGCGCTGGTGGAGGAGTTGGCGGCGTATGCGTCGGTTCCTGTCTGGAACGGTCTGACCGACGAATTCCATCCGACGCAGATTTTGGCGGATTTCCTGACCCTGCGCGAGGCGTGCGGAAATCTGACCGGGCGCAAGCTGGTGTACATGGGGGATGCGCGTTTCAACATGGGGAACTCGCTGATGGTCGGCTGTGCCAAGATGGGAATGCACTTTGTCGCCTGCGCACCGGAGGCATACCTGCCCGCGCCGGCGTTGGTGGATACCTGCCGCGCCATCGCCGCCGGAACCGGCGGTTCTGTGGAGCTTGTGACCGATCCTGCCGCCGCTGTGCCGGGGGCGGACGCGGTGTACACCGACGTGTGGGTTTCCATGGGCGAGCCCGTGTCGGTCTGGGAGGAGCGGGTCGCCGCGCTGGCGCCCTATCAGGTTAACCGTGCCCTGATGGAGCAGGCGGGGGAGCAGGCGTATTTCCTGCACTGTCTGCCTGCCTATCATGACCGCAAGACTGCTGTCGGGCGCGAGATGTGCGACCGGTTCAACCGGGATGCCATGGAGGTGACGGATGAGGTGTTCGAGTCCTCCCGTTCACTGGTATTCCGCGAGGCGGAAAACCGGATGCACACCATCAAGGCGGTGCTGGCGGCGACGCTGGCGTAAAGGGATTTCGCTCCGGCGGCACCGGCTTGCTTTGACGTTGCGGGATTACCCTGCCGTCCCGGTGCTTTTAAGGGGGGCTGGTACCCTGCCGTTTTCGGCTGACCTTACGGCTTGCGGTGCCGGAAGGGGTGCCTGCACCCTGCCGTTTCCGGTTTGCCCCGACCTCGTATAAACCTTCTACCCCCATCCCCCCGTCCCCCTTCCCCAGCGGGGAAGGGGGGGTTTTTAGTTTGTTTTGCCGGGGGCTACGCCCCCGGCCCCCCTACATCTGCGCCGAACGGAGCACTGCGCACCGGGCGGCTTACGGCACCCGGAGGGGGATTGCCCCGGCGTTCCCGGCAAACCGCCCGTCAGCCAGCAAACCTCCCGGCACGAACGCGGGGTTGAAAGGGGCTCCCCTTGAGTCAGAGCCGCGCGGGCGCAGTCGCGGGGTTGCAAGGGGCGAAGCCCCTTGCAAAGAAAACTAAAATCCTCCCCTTCCCCAGCGTGGGAAGAGCGCTCTTCGAGCGGGGGTCGGGGGGATGGGGGCAAAAAGTTCATGCAAGGGCAGGGCGAACCGGCAACGCCGGGAAAAAACCTCAAAAAAAGCAAGTCAGATAATGTAATCTCCGCCGCTCGGCGTATCCAGCAGATCGGCAAGCGTAATGCCGTCAAAGTAGGCGGCGGTCATGTCATAGAACTTCTTCCACATGGGCAGCGTGCGGCAGGCGGCGGCACGGCTGCATCCGCCCGCATCGCAGGAGAGACAGGCAACCGGGGCAAGATCTCCCTCGGTCAGCCGCAGAATGTCCCCGATGCGGATCTCCGCCGGCTCCCGGCGCAGGCAGTAGCCGCCGCCGCGCCCGTGAATGCCTTCCACCATGCCGGCGCCGGTCAGAAGCGGCATAATCTGCTCAATGTACTTGAGCGATATTTCCTGCCGCTGAGCAATCTGCCGCAGGGGAACGTATCCCGTGCCCCGATGCTCCGCCATATCCAGCAGAACCCGGATGGCATAACGTCCGCGCGTTGAAATCATGGCAATTTCCTCCTTCAGATGAGAGTTCCGCCGCCCAGCACGGTGTCTCCGTCGTACAGCACGACAGCCTGCCCGGGCGTTTCGCCGCGCGCATACGCATCGGCAAACGGTCGGATGATTTCCCGGCGGAAATCCTCCGTGAAGTTGAACACGTAAAAGGGCATTCCCAGCCGCCGTGCAACGCGCCCCGCATCCTCGGCGTCCTCCAATGAGCAGCAGGTACGGCTGCGCGTCAGCCCGGCGTCTTCGTTTGTATACAGGCGCATGGCACAGCCCACGCAGGAATGCCCCTCTTGGCCCAGCAGTCCGGCGGCGACGCTGGAATCAACGCCGCCGCTCATGGCAACCAATACCCTTATGCGCTGTGTCAGTCAGCGAACAGCGGGGTGGACAGGTACCGGTCGCCGGTGTCGGGCAGAAGCACGACAATGGTCTTGCCGGCATTCTCCGGTCGCTCGGCAAGTTCCACTGCCGCGTGCACCGCCGCACCGGACGAAATACCGACCAGCACGCCCTCGCTCTTGCCAATCAGCTTGCCGGTGGCAAAGGCGTCCTCGTTGGACACCGGAATAATCTCGTCATATACGCCGGTATCCAACACCTTGGGCACAAAGCCTGCGCCGATGCCCTGAATCTTATGGGAGCCGGCGACGCCGGTAGACAGCACTGCCGAAGTGGCAGGCTCCACGGCAACGACCCGGACTTCCGGCTTGCGGGATTTGAGGTACTGCCCGACGCCGGTCACGGTGCCGCCGGTGCCGACCCCTGCCACAAAAATATCGACCTCGCCGTCGGTATCCTCGTAAATTTCGGGACCCGTGTGTTCAAAATGCGCTTTCGGGTTGGCGGGATTGACGAACTGCCCCGGGATGAAGCTGTCCGGGATTTCCTTTGCCAACTCGTCCGCCTTGGCGATGGCGCCCTTCATGCCCTTACTGCCTTCGGTGAGCACCAGTTCGGCACCGTATGCCTTCATAATCTGGCGGCGTTCCACGGACATGGTTTCCGGCATGACGATAATCAGGCGGTAGCCGCGTGCGGCTGCCACGGAAGCCAGACCGATGCCGGTATTGCCGGAAGTCGGCTCGATGATGACGGATCCGGGCTTCAGCAGTCCCCTTTCCTCTGCGTCATCCAGCATGGCTTTGGCGATGCGATCCTTGGAGGATCCCGCCGGATTGAAGTACTCCAATTTGGCGAGAATCCGTGCGTTCAGTTCAAACTTCTTTTCGATGTGTGTCAGTTCAAGCAGCGGTGTTTTGCCGATCAGCTGATCGGCGGAAGTGTAGACAGCAGACATGGTGTATATCCCCCTTTATGAATCATGGTTGCGGTTTATTTTCCTACCAAACCGGTATGCAGGTATTATAAATCATTTTTGACCGTTTGTCAAGGGGGGAGCATGATTTTTTTGCTGTTCTGTGTCCGGGGTTCCTGACGCTGTCGGTTCGACATGACTTTGCGAAAGTGTTCTTGCCCCCCATCCCCCCG
>CAVIJF010000024.1:0-22263 GCA_963643175.1 bacterium
ACCGTGTCCCGTCCGGCGCAGGCGTAGAGGTGCCGGGGGGCGACAGCCCCCGGCAAAACAAACTTAAAGTCTCCCCCTTCCCCGCCGGGGAAGGGGGTCGGGGGGATGGGGGCGAAAGGTTCAGCCGGAAGGCAGAGCATAACCGGAAACGCGGGGAACAGCCCCGCCTTCCGGCACCGCAAACCACCCGGCAAGCAGCGCCGCCCCCGGCGCAAACGCGGGGATGCAAGGGGCGAATCCCCGACAGAAATCCCCCTATCCCCCTTGCAAAATACGCCCGGATGTGCTATACTACCACCGAGAAAAAAACGCGAAACCGAAAGGACACAGAAACATGGATAACGCTGAAAATCCCGCAAAGGCGGAAGCAATACAGCCCGGCACGCAGGACAGACCGACCGCCACCGTCCGTGTCAGCGAGAAGGGCGAACGTTCCCTGCGCGGCGGCTATGTGTTCGTCTTTGACGGGGACGTCACAGCCGTCGAGCCGCTGCCCGACGCGCAGAACGACGCCCCCCGCGACGGCGATCTGGTCACAGTGCGCGACGCAAAGGGGCGCTTTCTCGGCACCGGATTCTGGAACAGCCAATCCCGGATGCGGGTGCGCATCGTCTCGCGCAACGCCAACGATACCTTCACCGACGCCTTCTGGCAGCGCCGCCTGCGCTACGCACTGGATTATCGGAAAAGCGTTATGCAGGAGGAGGATCTCGGCGCCTGCCGCCTGATTTTCTCCGAGGCGGACGGACTGCCAGGACTCATTGCGGACAGGTTCTCGGACGTGCTGTCGGTGCAGGTACTGTCACTCGGCACCGAACGGCGGCTGGACTGCCTGCTGCCCCCGCTGGTCACGCTGCTGCGCGAGGACTGGGGGCAGGAAATCCGCACCGTATACCTCCGCTGTGACGGCGCCGTGCGTGGGCGGGAGGGGCTAGCGCGCTTCACCGGCTGCTACACCTACCCCGGACTTTCCCTGCGGGACGGGGCAGACGACCCCGGCACGGTAGAAATCACTGAGAACGGCATCCGCTATACCGTGGACTACCGGGAGGGGCAGAAAACCGGATTTTTCCTTGACCAGAAATACAACCGCCGTGCCATCCGCAGCATTGCGCGGGGACGCCGCGTGCTGGACTGCTTCACGCACACCGGATCTTTCGGGCTGAACGCCGCTGCGGCGGGGGCGCTGCACGTCGAATCGGTGGACATCTCCGCCGCCGCGTTGGAAGTCGCCGCCGCCAACGCCGGGCTGAACGGACTTTCCGACCGCATCCGCTACACGCAGGCTGACGCCTTCGACTATCTCCGGGCGCTGGGGGAGCAGGGACGGCGTGCCTGCCCGTTTGATTTCATCATTCTTGACCCGCCCGCGCTGACCAAAACGCGCGACACGCTGAAAAACGCCATCCGCGGCTACCGGGACATCAACACCGCCGCCATGCGTGCCCTGCCGCGCGGGGGCTATCTTGCCACCTGTTCCTGCTCGCATTTCATGACCGACACGAATTTCCTGCAGATGCTGCACAATGCCGCCGAGGATGCGGGGGTCAGTCTGCGACAGATCGAGCTGCGCAAGCAGGCGCCCGACCATCCCATTCTCTGGAATGTTCCGGAAACCGACTACCTTGTTTTCGGTATCTTCCAGATTGTCTGACCCGTCCGGGGGTGCGTTGCGTGGGACAGCACCGCCCCAGACTGCGCTGTCCCGCGCCGCGCCGGTGTGAAGTCCGTCCGCATTCCTTCCGGGTTTGTAATTACAAGTTTACTTATAAACTGATTGTTTCGCAATGCGGTCAAAAAAGAGGGCGTGTACTCTGCCTCGCCTATCTTCTTTGTCCCCATCCCCCGACCCGCGCTCGAAGAGCGCTCTTCCCACGCTGGGGAAGGGGGGAAGATTTTGGTTATCTTTTGCAAGGGGCTGTCGCCCCTTGCATCCCCGCGACTGCGCCGGAGGTTGCACTGCATACCGGGAGGTTTCCGGTACCCCAAAACTCACGCCGGGGGCAGGGCAAGGCCGTCAACGCCGGGGACAAATACACCCACCCCCGCTTTTACCTGTTTTTTACCCGATTCATACCGCCGATTTCCGATTTGCTCTTGACAAACCGGCAGTTTTGCGCTATAATGTGAAACAACCAACAAACCGCACTGCGAAGAATGAAAGGAAGAAAAACCATGAAGAATTTCCGCTTTCTCGTGCTCTGCCTGACGCTTGCCGCCCTGCTGGTACTGGGTCTTGTCGCCTGCTCCGGTGACAACGGAACCGAAACCGGCACTGCCGCCGAATCCGGTAATGCAAGCGCAACCGTGACTGAAACCGAAACCGAAACCGCCACCGACAAGGCGACCGATACCGAGACCGAAACCGCCACCGAGACGGCAACCGAAGCCGCTACCACGGGCGGCGATGAGTCCACCGGTCCCGACTTCTCCGGTGATGAATATGTCAAAATCAGCTCCGCCGAAGATCTGATGGCATTCAACCGCGCCGTCAACGGCGACGACTATGTTGATTTTGACGACAAGACCGTCGTCCTGCTCAACGACATCGACCTCTCCGGTATGGAGTGGAAGCCGCTGGACGGCGAGATTATTCCCTACATCACCTTTGACGGTCAGGGACATACCATCAAGAACATGACCATCAACTACGGCACGGAGCGCGATGTCGCCGAGCCTTACATCGGCGCCGGCTTCATCGGCACCGTTCCCAGCGGCGCGGATGTTTACTTCAAGAACATCACCTTTGAGGGTGCTACCATTGTCGCCCGCGAGCGTCACATCGGCTGTCTGGTCGGCAGAAGCCTCGGCGGCACCTGCACCTTCGAGAACGTCACCGTCAAGGACTTCACCGTGGACGGCTGGTGCGACTACAACAACACCTCCGCCGACAACGACGGCTATCCGATCGCCTTCCGCGTGGCGGGCGTCATGGGTGCCTCGTGGGGCGGCGACCACACCTTCACCAATGTGACGGTGCAGAACATCACCATCTCCGGCTTCCATAACCTCGCCGGAATTCTGGGCTACGATGCGTCCGGACTTATCAGCGAGTATTCCTTCGAGAAGTGCAAGGTCGAGAACGCCACCATGGTGTTCAGCTACTGCCTTGCGGCAAGCTACACGACCGAAATGCCCCGCAAGTTCGTGTCCGTCTTCTACAACGGCGCAAGATGGATTGACAACATCGACGCATGCGTCGCTCAGGGCAACACCTATTCCGGCATCAGCTTCTACGACTGGACTTCCACCGAAGAGGTTGACGAGTACGGCAACAAAAAGGTCAGTGCCATGACTGAGTACACGCCCGAGAACTTCCGCTCCTGGACACAGGATGAGGCGGATGCGTCGTAAGCCTGAAGCTTTCCCGATTTTCCGGAGCCTGCCGCAAGGCAGGCTCCTTTTCTCTGAAAGGAGTTTCCCGTATGCCCTTCCCCTTCTCTGCCGCCATTTTCGACATGGACGGCACCCTGCTGGACACGTTGGACGACTTGACGGACGCGACCAACGCAACGCTTTCCGCCTACGGGTTCCCGACCCGGACGCGCGAGGAAGTGCGTCTGTTTGTCGGCAACGGCGTGGAAAAGCTGATGGAACGTGCCCTGCCGGACGGGCACGCCACCGTTGCGCGTCTGCCGGACGGCACGTCGGCGGGTTTTGACGTCCTGCTGGCGGATTTCAAGTCGCGTTACGCCGCCTGCTGTGAGAACCGCACACGCCCCTACCCCGGCATTCCCGCCCTGCTGTCCGCTCTGCGCGGCGCGGGCATTCCGGTTGCCGTTGTTTCCAACAAGTTTGATGCCGCCGTCCGGGCGCTGGCGTCCGCCTACTTCGGCGATCTCATCCCCGTTGCGGTCGGCGAGCGCAGTGGGGTGCGCAAAAAGCCTGCCCCCGACACTGTTTTTGAGGCGCTCCGTCTGCTCGGTGTTCCTGCCGCCCCCTCCGGCGACGCTCCCTCCCCTGTCTACATCGGCGATTCGGACGTGGACGTTGCCACTGCCGCCGCCGCGGGGATTCCCTGCATCTCCGTCACCTGGGGCTTCCGCTCCCGCCCCTTCCTTGTCGCCCATGGCGCCTCCCGCTTTGCCTCCTCCGCCGAGGAGTTGGAGGATATTCTGCTGGGGAGGAGGTAAGGAAACGAGGAGCCGTTGGGGGCTTCTTGAAAGAAGCCCCCAAACCCCCGAGAACTTTTCTGAATTTGGCTTTGGGACAGGGCGCGTTGGTGCACGGTTCCGGGCGTTTCCGGCACCGGAGGAGCCGGGGGGCACACTCCCTTCCGGCACCTCCAACCGCCCGGCACGCCGTGCCGCCCCGGCGCAGATGCAGGGGTGCCGGGGGCGACAGCCCCGGCAAAATAAACCTGAAGTCTCCCCCTTCCCCGGAGGGGAAGGGGGGCGGGGGATGGGGACAAGAAAACAGCGCAATGGCAGGGTAGGACAGCGACGCCGGGTGCAAGCCCCCCTCCGGCACCGGCGCGGTGACAACCGGCGACAAGTCCCCCAAAATACCGGAGCGGCGAGGAAATTCTGCCGAAACCGGTTGACAAGCCCCGTGCCGGTATGGTACAATACAGACAAGCCGGGGGAAAACAGTTCCGCCGGAAAAAGTGTACTGGATTGCCATACGGCAGAAAGGGACGGAATATATAATGAAGGTCAATGAAAAATTCACAGCCCTGAACGGGCATGACACAGACCCCCGCACAAGACGGTACCTTACACCGTGCCGCGTCGTGCTGACGGAAGGGGACGTGCAGAACCCCGAGGTGCTGCTCCGCGCACGCAGTAATCAGATTACGCTGGTGACGGGCGAGAACTGCACACTGCATAATCAGCCCGGAAAGCCGCACGCCAGAATCGTGCTGGACTTCGGCATCGAGTTCGCGGGCAGTGCACGCCTGATGATCTGGGGCGTGCAGGGACCGCATAACCGCGCCGACATCAACGTCCGCTTCGGCGAGTCGGTCATGGAGGCAATCACCCCCATCTACGAGAAGAATACCACCAACGACCACGCCATCCGCGACCGCGTGATGAACGTCGGAATGCTCTCCGCCTGCGAGACAAACGAGTCCGGCTTCCGGTTCGTGTGCATCGAACTGCTGGAGGAGGAAGCGCTGGTGCAGTTCAAGGCGGTACAGGGCGTGTTCCACTACCTGGATCTGGAGTATACAGGCTCCTTCGCCTGCTCCGACGAGAAGCTGAACCGCATCTGGGATACCGCCGCTTACACGGCGCACCTGAATATGCAGGAATTCCTCTGGGACGGCATCAAGCGTGACCGGCTGGTCTGGATCGGCGACATGCACACCGAGGTCAACACCATCCTGACCGCCTTCGGCTACAACGACATCGTGCCGCGTTCGCTGGACGTCGTGCGCGACGAGACGCCGGTCGGCAGCTGGATGAACGGCATTTCCTCCTATTCCATCTGGTGGCTGCTGATTCACTGCGACTGGTACCGCGCCTTCGGCGACCGGGACTATCTGGAGCAGCAGCACACCTATCTCCGGGAGCTTCTGAAGGTTCTTGCCGGCTGTGTGGACGCGGACGGCGCGGAGCATATGCCGGAGGGACGCTTCCTTGACTGGCCCAACAACGCCGATCCGGCGGCTATCCATGCCGGTCTGCAGGGACTGCTTTGTCTGGCGCTGACCAAGGGTGCGGGACTGCTCCGCGTGCTGGGCGAGGACGACACCGCCGCGCTGTGCGAGGCAGCAGCCGACCGCATGAAGCAGCACGTGCCGGACTGCCACGGTTCCAAGCAGGCGGCGGCTCTGCTGGCGCTGTCCGGTCTGGCTGACGCCAAGGCAATCAATGCGGACGTGCTGACGCCCGGCGGCGGGCACGGCTACTCCACTTTCTTCGGCTACTACATCCTTGCCGCCAAGGCGCTGGCGGGCGATTACGCCGGTGCGCTGGCTGACATGAAGCAGTACTGGGGCGGTATGCTGGACATGGGCGCGACCGCCTTCTGGGAGGATTTCAATCTGGATTGGATGGACAACGCCGGGCGCATCGACGAGGTTGTCCCGGAGGGCAAGATCGACATCCACGGCGACTACGGCGCGTATTGCTATGTCCGGTTCCGTCACTCGCTCTGCCACGGCTGGGCGTCCGGTCCCTGCCCCTATCTGACCAACTACGTGCTCGGTATCCGCAATCTGGCGCCCTGCAAGTACGAAGTCAAGCCTGAGCTTGCCGGTCTGGATTGGGCACGGGGCACCTATCCCACCCCGAAGGGCGTCCTTTCCGTCTGGGCTTTCCGCAACGACAAGGGCGAAACGGTGGTAGAGATTGATGCTCCCGCCGGAGTCGAAATTGTTCGTTGATTGACAGTGTTTTTCTCCCCCCGCCCCGGCGGGGGGCTTTTTGTTCCCCTGCCCCGGCACGTCCGGCATTCCGGGCGATTTCCGGTACCGGAAGGGGGGCTTATGCCCCACCTCCCCGGTTCGACCTGCCGTCGGTTAATCCTTTCGCCCCATCCCCCCGACCCGCGCTCGAAGAGCGCTCTTCCCACGCCGGGGAAGGGGGAGACTTTAAGTTTGTTTTGCCGGGGGCTATCGCCCCCGGCACCCCCGCGCCTGCGCCGGGAGCGGCACTGCTTCAGGGAGCGTGCCCGGCGACCTCGCGTCCGACCCCGCGCGGCACGGTGTACCGGGCAGCTTGCGGCGTTTTTTCGGAGTGTCCGCCTTCTGCGCCCCCGGTGGAATACCCCCCACCCAACACGGGGTATCCTCCGCAAAAGCTTCACCCTCTCTGCACAAAATGTTCAAAATCAGTTGACAAACACCGCAAAAATATGGTATACTGTCAGCACAGGGGCGAAAGCCAACCGCAGCAAAAGTCCCAGGAACAGCGGCACCCGCCGCCATGCAGCAAGAGGAGAAAAAATCCATGAAACCACGACATTCCGGAAAGATCCTTGCCACCCTGCTTGCCGTGCTCCTGCTGACGGCAGTCCTGTGCGTTGCCGTTCAGGCGGACGGGACAAACAGCACAAGCCACGACCGCTTCGCGGATGCCGGACAGCAGACCCATACCGTCCGCCGTACCGATACGCCTATCACACTGGACGGAAAGATTTCCAACGGGGAGTGGAACGCCGACCCCATCGAAGTCAAGGTAGGGAATCCCGGCGTGATCTGGATGGACTGGACAACAAACGGCTTCCCCGAGGACGAGCTGACGGAGATTATCCCGTACAGAATCCGGTACTACGTCACGTACAACGCGGAAGGTCTGTACGTCGGTGCGCAGGTCACGGAGCCGATTCACTACTGCCCGGACGACTCGTGCGACAACCTCTGGACATACGACTGTCTGGAAGTGGACGTCGCGCTAGACGCGTTCGACGAACGCGCCATCGGCGAATTCACCGAGGCGGGACTGCTGGATCGCATCCGAAACACGTACTCGCTGGTGGACAACGGGAAGGATGCGCCCTACGGACTGGGCTACTGCTACACGCCGTCCACCTACGGCTACTATAAGGTGACGCGCCAGCCGCTGGACGACGCGGAGTACGGCGTTTCCCGCGAAGAGCAGACAACCACCTATGAGATTTTCTTCCCGTGGCTGGAGCTGTACGGCGAGGAAGAGCCGGTGGACGAGGTGTACATCAACTTCCAGCTGCACCTCGCCGACACGCGCTACACCGAATACTGTGAAGAGGGCTACGGCAGCTGTGTGGGCGGCATCCGCTATGCCGTCATGCTGGATGAGGAGCAGCTCGCTTTCTACGGCACCGACCAAAGCATGATTCTGCACATTTTCAAGCTGGAAGGAGCGAAGGGAACCGAAACGACCGTGACCGAATCCGCCACGACCGCCCCCGCGACGGAGAGTGAAAGCGAAAGCGCGACGGCGGCGCCCGAAACTTCGACTTCCACCGCGCCTGTGTCCGAAGGCACCGCGACCGCCGCGCCGGATGCGTCCGGGACGGAGACCGCCTCTGCGGGCGGCGGATGCAGTTCCTCGCTGAGCTGGGGCTGGCTGGTTCTGCCTCTTTCCGCCGTCGCGGCGGCTGCAGTGAGGCGGAAGAAGAAGGACTGACCTGCCGGGGATTTGCGGCGACACCTCCTCTCCGGTAGCATATCTTTGCCCCGCCCCGGGGGAGGGGACCATCTCAAACGCCGCCGTCGCTTCAGCGACGGATAGTTCCATCTCCCCCGGTCCCCCCTCTCCTTGGCTACCCCTTCCCGGAAGGAAGCAAAAACCTTTTTGTAGCGGAAGGGGCGCCGTCTCCGGTACCCCGGAAGGTAACGAGAACCCGTGCCGCTCCCGGCGTGAGTTTTGGGGTACCGCAAACCTCCCGGCGCGCCGTGCCGCTCCCGGCGCAGACACGGGGGTGCCGGGGGCGGTAGCCCCCGGCAAAATAAACTTAAAGTCTCCCCCCCCTTCCCCTCCGGGGAAGGGGGTCGGGGGGATGGGGGCAGACAGTTTATGCGAGGTCGGGGAAAGCCGGAGACAGCAGGGCACAGCCACCCCTCCCGGCGCCGCAAACCGCCCGGAAAGCCAATGGCGCCGTGGGGAAAACGCCCCTGAAAAATCCCGTTTCCTGCCGGAAAAAGGCAAAGGGGGAACCGCGGTTCCCCCTTTCCCGATTACTGCTTATACGTCATTTCGCCGTAGGTCGGAAGAGGCCAGACATCGGCATCCACCAAAGTCTCCATCTCGTCCACAGGCTCCCGCAAAGCCTGCATGGCGGGAATCACCTCATTGCGGAAGGCGGTCGCAACCGCCACCTCATCCCCTGCAGCACACGCGGCGGCATCCGCCTGCCGGAGCGCCTCCGCCGCACGGAAGGCGCGGGTGTTCAGCGCGGACAGACGCCCCACAAGGTCACGCTCCAGCGCCGTGCAGTCGGGGCAGGCGTCCCCGCAAAGTGCCGCCTTGCGGGCGGCGGTCGCCGCAAGCCGGTCAATATAAGTCTCCACGGCGGGAATAATCTGCCGCGTCGCCATCAGAACCATGGTCTGCGCCTCAATGTTCAGCACCTTGGCGTAGTTCTCAAACAGAATCTCCTGCCGCGCCGCCAGCTCCACAGGCGACAGCACACCGAAATCCGTGAACAGACGCACATTCTTGTCGTCGGTCAGATGCGCGAACGCCTCCACCGCCGTGCGGTAGTTGGGCAGACCGCGGCGCTCCGCCTCGGCAGGCCAGTCGCTGCCGTAGCCGTTTCCGTCAAAGATAATGCGGCGGTGGGCGGTCAGCGTCTCGCGGATGGTGCGGTTGACCGCATCCTTGAAAATCAGCCCCGCCTGCTCACCGGACAGCCTGCCGGCGGAAACAGCCATCAGTCCCTGCGCACGGGCACTCTCCAGCTCGTCCGCCAATGCCCGCAGAGCACTTGCCATGGCGGTGTTCAGTACGATGTTCGGCATGGCGATGTTCTGCGAGGAGCCGAGCGAGCGGAACTCGAACTTGTTGCCCGTGAAGGCGAAGGGGGAGGTGCGGTTGCGGTCGGTCGTGTCGCGGCGGAAGGTCGGCACGGAGGGCACGCCCAGATTCATGGTGGCGGTGCCGGGGCGGCTGTAATCGGTGCCGTCTACCAGCGCGTTCACGATGCCCTCCAGCTCCTCGCCGAGGAAAACGGAAATAATGGCGGGCGGCGCCTCGTTGGCACCCAGCCGGTGGTCGTTGCCCGCGTAGGCGACCGAAATGCGCAGCAGGTCGGCGTACTCGTCCACCGCTTTGATGATGGCAGCAAGGAACAGCAGGAAGCGCGTGTTCTCCCACGGCGTCTTGCCCGGGTCAAGCAGATTGGTGCCGCCGTCGGTGGTCAGCGACCAGTTGTTGTGCTTGCCGGAGCCGTTGACGCCTGCGTAGGGCTTCTCGTGCAGCAGGCACACCATGCCGTGCCGGTCGGCAATCAGCTTCATGTACTCCATGATGAGCAGGTTCTGATCCACCGCCATGTTGGTCGTGGCGAAGATGGGCGCCAGCTCATGCTGGGAGGGCGCGACCTCGTTGTGCTCCGTCTTAGCGTTGATGCCGAGCCGCCAGAGTTCATCGTCCAGTTCCGCCATGAATGCCGCCACCTTGGGCTTGAGCGGGCCGAAGTAGTGGTCGTCCATCTCCTGCCCCTTGGGCGCGGGGGCACCGAACAGCGTCCTGCCGCAGTAGATAAGATCCTTGCGCCGGTTGTAATAGTCTTTGTTGACAAGGAAATATTCCTGCTCCGCGCCGACCGTGGGCGTCACGCGCGCCGTTTCGGTGTCGCCGAACAGGCGCAGGATGCGCAGTGCCTGCTCGGACAGGGCGTCCATGGAGCGGAGCAGGGGGGTCTTGGTATCCAGCGCCTCGCCCGTATAGGAGCAGAACGCGGTGGGGATATAGAGCGTATTGCCCTTGACGAACGCATAGGATGCCGGGTCCCATGCGGTATAACCCCGCGCCTCGAAGGTTGCGCGCAGACCGCCGGAGGGGAAGGAGGAAGCGTCCGGTTCACCCTTGATAAGCTCCTTGCCGGAGAACTCCATGACGACCTTATCCCCCTGGAGCGGTGCGATGAAGGCGTCGTGCTTTTCGGCTGTCACGCCTGTCAGCGGCTGGAACCAGTGGGTATAGTGTGTGGCGCCCTTCTCGATTGCCCAGTCCTTCATGGCGTTGGCGACCGCGTCCGCGATGGATGCGTCGATGGTTTTGCCTGTGGCGATTGTGCGGGTCAGGGACTTATAGACTTCCTTTGGCAGGCGTCGGCGCATTGCCTCATCGTTGAACACCATGCTGCCGTACAGCTCGTACACGTTATTTTCCGACATACAGACTCTCCTTGTTTTTATTGGCGTTTTGGGGGAACGGGGTGGCTTGTATTGCTTGCGTGTGGTTTCGTGTTGTGGGGGGGAGGGGGTTGCTATCTTTTGCAAGAGGCTTCGCCCCTTGCAACCTCAGCCTGTACCGGGGCGGCACGGTATACAGGGAGCAATTCCGGCGCCCGAGGAGGCACCCCCGGGCAGAAAACAGATACCGCCGGGTATGGAGAGGGGTCTCCGGAAACCCTCTCCCTATATCAGCGCCATGAGGCACGCCACAGCCAGTGCCGCCGCGCAGGCACCCAGCGCAACAACCAGAAGGGAGCGGCGGAAGAAGGCAAGAATCAGCGCGGCGGCAGTGCCGACAAGCGCGGAGGGAATCGAACCCGTCGAGTAGAGAATGGCGGGAAACGCCATCGCACTCAGAACCCCGTAGGGAATGTAGGCAAGCAGACTGCGCAGAAAGGGGGAGCGGACAGGACGGCGCAGAAGCGTGAAGGGCAGTATGCGTATCAGGTAGGTCACACCCGCCATGACCAGCATGAGCAGGGCAAGCGTGGGGACAGACATTCCGGTCATGCGGACACCTCCCCCGCCGTGCCGGCGTCCTCGCGCTCCGGTTCGGACGGAACCGGGAACAGCCACGCCGCCACCAGTGCCCCGGCAACGCCGCTGATGATGACGGCAAATCCGCTGCCGACGCGGTTGAGTACCGGCAGGTAGCGGAAGAGGCAGGCGCACGCCGCCCCGATCAGCACCGCCACCAGAACGCCCCGCTCACGGCGCGCCGGCGGCACGATGATGGCAAAAAACATCCCGTACAGCATGATTCCCATGGGCTGACTGATAAGCGGGGGCAGGAAGGCACCCGCCAGTGCCCCGATCAGCGTGCCCGTCGCCCAGAAAACGTAGGGCAGCAGCGCAATGCCGGAGAAGTACCGCGTGCCGACCGGATAGCGCTTTGTGGAGGCGACGGCGAAGATTTCGTCCGTGATGGAAAAGCCGAGGATAAGCCGCGCCGGTACGGTAAAACTGCCGTCCACGCGCTGGGAAAGCGAAATCGCCATGAGCGAGTAGCGCAGATTGATGATGAACTGCGTCAGCGCCATTTCGACCAGCGTGCCGTGCGACACAATGACCGACAGCCCCGCCGTCTGCCCGGCGGAGGTTTCGTTGACCAGCGACAGAATCAGCGCGGTCAGCGGGTACAGCCCCGCCTGCACCGCCGTCAGCCCGAAGCCGAAGGAAACGGTCAGGTAGCCCAGCGCGATAGGCAGACCGTCGCGCAGACCGTCGCGGAAGGAATAGGATTGCAAAACAGTTGATTTGACCATAAAAACTCCGAACAGAAAAACCAGCTCAGCCGCGCGCCGGGGAAAACTGCCGGTCGGGCGGACGGGATAAGCGACCGCTCCCCGCCACATACTGCATACAGGGATTCCGCTTTGCGGAGCCGCTCCGCGCGGCGCGATTCACCTGTTATTATATATCTTTTTTCGCTTCTTTGCAATACGCTACATCCACAACTTTTCGGAAATTTCTCTTGAAACACTTTACAAAACCGTGAAAATCGGGTACAATAGAGGAAGAAACGCATGAAAAAGCGCGCGGAACACGCCGGACTGCGTGCCGGAACCCTGCTTGCCTCCTGCCTGTTCCTAATGCTTGCCGTGGGCTGGATCTGTGCGGATACGCTGTGCGGTGCCAGCCTGTGCGGCGGGCTGACCGGGCGCGGGGTTGCAAGGGGCAAAGCCCCTTGCATAAGAAAACTAAAAATCTCCCCCTTCCCCAGCGGGGGAAGAGTGCTCTTCGAGCGCGGGTCGGGGGGATGGGGCAGACGGTTTGACCAAAAGCCGGGATAAATCAGCGACGCTGAGGACAAGCCCCCTTCCGGCACTGGGCGGAACAGGGACAGGTACCCACCGCCGGATGCCGGACGCTAAACAGCAAACCGGCGCCACCCCGCATTGTCGCAGGGTCGCAAGGCGCCCCCCTGCTCTCCCACACAAAAAATCACAGACAGGATGAGTATATGGAGTACACCGACATCGGAAAAATCATCAAAATGACCGGAGGACTTTACACAGTGCGCCTGCACACAGCCGACGGAAACCCCGCGGCAGGTCCCCTTGCCGGACAGACCGTCGAGTGCCGCGCACGCGGCGGATTCCGCCACGCCGGACTGCGCCCGCTGGTCGGCGATGACGCAGAGGTCCGTTACGGCGACAGCTCCGTGGAGCAGACACCGGACGGCGTCCGCCCCAGCACCGACCGCACCGGGCTGGTGCTTGCGGATATTCTGCCCCGCCGCAACAGCCTCATACGCCCGCCGCTTGCCAATCTGGACATGATGCTGGTCGTGACCGCCGCCGCAGCCCCCGCCCCCGACCTGCCGACGCTGGACAAGCTGCTCTGCATTCTGGAGCACAACCGCATCGCGCCGGTTTTCGTGGTGGGCAAGCAGGAGCTTGACCCCGCCCGCGCAGGGGCGCTGACCGACCTGTACAGCCGCGCGGGCTATCCGGCGTTTGCGCTGTCCTGCGTCAGCGGCGCAGGACTGGATGCGTTGGCGGCGTATGCCCGCACCGCCTTCCCCGGCAGGACGGTCGCCGTGTCCGGCGCGTCCGGGGTGGGGAAATCCACTCTGCTGAACACGCTTTTCCCCGGTTTTTCGCTGGCAACGGGCGGAATCAGTCTCCGCATTGCGCGCGGGAAAAACACGACGCGCCACACGGAGCTGTTTCCGCTTTCCTCCCTCGGTGCGGACACCTACATAGCCGACACGGCTGGTTTTTCGCTGCTGGACTTTGAGCATTTCGACTTTTTCGGGCTTGAGGATCTGCCGGATTCCTTCCCCGAGTTTGCGCCCTACATCGGGAAGTGCCGCTACACGGGCTGTACGCATCTGAAGGAGGAGGGTTGCGCCGTGCTGGCTGCCGTGCGTGCCGGTGCGATTGCGCCCTCCCGGCACCGTTCCTACTGCGAGCTGTATGCGGTGCTCAAAGAAAAACCGACATGGGGGAAGAAGTAGGGGCGGCGGCGCCCCGGCGGATTCCGGAAACTTTCCGGAAAACCCGGGTTCCCCTTGACAACCCCGCGCCGGTATGCTATACTCTGTACACAACGATAGAAAAGAGGTGCCAACATGAGACGCTTTCTGTGTATTCTGTCCGCCGTTCTGCTGCTCCTTTCTGCCGTTTCCTGCACAGGAACAGGATCGGACGCAACAGATTCCGCCACACAATCCGGAACCGAACCCGCTTCTGCAACCTCAACTGCAACCGGAACGGACGAACCCTCCGGCACCGCCCCGGACAGCGAAACCCCTGCCACGCCGACCGGGGAGACAACCGAAGACCCGACAACCCCCGGCGAGGGTATGCGGGCTGGCGGAACCGTCCGCGTTATGAGCTATAATCTGGACGCCGACACAACCACGGCCGGCAGGCGCGCGCCGGGAATGCTGGCAATCATCAGCGCCTGCGATCCCGACTCCATCGGCGTGCAGGAGGCGCGTTCCGTCTGGGTAAATCAGTTCCGGCGGGGGCTGAAAGGATACTCCCGCATCGGCGTGTCGGCAGACGGCGAAAGCACGTCCGGCGACCCCTTCGGCACGTACATTTACTACAAGACCGACAAGTACAACGTCATTGATTCCGGTACCTTCTGGCTGTCCCGCACGCCGGACGTGCCGTCCCGGTACAGCGATACCGTGGACTGCAACCGCACCTGCTGCTGGGTCATTCTGGAGGACAAGCAGACCGGCTTCCGCTACGTGCACCTGAACAGTCATCTGGACTGGATGGACGAAGCGGCAACCGCCTATCAGATGGAACTGCTCCGCAAGCAGATTATCATTTTCGAGAACATGGGACTGCCCGTATTTGCCACCGGCGACTACAACACCGACGAGGGCAGTTCGGTCTATCAGCTGATGCTCCGGGAGGACAGCATCGGCGACGCCAAGTTCGAGGCGGCGGAGACTATGAGTCTGGGCACCTATCCGCACTACGGCGACTACGACGTGACGACGCAGATGCCGATTGATTTCTGCTTCGTGACCAAGAGCCTCATGACCGTCACCCGCTACCGCGTGGTGGACGACAAGTACAAGGACGCCTACGTATCCGACCACTTCGGGCTGTTGGTGGAGGCGACGGTCGGCGCCCTGCCCGACCGCTTTGCCAGTGCCTCCGCGCCGTACAAGGGCAAGACGCCGGTCGTGACCGAAGCCGGGGAAACATCCCTGACGGTGGAGTATTACGCCGCCACCGGCTTCTCCCCGGTTTCGCACTACCTGATCACTCTGTCGGACAGCGCCGGAAACGTCCTGAAGGAAGTGCGGCAGGAATCCGGTTTCCGTGCGCCGAATCCGCCCCGCAGCTTTACCTGTCGCTTCAGCGGGCTGGAGCCGGCGCAGGCGTACACCGTCCGGGTGATTGCCGTGAACCTGTACGGCAAGCAGTCCGACCCTGCCGAGGTGACGGGGCAGACGGCGGAACCTGTCATTGCCGCCGAAATGCCTGCCGCGGACATTTTTGATCTGGTGTTGACCGACACATGGCGGGACGTCTCGCCCGCCGGGCTGGCGCTGTCGGCTGTCGGTTCCCCGGAAATTGCGTTACGGAACGGCGTTCCGGCTCTGTATTTCCACGGGAACAACGGCAACCTCAAGGTGCCGGCATCCGGGACTACTACGAGACGCTGCGCGGCGGCTTCACCATGGAGGTGGATGTCCTGTTCACGCAGGCAGGCTCCTACTCCAATATCCTGTCCAATATGCACGCCGGCGGCTTCGGCTTTGAGCAGCAGTCGGACGGCACGGTTGCCTTTTCCCTGCACTGCAACGGGCAGTATGAAAAGGTTTCCTTTGCCGCCGCACTCAATGTCCGCTACCATCTTGCCGCCGTCTACGACGGGAACAATCTGTCGCTATATGTGAACGGCAAATGCTTGGACAGCAAAACGGTCGGAGCTGTGTCCTCCTTCGCCACCGAACCGGGTGCGCAGTACCTCTGCCTCGGCGCCGACTCCGACGCCACCGGCGCCGGGGAATACCCTGCCGAAGCCTACCTCTTCCACGCCCGCATCTACTCCCGTGCCGCCACTGCCGGGCAGGTCAAGTGGCTGTATGAGCAGAATCAGCAGGGGTAAAGGGAGTCCCCGGCGCCGGGGAGCGGCATGGCGTGCCGGGAGGCTGGCGGTGCCTTTCAGGATGCCTGTCCCTGCCGTCTCCGGTCTACCCCACCTCGCAGAAGCTTTTCTGTCCCTATCCCCCCGCCCCCCGACCCCCTTCCCCGGCGGGGAAGGGGGCGTTTTAGTTGAGTTTGCCGGGGGCTTCGCCCCCGGCACCCCTGTGTCTGTGCCGGGAGCGGCATTACGTACCGGGGGCAAAGCCCTCCCGACACCGGAAACCGCCCGTCAGCCAGCAAGCCTTCCGGCGCGAACGCGGGGTTGCCGGGCACGCGCCCTGAAGCAGTGCCGCTCCCGGCGCAGAGGCGGGGATGCAAGGGGCGACAGCCCCTTGCAAAAGATAACAAAAATCTCCCCCTTCCCCAGCGTGGGAAGAGCGCTCTGCGAGCACGGGTCGGGGGGATGGGGGCGAAAAATTTATGCGAGGTCGGGTCGAGCCGGAAAGGCGAGGAATAACCTCCCCAAAAGCCGGAAGCAGCCCCCCGGAAAAGAAATTCCTTAAATCCTATTGACAAGGTAGGATTTATGTGCTATAATGACGGCGCAAAAGGAAACGTCCCGGAAATCCCGTGCGGAACACGGCACACCGGGCGGACTTACGGACAGAGGAAAACAAGTATATGGATAACGGAAGAAATGTCCGGCGCGTGTACGCCGACAACGCCGCCACAACCGCCATGAGCGAGGCGGCACTCAAAAAAATGGTCTGGGCATTGGAAAACCAGTACGGCAACCCCTCCAGCCTGCATACGGTCGGACAGGAAGCCAAGGTGTACCTCGAGGATGCCCGCGCACGCATCGCAAAGTGCCTCGGCGCGGCAGACCCGCGCGAAATCATCTTCACCTCCGGCGGCAGTGAGTCGGATAATACAGCAGTCCGCTCGGCGGCTTACAACGGCGCAAAAAAGGGCAAAAAGCACCTGATTTCCACCGCCTTTGAGCATCACGCCATCCTGCATACGCTGGACGCGCTGAAAAAGGAAGGCTTTGAAGTCACCCTGCTGCCTGTCTCGCCCGACGGCTTCGTGACCGCCGAACAGGTGCAGGCGGCTATCCGCCCCGATACCGCGCTGGTGTCGGTCATGTACGCGAATAACGAAATCGGCACAGTGCAACCCATCCGGGAAATCGGCGCAGTCTGCCGCGCGGCGGGCGTGGTGTTCCATACCGACGCGGTGCAGGCGGTCGGACATATCCCGGTGGATGTGCGGGCGGACAATGTGGATATGCTGTCGCTGTCGGCGCACAAGTTTCACGGTCCCAAGGGGGTCGGCGTGCTGTATGTCCGGCGCGGAATCCCGCTCCAGCCGCTCATCCGCGGCGGCGCGCAGGAGCGCAATCTCCGCGCGGGAACCGAAAATCTGCCCTCCATCCTTGCCATGACAACGGCGCTGGAGGAGGCGGTCGGTCAGCTCCCCGAACGCATGGCGCGGCTGGCGCATATGCGCGACCGGCTGATTGACGGCATTCTCGCCATCCCGCACACCGTGCTCAACGGCACGGCACTGCGCGACCCGGCGCACCGCCTGCCCGGCACCGTGAATGTCTGCGTGGAGGGCATCGAGGGCGAATCGCTGCTGCTCCGGCTGGATCTTGCCGGCATCTGCGCGTCGTCCGGCTCGGCGTGTACGTCCGGCTCGCTGGAACCCAGCCACGTACTGCTGGCTATCGGGCGCCCTGCCGAAATCGCGCACGGCTCCCTGCGTCTGTCGCTGTCCGAGGTCAACACCGAGGAGGATGTGGACTACATTCTGGACAGACTGCCCGGCATTGTCGCCACCCTGCGGGATATGTCGCCCGTGTGGGAGGAACTTGAGAACGGCAAGCTGGCACACACCATCTGAGAGAATCGGAAAAGGAGATTTACAATATGCTGTACAGTGAAAAGGTCATGGATCATTTTCAGAACCCCCGCAACGTGGGCAAGATGGACGATGCCGACGGCGTGGGGGAAGTCGGCAACGCCGTCTGCGGCGACATCATGAAGATGTACATCAAGGTGAAGGACGGCATTATCACGGATGTCAAATTCAACACCTTCGGCTGTGGATCTGCCATTGCCACCTCCTCCATGGCGACCGAGATGATCAAGGGCAAGCCGATTGAGGAAGCGCTCAAGCTGTCCAACAAGGCGGTTGCGGAAGCTCTGGGCGGACTGCCGCCGGTCAAGATGCACTGCTCCGTACTGGCGGAGGAAGCTGTCCGTGCCGCTGTCAAGGATTATTACGACCGTCACGGGATTGCCTACAATCCGGACGAGTTCTGTTCCGGCGACTGTGCGTGCTGTCATGCGCACGATCATGAGGCGTAAGGGAGCTGTCCGGGACGGCGGGGTGTGTGCCGATTGTTGCGGTGCACCCTGCCGCCCCGGGGCTTTTTTTGTGTCTGCGCCGGGGGTATTGTGCGTTCCAGGTGGCTTGCGGCACCCGGAGGGGGCTTGCCCCCGGCAGCAACCTCACCCTTTCTTTTCCCCCAATTCCCTGCACCGCTCCAGCAGGCGGATAAGAACCGCGGTGACGTCCTCACCCGGCTTGATTTGCAGACGGATGGAAACATCCTGCGCCATGTTGATGCGCAGCTTGCCGGACAGGAGAGAAGAAAGCTCCGTCCAGACGTCCAGATCCAACTTCTCCGGCACAAGGAAAACGGCGTTGCCGTCCTGCCGGACAGTCCGGATGCCGCACGAGACGGCAAGCGCTCGCAGGTACGCAATGCGCAGAAGACTGTTGGCAGGCGCGGGCAGGTCGCCGTACCGGTCAAGCAGCTCGTCCGCCATGTCCTCCATGTCCTCGCGGCGGCGGATCAGGGCAATGCGCTTGTACAGAGCCATGCGCTGGGCAGGGTACCGGACGTAACTCTCCGGCAGGAAGGCGCTGACATTCAGATTGACCGTGCACTCCGGCTCCTCCGCGGGCGCCTCGCCGCGCTCCTCCAGCACAGCCTGATTGAGCAGCTTGATGTACAGCTCGTAGCCCACGGAATCCATGTGCCCGTGCTGCTCCGCACCCAGCAGATTGCCGCTGCCCCGGATTTCCATGTCCCGCATGGCAATGCGGAAACCCGCGCCGAACTCCGCATACTCCCGGATTGCCGAGAGCCGCTTCTCCGCTATGTCGGTCAGCGACTTGCCCGGGCGGTAGGTGAAGTAGGCAAATGCCCGCCGGGAGGAACGCCCCACGCGCCCGCGCAGCTGGTGCAGCTGCGAAAGCCCCATCCGGTCGGCGTTGTCCACAATCAGCGTGTTGGCGTTGGGAACGTCCACGCCCGTCTCGATGATGGTCGTGCAGACCAGAATGTCAATGTCGCCGGTCAGCATCCGCTCCCAGATGTCCTCCAGCTCCTCCTTCTCCATCTGCCCGTGCGCAACCGTAATGCGCGCCTCCGGCAGTGCCTGTCCGAGCCGCGCCGCCGTTTCGCGGATGTCTTCCACCGTGTTGTGCAGGTAAAAGACCTGCCCGCCGCGCCGCAGTTCCCGCCGGATTGCCTCATGCAGAATCTGGTCGTCATGCTCCATGACGTAGGTCTGCACAGGCAGGCGATCCACCGGCGCCTCATCCAGAATGGATATGTCCCGGATGCCGCCCATCGCCATGTTCAGCGTCCGGGGAATCGGCGTGGCGGACAGCGTGAGCACGTCGATATTGCCGCCCAGCCGCTTGAGTTTCTCCTTCTGTGCCACGCCGAAGCGCTGCTCCTCGTCCACAATCAGCAGTCCCAGTTTGTGAAACTCCACATCCTTCCCCAGCAGGCGGTGCGTCCCGATGATGATGTCCACGTCGCCGCGCGCCAGCCGCCGCAGGGTCACGCTCTGCTCCTTCGCGGTCCGGAAGCGCGAAACCATGTCCACGTTGACGGAAAAGGCGCGCATCCGGCGCGAGAAGGTCTGGAAATGCTGCAGCGCCAGGATGGTCGTCGGCACCAACACCGCCACCTGATAGCCGTCCGCCACGCACTTGAAGGCGGCACGCATGGCGACCTCCGTCTTGCCGTAGCCGACGTCCCCGCACAGCAGGCGATCCATGGGAACGGGACGCTCCATGTCCGCCCGGATGTCCTCAATGGCGGCAAGCTGCCCGCCGGTTTCCTCGTACTCAAAGGAGGCTGCAAACTCCCGCTGGAAGTTGTCGTCCGGGGAAAAGGCGTGCCCCGGACAGCGCATCCGCTCTGCGTACAGCCGGATGAGATCCTTTGCCATCTCCTTCACGACCGCCTTGGTCTTTGCCTTGGCGCGGCTCCAGTTGTCGCCGCCCAGCTTGGAGAGCTTGATCATGCCGTCGTCCGCGTGCGCCCCGATGTACTTGGACACCATGTCCAGCTTCTCGACCGGGATGAACAGCTTATCCGTCCCGGCGTACTGGATGCCGATATAGTCCCGGCTGACCCCCGCTGCGGTCAGGTTCTCGATGCCGGTGAAGCGCCCGATTCCGTAGGATTCGTGCACCACAAGGTCGCCCGGCTCCAGATCGTTGAAGGACAGCACCGTCCGGGTGTTGCGGCGCCGCGCCTCGTCCGCCGCCCGCTTGCGGCTGCGCAGGACAGCCGGGGAGGTGGACAGCGACCCGGTGCGGCTGTCCGGGTTGGTAGACAGGATGGCAATGCGCGGCACCATCAGCTCGTAGCCGAACAGGTAGCTGCGCCAGTGAATCAGCACCGTGCCGCGCGGCATGGCATCGGGGGTGTCCGCCGTGCCCTCCGCCGGAATGGCGGCGGGTATGCCCGCGTCCTCAAACAGCCCGGCAAGATTGCGTGCCGCCGTCTCGTTCTCGGCGATGACCGCGATACGGTAGCCGCCCTCACGGTAGCGGTTCACGTCCTCGCACAGCAGGCGGAAGTTGTCGGTGTAAGACACCATGTGCCGGGTGCGGAAGCCGAATATCCCGCCCAGCCGCCGCCCCGACAGTCCGTAGGACAGCGAATCCACGTGCACCGTCACATTGCGCTCCAGAAAGCGCTCGAACGCCGCGGCGGGGCACGCAAACTCGGCGTACTTTCCCGCCAGCAGTCCACTCTCGCAGAGCGAAACCGCTTGCTCGCCCAACAGTTTTTCGCCGCCGCGCAGTCTGTCCTGCACCGCCGCGTTGGAGCGGATCAGGAACAGCGTCCGCTCCGGGAAGTAGTCCAGCAGGCAGGCTGCCTCCGGGTATATCAGCCGGATATACTTATCCAGAAAATGCAGTCCGGCGCCGGTCGGAACCTGTTCCGCCCGCGCCGCCGCGACCGCCGCCGCCTCCTCGGCAAGTGCCCGGCGCGCCTCGTCGCTCCGGGCGGATTTGCGCTGGGCGGCGATGGCAGCCGCCAGACGCTCCAGTCCGGCGGCGTCGGTCAGCACCTCACGCGACGGGAGCAGTTCCGCCTCATCCACGGCGCAGGTCATGCGCTGTGTTTCGGGGTCGAACAGCCCCATGCGGTCGATTTCGTCCCCGAACAGCTCGACGCGCAACGGGTAGGATCCGGCGCGCAGTTCACCCTCGTCGTCGATATAGGTGCCGAACGGTGCATACACGTCGATAATCCCGCCGCGCACGGCGAACTGTCCGGCTCCCTCGACCAGATCGACGCGGCTGTACCCTGCCGACACAAGCTTCCCTGCCAGCGTGCCGGTATCGACCGGCGTATGGAAATCCAGCCGCACGGACGCCGCCCGCAGGACGGCGGGCGGAACGGTATAGCTCAGTGCCGCGTCCGGCGTGGTGACAACGGCGTCCAGTGTGCCTGCCGCCAGTCCGGACAGCACCTTCATGCGTTCGTGCTCGTACTCATGCGACGCCGCGGCGTTATAGAGGGACAGGTCGCGCGGCGTATAGAATGCCGCCCGCAGTCCGAAACGCTCCATTGTCTGCCGCAGGCGCACGCAGTCCTTTTCCTCGGGGCAGACCAGCAGGGCACAGCGGCGCCGTCCCGTCCGGCTGATGCCTCCGTCCGGTGCCTGCTTTGTGCAGACGTCCTCGATGAGGGAGATTATGAACGCCTCTGTGGCGCCCTCGCACAGTCCGTTTGCCAGCAGCGGCAGCGGTTTATCCCGGAAGGCTGTGCGAACGGCTGCCAGCAGCTGGCTGTATTCTCCGTCTGCGCGTATGCAGGATGTGAGCAGATTCATGTTTTTCGTTTCCTTTCAGGGGCGGGTGATTCCCCTATGTTCGGTTGTTGGGGGCGTTCCGGCGCCCGGCAGCATGGTATGCGGTTTGCGGTGCCCGGCTGGTGCCTGACCCGTGCGGTGTCTGCTTTTTTCAGTCCTCGTGTGAGGTGCTCCCCCCATCCCCCGACCCGCGCTCGCAGAGCGCTCTTCCCACGCTGGGGAAGGGGGTCGGGGG
>CAVIJF010000025.1:0-21746 GCA_963643175.1 bacterium
GCATGACCTTGTGACCGACCACGCAATTTCCCCCACCTGCACGGACACCGGGCTGACCGAGGGCGACCACTGCGCCCGGTGCGAGTACCGCACGGCGCAGGAGGTTGTCCCCGCTTTGGGGCACCGGATGGGAACCGTCGTGCGTGAGGCGGTCATCCCGGCGACCTGCGCGCAGTCCGGCTCCTATGAGAGCGTCGTGTACTGCGACGACTGCCATACGGAACTGAGCCGGGATACCGCCGAACTGCCGCCCACCGGCAGGCACATCGCCGGGGACGACGTCCGGGAGCATGAGATTCCCGCGCAGCCCGGCGTGGACGGCTCCTGCGAAGTGGCGGCATACTGCACCGTATGCGGCGCCGAACTATCCCGCCAGATCCACACAATCCCGGCTCTGCCGCAGACGGAGTACAACGCATGGAAGACCTGCTCGGCAGAGGACGGCGGGGATGTAACTGTCCCGACGGAAGCAGGAAGCGCGGCACAGCGGCTGTCTGTGGCGGACGGCAATCTCGCCTATGTCCCGGACAGCAGCGCCGGTACGGTGCAGGTCTGGGTCAACGGCATCCCCGCGGGCGACAGTCCGGCGGAGCTGACGCTGTGCGCGGGCGACACCGTGCGGGCGGTCGGCGGCGCGTGTGTCTTTCGCGTGCAGACGGTGCACACTTTCCGCGCGGACGGCTCCGACCTGTGGTCACACGTCAACTGGGTGCCGTTCGGCGACTCCATCACCGACGACGGAAGCGGGCTGTGGATGTGCGGCAAGGCGCCGGACAAGTACTGGCGCGTCATATCCGCCGGGACAGGCGTGAACGTCTACAACGGCGTATGGAACGGAACCGCCTTTGCCGTCGGCGGAACCGGATACTACCGCTCCGGCAACAGGAATTTTGCCGCCCGCGCCGCCGTGTGCATTCCGCATGATGCGGATGTCATCACCGTGTTCGGCAGTGTCAACGACTGGCTGGTAGCGCGGGCAAGCCATCAGCTGACAACCACCATCCCATACGCCGTCCATATGACCGGCACGACCGGGAACCTGACGGGCGTGACCAACCCGGAAAACGACACGCTCGCGGACGGAACGCTGGCAGGGTACATCAACGCCACATGGGAGGAGATGCACCGGCGGGCGCCGCTGGCAAAAATCGTGGTGGTGTGCCCGCTGTTCTACCTGCTGGACCGCTATCAGGCGGAGCACGGGCAGTCCGGCATCAACTCCTCCTTCCGCTCGGTCATGCGGCTGCTCAAATGGTGCTGTGACGGCTGGATTGAAAACCGGGGCGCCGCGGACTGGCTCTCGTGGGAATCCTTCAACTACGACCCCGATACCGGCGCGTGGCTGACCGACACCTCCATTCTGGACACCGACCCGGACAGTCCGAACTACGGCGGGTATTTCGACTTCTGCCAGATAAATCCGTCGCTGTACGGCAACGGAACCCCGGACTACCGCTTTGCAGACTACTACACGTATGACGCTCTGCAGAGAGGCTCCTCCTACGGGCACCCGAATGACCGGTACAACCGCGCGTACCTCGCGCCCCGGTTTTCGGATATTCTCTGCGGCGTGCTGGGCACCGACGCCCGGCTGCTGCCTGAGTCCCTCCGGTGCAACAACCGCTCCTACGACTGACGCGACACCCCTTTCTTTTCTCCCTTCAGAGGAAGCGCCGGAAACCGGCGTTTCCTCTGAAGGACATTGTACCGCCAAAACCGGGAGGTTTTTTGTATGGACAACGCGCTGTGCCCGCCGGGCGTCTGCCGCCAGTGCCCGCGCAACTGCGGCGTGCAGCGGGCGGCGGGGGAAACCGGCTACTGCGGGATGCCGGCTGAACTGTATGTGTCCCGCATTGCGCCGCACCGCTGGGAGGAGCCGCCCATCAGCGGGGTGAACGGTTCCGGGACGGTGTTTTTCACCGGATGCAGTCTGCGCTGCGTCTTCTGCCAGAACCGGGACATCAGCCGCACGCTGCTGGGCACCCCGCTGACCGGGGAGGAGCTTGCCCGCCGCCTGCTGGCACTGGCGGACAGCGGCGTCCACAACATCAATTTGGTTACGCCGACTCACTACGCCGGGGCAGTCGCGCGGGTGCTGGAAAAAATCAAGCCGCGCCTGCATATTCCGGTCGTCTGGAACAGCGGCGGCTATGAGAACCCGGCGGTTCTGCGACAGCTGGACGGGCTGGTGGACATCTATCTGCCCGACTTCAAGTATGCTTCCCCCGTACTGGCGGGAGCGCTCTCGGGAGCGCCGGACTATCCGGAAACAGCCGCGGCGGCGCTTGCCGAAATGTACAGGCAGGTCGGCGGCGTGCGCTTCTCGGAGGACGGTTCCCTGCTGCTGCACGGGGTGCTGGTGCGGCATCTGGTTCTGCCGGGCTGCCGGCGGGATTCCATCGCCGTGCTGGAACGGCTGGCGCAGCTGCTCCCCCTGCCGGACATCCGCGTATCGGTCATGAGCCAGTACACGCCGGATTTTTTGGATCCCGCCTTTGCGCTCCCGGATGCGACCCGGGCGGAACTGGAACGGGCGGGAATCCGTCCCGCGCTCGGTCGGCGGCTGACGGATTTCGAGTACCGCTCGGTACTGGACGAGGCGGACAGGCTCGGCGTCGTGGGCTACCGGCAGGGACGTGCCTCGGCACAGACGGTCTATACACCCGATTTCGGAAACGGAAAAATATAGGAGGAATTGATATGATACGGCATTCCACAGACAGGCAATTTGCGCTCGGTGCCGGATGTGTCCGGCTGGAGGGCGTGGCGGACAGAAAAATCCGCCTTGTGTGCGAGGGCACACTCAAGAAAATCGATATGCGGGCGTTGGCGGATTACTTTCGCAACACCACCGACCAGTTTGCCACCGGCGAATTCTGGGGCAAGCTGATGCGCGCCGCATGTATGCTGTGCGCTTATACCGGTGATGCCGACCTGCGGCGCATTGTAGACAGCGCCGCCGCCGACATGATGGGCATTCAGCGGGCGGACGGCTGTCTGTCCACCGTCCCGGATGCGCTCCAGCCGCAGGGCACGCACGGCTCCGACCTGTGGGAGCGCAAGTACGCGCTGATGGGACTGCTTTCCTACTACGAGCTGACCGGCTCGGCGGCGGCACTGGATGCCTGCGTCCGGCTGGTGCGCTACACAAACGCGCAGGTCGGCGACCCGCCCCGGACATCAATTACCGCAACGGGCTGGGCGTTCTGCGGCATAGAGTCCTCCTCTATTCTGGAGCCGGTCATGCGGGTGTACCACGCAACCGGGGAACCGGCGGCGCTGGAGTTGGCGACTTACATTGTCCGGAGCGGCTGCTGTGGACGGGAGAATATTTTTGAGGCAATCCGGGCGGGAAAGTCACCCTTCCAAATCGGCGACAACGGGAACCCCCGCGAGAGCATTGCGAAGGCGTATGAGATGATGTCCTGCTTTGAGGGTCTGTGCGAGTTCTACCGGGCGACGGGGGACGCACGCGATCTGGACACGGTCCGCCTGTTCTGGGACCGGGTGAAGGAGGAGGAAATCACTCTGCTCGGCTCCGGCGGCGCGGATGCGCCTTTCAACCTCGGTCCCGGAACGGGCGAGCAGTGGAACCGGACGCGCTACGAGCAGACCAACCCCGCCATTGACCTGATGATGGAAACCTGCGTGACGGTGTACTGGATGCGGCTGTGCCATCAGCTCCTGCGGCTGACGGGCGAGGTACGCTATGCCGACGCCATCGAGGTGAGCCTGTACAACGCCATTTTCGGCGCACTCCGCCCGGACGGTGCCTTCTTTGAGTATTTCCCGCGCTTCAACGGAACGCGGAATCCGCGTGTCAATTATTCCTTCAACATCAAGGGATTTGACCTGTCCTGCTGTACCGCGAACGGTCCGACGGGGCTGGCGCTGGCGCCCGCCGTCGCCATTGCGGGCACGCCGGACGGCGCCGCCGTCAACCTGTACATGACGGAACGCGCCGTCATTCCGGTTCCGGGCGGACAGCTTGTGTTGGCGGTGCAGTCCGAATTTCCCCGCGTCGGGTACGTCCGTCTGACCGTCGAATCCTGCGACCTGCCCGCCGGGACGCCGTTCGCGCTGGATTTGCGCGTGCCCGGCTACGCGGAGCACTTCGCCGTTCTGCCCGGCGGCGACCCCGCCCGGATGCTGACCGGCGTGCCGGGTACCTACCTGCGCGTCGCCGACACCTTGCGCGCGGGAGATGCGTTCATCATCTCACTGGACTACTCCCCCGTCCGACACGCAGCGCCGCACGGCAGCAGCCGCGCCGGCGATGGCTTCGTGGCGTTCACCTACGGTCCCATCCTGCTGGCACGCGACAGCCGCGACTGTGCCGACCCGCTGGCGCCCGTCCCGGACGCCGGAATCGGGGACTGGCGCATCGAACAGCCGGAGCGCGAGGGACTCCTGACCGCGCACCTGCAGGTCGGCGGCGAATCGCTCACGCTCGTGGACTATATGTCCGCCGGATCCGGCTGGGACGGCGGCAGTTTCGCCAGCTGGCTGCCGGTACGGTAACGGAGTATATAGCAAAAACCCGGAGGTTTTCACACCTCCGGGTTTTTGCAACGGTTGCGTATGAACGGTTTACAGCAGGTAGTCGGGCATTCTGTCCGTAATCTGCACGTGGTCTGCGGTCGCGCCCTCCGCGTGTCCGACCACCTTTTCCACCACTTCGGGGGAAACATTGGTCAGAACGGACTCCGTGACGGCGAGCGCCGGCGCTGCCGGCACGGGCGTAACGGATTTCGGCGCGGCGACCGACGCCTGCGCTGTTTTATGCGCCGCACTCTTGGACGTCGCGTTGGGATGCGTCGCATCCTTGCGCGGTCTTCCGGGGGAACGGCGGGCGGGCGCTTTGTCGGCGGCAGGCGCCTTCCCTGCCAGTGGGGCACGTTCAGCCACCGTGGTCTTCTCTGCCAGCGGTGCCTTATCCGCGCACTCACCGCAGGCGGCGCAGTCAGAACCGATGACGCGCTTCCGGATACTGTCCTTACCGATGGGCATATTCCATTACCTCCTTGGCTAACGCCAGATATTCAAGAGCCGCCCGGCTGGTGCGCTTGTACACCATCACGGGCTTGCTGTCATCCTGTGCGTGCTCCACACTGCTGTCCACGCGGACGTAGTTGCGGAACAGGTGAATGCCGCGCTGCTTCTCCAGATCGGACAGAACCTCGACCGTCTGCCGGAAGTAGTTCTTGCGCTCGTTGACCTTGGTCACGGCAACGCCGAGAATGGTCAGCGAAGGGGATATTTTCCGTACCTGCTCGCAGAACTCAAACATATTGGCAAGTCCGAACAGCCCCCACGGCGACGCCTCGACCGGCACGATAAGGAAATCCGACGCGCAGAGGATATTCATGACCCAGCAGCCCAGCGTCGGGGGAGAATCAATCAGGATGTAATCGTACACGCCGGCGGCGCGTATCTTCTCCAGCCCCTGCCGGAGGATAAATTCCCGCTGCCACTTGGTGAACAGGTCAAACTCAATGCCGCTCATCAGCGTGGAGGACGGAATTAAGTCCAGCCCCTCATAGGGGGTTTTGCGTATGTAGGGCGTCAGGTCGCGCTGCTCCCGGACGGCGGTGTACAGGTTGTTCCCGCCGCGTGCAAACTCCAGCGAAGTCTCGTCGTCAAAAAAGGACAGCGTAAGATTCATCTGCATATCGCCGTCGATCAGCAGAACGCGCTTCCCTTCAGACGCCAAACTGTACCCGATGTTGCAGCAGGTGGTGGACTTGCCGCTCCCGCCCTTGTTGTTGGCGAAGCAGAGTACCGTTGTTTCCGTTGTCACGGCTGCGGAGGTCTTACTCGTGTCACTCATGGCGCTCCTGTCCTTTCGGTGAATTGCGGGACGTACTGTCCCCCGGGCACACCGCCGCAGGCGGTGTCGGTCCGTCTCCCGGCTCCCGGAGATACTCCATAATGTCCGTCAGCCCCTCGCCTGTGTAGGAGCTGATGTAGAATATCCGATGGCACCCGCACAGCTCCAGCCAGCGGGTCGCCTGCGGCACGTTGGCATCCGGCTTGTCGATGCCGGTGACGATACCTACCACATCCCGGTTGACCATGGCGGCACAGCCGGGTGGGAATACGCAGAACGGCTCATTCGCGCTGATGACGATGCCGACCACATCCGCCTCATAGGAGTAGACGGCAAGCGCCGCACCCAGCGCGTGAACCTCGGTATACTCACCGGGGGTGTCGATAATGGTATCGTAATAGTTGATATACTGGGTCTTGCAGTAGTGCAGCTGCTCACCCTTGAGCGCCTGCGTCAGGGTCGTTTTGCCCGCCGCCACGCGCCCCATGAGAATCAGCTTCTTCATCGCCGGGCAGCCTTCCTATCAGGTACGGGTCAGCTCGCAGACCGTGAAGTGCAGCTTGTCGCGGAAATAGTCCGCGATGTGCTGAAAAGCGGATTCCACCTCCGCCACACGCCCGGTCAGAATCAGCGTGCCGGAAAAGCGATCCACGAATCCCAGCTCCACATTGGCTGTTTTCATGGAAATGTCCGCCGTGATGACGGCGGTCTCGGCGGGGCTGACCGTCAGCACGCCGATGGCGGAATGCGAGTAATCCAGCCGGGGGTCAAGCCCCAGCTTCTGATACAGGATAGGATCCGGATTGGCGATAATGTGCAGGAGCGTAATCTGCCGACCGGGCACAAGCTCCTGGACAATCCGCATTTTATCTTTGATTTCAAAATCCTGCATAGAGTATCCTCCCGTGGGAAACCGCATATTCAGCGCGGCTCTGTTTTTTCTCCGTTTCTGCTGACTGCTGACAGCTGACTGCTGACTGCTGTCAGCCGCCTATCTGCACGTGCAGATGCGAAGCCTGCTCGGCGGCTGCTTTGAGTGCCGCCATCTGCTCATTTGTCGGCGGCGTCAGCGACGTAAGCGTATAGTCCCGTCCGATGCCGGCGTACTTGTCCTGCCCCAGACGGTGGTAGGGGAGCAGATGCAGTGCGTGCACGCCCGGCAGAGACGCCGCAAAGCGGGCAATGGCGGCAATCTCCTCCTCCGTTGCATTGAAGGTGGGAATGGTCGGCACACGGATGGTCAGGCTGGCAGCGTGTTCCGCTATCCAGTATGCGTTGGACAGTATCTGCTCGTTGGGCTGTCCCGTAAACGCCTTGTGCTTGGCGGAATCCATGTGCTTGATGTCCATCAGCACGTAGTCCACGTGCGGAATCAGGCGTTCCACCACCGCACGGTCGGCAAACGCCGTCGTTTCAATGGCAGTCGTCAGTCCGCACCGGTGGCACGCAATCAGGAGCGCCTCGGCGAAATCCGGCTGCGCCATGCACTCGCCGCCGGACAGCGTAACGCCGCCCCCGGAACGCGCATAGTACGCGCGATCCTTTTCCAGCTCGTCCATCAGCTCCCTAACCGTCACGTCGCGTCCGACCGTTTTGGTCATGCCGTTCATGTTCATGGTCTGGATGCCGTACTCCTGCGACTCCGGGTTACAGCACCAGCGGCAGCGCAGATAACAGCCCTTGAAGAAAACGATGGTGCGGATACCGGGGCCGTCATGCAGGGAGTAGCGCTGTATATCAAAAATCCGACCGGTCTGGTCGTATACGTTTTCCATCATAATCCAATTCCTTCATATGTCGGAACGATTCCGGGGAACCGGGGGAATCTGCCGGGTGCGGCAGACTCCCAAAACCGGAGCCTTTCCCCTTTTACAGCCCTGCCTGCTCGGTACGGTTGATGATATCGTCCTGCAGGGAACGGGACAGCGTGGTGAACAGGGCGGAGTAGCCCGCCACCCGCACGACCAGCGTCTTGTAGTTTTCCGGGTGCGCCTGCGCATCCAGCAGCGTCTCGCGGGAGACGACATTGTACTGCACGTGCATACCCTTGCGGTCAAAGAAGCCGCGCAGGTAGGCGACGAATTTCTCCAGTCCCGCCTCGCCGGCAAGCGCGGAAGGATGGAATTTCTGATTCAGCAGCGTACCGTTGGAGGCATCGCCCAGATCCAGCCGCGACACCGAGTTGGCGGTCGCCGTGGGACCGTGCGTATCGCGTCCCGCCATGGGACCCACGCCGTCGGCAATCGGCGTGTTTGCCAATCTGCCGTCCGGCGAAGCGCCGGTATCATAGCCCAGCGGCACGTTGGCGGACACCGGGTACAGTCCGGCGTGGAACATACCGCCGCGCGGATTGGTGTGCGTCAGCAGCGGCTTGGTGTAGGTCTGCCCGATCTGCCGGGCGAACATATCCACCTCCGGCAGGTCGTTGCCGTACTTGGGCACGCCCTCGATCAGCTTGAGGATCTCCTCGTAGCGTGCCTTCTTTTCGGCGGACACCGCACTGTTGGCACGGAACCCGTTGTACAGGCGCCGGATGATGTCCTCGTTGACATCCACGCCCTGCCTGTCCATGCGGGTGGCGGCGGCTGCCGTCAACTCGCCCGCCTTCTTGGGCGTATAGCCCTTGCCGAAGTTGTCCTCCAATGCCTGCTTCAGTTCCGCCATGGAAACCGACTTCTTCTCAAAGACCAGCTCCCGCACGACCGCCAGCGAATCCGCCACATTGGCGATACCGAAGCCCTGCGGTCCGGTGAAGTTGTAGTGGGCACCGCCCTCCTGCACGCTCTTGCCGCGGCTGATGCAGTCATCAATCAGGCAGGACTCAAAAGGCAGCGGGCAGCGCACCGCGTGCGCCACATCCACCGCATTGTCCGCCTGCACCATCATTTCGATGAGCGCCGACTCCTGCGCGGTGTACGCCTTGTAGAATTCATCAAAGGTGGTCATCTTCAGGACGTCGCCGGTGCGGGGACCGATCTGCTCGCCCTTATCCATGCCGTTGGAGAAGACCAGCTCCAGCGGGCGCACCATGTTGAAGAACGCCGCGTCATGCCAGCCGTCTGTCTTGGCACACGCCTGCGGCTCCACACAGCCAATGATGCAGTAATTCCGCGCGTCCTCCAGCGTGTAGCCGCGGGACATCATGGACGGGATGATAACCTCGTCGTTGTAGAACGCCGGGACACCCAGACCCTCGCGCGTGACCGATGCCGCCTTGATCAGCAGGGCGTGCGGCGTCAGGTTCCATACGCGGATAGACAGCGACGGCTGAGGCAGCCGCACGTGCAGCTGAGCCTCCAGACACATATAGGACAGCTCGTTGGTGACATCCAGTCCCTGCTCGTTCTGTCCGCCGACAATCAAGTTCTGGAACAGACCGTAGCCTGCAAAACCCTCGGCGGAGGCGGCGTCACGCACCTTGTTCAGGTCATTCAGCTTGACCCACACGCAGTCCAGCAGTTCCTGCGCCTTTTCAAGCGTCAGGGAACCGTCGTCCAGACCCTGCCGGAACAGGGGGTACATATACTGGTCAAAGCGTCCGGGCGAGATGGAATGCCCGCTGGACTCCAGCTGCAGCAGCTGCTGGATGAACCAGAACGCCTGGCACGCCTCGTGGAAGTCACGCGCCGGATGGGCGGGAACATGGTCGCAGGCGTCCGCAATCTTGAGCAGTTCCGCCTTGCGCTCGGAGTCGGTGCACTCCGCCGCCTCGCGCAGGGCGAGGTCGGAGTAGCGGCGGGCGTAAGTCTCCACCGCTTCGCAGCTCTCAATGACAGCCTCCAGGAAGTTGCGGCGGGAGATGTAGTCGCCCTGTCCGCGATCCAGCCCGGCAAGCGCGTCACGGCACTGCGCGATGATGGAATCCAGTCCCTCCGAAATGACGCGCCCGTAGTTCACGTTGACGTGACCCACGCCGTTATAGAAATAGTTGCCGACCGTGAAAACGCCGTGGTTCAGAAACACATCCAGCACCGCCGGATCCATGTTGGCGGCGGCAAGGTCACTGGTGGTCTTGCCCTTCCAGTAGGGGTACACCGCCTTCAGGCGGCGCACGGTGTCGGACGCGATGTAGAAGGGGTCTGCCTCGCGCGTGGCAACCGTATCGTACTCCTTCTCCAGCCACTCATAGGAATATTCCGGGTAGGTCTGACAGCCGCGCGGCGCAACCGAGTTGGATCCGACAATCAGTTCGCCCCGCCGGATGACGATGGGAATATTCTCCAGAATGTGCCGGAATGCAGCGGAGCGGCGCCGGATAATCGGCAGGCTCTCGGTCTGCTGATAGCTCTCGGTGATAAGCTCTGCACGGTCCGCCTCAATGACCGGCATATTCTCATACAGGTCAGCGATCAGCTGCGGGATGCGAGGGCTTTTCTGAATGCAAAAGCGTAATTCAGACATGATCGTTACCTCATCTTTCCTTGATTTTACGGTTTACGGGAATGCCGCAACCGTCAGAGCAGGCGCGGGACGCGCACCGCTCCACCCATTACGACAGCTGCTCCCACAGCTCCTTGTGCGGAGCGGGAATGACGGCGGAGTTGCAGAACAGACCCTGCTCCTTCGCGTAGGCGGCGCCTGCCTCGACAGAGGCGGTCACATCGCCGACATCACCCGTAATGATGACCAGTCCCTTGCCGCCCATACCGCGGGACAGCCGCAGCTCATAGATGGCGACCTTGGCGGTCTTGACGGCGATATCCGCCGCACGGATCAGCGACGCGGCAGAGAAGGTCTCAATGATACCGACACTGCCGGTCTTGGCGCCCTCCTGCGTGCCGAACATACCGGTGACGACCTGCGGATCGATGCGACCGATCACGCAGGAGTCAATCAGCCGGTTGTCAAAGCGTCCCTTGACATGATCCACAGCCGCTTCCACATCGGCGATGCCGCCGGTGAGAATAATCTCATACTTGCCCGGGCAGGACGGATGAGCGGAAACCAGCTTGACGCCGGCGCTCTTGAGGGCGGCGTCCGTCGCCTCGATGCCCTTTGCAATGCTCTTCAGTTCAACGATTCCAATAGCCTGATACATATACCTGACCTCTACTCTCTATGTACGATGGATGTGCTTCACGCGTTCTGCGCTTCGATGATAATCCGGGTGGGATCCACAAAGGTGACACGTCCGGCGATGGAGGCATACTGAGGAACCGACAGTCCGTTGCCCGCGTTGGCAATCATCTGTCCCTCCGTAACCGTGTCGCCGACTTCCACGCAGGGAACCGACGGTGCGCCGATGTGCTGGGACATACGGATTTCAACCTTGTCTGCCTTGAGTTTCTCCGGAATGTAGGTCGGGTGCTTGTCAAAGCGGGAGACACCCAGCATTTCCTTCCACTTGCCGGAGGTGAGCATCCGGTTCTCGCGGTCGGGATTGGGGGAGAACTCCTCCTCCGGACCGGCGACATACTTGATGCGGTTCTTGGCGAGAATCTTCTTGTACTCCTTGATGACCATCATCGGCGAAATGCCCTGGCAGCAGGCGAAGGTTCCGCAGATATCGCAGGAGCAGCACAGGCTGGCATTGCGGATCAGTTCCGGCGTCTCCTGTGCGGCGCTCAGCGTGGCGCGCACCATCTTGTGCGGCTCGATGGGGTAGCCCAGCAGGTGACGGGGACACATCTCGGTGCAGCGGGTGCACTGGCAACATACCGATGCTGCAAGCCGCAGGTTCTCCTCGACCGTGCGCTGCTTGTTGACCACGGCGGGAATGCTGTCCGGCACGATGAGCAGGGCCTTGGTCGTCTTGGTCACGACGTCCGATGCGGGGTTCTTGATAGTTCCCATGGAGGGACCGCCGTCAAACATGACGTAGTGCTCCGGAACCGTGACATTGACAGCCTTCAGCACGTCGCTGATGCGCATACCGACCGGAACGCGCACGACGTATGCCTGCGGGATGTCGCCGCCGACAGTCAGCCACTTCTCGATAACAGGCTTGTCGTCCCGGATGGCGGCGCGGGTGTTGAACACGGTCTCCGCGTTGTACACGATGACGCCCTGCGAGATGGGCAGGTTGCCCGGCTTGATGAGACGTCCGGTGGTCTGATAAATCAGGTTGATTTCATCGCCCATGGGGTACACGTTCGGCACGGTCTTGACCCGGACGCCCTCGGCAAGCGACTGACCGTCGGTCAGTCCCAGCGTCTTGGCGCGGTACGCCTTGATGGCAAGGATTGCGTTCGGAATATGACCGAACTCCATGACAGCCTGCGCACCCGCCACAATATCGGCGAGCTTTTCCTTGACGAGGGTGTAGTCGGTGTACATCAACGGCTCACACTCAATGGCATTGATGACCAGCAGCGAGGCGCCGTCCGTCAGCTTTCCGTAAGAGGGGAAGCCGGCGCCGCCCGCACCGACAATGCCGTTTTTCTGCATGATTGACTTTAGTTGTAATCCAGACATACGCTTGTAATTCTCCGCACTCCGGCGCGGTCAGCCGACCGGAGTCTTGTCCTTTCGATAGTATAAGGGGGCTTCTTCAGGGGGGGATATGGCACGCGGCGGGGCGCCGCGCGTTTCAGCTCTTGTCAATGATACCGACGACCAGCGCGTCCACCGGCGCGTTCGTCTCACCCGCTGCCACGCGGGCACTGCTGCCGGTCACGACCAGCACCTCCTCGCCGATGCCGGCGCTGATGCTGCGATCCACGGCAACGATGTAGTTGTCGGTCAGCCTGTCCTGCTCAATGAGCCGGATCTCCAGAAATTTGTAGCCCCGGAGGCTGTCAAACTTGTTTGTGGAGACGATATTCCCCACGACTTTTCCTTTCAGCACGGATCTGTCCTCGTTCTTTCTGCCGGACGGTCAGCGGCGGTCGCGGACAACAGTCACGGTACTGCCGTTACCCAGTCCGACTGCGTTGGCGTCATCGGTGTCCACGTGCATCTCCAGCCGGAACTTGTCCGAGACGCGGATCTGGACGTCAAACCAGCGGGTGCGGCGGGTACCGTTCACGGCGTCCACATCCACCGTGTCGCCGTCCTTCACACCGAAGCGGGCGGCGTCTGCCGGGCTCATGTGAATATGACGGTTGGCGATAATGCAGCCCTCCTTCAGGGTCAGCACGCCCTTGGGACCGACAATGGTGATGGGGGCGGAGCCGGTGGTGTTGCCGGATTCGCGCACGGGGGGCTTCACCTTCAGAACGAAGGAGTCGGTTTTGGAAATTTCGACCTGACTGCCGCTGCGCAGGGGACCTAAAATGCGCACGTTCTCAATGGGGCGCATGGAGGGACCTATCAGCGTGCAGGTCTCCTTACAGGCAAACTGCCCGGGCTGAGACAAGTCCTTCAGGGGGGTCAGCTCGTAGCCCTTGCCGAACAGGGTTTCCATATCCTCACGGGTCAGGTGGATATGGCGGTTGGATACGCCCAGCGGTACGGCGTCTGTCGGTTCATCGGCGGGCGCTTCCATGCCGGAGACGATCTTCCGGACAATCGCTTCAATTGACTGTGCATTCAGTTCCATACTCAGAATCCTCTCTACTAATTTGTGGAACCGCCGCTTTCTGCGGCAGTGTCTCCCCGGCGCCGTTTCCCACCCGCGCTCTTCGCTGTTGCAGGCGAAATCCGTACCGGAGCCGCACTGTCTTCCGAAACCGGCGTTTCCTCAGCCGTAACAGATGTGTAAACCGGAACTGTCCTGCCGGGGGGCAGGATACCTCGGGTTCACCCATCTGGCGCGGCGGGGTGCCCCTTTGCGGGGTGGCTTCCGCACAAGGGAAGCCACCGCCGGGGGATGCGGATCAGAGGGCAGCTGCCGGATCAGTTGATCTTGGGCAGGAGCTTCTCCACATCGGTGTGGGGTCTGGGGATGACATGGGTCGCAATGACCTCACCCAGACGGGATGCGGCAGCACCGCCCGCCTCAACAGCGGACTTGACAGCGCCGACATCGCCACGCACCATGACGCTCACCAAACCGGAACCGATCTTCTCGGAGCCGATCAGAACGACATTCGCAGCCTTCACCATAGCATCGGCGGCCTCGATGGCAGCCACGAGACCGCGGGTCTCAACCATACCAAGAGCTTCGTTCATCATATTTTCCTCCTATGTGATGTACGTAAGGGGTGTATGCCGCCCCGGTTGCCCGGATTGCGGCTCTGTCGGAATCCCCTGCCCGCTCCGCGCGGGAGCAGCGCAGCAGATTTCCTGACATATATCATCAAAGCCCGGCGCACCCGGTCATACCGGGTCGGTACGCAGGAACTTCATGATCTGGGGATGAGGACGGGCAATCACCTCACACAGCTTGACGGGGCCAACCTGTGCGGCAGCGGCTTTCCCTGTCTCGGCAGCAGCCTGCACGGCAGAGACAGAACCTTCCACTACCACGGTAACCAACCGACCGCCCAAGCGTTTCTCGACGTGGATCAGCTTTACGTCGGCAGCCTTGACCATAGCGTCAAGACCGACGATTGCCGTAACCATTGCCTGAACCTCCAACAGTGCGATTGCCTTTTCCATAGCCTGTTCCTTTTCTAATGCGAGAGTATCGCCTCACGCGGCTCGGCGCCGGGGAGGCTTCCCGCCGCAAATGAGGGCGGCGGGAACTGCGGGAAAAACGACCGTTCCGGATACCGGAGCCGGATCAGTTGATCTTGGGCAGGAGCTTCTCCACATCGGTGTGGGGTCTGGGGATGACATGGGTAGCAATGACCTCACCCAGGCGGGAAGCGGCAGCACCGCCCGCCTCGACAGCAGCCTTCACAGCGCCGACATCGCCGCGCACCATGACGCTCACGAGTCCGGAACCGATCTTCTCGGAACCGATCAGGATGACGTTGGCAGCCTTCACCATAGCATCGGCAGCCTCAATAGCAGCCACGAGACCGCGGGTCTCAACCATACCAAGAGCTTCGTTCATAACAAATTTCTCCTTTAAGAAATAATTTAACTTTGTGGGTACTGCGTCAGAACTTTCTTCCGTCGGCAGCGGTGTAGTTCCGGAGCTTGTCGCGTCCGGTTGCAGTCAGGTGGGCAAACCACTCCACATCCGGTGAAAGCCCCGGATTGATTTTGGACGTGATGAACAGCCCGCGCTTCTGCGCCTCGGCGACGCCGGCATCGTGTGCCGCCTGCACCGCCGCAGGGGTTCCCTCAAACTTGACGACCATGACCAGCGGAACCTCGCACTTGTCCGCATTCGCGGGCTTGTTCCGGTCAATGGCGACCACCTCAACGTCGGCAGCCTTCGCCACGGCATCCGCCACCACAATGGAGGTAGCGAAGCCGAATACCTCAATCATTCCGAGTGCAGCCATATCGGTCACACTCCGTCATCACTTGGCAATGTAGCAGATCTTGATACCCTTCTGCGCCACATTGGTTTCCATAGCTTCGTTCATCTGATCCAGCGGGAAGGAGTGCGTGATGAGATCCTCAATCGGGATGTTCATCTCCTTGCACTGCTTCAGGAACGCCATGGTCTTCGGGTAATCCTCGGCGCTGTAATCCCAGGAGCCGACGATGTTGATTTCCTTGTTGCACATAGCCAGATGCGGGTTGACCTGATACTCGCCGTTGTTGACGAAGAAGCCCATCTCGCACATACCGCCGCCCCGGCGGATGTAGCTGTAAATGTCGGCGGCAGCGGCGGGTGCGCCGGTGCACTGGTAGGCGAAATCAACGCCCACGCCGTTGGCAACAGCCTTGACCTTGGCGACGCGCTTCTCCAGCGTATCCTCATCGGGACGCTTGAAGCAGACCGTCATCTTGGCGCCCAGCTTCTCGGCGGTCTTCAGGCGATCCTCATTGCCGTCCACGGCAATGATGTAGTTGATGCCGGCTGCGCGCAGAACGCACAGCATGACCAGACCCACAGGTCCGCAGCCCTGCAGCAGAACCTTGGAGCCGAAGTTGATAAGTCCGGTGGACTGTCCGCGCTCCAGCGCGTGGACGCACACGGTGGCAAGCTCCAGCAGCATCCGCTGGTTGAGGTTCAGGTCGTTGACCTGGAAGTAGGTAGCGCCTGCGCCGCGGATCAGCATGTAGTCCGCGAACCAGCCGTTGACGCGGTTGCCCTCATCGGTGCCCCGCTTGTCGCCGATCAGACCGAACACGCCCTGATTGTCGCACAGGTTGGTACGACCCGGCACCATGCGGCAAACGTAGCAGTCGCCGCAGGAGATGACGGAAGTGACCAGCTTGTCCCCGACCTTCAGCGGCTTGCCGGCGGTATCGCACTTGATGTTCTTGCCGAGGTACACCACCTCGCCGGTTCCCTCGTGACCCAGCACGACGGGAATGAGTCCGAACGGATCCTGACGCCACTCGTGCACGTCGGTGCCGCAGACGCCTGCGCCCTCCACGCGGACAAGAATATCGTCGTCGGTCAGTTCGGGAATGGGAATTTCCTTGACCTCAAACTTCTTGGGTGCCACCAGCATAGCGCAATGCGCGACCTTGGGCAGGTCAGCGGTATTTGCGGCGGGAGCCGCACCGTTGCCCATGCTCTGTACGACCTGGCGGACAATTTCTTCAATCTGAGAAGCCGTTACATCCATGATTTTCAGTTCCTTTCTGTGAGTTGCGATCCGATGCTGTCCTTCCCCCGCTGTCCGGAGTTCCGCCCGGGGAACGCTGATTCAGCGGTTCCTCAGATGATGCGGAAGTGATCCGCCATCACGCAGCGGCGCAGGCGCGTGTAGCTGCGTGCGGAGGTGATGCCCTCTCCGGTAGGACCGGCAATGGTGAAGGTGGTATGTCCCTCGCCGCCAAAGCCGATGCCCGCATAGGAGGGCGCGTTCTTGACGAAGATGGTTGTCTCGATTGCGGTGGCAAAGCGGGACAGATTGTCGATATTCTTGGAGTGCATATGGGCGGTGTGGCGGTTGCCGTGCTCCGCCTTTACGGCGAGGTCGATTGCCTCGTCGATGTCCTTTACGCGGACGATACCGAGAATCGGCATCATCAGCTCGGTCTGGACAAAGGTATGCTCAAACGGCACCTCGGCGATGGCGCAGCGGATTTCGGGACCGACGTGCAGTCCGATCTTCTCCAGAATGACCGCGCAGTCGCGGCCCACGCAGTCGCGGTTGACCGAGTGCGTGACCTTGCCGTCCTTGCCGGTCTTTTCCACCACAACGACCTTCGCCAGTGCATCCGCCTGCTCACGGGTAAGCAGGATGCAGCCGTTCTTCAGCATTCCCTGAATCAGGCGGTCGGCGACGTTTTCAAACACGAACACTTCCTTCTCGGCAATGCAGGGAAGGTTGTTGTCGAACGTGCAGCCGTCGATGATGTCCTTGGCTGCCTTCTCGATGTCGGCGGTGTCGTCCACGATGACGGGCGGGTTGCCAGCACCGGCTCCGATTGCCTTCTTGCCGGAGGACAGCACAGCCTTGACCACGCCGGGACCGCCGGTGCAGACCAGCAGGCGGATGGCAGGGTGCTTGTACATGACATCGGCAGTGGCAAGCGTGGGCTTCTTCACGGAGGCGACCAGCACCTCCGGACCGCCCGCGGCGTGCACGGCGCGGTTGACCAGATCCACCGCATAGTTGGAGGTGGCGATTGCGCCGGGATGGGGGTTGAATACCACGCCGTTTCCGGCGGCTATCATGCCCATGCTGTTGCAGATAACAGTCTCGGACGGGTTGGTGGAAGGCGTGATGGCGCCCACCACGCCGAAGGGTGCGCGTTCGGTCAGCGTCAGACCGTGATCGCCGGTCTTTGCCTCGGCAACGATGTCCTCGGTGCCGGGGGTCTTGTCCGCAACCAGAATATGCTTGGCAAGCTTATGCTCCACCTTGCCCATTTTGGTTTCCGCAACGCCCAGCGCCGCCATCGTGGCAGCCTCGGCGCGACAGTAGGTGCGGATGGAGGAAATCAGCTTTTCCCGATCCGCCACGCTGGTGGCGCGGATGGTCTTGTAGCCCGCCTCAGCGGCGGCGATGGCTTCCTCCATGGTATCGAACACGCCGACAAACTTGCGTCCGTCATACTGGGTCGCATCCCATGTGTGTCCTGCGGCAGGCGTCTCGTTCCGGATTTCCCGGACGACCTTGGCTACCAGCTCGGCGACCTGCGCTTCAGTCAGATTGATTGCCATAGCGGCTCTTCCTTTCTCTGAGTGTGTTCTGCGGAGTCACGCTCCGCAGTGTGTGCCGGTTACTTGCCCAGAGCGGCGAGAACCTTGCGGGTGATTTCGGCGATCATATCGTTGTCGCCGGCAGCGGGTGCTTCCTTGCCGCAGCTGCAGCCGGTCGACACGGGCGCGTTGTTCTTGGGCAGGCAGTGGCAGTTGGGCGTGCCGCGGTTCGGGCACTTCGCGCAACCGGGATGCTTGCCGGGCAGACCCATCTTCTTACGCAGCTCCATGAGCTTCTCCAGCTGCTCGCAGGGAATCTCCTCGATGTGAGCCTCGGAGCCGACGCCCAGCTGACGGGCATACAGGTTGATCTTGGCGTTGAATTCGACCTCTTCCATGGTGAAGCAGGCGCGGAGCAGCGTGTTGCCGACGGTCAGGGCGCCGTGGTTCTTCAGCAGGAAAGCGTCATGCTTCTGGATATAAGGCATGAGCGAATCGGGAATCTCCATGGTGGAGGGGGTACCGTAGTCGCAGGTGGGGACGGAGCCGATGGTCAGGATTGCCTCAGGCAGGATGAACTGATCCATGGGAATGCCCGCAACCGTGAAGGCGGTAGCCACGGGAGGATGAGCGTGCACAACGGCGCCGGCGTCCGGACGCTCCTGATACACGCGCATATGCATCTTGATCTCAGAGGAGGGGTTGAGCTTACCGTCGATCTTGTTGCCCTGTGCGTCGATCTTGATGATCATGTCGGGGGTCATGTAGCCCTTGGACACACCGGTAGGCGTGCAGTAGAACTCGTTGGGTCCGACCTTTACCGAAATGTTGCCGTCGTTGGCGGCGACGAAGCCGTGATCATAGATACGCTTGCCTACGTCGCAGATTTCCTTCTTGATTTCAAACGGAGACTGTGCCATACTGTTTGTTTCCTTTCGTTTTATAAGATTCTGTATGTTTATCTATCCTTTCCCGGCAGGAGAAACCGCCGGGAAGCCAATTGGGAACTATGTGGAAGTATAAGGGACGTTACTTGTTGCCGACCAGCTTCATGGTATCGGCGGCAATCATGTACTCCTCGTCGGTCGGGATGACCAGCACCTTGACGGGTGAATCGTCGGTCGAGATAACGGCATTGACACCGCGCTCCATATTCCGGTTCCTCTCCCTGTCCAGCTTGATTCCGAGGAATTCAAGGTCGGAGGCAATCTTCTCGCGGGCGTGGGCGTCGTTCTCGCCCAGTCCGGCGGTAAAGACCAGCACATCCACGCCGTTCATCTCGGCGGTGTAGGCACCGATGAGTTTCTTGGCACCCTGACACATGACGTCCATCGCCAGTGCGGCGCGGGCATTGCCTTCCCCGGCGGCTGCCCAGACCTCGCGCGCGTCATTGGACACGCCGGAAACACCCAGCAGACCGGATTTCTTGTTGAGTGCCGTGTCCATCTCGTCCGGCGTCATGCCGGTCTTTTTCATCATGTAGGTCACGATGGAGGGGTCAATGGAACCGCACCGGGTGCCCATAGGCAGACCTTCCTGCGGCGTAAAGCCCATGGAGGTATCCACCGCCTCACCGTACCGGATCGCGGAAATGGAGGAGCCGCTGCCGATGTGGCAGGTAATGATCTTCAGCTGCTCCAGCGGCTTGCCGAGGAAGCGTGCCGCCTCAGCGGAGACATAGCGGTGGGAGGTGCCGTGGAAGCCGTAGCGGCGGATGCCGTACTGCTCATACCACTCGTAGGGCAGTGCGTAGACATACGCCTTCGGCTCCAGCGTGGCGTAGAAGGACGTATCGAACACTCCGACCATGGGTGTATTGCCCATCAGTTTGAGACAGGCATTGACGCCCTTGATGGCAGGGGGTCCGTGCAGGGGGTTGATGGGCACGATGGATTCGAGATACTTCATCTCCTCCTCGCCCAGCACCCGGGAGGATGTGAACTTGCCGCCGTGGGCGAACCGATGACCGACCGCCGTGATTTCATCCACGCTGTCGATCACGCCCCACTCCGGATCGGTCAGAAGCCTGAGCACGAGAGCGATTGCCTCGTCATGGGTCGGCATGGGGTAGTCAGCGGAATAGGTCGCCTTGCCGGGGCGCTTATGCGTAATAGCGCCGGACAGACCGATCTTTTCGCACAGACCCTTAGCCAGCACGCGGCGCTCGTCCATATCAAACAGCTGATATTTCAGCGACGAGCTTCCGGCATTGACGACCAGAATCTTCATGGAAAATTCTCCTTCTTTCACTGAGATTGAGGCGACTGCGCGCGGCGCGCCGCACACGGAGCGGCACGCGCAGAACGCCCCTCATAGAAGACAAATCTATTCACCATGTATTATAACAAAATGACGAAAGAAATGCAAGGGGGTAGCGCTATTTTTTCGTCTGAAAACCATACAAACTTTTTTCCTCTGTTTCCGGGCTTTTTTATGAAGGAATGCCACTGACAAAAAAAAGACAATTTCGCCTGACAAAAAAATAACGATAGGTGCCCGTACATCTATCGTTTTCCTACAATAATTATATAACAGCCGGATTTTACACCGGTCGGGCGGTCGCGCTCCGGGCGGCAAACCAGAGCGTCGGAAGCGCACCGAGGGCGGTGTACGGGGCGCAGGGAATGTTCGGGCATTTTGACGAAAGCGTTCCGGGTGCCGTGCAGGTACGACACCCGGAACGCCGAAATACCGCTGTCGGAAGGACAGAAGGCAGCCGATATTTACCGAACACCCAGCACGGCGCCCCCGATAATGCCGGCGTCGTTCTTCAGCTCGGCGATGCAGATCCGTGTATCCGGCACCACGCCCTGCCCGTACACCTCTGCACGGATAAGCGGAATCAGCGGCTCCAGCAGGGCATCGCCCTCATTGGAAATGCCGCCCCCGATGGACAGCACCTCCGGCTGGAAAATGTTGATGATATTGATAAGCCCCTGCGCCAGATAGTGTAGGTAGGTATGAACCACCTCAGTGGCGACGGCATCCCCGGCGCGCATGGCATCGAATGCCGTCCTGCCGGACACCTTGCCTGCCTTCGCAACCAGTTCCTCCATCCGCGTGTGGCGTCCGTCCGCGCGTGCGGCATCCAGCGCCTGCGCGGTCATACGGATCAGCGCCGTTGCGGAGCTGTACGCCTCCCAGCAGCCGTGCCGCCCGCAGCCGCAGGGTTCCCCGTCCGCCACGATGACGATATGTCCCAGCTCGGCGCCGGCGTAGTTGAAGCCGGAATATACTTTGTCGTCAATGATAATTCCCCCGCCGACGCCGGTACCCAGCGTAATCATCACGGAGTTGTGCGTTCCGCGTGCGGCGCCTGCGACCGCCTCGCCCCATGCCGCCGCGTTGGCGTCATTCTCCACGAACACGTAGGGGACGGGGAAACGCTCCCGGATGTACGCGCAGATCGGGAACTTCCGGAAGGGCAGATTACAGGAATATTCAATCATGCCGTCGTCATGGTTGGCGATACCGGGGGAAGCAATACCCACCGAAGCGATCTCCGTCTCCGGGATGCCTGCCTTCGCGCACACGGCGCGGCACAGTGCCGCCATATCGTCGGCGATAGCCTCCGGGGCGCGGTCGGCTCCTGTCGGAACGCTGTCCTTACATACAATCTGATACTCCTCATTCACGATACCGGCGGCGATATTGGTTCCGCCCAAGTCAATTCCGATTCGATACATAGTTACGCGCATCTCCGTTTTCTGCTTTACTATTTCCGGCTTTCCGCCGGAGTCATTGCCCCTATTATAATCCATACCCGCCCCGGATGTCAAGGGGTTCCGGCGATTTTCAGGGGGGGACTGCTCCCGCGTCGCCGGCGAGCCCTGCCTTTGCAGAATTTGTTTGCCCCCCATCCCCCCGACC
>CAVIJF010000026.1:0-20779 GCA_963643175.1 bacterium
CGGGATACGCCCGCAATTTCGGGGCTTCTAACCCCAAGAAATACATGAAATTCGAGGCAAGCATGCGATTCGCCGCTCCGATTTCATTATTTTCACCGTTGAATCGCGGAAATTGATGCGGAAACTGATTTTTAGAGGTTCCCTGATGTGATTTTTATTCCATAGGTTGTATCAATTATGAATATACTTCTTCTTATAAGTAGAGGTGAACTGGGTGCGAGTTCTATCAACAAAACTGTCCATGGTTGATAATTTCTCGTCGGAACTGTTTTATAGAATCATTGTTCAGTGGCTCCAGAACGCTGGACCGTGTAGACCAATTGGGGACGCCTTTGCGCGTTGCTCGAGCAAAGAGAAGGTTCATCTTCAGGAGCACTATTGCACCGCAGATACTTTCACCGCACGGAGAGGTGATAATTGCTTTTATTTGTTCAAATTGGAACATGTTTTTCATGAGCAGACTTGGACAACGGAAGTTATATTTCAGGAGGCACTTGCTTCAAAAACGGTGTTCTTTCATATTGACTGTTCCCGTGACGCAACCAGATTTGATGAAGCCCCGGATATTCGTACCGATGTTATACGCGCATTTGTCAAAAGCGGCTCTGTAAAGCAAGTTGCGATACCAATTACATCTGAGCCAATTGAAGTTACTCAAGAGTTGGAGCAATGCATCATCTCAGCTGTTAAAGGGCACTACACAGAGGAAATGCCGATGGTTTTCATAACACCTTTCTTTGGTACAATGGGAACAGCTGTAAGCGAGGATGCTTTGGCAAAGAAACTGTCCGGAATTGCATATGTTGTCCGATGTGATAATGAAGTGTCATCAACAATTCAAGCAAAGGCCAAAGTGCGGGTCCCTTTCAATGGGGCGGTTGCAATATATTGCTCGGGTGGAAAGCCCAAGGTTTACCGAAAAGAGGATGCTTTTTACGGGAGCTCGTTAGATCAGCAGATTCTTAGGGAAGTGCAACGATTTGTTACGGCAAAAGTGGATTCCTACGCACCATCCTGGAGAGAATTGCGAAACGAGCAGATACAGGCGGATGCTTTAGAAAAGGCCAAGCTGTTGGATGAAGCCTTTGATGAAAACGGAACCTTGGAAGAACAATTGCGTCGGGCAAGGGATAAAATATCTGAGTTAATGGACGAAAACCGTACTCTGCGCTTCAAAAACGAGGCACTGGAATTGGCGTTGTCTCCCAATGAGGATAGTGGGGTCATTCATAAGGCTCCCATCAAAGAGTTTTTTGACGGAGAGCAGCATGATCTCATTGTTACAGTTCTAAATAATGCGTTGCGTAACTATACAACAGACAGCAGGGCATACGAACTGTTAGAAGCGATTATTGCCGCCAATCCGGAGTGCGGAAACGGGCGTGAAATATTAGCCACCGTCAAATCTGTTTTGTCAGGCGGACAAGCTCCGAGGGACAGTGATTTTGCCAAGCTGCGTGCTGTTGGATTTGAAGTTGTTTCAGAACAGAATCATTATAAACTCAGATTTATGGGAAATGAAAAATACTGGTTTTCGCTTTTCAAAACTCCGAGCGATGCGAGATCGGGAAAGAACCTGGTATCTGATATTACGAAAAAAATCAGCATTTACAAGTAAACGAAAGCCATTAAATATTATACCTCAATTTTTCACGGTTCTCAATATCTTATCCCTACGCTTTGCGCATACATTTTTCTCATATGGCAACGCTCAAGTTAATCGGATAACGATTACTCCTATAAGGATAACGAAATACCCATAAATCCAACGATAACCCCCAAAAAGATAACGATTACCCATAAATCCAACGAAATATTGTTGGCAACGAAAAAGCGCCACCGCGGAAAATAATCTGCGATGGCGTTTTTCAGTTGTCCCGCAGGTCTGTTTTTCTGAAATGCACCGAAAAAAGACCCGATAAAGCCCATAAAGCAAAAAACAAGGACTACCATTCTATCAAAATAGTAGTCCTTATTTGGTCGGGATGACAGGAGTTGAACCTGCTTGAACTTGCTCCCAAAGCAAGCGGGTGACCGTTACCCTACATCCCGATATTCGATTTTCAGGTCGAATCTATGGTCAAAAGTGTTTGCCGAACGCAACCGCAGCTACGCCCAGCGCGGCGACTGCCGTCCCGGTTTAACTGTTCCGGGTCAGCGCCGCGCAGCACGCCGCGCACACATTTTTCCCCTCGTAGGCAATCAGATTCTCCGTGCCGCCGCAGAAAACACAGGATGACTGATGCTTTTGCAGAATGATGCACTCGCCGTCCATGAAGATTTCCACCGGATCGCGCTCGCTCAGCCCCAGCGTCCGCCGGATGGACATCGGAATCACGACCCGCCCCAGCTCGTCCACGTGCCGGATAATGCCGGTGGACTTGACGCGCGCCGGTCTGCCGGTGCCGTTTCCCGCCGTTTCAGTCAGGCTTCCTGTCCCTTCTGACTGCTTCATTGGTGCACCCTTCCTTTCACTCATACTATTTCCCCGCGCCGGGGCAATCACCGCCGCCTGCATCGTTACGTGTCGGTTCTTGACTACATTATACACGTCATGTCAGAATCTGTCAACGGTTCCGGCGCTTCTTTAACATGAAATTTACCAATCGTTCACGCATGGGAGAGCAAGGCGTACACGTGTATCGAATGCGATAATTCGGGGTGCATCTCCAAGTAATGCGGCAATCAGATGCAAAAATCGCACGTTTTTGCATCTGATTGCACAAGCTTCGTCCTCGCCTTCGCTCCGCAAGTCGACCGGCGCCAACTTTTTCATGTTTTTTTCAAAACCCCCTTGACAATCCCCTTTGATTGTGCTATAATATGTCCTGTTCGGTTGAGAGATTGACTTGAACGATGCGGCATTAGCTCAGCTGGATAGAGTGCCTGGCTACGAACCAGTAGGTCGGGGGTTCGAGTCCCTTATGCCGCGCCACGAGCGCTTGCGGATGCAGGCGCTTTTTTCGTGCTTTTCATGGTGCTTTCCGGGCTCCGGACAAGCGCCTGCCGCAATAAACCACCCCTGTCGCAGTGCGTCGGAGATGCACCGCCGATAAGTCAGCATTTCCCTGAAAAATTCCCCGCAAAATTTTGCAAACCTATTGCATTCCGGGAAAGAATGTGCTATAATAAGATGGCTTGCGTACCCGATGTCAAAGCACATCGGGAATTTCAAAGTGAGGTATCGTAAAATGAAGAACGGAATTCATCCTGAGTACGTTGAGTGTACGGTTCGCTGCGCCTGCGGAGAGACTTTTGTCACCCGCTCCACCAAGGGCAGTGAGTTGCGTGTGGACATTTGCTCCAAGTGCCATCCCTTCTACACCGGCAAGCAGAAGTTTGTCGATGCGGGCGGACGGCTGGATCGTTTCAAGAAGAGACTGGCTGCTGTCAAGAAGTAAGCAGACACCTCTGGCACGGAACGGTTCCGTCCGCGTGCCGGGATGCACCGTGCCGCCCGGCGGCAGGGTCGCGCATTCCGGCGCTTTGTGAACGGAAAACGGCATTCGGAGAAATCCATAGGGCAGGAGACGCACTCACGCAAAGAGAGGGCTCCCCTGCCCTTTTGCTGTCCGGACGCCGCCGCGGTAGGCATTCCCGCTACCCGTTGCACGGTGCCAAGCTGTAAACTGCGCACCGCAAAATACCGGAAGGTCCCCTTCAAGGAGGTTTTCATATGGCTGTTATTCTGAAAGGCGATGCTCTCCGCGTCCCGGAGGAGCAATCGGAAAAGCCCCGCGCCGTACTGGTCAGCATTCTGACCGGAACGGACACGGAGGAGGATGTGGACGAAAGCATGGACGAGCTGGCGCGCCTGCTGGACACCGCCGGGGGCACCGTTGCCGCCCGGATGGTACAGAGCCGCTCCGCGCCGGATGCCCGGACGCTGATCGGCTCCGGCAAGGTGCAGGAGTTGGCGGATATGTGCCGCAATCTGGAAGCGTCCCTGGTCGTGTTTGACTGCGACCTGACCCCCGTCCAGATACGCAACATGGAGGACGACATCAACATAGACGACCTGCGCGTCATCGACCGCTCCATGCTGATACTGGACATCTTTGCCCTGCACGCCGTCACGGCGGAGGGTAAATTGCAGGTTGAGCTGGCACAGCTGCAATACACGGCACCCCGCCTGACAGGACGCGGCGCGGATATGTCCCGGCTGGGCGGCGGAATCGGGACGCGCGGTCCCGGCGAGTCCAAGCTGGAAAGCGACCGGCGGCACATGAAGCGCCGCGTGGATGCGCTGAAGGCAGAGCTGGCTGTCGTGGAAAAGAACCGCCGCACCATGCGGCAGTCCCGCGACAGAAGCGGTCTGCCCCGCATCGCCATCGTCGGCTACACTAACGCGGGCAAGTCCACACTGCTCAACACGCTGACCGGCGCCGGCATTCTGGCGGAGGACAAGCTGTTTGCGACGCTCGACCCGACCACGCGTAAATTCACCCTGCCCGGCGGGGAATCCGTTCTGCTGACCGACACGGTAGGCTTTATCCGCAAACTGCCGCACCATCTCATCAGCGCCTTCCGCTCCACGCTGGAGGAAGCAGTATACGCGGACATCATTCTGCTGCTGCTGGACGTTTCCGACCCGCACTGCGAGGAGCAGCTCCGCGTGACCGAGGAACTGCTGACCGAGCTGGGCGCCGGTGCCAAGCCGACGCTGTACGTTTTCAACAAGTGCGACCGGGAAACGGGCGACTGCGCGGGGCTGGAGCGCATGGTGTCCGATCGTTTCCGGGACAGCGGCACGCGGCGTGCGCTGTACATCTCTGCCCAGACCGGGGAAGGCTGTGACGCATTGGCGGCGGCGCTGGAAACACTCATCCGGCAGGGCAAGCGCCGCGTGATCTTCCGTATCCCCAACGCGCAGTCCGGCGCACTGTCCCGGCTGTACAGTGAAAAGGCGGCGGTGGAGTCGGTGGAATACGGCGACGAGTACATTACCGCTGTGGCGACAGTGGATGACCGCGTGTACGGTCTGCTGAAGCAGTTTGACCCGGATTGGTCTGCGCCGGAGGAGGAATGAGCATGGAACTGTGGGATCTTCTGGACAAGGATCGCCACCCGCTCGGGCAGACACATCCGCGCGGGCGGCAGTACCCCATGCCGCACGGCACCTACCACACCGTCGTGACGGTGTACACAGTGAATGGCCGGGGACTGCTGCTCCTGACCCGCCGCGCCGCCTGCAAGGGGATGTATCCCGGCTGGTGGGAGGTGACGGGCGGTTCCGGCATTGCAGGGGAGGACAGTCTGACCTCTGCCCGGCGCGAACTGCGCGAGGAAACCGGCATTGACGCCGCCCCGGAGGAACTGAATCTGCTGGGCAGCATCCGGGAGCCGTCCTCTTTTTCGGACTGCTACCTGGTGCGCCGCACACTGCCGGTCGGTTCCCTGACCCTGCAGGAGGGGGAAACGGACGCCGCCCGCTGGGTCAGTTTCTGGGAATTTGAAACGATGATACACGAGGGACTGATTCCGCCGCCGGTCGCCCTGCGTTACGGCGCCGTGCTGGCGGCATTGCAGGCGGCGATAGGGTGCGACGCATGGCTGGAGCCGGAATCCGGCACCGGACAGGATGGTGACGCATGAGCGCCCCCGACCGCGGACAGCTGTACACCACCCTGCGCGGCGAGGGACACGGAGAAACAGAGGATCGCCGCTCGGTCTTTTTCAGTCATGCCGCCCCGGTAAAGACCGAGGAGGAGGCGCTGGCATTTGTCAAGGCGCGGCAGAAGGAATTTGCCGACGCAACGCACAACGTCTGGGCGTTCCGGCTGGGGGCTGACACGGTTGCGCGCTACTCGGACGACGGCGAGCCGCAGGGCAGTTCCGGAATGCCGACCCTGGAGGCAATCCGGCATTCCGGAGTGACCGATGCCGTCGTGGTAGTGACGCGCTACTTCGGCGGAACGCTGTTGGGCGTGGGCGGGCTTATCCGTGCCTATTCGTCCGCAGCGCGGCTGGCGCTGGAGGATGCGGGTATCATCACATACGAGCGGTACGCCGTGCTGTCATTGACCGTTTCGTACAGTGACTACCAGAAGCTCCTGCCGGAGATTGCCCGCGCCGGGGCGCTGACCGATGCGCAGAATTTTGCCGAGCGGGTCACGCTGACGTTGGCGGTCAGGGCAGCTGTTGCCGCGCCGCTGTGTGAGCGCGTGCGGGAACAGACCGCCGGACGGTGCGTGCCGGTGCAGGTCGGGGAGCGGTACGACTACCGATAACCGGTTACCGGTTATCGGTAAATTGCCCCCGCGCAATCCCTTATTTATGGAGAATTATCGGAACCGGAAAGGAGATAAGCCGAAATGGGCAGAACAGAGAGCGGCGGAGACAGCCGCAGAGCACCCGCGGAACCGGCGGTGTGTCCGGCGCCGGACGGCACCGCAAACAGTCCGGATACCGAAAGGACGCCGGACGGCACCATGACGATCCGTCCCATCGCGCACATCCGGACGGACTTTCCGGAGAAGTTCGGCATTCCGCGCCAGAGCGGGCGGGTTCCCGGATTGGAGGCGCGGATTGTCTTTGAGCCGCCCTACCGCAACCCGGACGCTCTGCGGGGACTGGAGGGCTTCTCACACCTGTGGCTGCTGTGGCAGTTCTCTGCCGCCCTGCGCACCGATGGCGCATGGCAGCCCATGGTGCGCCCGCCACGCCTCGGCGGGAACACCCCGATGGGCGTATTCGCCACGCGCTCGCCCTTCCGTCCCAACCCCATCGGGCTGTCCTCTGTGCGGCTGTGCCGCATCGACTATGACGGTACGGACGCACCCACGCTCACGGTAGCAGGCGCAGACCTGATGGACGGCACGCCGATTTATGACATCAAGCCGTACCTCGCCTACACCGACAGTCACCCGGATGCGTCCGGTGGCTTCGCACAGCGTGCGCTTGACCACAGCCTGCGCGTGCACTGCCCGCCGGAACTGCTGGATCGCCTTCCGGCATGCAAGCGGGCGTCACTGCTTGCCGTGCTGGCGGAGGATCCGCGCCCTTCCTATCAGCACGACCCGGAGCGGCTCTACGGGCTGTTTTTCGCCGGCTTCAACGTGGAATTTACGGTGGACGGCGACACGCTGTACGTCCGGGACGTGCAGGCACGCTGACGCCGCGCCGCCCGTCTGACAAGCAGCGACTGTTTTCGGCAATTTATGCATTTGCGTGTTGACTTTTTCCGGTGCGCGTGCTATAATGGAGGTAGCACATACCGCCCACCGGAATTGCCGGTGCGGCGCTTGCCGATAAAGCCGCCGTGCAGGCGGACAACGCCTGCAAAATAAGGAGTTTTCTATGAACCTGCGCTCTCCCTCCACCGCCCGCCGCCCATGTCTGCCGATTCGCCTGTGCCTGCTTTTGCTGACCGTCGGCGTGTTTGCCGGCACGGCGGTCTTTTTGTCTGCCTGCCGGGTATCCGGAACCGAGCCGGACGTCCCGTCCGCCACCGTGACGGATTCCGGTTCGTGGACAGAGTCCGACAGCCTGTCGCCGGACGTTTCCGAAACGGAGCCGGACACCGGAGCGGAGCCGGATACCGGGGCGGCGACACTGCACCTGCACGCCTTCGGCGACTGGAAGATACTGAGCGACCCCACCTGTACGGATGCGGGCGAGCGCGCGCATACCTGTACAATCTGCGGGCACGCCGAAGCCAAAACCATCCCCGCAACCGGGCACACGCCGGTTGAGGATGCCGCCGTCCCGGCAGGCTGTACAGAGGAAGGCAAAACCGCCGGGTCACACTGTGCGGTCTGCGGAACCGTGTTGACCGAACAGGAAGCGGTTCCGGCTCTGGGGCATCTGTCCGAAAATGTGGACGCCGTACTGCCCACCTGCACCGGGGACGGGCACGGTGCCGGTATCCGGTGCAGTCGCTGCGGTCTTGCACTGAGCGAGCTGCCGGTGCTTCCGGCGACCGGGCACAGACCCGTGACACTCCCCGTCAAACAGCCGACCTGTACCGAGGCGGGGCTGACCGAAGGCTCCGTCTGCGCCATCTGCGGCGAGGTGCTGGTTGAGCAGGTCGAACTGCCCGCCCTCGGGCACAGCCCGGACGGGGAAGCATCCTGCACGCAGGAGGTGCACTGCACCGCATGCGGCGTGCATCTTGCCAACAAACTTCCGCACACGCCGGTACCCATGCTGACGCAGGAGCCGACCTGCACGGAGAGCGGGCACACGGGCGGCACGGTCTGCGCGGTCTGCGATGAAATCCTGACCCAGCCCACCGTCACGCCCGCCACGGGGCACACATTCGGCGCCGATGCGACCTGCACGGAGCCGCAGGTCTGCCTGACCTGCGGAGAAGTTGTCACGCCCGCATCCGGGCACTTCCCTGCCGTGCTGCCGGGGACCGCTCCCACCTGCACCCAGCCGGGCGAATCGGATTACATCTGGTGCACCGTATGCGGCGAGGTTCTGCAGGAGCGGACCGTGCTCCCGGCGACCGGGCATACCGCCGTAGCATCGCCGGAGGTGGCGCCGACCTGCACCGAACCGGGATACCGGGGCGGCACGCACTGCGGCGTCTGCGGAGAGCCCCTGACCGCTCCCGTACGCGTAAATCCGACCGGACACCGGGGCGTATATGACAAACCCGTTGCCGCCACCTGCACCGAGGACGGTCTGACGGGCGGCACGCACTGCGAGGTCTGCGGTTTTGTCACCCAGCCGCAGGAGCGCGTGCCCGCCACCGGTCACAGCGTTGTGACGGACAGCGCCGTGTCGCCCACCTGCACGGCGGCAGGAAAAACCGAGGGGGCGCACTGCTCCGTATGCGGCACCGTGCTTGTCCCGCAGGTGGGGATTCCGGCAACCGGACACACCTTCGGGGCGTGTTCCGAAACCCCGCCGACCTGCACGCGCCCGGGCTATGAAGCCGGGGAGCACTGCCTTGTCTGCGGGTATGAGCGAACCGTCCGCCCCGTCATTCCGGCGACCGGGCACACACCCGTGACCGATCCCGCCGTTGCCCCGACCGCCGACAGCTACGGCTGGACGGAAGGCTCGCACTGCGCCGTCTGCGGTGCGGTGCTGGTGGCACAGACCCGCCTGCCCATGACGGATACCATCCTGCACCCCGGCGACCCGGAGCAGTACCGGGGCATCCTGATTGTGTCGGTCTACGGAACCGGCAAGAAAAACACCGATGCCTCCGCATCCCACGGCTTTGTTCAGCTGTACAACAGCACCGACCGGGACATCCGGCTTGCCGGTGCGTCGCTGTACTACCGCAAGGACAGCGGCAGCTACACCGAGCTGCTCTTCCCGGCAGACGCCGTGATTCCGGCGGGAGGCTACTACCTTGTGCGCGCCGCATCGCCCAGCGGCTACAATACCGCGGGGGCAATCATCAGCCTGCTGTACGCCGATCTGGACTGGGACATCTACATCGACAACAAGGAGGTTCACCTTGTGCTGGCGCCCTCCGGCTGGGACATTTACCCGACCGAGGACATCACCGCCCTGACGGACGCCGTGTCGGTGTTTGTGTCCTCCGAAACCGAAATGTATGCATCGGTCTACGCCATTGACAGCCTGTCCAAGAAAAAGGTTGCCGTGCGCACCGCGTACAAGGAGTACAGCGGCTTCCACACGGAGAACCTGACCCGGATGGCAACGCCGGAGCTGCTGCGCATCAGTCCCCGCACGGCGGACGGGCGGGTCAACCCCGTCACCTGCAGTTTCCGCGAGGTGACGTTCTCCCACACGGCAGGCATATACCGCGACACGGTGAATCTGGTTCTGACCCCGCCGGACGGCTACACCGTCTACTACACGCTGGACGGCAGCGACCCCCGCACCAGCACTACGGCGCAGGTATTTGACGGGAGCATCGCCCTGACCGACTCCTCCGCGCTCGCGTGGCGGAACACCTACAACTCCTTCTACACCTCCTCCAAGGCGCGCGTGGAAGCCATGGTCGGCGGGTATGTCGTCAAGGCGTATGCCAAAAGCGAAACCGATGCGACCGCCGTATATACCAACACCTACTTCATCCTGCCGGAAGGCGCCGGCTGGAACGTGAACACCGTTTCCATCTCCCTGCCCACCGCAGACCTGTTCGGTCAGAACGGCTTCTACACGCGCTACAACAATCTGGATGAGGAAGGCTCCCGCCCGCGCGGCATGGCAGTCATGGAAGTGTTTGACCCGCTGGGCAACCGCGTGGGGCACTCCAACGTGGAGCTTGCCGTCAGCGGACACGGCTCGACAGCCTATGCCATGCGCTCCCTCCGTATCTACTACAAGGGTGCCAACAACGAGGAGGGCGGCATGGAGTCCGACCTCAACTACGACCTGTTCGGCGGGCTTGCCAAGGACATAAACGGGCAGGCGATTACCAGCTTCTCGCGCCTGCTTCTGCGCAACTCCGGGAACGACTGTGCCCTGTCAGGATTCCGGGATGCCTATATGCAGCGCGTTTCGGCGGGGCTGTGTCTGGATACCATGGCGTCCTCCACGACGTTGGTATTCATCAACGGGGAGTTCTGGGGCGTGTACAACTTCCGGGAGCGTTACAGCCCGGAGTACGTCAGCGACCACACCGGCGTGAATAAGAACACCGTTACCGTCATTGAAAATCAATTCGATGCAAAAACCGCCGAACTTCCTTACGTAGTCAGCGACGGAGATGCAAACAGCGCAGATGCTTTCAACTGGCTTGTGGAGTACGCTCGGACTCATGACCTCAGTGTGGCAGAAAATTTCGCATATGTAGACGCACAACTGGACTTGGACTCGCTCATTGACCTCGTCGCTGTCCGCCTGTTTTTTAACGCAATGGATTGGCCCACCAACAATGTTAAACTTTGGCGAAACACCAACCCGGACGACCCATCCGGAACAGATACCAAATGGCACTTTGTTCTATTGGACACGGACTATGGTATGGGAATGCAGCAGATAACCGATCCGGACGTAACACGCCTTCTCTATGGCATTTTCAAAGCCGATTGCCCACTGTCGCATCTCCTTGTGGCATTGAAAGAGAATCCGGGTTTCTACGAAAAGCTCCTTGCGCGTTTGTGGAGCATTTCGGACTATCTGAACGCAGACCGCCTAATCGAAACTTTAGAGCAGATGATAGCTGAGCGTGAACCGCTTATGGGATTACAGGCAGACCGCTGGCCAAAGCCTGAACGGACAGAGTTTGATATGAATGTCTGGTATGAACAAATCAATATCATGCGTGATTTTGTTAATCGACGGAAGGATTTGTTCCGATCAAATCTGAAAACGTATTTCAAACTGTCGGACGCGGAATTTGACGCGCTTGCCGAGATCTACTATCCGACGGCATAACACCGCCGATACGGAAAACTCCCCCGGGGAGGACGGCTGAAAGCCGCCCTCCCCGGGGGAGTTTTTATCCGCAGACCCCTGCGGGTATCCGGGTCCCGTCAGGCAAAGAGCACCTGCGCCTCAAAGCAGATTTCTCCGTCGCCGCGAACCGCCTTGAGCAGGTAGCCGCCCTCCGCATCCGGCGCGGGGGCGCGGCTGATCTGCAGGACGTCCCCCAGCGGCGCCTCCTTCATGTAGGAAACCGACAGGGCAGACAGCGCCTTCCCCTCCACCGCATCCGGCGGCAGGAAGTCGCAGACGACATCCGGGTAGCGGGTGTTGTTCATGTGGCGGTTGAAATCAATATCGCTCCATGCGACCCGCCGCTCGCCTGCCGGCTGCATCGGCAGAGCGGGCGACAGGCGCACCTTGGCAGGCAGGCGCCCGGTATCCAGCGGCGCGTCTGCCGGGAACTCGTTGCGGAAGTCCGTCACCCGCAGCAGGGCGTGCCGCCGGGTGTCCATCAGTGCCCATGTGGTCAGCGCCTCCGCCACGGTCTCCTCCCCCCGCAGAACGCGGAAACAGCGCAGAAAGGTATACCCGTGCGAGGGGATGCACCAGGTGCGCACCTCGATATTCTCGTAGGCGTGCAGGGGGGCATAGGCGGTCAGCTGAAGCCGCGCCAGCAGGAAACCCTGCCCCTCGGTGCGGAACAGCCGGTCAAGGTCATACCCCCAGCTGCGACACTGCCGGTTGGCAGTCTCCTGCATATACCGCAGGAGCGCGGAGGGGCGGACCTGCCCGGTCGGGTCGGTATCGTGCCAGAGCAGGTTATAGGATTCTGCGTGAAACATATGTGATTGAAGCCTCCTACCAGTATGTGGAACCGGACAGCCGGTTCAGGGCATCGCCACGCCATGACGCAGGGATGCCTCAGGTATTTTTGATGATAATCTGATCCATGACGTCTGCGGCGTGCCCGCACAGGTCACAGCACGCTTCCATGCAGTCAAACACCGCCTTGCCCGCAATCAGCGTGAAAAAGTGGAGACAAGCAGCATGGGGGCGTCTGCCACCCGGTGCAGGTAAGCGGCGGGACTGCCCGACGCGGAGGACAGCCACGCCGCGATACGTTCGGAAACGGGCATACGGCGCAAAATCTGCGGTGCCCGCCGGAGCGGGGCTTCCTTTCCCGAGGCGTTATGCACACAGTATGCCTCATCCGCGGCAGGTATATGCACGGAGAACAATCCGCCCACATTAGCAGAACCCGGATCGGGTTCCCACAGAGGGAATATCCCAATCCGGGATAAAATCAGTTTAGGGAAGCACTGACGGATGAATCAGAGCGTGTTGTCCGAGCCGAGGACGTCCACAATCTTGTGCTTCACCATTGCCTTGACCGCCTCGCGTCCGGCGCCCAGATACTCGCGGGGGTCGAACACCGAGGGCTTCTCGGCGAAGGTGCGGCGGATGGCGGCAGTCATTGCCAGCCGGATATCCGAATCAATGTTGATCTTGCAGACCGCCATGGTCGCTGCGCGGCGGAGCTGCTCCTCCGGGATACCGATAGCATCCGGCATCTTGCCGCCCAGTGCATTGATTTCCCGGACAAACTCCTGCGGAACGGAGGATGCACCGTGCAGGACAATCGGGAAACCGGGCAGGCGGCGGGAAATCTCCTCCAAAATATCAAAGCGGAGCGGAGGGGGAACCAGCACGCCGTCCGCGTTGCGGGTGCACTGCTCCGGCGTAAACTTATAGGCGCCGTGCGAGGTACCGATGGCGATAGCCAGCGAATCCACGCCGGTGCGGGTCACGAACTCCTCGACCTCGCCGGGCTGGGTATAGGAGGAGTCGGCGGCGTCCACGTGAACGTCATCCTCAATGCCGGCGAGCTTACCCAGCTCACCCTCCACCACCACGCCGTGCGCGTGGGCATACTCCACGACCTTACGGGTCAGGGCGATATTGTCCTCAAAGGAGTGCTTGGAGCCGTCAATCATGACGGAGGTGAATCCGCCGTCGATGCACGCCTTGCAGATGTCGAAATCCGCGCCGTGGTCAAGGTGCAGGGCAAGGTCAATGCCGCTGTCGGCAACGGCTGCCTGTGCCAGTGCCATGAGGTATGCGGGCTTTGCGTACTTCCGTGCGCCGGCGGACACCTGCAGGATGACGGGGGATTTCACCTCGCCCGCCGCCTCCGTGATTGCCTGCACGATTTCCATGTTGTTGATGTTGAAGGCACCGATGGCGTAACCGCCGGCATATGCCTTTCTGAACATTTCGGTAGTTGTGACAAGAGCCATTTCTGTTCTTCCTTTCCTTCTCCGGCATATATTCGGAGTTCTGTTTTCTCACGGGAGTATTTTACCACATCTCCCGCTGAAAATCAAGGCGTTTCGGAAGGTTTTTTCGGGAACCGCCGGGCAAATTGATTAAAATGGAGTGGGGATACCATTCCCCAGCGTCCCCGGCTTACCCTGCCTTCGGTCAAACGTTTCTTCCCCCATCCCCCGACCCACGCTCGCAGAGCGCTCTTCCCACGCTGGGGAAGGGGGAGACTTCAGGTTTATTTTGCCGGGGGCTGTCGCCCCCGGCACCCCTACCTCCAAACCCGTGAGACACGGCATACCGGGCGGATGGCGGTACCGGGCCGCTACAATCGGCGAGGCAGTGCAATCCCCATCCGATTCTGCCGCAGGGGCGGCAGGGGTATCGTTTCCCGGCTTTCCGGAAGGTAGTGAAAACCGCCCGACAACCAGTGCTGCGCGGATACAGGCACCCCGACAGACGCCGGGATCCGCCGGGAACGCCAGCGTCGTTCCCAGCACAGTCGCGGGATTGCAAGGGGCGAAGCCCCTTGCAAAAGATAAGAAAAAGCTCCCCTTCCCCGGAGGGGAAGGGGGTCGGGTGGATGGGGGCAAGCAATTTGCACGGGGGCAGGGTCGGGCAGACAGCGCCGGGTACAGGCACCCCGACAGGCGGAGAGGGAGGTTTTGCCAAAGTGCGGCATACTCTGCCGCTTTGCGTCGGACGTTTCTGCACCGCGCAATCCCGGCGGTGCAAGGGTGCGGTGACGCCTTAAGCCGCTTCCGCCTCCCGGAGCAGCTTAGTCAGCCGACTGGGGATGGCGGCTATATCCTGATAGGTCTGTGCATCAAAGGGCGTGCCGATGCCTGCTTTCTCCAGGGATTGCAGGAAGGTGTCATGCTCGCCCACAGTCGCCAGCTGCAGGTACGCGGCGGCGGCGGTTGCGTAATCGTCCAGACTTGCGGCGTACAGGTCGAGCGAGGGCAGGAGCGACATGGCATAGCTGATGTAGTAGCCGGGATTGTCAATCGTCACATAGTGCCAGTAGGAGGTCGGGCTTTGATAGAGCTGGCTGAATATATCCGCCACGCCGAGATCCTGCAGAATCTGCGCCATGACCGCGTCCAGCGAATCCGCCGTATAATCGCTGTGCGAGTACACGTATATTTCAAAGTCGTTGACGGCGACGCAGTTGCAGATGCTGGCGATGTCCGACAGCAGTCGGTACATGACAAGATAGGTGTACGCCTTTGCGGATATCCGGTCGCGCAGGAAGGAGGTAAAGAGCCATTCATTGCCCTGCGAGTTGACTTCCGCCAGATCAAGCGGAATGCCCATGCTGGCAGACTTCCCCATTGCGTAGCAGTGACCGAACTCATGAATGACGGTGTACAGATCCTGATAGCCGGAGCCGAAGTAGAACAGCGGGTAGCCGAGCTTGTAGAAATAGACGGAGAAGGCGCCCGCCATGCTTGTTTCCGAACTGAAGGTCAGAATATAGCGGTTGCTGTCCCACATATCGTGGTACACCTGCTTCATGTCCCCGCCTACCGAGTCGAAATACGCATCCACCATTTCGACAACCGTCTGTACGGGCGTTCCCAGCCCCGGCACAACGCCAAGTCCGGTCACATCGGTCTGGAGGATTTTGTACACCTCCGCCTGATCCGTCCGGCTCAGCACAGCCGCCGCATCCTGCAGGCGGTTGAGCAGAACGGGCAGCATGGGCGCGAGGTATTCCTTGACCAGCGCACGCATGGCGGCGGTATCCGCCGGCGTATAGTCGCGGTTATACATCTGCGCGTAGGCGTACTCCATATACCCGTCGTACCCGGATATCCGGGCAATCTGCTTGTTCTGCTCCACGGCGCGCAGGTAAATTTCCGCGCTCTTCTGCAGGAAGGTATCATCAGCCTCCAGTGCGCGGTATTCGGTTCTCAGCTTGTCGGAGGCGACCTTCAGTTCGGTCAGCTCGTCCGTGTACGCGCGGGCGGAGGCGACCGCCTGCTCCCGTTCCGTGTCTGTCCAGTCCTCAAAGAATGCCTCTGCATACGGGGATGCATCGATGTCGTCGTACATCTCAATCAGCTGTTGCAGAACCCGGTTGTACTTCCCACTGACGTCCTCCATGGTTGCGGCGGCGGATGCATCGCCCGTGCGCACCATGGTGCCGATGTTGGCAATCTGGTACTGATCCTGCAGGGTGGCGAAGTCGTTGTCCTCAACGTCCTTGTACAGGGTCAGGAAGTCCTCCTGCCTGTCGCCGGCAGTCAGCAGGGCGGTTAGCTGCTCAATCTTGTTGCTCAGAACCTCATACTGTGCGTCGGTGTACGTGTAGGTCAGATCCGGATTCCGGCTGATGATGCTGCTTTCCTCATCCTCCTGCCCGGATTCGGTTTCGCTCCCGCTCTCACTGCTGTCCCCGGCGTCGGATGTGACGTTTGCATCGGTTTCCGAGGCAGTTTCCGAGGCGGTTTCCGAACCGCCGGGCAGAGCGTGGCAGGCGGAAAAGGACACGGCGGAAAACAGCAGCGCGACACAGAGAAGCAGTGCCGGGAGGGTATATTTCATTCCCGTAGCTTTCATAGTTCTCGTAACTCTTATCGGTTTCATTTGATAGGCTCCTTCCGTAACAGGTTACCCTGTATTATCTCATAGTATACCACACCGGAGGGCGGCTGTCAAGCGGGAAACGCAGGGCAAACACCCCGTGCGGAATTGCCTGCCTGATATGTTGTCGGGCGCGGCAACTGTTCCTTAGCAAGCACCGGCGAACAAAGCGCCCCTTCCCGTCGGGAAGGGGCGCTTTGTATACCTGTCTCAGATGACCCGCACCCGCACGACACCGGACAGGGCGGCAAGATCCTCTGCCACGGTGGCTGGAACGGCGCCGGTGATGTCAAACATGGTGTAGGCGGCGTTGCCGCGCGACTTGTTGGTCATGTTCTCAATGTTCAGTCCGGCGGCGGACAGCACGCCGGTCAGCAGGTTCAGCATACCCGGCACATTCACGTGCAGGACGCAGATGCGCGCACTGCCGGAACGGGGCATGGACACTGCCGGGAAGTTGACGCTGTTCTTGATATTGCCGTTGGTCAGATAGTCGTCCAGCTCCATCGCCGCCATAACCGCGCAGTTGTCCTCCGACTCCTCGGTCGAGGCGCCCAGATGCGGAATCAGAATGGCGCCGGGAACGCCGATCATCTCCGGCGTGGCAAAATCGGTCACGTACCGGTGCACCTTGCCGGAAGCCAGCGCCGCTTTCATGGCGTCGGAATCCACCAGCGAGTCGCGGGACAGATTGATAATCTTCACGCCGTCCCTCATGCTCGCGATGGCGTCGGCGTCAATCATGCCCTTGGTGTCGGCGGTTGCCGGAACATGAAGCGTGATGTAATCCGCCGATGCGTAAATTTCATCGTAGGACGCGGCGCGGCAGACATGGTGGTCAAGGTTCCACGCCCCCTCTACGCTCAGGTACGGGTCACAGCCGATGACCTCCATACCCAGCCGCACGGCGGCATTGGCAACCATGCCTCCGATGGCGCCCAGTCCGATGACGCCCAGCACCTTGCCTTTAATCTCGTTTCCGGCAAAGCGGGACTTTCCTTTTTCCACGGTTTTGGCGGCGTTCGGATCGTCTGCCAGCGTCTTCACCCACTCAATGCCGTCCACAATGTCACGGGAAGCAAGCAGGAGTGCGCACAGCGCCAGCTCCTTGACGCCGTTGGCATTGGCGCCGGGGGTGTTGAATACCACCACACCCGCCTTCGTGCACGCATCCAGCGGAATATTGTTGACACCGGCGCCCGCCCGCGCAATGGCGAGCAGCTCCGGATTGAAATCCATCTCCAGCATATTTGCCGAGCGGACCATAATGCCGTGCGGCGCGTCAAAATCCGTGCCGACTGCGTACAGCGCGGGATCAAGCCGGTCGGTTCCGACCTTGGCAATCTTATTCAGAAGCAGAATATTTTTCATGACAGTCCCTCTTTCCGTGCGCTTACGCCTTGGGGTTTTCGGCGGCAAACTTCTTCATGAATGCGACCAGAGCCTCCACGCCCTCATAGGGCATGGCGTTGTAAATGGAGGCGCGCATTCCGCCGACCGAGCGGTGCCCCTTGAGGTTTTTCAGTCCGGCTGCGGACGCCTCGGCGGCAAATTTCTTGTCCAGATCGGGGTTTCCGGTGACAAAGGTCACGTTCATCATGGAGCGGGACTCCTTCTCCACCGGGGCGATGTAGTAATCCTGACTGTCCAGATAGCCGTACAGCAGTGCCGCCTTTTTCTCGTTGCGCGCCTTCATTTCGTCCAGTCCGCCGATGGACAGCAGCCAATCCGCTACCAGACCCAGCATATAAATCGTGTAGCAGGGCGGCGTGTTGTACATGGAATCGTTGTCCGCCATAATCTTCCACTCCAGCATCGTGGGCATATTCGGCTCGGCAAACTCCAGAAGATCCTCCCGGACGATGACGACCGTCACGCCGGCGGGCGCCATATTCTTCTGTGCCCCGGCGTAAATGACGCCGAAGCGCGACACATCCACCGGCTCGGACAGGATGCAGGAGGACATATCGGCTACCAGCGGAATGCTGCCCGTGTCGGGGATATAGCCATACTTGGTGCCGTAAATGGTGTTGTTGAAGCACATATGCACGTAAGCGGCGTCGGGGCGGATCATGTCGCGCGTGACGGCAGGAACGTGGCTGAAATTGACGTCCTTGGTGGTGGCGGCACACACCGCATCGTAGCCCAGCTTCTGCGCCTCCTTGAATGCCTTGCCGGAGAACTGACCGGACACCAGATAGTCTGCCTTGCCGGTGCGGCGGATCAGGTTGAGCGGCACGGCGGCGAACTGCGTGGACGCGCCGCCCTGCAGGAAGAGCACCTTGTAGTTGTCGGGAATGTTCATCAGCCGGCGCAGGTCGGACTGCGCCTTATTAATGATGGCTTCATAGTCCGGAGATCGGTGGCTCATCTCCATGACGGACATTCCGGATGTGCCGTAGCACACCAACTCGGACGCTGCGCGCTCCAGCACGGGAAGGGGAAGCATGGAAGGACCTGCCGAAAAATTGAATACTCTGTTCATATCGTTACCTCCGTTGACAGATGTAGACATCAATTACCAACTGACGCCCCGCCGCACGTGGCGGCGGGGCGCCGTCTTTTCTCCTATTATATCGCATTTGCAAGTGAATGTCAATAGAATTTGCAGAAAAAGCTGAATATAATCGGTTGTACACCGGATTTGGCGCAGATTTTAACCGAGCAAATCGCAAAAATTGCAAAATCGGTTTATTCAGCCAAGGCTTCCCGCACGGAACGGGCAACCTGTCCGGCTGTCAGCGCAATGCCTTCGTCGGTCAGGTGGAGGAAATCATCGCCGCGGACCAGATGCTGTGTGTCGGGCGCAATGAGGCTGTACAGGTCATCAATGTGCACGCCCAGCGGACGCAGTGCGGCGACGGCGGCGGCGTTATAGACTTTGACGCGCTCCGGGTCGTGCCCCCACATTTCCGGGCGGGGCGGCGTCGTCGTGGCGAAAATCACGCGCGGGCAGTAGCTTTGCAGAATATGCGCGATACGCACCAGTGTATCGGTGTAGACGGGCAGCGGCGTGAAGGGACCGTCCCCGAACAGGTCGCACATATCCCACAGTCCGTTGTTCCAGTGGATGACGTCGGCGGTTTCCAGTTCTGCTTTATAATCAAAGCAGTTTCGCAGCGTGTAGGACGCAAAGCGTCCGTTGTCCTCGGGCTGCCAGACGGCAATATCGGGGGCAAGCAGGGCGGGCACGCGCGTGCCGTACCCTATCTGACGGATGGAGTCGCCAAGCAGGACAGCTTTTTTCATTGAATATACCTCCCGGTTAAAGTTACTATGCTTACGGTGCTGTTTGCTGTCCACCATTCTACCACGGATATGATGCGCTGTCAAGGCGGAAGTTCTGTTTTGCGGGGCGACATTGAGAATCTTTTCGGAAACCTGCCGGGGACGCCGTTCCGGTGCCGCCGGTATCTGTCCCCGAATCCTTGACTAACTACGTCCACAGCTGCCCCCACCTTCTGCGCCGCGCCTCTGCCTGCTCCCGCACGCCCAAAACGGGTGAGGACAGGACCACCCGCTTAGCGGGTGGGTTTCTTGATACAATAAAAAGCGCAGCTACTTCATTTCGCTGCGCTTTTGTTGATTTTACACATCAACTTCCTTGACAAGTATTACATTTTTTAAATAATTGCAAACATTAACGATAGTTTCCGGTTCCAAACATGACATTATCAAAGAATTTATATGTTTTTTCTTCGCCAAGTTCTTCTTTGAAAACATCCGTGGAAATACCACCCTCACTGATTAAACGATGAGTATAAGATTCCATTACATCTAATTTTTCAGGAATCTTATCCTCGGGAAGAAGTTCAATCTTTTGGGCTCCGGAAAGATATTCATTTAAATAATCTTCTAACATTTTTAGAAGATTATCATCCTCTTTAGCTGCTACCTTTTTGTAACTTCCAGCTGTGCGAATTGAATCATACCATGCAGATGAAGGTATTGTGTCGGCAAGATTTGAAAATTGATCATTTATTGATTTTAATTTTTCAACAGTGTCTTCTCTGACTTGTGATTCACCAATATGCAAATCATAAATCTCCACATAAGCTGTACGATTTCCAAGCATATACATATAATCCACAGAGAAAAGCGGCATATCAATTTTTGCGGGGGTGAGGGTAACAGTAAGCATCTGCATAACTCCGCAATTTGCGCGCATAACACATAAATTGCCAAGGTCTGCAACATCATATTGTTCAATTTGAAATTTCATAATACCGTATACAGTCAGATCTTCAAATTCCGAGCAATCAACAGATGTCAATTTATAAGAGGATTTGATATCTTCTATTACTGTATCAGCACATAAATTCATTTGTTTTACATTATGCTTAGCTTGCACCATTACATAAATTACGACAGCAAGGATAATAGCTAAAATCGCAAATAAGACGGTAAGTAAGATACGTTTCTTTTTGCTTTTTTTGTTTGTTTTTTCCATACGTAAGTTCCTCTTCTTTCATGTTTTGGGAACCACTAAAAATCAGTCCCCGCATCAAATTTAGCGATTCAACGGTGAAAATAATGAAATCGGAGCGGCGAATCGCATGCCTGTTTC
>CAVIJF010000027.1:0-19486 GCA_963643175.1 bacterium
GCAAGACCGAAGGCAAACACTGCTCCGTCTGCAACAAGGTGCTGGTTGAGCAGGAGGAAGTCCCCGCTACAGGACACAAGATGATGAACGGCGTTTGCGAAGTGTGCGGGTACACAGAGCCGACCGGCGGAGAGAGTACGCCGACGGAAGAGACGGAAACCGACCCCGGAACCGGCATCGAACCCGAGACTGAAACCGGAACGGAAACCGAGCCCGAGACTGAAACCGGCACCGAAACCGAACCCGAACCCGAACCCGAACCCGAACCCGAAACCGAAACCGAACCCGAACCCGAACCCGGAACCGAAACCGAGACTGAAACCGGAACCGGAGCATAATTCAGGAAACCCGAAAAAAGCCGGACCGATGGGCATCTGCCCACCGGTCCGGTGCTCTTTATATGTAATTATTTCTTCTCGTAGAACCAGATGACGCCCGAACGGTGCGGCAGTGCGTCGCAGAAGCCCTCCTGCGCCAGCCGGTTGCCGGAAACGGTGAAGCTCCGCTTACCGAGCGGGTCGGTGAAGGTGTAGGTGCAGGTTGTATCGATGTGCGGGTGCACGGTCACGCTGTCCTCCGCCACGCGGTTGTTGCGGATAATCTGGATAAAGCCCTGCTTTTCTCCGTCAAACTGCATGGCGTACCAGTCCTCCTGCGAGGCGCGGCAGTCGGTCAGCGGGTAGTAGTCGCAGGACAGCTCCATGTCGGCGGCACGTCTCCAGACGGGAATCATGCGGCGCGCCAGGGCGAACTGCGCGGGGCTGTCATTCCACTCCACCATGCAGGTCATGGCGGGCGCCATGGCGTTCTGGAAGGCGAATTCATCCAGCGGTTGGTTGGTGTTGCCGTAGGTGCCGTCCGCCGTGTCCCAGTTCATGGTGTGGGCTCGGAAGTAGGGAATCCACTCGAACATCTCGCGGTGCTGCAGCTGTTTGATGGGGTGCTTTCCGTAGCCGACGTCGGTATAGTGCAGCGGCACCGCCCGGCGCATGGTTTCCAGATCGTTCCGGCGACCGCCCGAGGCACAGGAATCCATCCACAGTCCGGGATTGCGCTCCAGCAGCGTGTCCCAGTAGCGGTAGTAACCCTGAATGTGCAGGTTTTCAAGAATACCCACGCGCCCTTCCTCGACGTTGGTGTCCCAGTACATCGCGGGCGCAAAGTTGAAGTCCTGCCGGTAGATGCGGATGTGCGACTCCTTGATGATGCCGTCAACCAGATCGATCAGCCAGTCGCAGGCGGCGGGGTTGCCGAGGTCAAGCAGGGCGTTGTCATCCCACCAGTTGCTTGGCTCGCCGCGGTAGCGAAGCAGGAACTCCGGGTGCTCATTGAACAGCTTGGTGCCCCGGTAGACGCGCTCCGGCTCAAACCACACCAACAGCTGGATGCCTTCCCGGTCGCATTTCTCCCCGATGGGCACCAGCCCGTCCGGGAAATGCTCCGGGTGCGGATACCAGTTTCCGGTTGTCGGCCATGTGTTGTCGCAGGGGTACCAGCCGGCGTCAATCCACCAGATGTCGGGGTGCAGTCCGCCCGCCCGGTAGGCGTCGATGGCTTTTGTCTGATTCTCCTCGGTCACGCCGCAGAATTCCGGCAGACCGTCAATCATCCATGTGTGCAGAACCAGCTTGGACGGGAGCGGGGCTCCGTTTTCGCGGGGCAGGATGTGCGCGAAGTAGAAGGAACGCCACAGGTTGCGGGCGCGGTCCTTCCCGCCGGTGTATGCCTCGTAGGTCATGCGAGGCGTGCGGACGGTTTCGCCCGGCTTGAGGTAGGAGGCAAACGCCGCCTGTCCCGCCTGCAGCGTGACGGTATCGCCGGCGCGGCTGACATCCACCCGCCATGTGCCCGTCCAGCCGACCGCCACATTGACGCCCCAGCCGTCGAAGCGCAGGCGCATATAGGGGAAGGCACCCTTGCAGGAGGTGCCGTCGCGTTCGGGCTGTACAGTCAGCGTTCCGCAGTCCTCCGGCACCGTCTCGGACCACATATAGCCGTCCTCGCCACAGGTGTCCCCGGTGCCGTGCACCAGCACGGGAGACTGCCCGCTGTATGTCGTCGTGATGTGCCAGTCGGACAGGATGGGGGAGTTTTCGCTTCCCCGGTTGGTGACGTACATAACCCAGTCCACGACGGGGAAATCAAGGAAGGACTGGCAGACGGCACGCAGCTCCAGTCCGTCGGGCGTGTGCGCGGTTATGGTTGTTTCGTTCAGGTTTGCATCTACCCGGCGCGTCTCGGCAACCGGATGAAACTCGGCGGGAAATCCGCAGTAGTGCCTGTCGCCCAGCGTGTATTCCACCGGCACAGCGGCGGGGTTTGTATACGGATGGAGGGCAGTCAGCCGTTCCATATCCTGTTTGGTGCTTCTCATGACTGTATCCTTTCGGCATTTATTACGGTAAGAATCGCTGATTTATCCGGCAGCGCACCCAGGGAAATTCCGTGCGCGGAACTCCGTAGGAAGTATACCATACTATTCCGGGAAAAGCAAGGGCTTTTGTCAAAAAAGTCATGGCATGGGCGACAGTTCTTTTTTAAGGGTTTGTTCCCGGGGGCAGGGCAGGCAAAACCGGAACTGCCGGGTCATCCCCCGGCGGTTTCCTAAGACCGCAGAACGAACCGGCGGCGCCGGGTCAAGTTTCCACGCCGGGCGCCGTAAGCCATACGGAAAACCGATGCCGCGTGGGTTCGGATGCAGGGGTGCCGGGGGCGAAGCCCCCGGCAAAATAAACCTGTAAGCGCCCCCTTCCCCGGAGGGGAAGGGGGTCGGGGGGATGGGGGAAAAAGATTTATTCGGTGGCAGGCAAAACCGGAACCGCCGGGTTATTCCACCCGGTGTAAGCCGGAGCCGCAGACCGAACCGGAGGCGCGGCGGGCAAGCCGCCCTTGAAAAGAACCGTCGGTTTGCCCAATCTGCGCCGCCGTCCGGCAAAATATCAAACAGATATTGACAAACCGACAGAACGCATGATATAATGAAACCAACAATCAGAACTGCGGGCACCGCCCGCACGGGAAAGGAATACACTATGAAACGTATGGGAAATATCATTGCCCGGACGCTGGCACTCCTGCTGGCGGCGATCCTTCTCGGCGGCACGGTGCCGCTTGGCATCTCCGCGGCGGAAACCACAACCGTCAGTCCGACCGCACTGACCACCATCGTGCTTGCCGACGACTGCGAGTCCTTCGGACATATCAACGGTGGCGCCGGGCAGCTGTACGTGGAAACGACGCTGGGCGAACCCTATTTTGACAGTGTCCGCCCGGGCGACCGCATCGACCTGAAGGTGCGGGTAGAGAAGGCAGGAACCTACCAGTGGTGCGTGGTCAGCGGCTGGGCAAAGGATGCCGCAAACGGGGTGTTCCGCCTGTTTCTGGACGGAGAGCAGATTACGGAGCCGCTGACCAATACGATTCCGGGTGTCGACTGGCGCACGTGGCTGGACAGCACGCCGGGCACCGTGGATCTACCCGCCGGAGAGCACACACTTTCGCTTGTGACGGATTCCGCCGGTCCCAACCTGTACGCGCTCAAGATTGCCCCGGAGGGCGTGGAAATGTCCGTGGCAGGGGGCACGGTCGCGCTCTGCGAGGCGAACAGCAATACGCCGGTGCAGGTACATACCGATTACGCCATCCAGTTCTGCACCACGGTTCCCTTTGACTATGTGAACGTGGCGGCGCCGAGCTACAATAACAACAAAGGCTCGTTCCGGCTGGAACTGTTCCGCTGGGCAGGGAACTATAAAAAGACCGTTGCCGGGCAGGCGCTGGCAACGCAGGATTTCATTGATTTCAACGACAACGCCACGCTGAAGCTGAGCTTCGGAAGCGACATGGCGGCGGGTGAGTATGTCCTCCGGCTGACCAACATCAGTGAGGACTCGAACGAGCAGGTGGGCGTCTGGACGTCTCCGACCGCGCCGGCTAATGTCCGCAACTATCAGGGCGGCATTGAAATCGCCAACGCAGCCCGCATGAACGTCCATTACATCGGCAGCATGGACAAACCGCTGGGGGACATCAGTCCCGACGTCGGCGACGATGCGCCGGTTTACGAGGAGATTACGGAGAGCATGAAGGATCTGACCCGCTACGGACTGCCGGCGACCAGCCGCTACCTGACTGCCGAAATCATGTCGGACACATGGGTGTTTACCGATGCGCTGGGACGCACGTCGCTTTCCAACGCCGATGTGGGCGACCCGCGCACGGATCGGACGTTGGCGCTGTTCTACTGGATATGGCACGCCACGTTTGCCGATCTGCGCACGCCCTTCAACATGCAGGAGTTTATTGACAGTCAGACGGCGGCGGGTATCCCGCTGGAGGAGTACATCTACGACTTCAACTATGCGGGATGGCCGTCGGCGACCGGTGCGCAGTACTTCTGGAACCAGCCGATTTACGGCTACTACCGCTCGGATGATGTCTGGGTGCAACGGCGGCAGGCGGAGCTTTTGGCGGCGGCAGGCGTGGATGTCGTGTTTTCGGACAACACCAACGCAACGCTGATCTGGGCGGACGCTTACCCCTCGCTGTACGAGACGTGGTTCCGCGCCCAGCAGGACGGGGTGAATACGCCGAAAATATCCTACTTCATGCCCTTCTCGGCAGGCAACGACACCAAGGTACAGCTGAATCACTTTTACACCAGCATTTATCACGACGGCAAATACCGTTCGCTGTGGTACTATCTGGACGGCAAGCCCATGCTGGCGGCGTTCCCCTCCAGTCTGTCCGACTCTGTGCTGGACAGCGAAATTGCCGGATTCTTCACCTTCCGCCCCGGCTTTGCAACCTACTTCGGCAAGCGGCAGTTTGATTCGTGGGGATGGCTGTCCACCTATCCGCAGGCGGTGCATTACAGCTCGTCCGACCGGAAGAATATCGAGGAAATATCTGTCGGTGTCGCGCAGAACGCCAACTATGAGACGGGCGAATTGGCGGCGATGAGCGGCGGTCCCATCATGGGGCGCTCCTACACCAAGGACAAGAGCCATCTCGGCGAGGCGGGCAGCACGCTGTGGGGCTATAATTTTGCGGAGCAGTTTGAGTTTGCGCTGGAGAAAGACCCCAAGGTCATTTTCGTGACGGGATGGAACGAGTGGTGCGCCAGCCGCTATGAGTCGTGGCCGGACGGCGGGCATTCCGTCGTGACCAATGCCTTCCCGGATCAGTTCAACGACGAGTATTCCCGCGATCTGGAGCCGTCGCGCGGCGCATTGGGGGATAACTACTACTACCAGTTTGTCAACTTCGTCCGCCGGTACAAGGGCGTGCGTGCGCTTCCGACCCCCTCCCGGAAGACTTCCATTGACCTGACGGCGGGCGAGGCACAGTGGAGCACGGTGGAGCCGTACTATGCCGCCTCCATCGGCAACACGGGAGACCGCGATTCCGACGGCTATATCGGAACGCATTACAGCGACTACTCCGGACGCAACGACATCATCGGCGCCCAGCTGGCGCGGGACGATGAGTATCTGTACTTCCACGTGGAATGCGCCGCCGACATCACGCCCCATACCAATCCGTTGTGGATGAACCTGTACATCGACTGCGACGGGCAGAACGCGGGTTGGAACACGTTTGATTATGTAATCAACAAATCAGCCGCCTCCGCGGATACGGTTGTGCTGGAGCGCTTTACCGGGGACGGCTACGCGTCCGAAAAGGTAGCCGACTGCGCCTATACCGTGGACGGGCGGTACATGACCGTCCGGGTCCGCAAGGCGGACATCGGGCTGTCCGGTTACGATTTCACCGTGAATTTTGCATGGACGGACAACGTGCACGACGCCACCGACACCGGAACGGGGGAGGGAAGACCCGTGTACAGCAGCTTCTCCGGCGATATTCTGGATTTCTACACCTCCGGCGACGTGGCGCCCGGCGGACGCTTCAAGTTCAGTTACGTCAGCACCGCCGCCAACGCGGGCGCGGAGACAGAGACGGACACCGACACCGCGACCGGGCAGGACAGTGCCACTGCCGAGCCCGACACAAACTTGACGGAGACGGATTCCGCCCCGACGTCCGGCAGCGAAACGGCGCAGACGCCCGCAGGCGGCTGTAAGTCCGGTGTCGCGGGATCGTTCCTGCCCCTGCTGGCAGCCGGTATCGCGGCGGCTGCGGTTCTGACGACGGCAGCGCGTAGGCGGAGGGCGGCGCAGGAGTAGAATGCTGTACGGCAAAGCAGGATAGTTGTGGGAAAACGAAAACGCGGGGGAATCATTACGATTTCCCCGCGTTTGCTGATGTTACCGGCAGGATTGCGAGGGGACAGCCGGGTATTGCCTGCATTATAAGGATTCCTGCAATTGAGCAGATTGGGAAAGAGACGCAAAAACGGTTGAAAAGTTGTAAAGAATATGCTATAATACAGGAAACAGTAAGAGGAGGAAGCCTCAGATGAACTTGATTAGTTTGTTCAGCGGTTGCGGTGGCTTGGATTTAGGATTTGAAAAGGCTGGGTTCCGCGTTGTCACTGCGAATGAATTCGACCCGACAATATGGGAAACTTTCAGGGTCAATCACCCTGACACACAACTGCTTGAAAGAGATATCCGTCAAATTGCGGACGAGGATTTCCCTGATAATATTGACGGAATAATCGGCGGACCGCCCTGCCAGTCTTGGTCTGAGGCGGGGGCGCAGCGCGGGATAGACGATATGCGCGGTCAGCTTTTTTATGAATACATCAGGATCTTAAAATGCAAACAGCCTAAATTCTTCCTTGCGGAAAATGTAAGCGGGATGCTGCAGGGCAGACACTCGGAAGCGGTTAAGAATATAATCGGATTGTTCCGAAATTGTGGCTATAACGTAACAGTAACCTTGGTTAACGCTAAGGATTACGGTGTTCCGCAGGAACGTAAGCGTGTCTTTTACATAGGCTTCCGGAGTGATCTGAACATTGATTTTGAGTTTCCGCGCGGTTCCACTGCGGAGGAGGGCAAAAAAAAGACGTTACGTGACGCAATTTGGGACTTGCAGTTTACGGCCGTTCCTGCCGGTGAGAAAAATTCCCATAATCCGGCTGCGGTGAACAATAATGAATATTTTACAGGCACATTCTCGCCCATTTTTATGAGCCGTAACAGGGTAAAATCATGGGACGAGCAGGCTTTTACGGTACAGGCATCAGGTCGGCAGTGTCAGATACATCCGCAGGCGCCGAAAATGGTTTTTGTTTCGCAAAATCACCGTGAGTTTGTCAAAGGTCAGGAGTCTTTATACCGCAGAATGACCATCCGGGAAATTGCGCGTATTCAGGGCTTTCCGGACACTTTCCGGTTTATTTATGATCACACCGATAATGCCTATAAAATGATTGGTAACGCGGTTCCTGTCAATCTTGCCTACGAGGTGGCAGTGGCAATAAAACAGGCGTTGCAAGAAGCGGAGGGAACATGAGCGAGCAAAGCAATAATCAAGGACGGGCGTATGAATATATATGCCTTCTGACGCTGTCGCAGGAAATCAACAAATACCGCAGGGCAGAAATTGATGTCAACAGTGCCTATCACGCTGCAGAGCACGCATGGAATGCCGTGTCAGAAGAATTGAAATCCATGCTGAAACAAAGCGCCTCTGCCGCTGTATCGGTTGTTTTTGATTTGGAACCCATGATAACCGAAAAGAGTTGTGACATTCTCGAACTTAAAATTCAAACCGATAGCGAAGGAAAGGAAGGCGATGTCCGGGATATAGTTATTTCCCGTAAGGATGTGAAATGGGAAATCGGGTTGAGTCTGAAGCACAACCATTTTGCAGTGAAGCATAGTCGGCTGGCAAAAGGTCTGGACTTTGGTGATAAGTGGTTCGGAATTTCTTGCTCTGCAAAATATTGGGACGATATCAAGCCAGTCTTTGATTACCTGACAGCCCAAAAACTGCAGAAAAAACGTGGAGTGAACTGCCTGCAAAAGACACAATGGTTTATGTTCCACTGTTGCAGGCATTTATGGACGAGCTTGAACGGAGCAATGCCGCAGATTCTGCCGTTCCGCGGAGGATGATTGAATATTTGCTCGGTGAGTTTGACTTTTACAAGGTAATCAGCGTAGACGCAAAACGGATTACCCATATTCAGCCGTATAATATGCACGGACAGCTTAATCATGCAGGCAGAACGGTCAAATCAAAGGTGCATATACCGGTGTCCTGCTTGCCTACTCGCATAGTCAGTCTCGGGTTCAAACCAAACAGCACCAATACGGTTGAGCTATATATGGACGGCGGCTGGCAATTCAGCTTTCGCATACACAACGCTTCCACTAAAGTTGAGACAAGTCTGAAATTTGATATTCAGATTGTCGGTATGCCTGCCACGATTATCACGATAAGCCGTAGCTGGAACTGAAAACTTGTTTTCGTAACAAAAAAGTGGTATAAAAAGCGTATGGAAAAAGAAAATGAGGGATGCGCTGCATATCCAACGAATCTGACCGATGCACAACAATGGAACGAAATAAAACCTTCAACCGCCCGGCACGCCGCGCCGCCCCCGGCCCAGCCGCGGGGTTGCAAGGGGCGAAGCCCCTTGAATAAGATAACCTGAAAACGCCCCCTTCCCCGGAGGGGAAGGGGGCGGGGGGACGGGGGAAAAAGAGTTTATGCGATGCCGCGGCAAACGGTTACTCTTTGTCGCCGTCAAAAGGAATCTGCAACTGCTTGTCCGAGGGGCTGTTCTTCTCCAACTCCGCCCGGTGCTTCGCCAGCAGATTGGCAATGCGCTTGTCCGGCTTGAGCAGCTCGCTGATGGTGGTGTCGTGGTTCAGCGTGTCAATCAAATAGGACACATACTTGCACATATTGACCTCGGTGTGCCACTTCTTCTCATAAATCTCCGGGTCGTGATAGGTCAGGTTCGTGGTGAAGATATGGTCAATCAGCCCGTTGGCGTATGCCTCGTCAAACAGCTTGAAGCCGTCGGTGAACAGCCCGAAGGTGGCAAAGCAGCAGACGCGCCGCGCGTGATAGTCCTCCTTGAGGTGCTTGGCAACTTCAAGCAGCGAACCGCCGGAGGAAATCATGTCATCCACAATGATGGCGTCCTTGCCTTCCAGCGAATCGCCGAGGTAGCGGTGCTCCAGAATGGGATTCTTTCCGTTTACCACGCGGGAATAGTCGCGTCGCTTGTAGAACATACCGATATCCACACCCAGCGTTTCGGAGTAGTACATACACCGTCCCATAGCGCCTTCATCGGGCGAGATCATGACGATGTGCTCCTTGTCGAATACGACATCGGGCATACTGCGCACCATTGCCTTGAGCATCTGGTAGCTGGGCGTTACGTTGTCAAAGCCGGAAAGGGGAATGGCGTTGGCAACGCGGGGATCGTGTGCGTCGAAGGTCAGAATATTGGTCACACCCATGTTGACCAGCTCCTGCAGCATGATGGCGCAGTCCAGCGATTCGCGTGCGGCGCGCTTGTGCTGGCGCCCCTCGTACAGCATGGGCATGATGACCGTGATGCGGCGCGCCTTACCGCCGATGGCGGCAATGATACGCTTGAGGTCGGCATAGTGGTCGTCCGGGCTCATGCGCTGATCCTGTCCGAACATCTTGTAGGTGATGCTGTGGTTGAACATATCGCAGAAGATGTACACATCCTGACCCCGCATGGATTCCTGGATGGTTGCCTTTCCTTCACCGGAACCGAACCGGCTGCAGACGGCGTGCGCAAGATAGGTGTCCTCGCCGCCGTGGCGCCGCCACTCCTTCAGGTATCCGTCCACTTGCTCCGCAAACTTCTCACAGCCCCGCATCCCGATGACGCTCAGGTCGCCGTACAGTGTCTCTTTCATACTTGCTATCCCTTTCCTTTTTGCAAATTAGACAATTTTCACTCTGAAAACCGAAGATTTTTATCCGGCTGTCCCCGGACAGGCAAAAGCCCTCCTGCGACCCTCCCGAAGGGAGAGCCGCAGAAGGCTTCTGTCGTTTTATCACTGGAGATTCTTGAAGCGACCGAACGCTTCATCCCACGCGCCGCGCTCGGCGGTGGGTGCATAATGCTTCAGCTCAAAGGAGTTGGCAACGACCTGCCGTGCCTCAGCGAGGTTGGCAATTTCGCCCGCCGCCATAGCCTGCGCCATCAGGTTGCCGATAGCGGTTGCTTCCTCGGGACCTGCGGTCACGTCCAGACCGCAGGCATCCGCCGTCATCTGGGACAGGAATCTGTCCTTGGTGCCGCCGCCGACAACATTGATAACGGTTGCCTTCTTGCCGCGCAGTTCCTGAATGTTCTCCACGGTGTAGCGGTACTTGAGAGCCAGCGACTCGTAGATGCAGCGCACGACCTCGCCCACCGTTTCGGGAACAGGCTGGTTGGTGCGGCGGCAGAAGTCGCGGATTTTCCCCGGCATATTGCCGGGGGTGTTGAAGGAGGCGTCGTCGGGATTGATGAGCGAGCGGAAGGGAGCGGCTTCCTTTGCCCACGCTTCCATCTGGGCAAAGCTGTAATCCTTGCCCTCGCGCTTCCACTGCCGGCGGGATTCCTGAATAATCCAGAGTCCCATGATGTTCTTGAGGAACCGGATGGTGCCCAGTGCGCCGCCCTCGTTGGTGAAGTTTGCCGCGCGGGTGGCGTCGTTGATCAGCGGCTGGGGCAGCTCCATGCCCATCAGCGACCAGGTGCCGGAGCTGATGTAGATGAAGTCCTCACCCTGTGCGGGCACGGCAATAACAGCCGACGCGGTGTCATGCGACGCCACGGTGCGGACATGGATGCGGTTCTTGCCGACCTCCCCGTTAATCTGGGGCAGCAGTTCGCCGAGATCGGTGCCGGGCTGGACGATAGGCGCGAACAGACTGCGCCGGATTCCCAATTTGTCGGTCAGCTCAAACGCGAAATCGCGCTTGGCCGCATCCAGCAGCATACCGGTGGAGGCAATGGTGTACTCGGTAGCCCGCTTGCCGGTCAGGAAATAGTTGAGTAGGTCGGGGATGAACAGCAGCTGCTCGGCGCGCGTCAGCATATCGGGGTCATCGCGCCCCTCTGCGGCGAGCTGGTTGAGCGTGTTGAAGTCAATTGCCTGAATACCCGTGACCTTATAGATTTCCTCGGCGGACACAAACCGGCTCACATAGTCGCTGATACCGACCGTGCGGGTGTCGCGGTAGTGCGTGGGGTTCGCCATCAGGCGACCGTTGCGGTCCAGCAGACCGTAGTCCACGCCCCACGTATCAATACCCATGGAAGATACATCGTCCCCATCAATTACAGTTTTGGTGATGGAGTTCTTAATCTCGAAGAAAATCCGCAGAATGTCCCATGTAAACCGACCGTTGACAAACACCGGGTCATTGGAAAACCGATGATTCTCACGCAGGGTGATTTTTTCCCCGTCAAAGGAACCGACGATGCCGCGACCGCTGGACGCGCCGAGGTCAATCGCCAGCATTTTCAAATCTGCCATAACAAACCTCCCAATCCGTATGTTAAATTCCGGAAACTACGGAACCGCCGGTTACGTTGAAGGCGTTCTGCCGCATCGCGCAGCGGTTCCCTGAACACGGGCAGTGCTGCGCAGGCGCAACACCCCATAACACGCTTATTATACCATATTTGCGCCCCCAATGTTTGAACGGTTTGTTAATAAACTGCCTTTTCCGCGTATTCCGTTGCGGGCTTTCCGTTTGGCATTCCGGTGCCGGGGCAAAAGATTGTCGCGGCAAAGTCAGCGGATACCGCCATGTCAAGCTCACCAAAAAGCTGCCGCACCAAACGGTGCGGCAGCGGGGAAACAGGACGGCAGACGGTAGCGGACGGTTGCTTGAGGAGACGATTACTTGAGGAACGGAAGGGAACCGATAAGAGGCAGAGGCTTCGCCTCGCCGCGGACGACCCGGATAATGCCGATGACCGCAAAGACGAGGTAGGCGAATGCCACAACGCCCAGCATGGTCAGCACTATCTCCAGCCAGTTGTAGGAGCCGTAGCCGACCTTGACCGTAATGTGCGAAACAAAGGGAGACAGCACGGATTTCAGCGTGCCGTATGTAAAATGCAGCAGCATCTCCGTGATAAACAGAGCCAGACCCTGCTTGGCATGGTACCGGGCAAAGGGCGACTTTCTGCCCGCCAAAATGGGCACCAATACGAGCACATTCAGGTAGGCAAGCACGGCGATGAGTTTGTTTTCCCGGATGTCTTCCTCTTCAAAGACAGGAGCGGCGGCAGGCGCAGAAACCTTTTGACCGCAGGCAGGGCAGAAGGCGGCGCCTTCGCCGAGTTCGTGACCGCAGGATGAACAGAATGCCATAGGAATATCCCCTTTCAAAGAAAAAATCAAATGGTGAAAGCGTTTTTCGCTACACGTCCCGCCGTCCCTGCAGGGCGCGATACAGCGTGACCTCATCTGCGTATTCAATGTCGGTTCCGACCGAAATGCCGTATGCCAGCCGCGTGACCTTGACCGGATAGTCTTTCAGAAGGCGCGCAATGTACATGGCGGTCGTCTCGCCCTCCACGTTGGCATTGGTGGCGATGATGATCTCCCGTACACCGCCTTCCTCCACCCGGTGCAAAAGCTCCTGTATCTTCAGCTTATCCGGCGTGACGCCGTTGAGCGGAGACAGGACGCCGTGCAGAACATGGTAGGTACCACGGTATTCCCGCACTTTCTCAATGGCAAGCACGGTGCGGCAGTCGGCAACCACACATATCTCTCCCCGGTCGCGCGTCTCGTCGGCGCAGACCGGGCACAGCTCCCGGTCGGTCAGGTTCTGACAGACGGGGCAGAGATGTATTCTGGCTTTGGCGTCCAGTATTGCCTGCGCGAAGGCGGCGGCTTCCTCCCCCGACATATCCAGCACCGAAAATGCCATACGCTGGGAAGATTTTCGCCCGACGCCGTTCAGCTTCATGAACTGATCCGCCAGAGTCTGGAGTGACTCGATATAGGCTCCCATACAGAATGCCGCCCGGAATCAGAACAGTCCGGGCATTGCCAGACCGCCGGTAATCTTTTCCATTTCGGCGGAGTTGGTGTCTTCCACGCGCTTGATTGCCTCGTTGATGCCGGCGACAAGAATGTCGGACAGCGTTTCAATGTCCTCCGGATCCACGATTTCCGGCTTGATGTCGATGGACAGAACCTGCTTCTGACCGTTGATTTTCACGGTGACGGCACCGCCGCCTGCCTGAATCTCATACGTGCGGGCGTCTAACTCCGCCTGCTTTTCCGCCATGTCCTCCTGCATCTTCTGTGCCTGCCGGGCAATAGCCTGCATACTCTGGGGACCGCCCCCCATGCCCTTCGGAATATTTGCTCTCATGATGAAATCCTCCTGTAATGGTTAATTGCTGATTTTATACATTGCCACTTGCTCATTGCTCACCGCTCACTGCTCATCGTCCTGCCGTTCCGTCGTCCTCCAGCGCCTCTATGATGACGTCCAGCGGGGAAGCGGCGTCTGCCTGTCCCTCCACCTCGCCGACAATATCCTCCGGCGCGACGGCGTGTCCCAGACAGACCGACAGGGCACGGCGCAGGGATTCGGGCGGCTTGTTGTCCGGCAGTGCCATGCTGCGCTGGAACGCCTGCTCAAAGCGCAGGATAACCTTGCCGTCATCCGTGCGGAAAGCCCCGCACAGACGCAGGAAGGAACCGACGATGGGGTCGCTCTCGGATACACGATCCGCGACCTCGCAGAAATTGCGCAGCGGACGCAGGATGCGCTGCCCTGCATCGGGGGCCGGGGACTCCGGCTGTCGGGCGGGTGACACCTGTGCGGGTTCCGGCGGGGCAGGAGATACCGCACCCGGACTGTCCGGCGTGGTAGAACCTGCCTCATCGGGCAAGGGCGGCACGCCCTGCACGGGAGCCGGTATCACCCCGCCTGCCAGTTGCTCTTCCAGCCGGGACAGGCGGGAGAGGACAGCTTCGGTCGAGGTGTCCAGTGCCGGATCGCACAGCCGCACCAGCGTGACTTCCGCGACCGTCCGGCGGACGGCGAAGGCACGCTGCATGGCGAACAGGGCATCCTCCAGCAGGCAGATGTGCCAGAGCAGCGTTTCCTTGGAGAAGCGCGCGGCAAGCGCACGCAGTGCGGCGGTTTCGCTATCGGTCAAATCAAGGTAGCGCACGGCGTCCGCTTCCGGAACGGTCCGTACCACCAGCATATCGCGGTAGTACGCAATCAGTTCCTGCCAGAACACAGTCAGGTCGCGTGAGGAGCGCACCATGTCGTCCACGGCGGCAAACAGCCGGTCGTAATCCCGCCGCACCAGCGACGCGACCACGCGCCCGACGCCCTCACGCCCGGTTGTGCCGACCGTTTCGGTGACAAGTGCCGGCGTGATGGGGCGGCGCGTCCCGGCGCACAGTTCCAGCAGACTGATTGCGTCCCGCATACCGCCCTGCGCCTGCCGGGCGATAAGGCGTGCCGCCTCCGGTTCCAGCGTGAATCCTTCCTTCTCCGCTATCATTGCCAGGTGGGCGGCAAGGTCTGCGGTGGCGATACGGCGGAAATCGAACCGCTGGCACCGCGACACGATGGTGGCTGGCAGCTTCTGCAGTTCGGTGGTGGCGAGAATAAAGATGACGTGCTCCGGCGGTTCCTCCAGCGTTTTGAGCAGTGCGTTGAAGGCGCTGACCGACAGCATATGCACCTCGTCGATGATATACACGCGGTATTTCAGCTCCGAGGGGGTGTAAATGATCTCGTCGCGGATGTCGCGGATGTCGTCCACGCCGTTGTTGGACGCGGCGTCCATTTCCAGTACGTCGGTAGCGGCGCCGCTGTCGATGGAGCGGCAGGCGGCGCACTCGCCGCAGGGACCGGCGGCGGTCGGGTTCTCGCAGTTGACCGCCTTCGCCAGTATCTTGGCGCAGGAGGTTTTGCCCGTCCCGCGCGAACCGCAGAACAGGTAGGCGTGCGAAAAATGCCCTGTCTGGCATTCATATCTGAGAATGGAGGTGACCTGCTCCTGCCCGCAAACCTCGTCGAAGTTGCGGGGGCGCCACTTCCGGTACAGTGCCTGATGCAACCGAATCCCTCCTTTGCTCCAATGCAGAAAAGCCTTTCCGTTTCTGCCGCGAAAGAAGACCATACACCCCTTCCTCGGATGTCACGCCCCGGCGATCTTTGGATTTCCTGCTCAGAACAGGCGACCTTGCGGCACATACGGTTCACCGCTTAATGCTGCTTGATCCCTCACCTGACATGGTTCACGGCTCCGCATTGCGCAAGACCCATTCCTCAACACAGGAAAAACAACTCATTCCGAAACGATCGATTCTCAGAAGGGGAATCAACCCCTGCTATAGCGGATTTCAGGTACAGGGCGCCGCTGACTCCCCGGCTGGTATGGCCTGCCTTCACGGCAGAAAGAAAGGCTTCACTGCGCTTATTATAGCATACTTCCGGCTCAATTGCAAGGCGTTGAGCCGGAATTCAGAGAAAATTCACAAGTTGTCCGGGGGAGGAATCAGGCACCGGGGACGAAGCCCCCGGCGAAAATAACTTAGAGGTTCCCCCTTCCCCTCCGGGAAAGGGGGAAAAACAATTCCGCCGGGGCATGGTTGAAGCGGTGACGCACGGGCACCCACTCACCGAAAAGTAGCGCCGCCCCGCTTTCTGTCCGGAAATGCATTGACAGCCGCCGGCAGGCATGGTATAATAGGGTCGAAAAATGCCGGGAGCGGATGCGCCCCCCCGGATGAACTAAGGAGAGAACGCTATGGGTATCAATCAGCAACTGTTCGGATACATAGCCGCGTGCCCGACCGCATTCCATACGGTAGAGCATACGGCGGATATGCTGGAGGACGCGGGATATACGCGTCTGTCCGAGACGGAACCGTGGACATTGCGCCCCGGCGACGGGTATTTCGTCACGCGCAACGGCTCGTCGCTCATCGCATTCCGGGTGCCGGAGGAGGATTTCCCCTGCTTCATGATTGCCGCCGCACACGGCGACGCACCTACCTTCAAAATCAAGGAGAATGCCGGCATCACGGATAAGAATTACGTTCGGCTGTCTACGGAAAAGTACGGCGGGATGCTGTGCGCAACGTGGCTGGATCGCCCGCTGGGGATTGCGGGACGCGCCGTTGTGCGCACACCCAACGGATTGGAGACAAGAATGGTCGATTTAGGGCACGACCAGGACGGAAACGCCGTCCCGAACGCCATCATTCCGTCGGTCGCCATTCATATGAACCGCGCCGCGAACGAGAACGCCTCCTATAATCCCGCCGTGGATATGGTGCCGCTGGCAGGAACCGCCGCGGATGCGGGCGACCTGCGGGAGCGCGTCGCCTTGGCGGCGGACGCCGACCCGGAGGATCTGCTGACCTGCGATCTGTACCTGTACAACCCGCAGCCCGGCGTTGAGTGGGACGGGCTGATTGCCGCGCCGAGGCTGGACGATCTGCAGTGTGCCTTCTCCTGCGTCACCGCCTTTATCCGTTCCGGAGAGGGAGACGATCGCGACGGGCGTGCCATGCCGGTGCTGTGCCTGTTCGACAATGAGGAGGTCGGTTCCCAGACGCGGCAGGGCGCAGCGTCCACCTTCCTGTCGGACGTTCTGGAGCGCGCCGCCGCTGCCCGTGGACTGACGCGGGAGGAGTACCTGATGCGCCTTGCATCCAGCTTCATGCTGTCCTGCGACAACGGGCACGCCGTTCATCCCAACCATCCTGAGTTTGCCGACAAAAATCACGGCGTGACGCTGGGCGGCGGCGTGGTCATCAAGTACAACGCCAGCCAGCGCTACACATCGGACGCCGTGACCGCCGGGCTGTTCCGCCTGATCTGCGACGAGGCGGACGTGCCGGTGCAGGTTTATACAAACCGCGCGGATATGCCGGGCGGTTCGACACTGGGCAATATCTCCGGTACGCAGGTGTCGGTGCCGACGGTGGACATCGGTCTGGCACAGCTTGCCATGCACGCCTCGTATGAAACGGCGGGTGCCGCCGATACCGCCTACATGGTGCAGGCGCTGACGGCATTCTTCCGCCGATCGCTGACCATGAGCGGCGACGGATGCTATGCCCTGCTGTAACACCCCCATATTGAACGGAAAGGAAACCGAAACATGACATATGTAGTATCCGATCTGAACGGACATCTGGACGAATTCCGCGACCTGCTGGAGAAAATCAGCTTCAGCGAGAAGCGCGATGTGATGTATGTGTTAGGGGATATCGTGGATTACGGTCCGCAGCCCATTGAGCTGGTACAGGATCTGAGCACCCGCGTGAATGTCTACCCGATAGCGGGCGACCACGACTACACCGCCGCGCGCCTGCTGACGGCATACGAGAAAATGCTGAAAAACGGGGAGAAATCCGCGGAGTTCGCGGAGGATATGGCGGACTGGATCCGCGACGGCGGGCGCACCACCATGGAGCAGTACCGCCAGCTGGACGATGACGAGCGGGAAGGCGTGCTGGATTACCTGACGGATATGCCGCTGTACGAGGAAGTGACAGTCGGCGGGCGGGATTACCTGCTGCTGCACCGCGGTATCTATGACTTTACGCCCAATCTGGAGTTGGACGAGCTGGAGCCGGAGGACTTTTTCTCCGAGTCGCCGGATCCCGCCGACACCTATTTTGAGGACAGAATCACGGTTGTGGGGCATATGCCCACCGCCGAGGAGCAGAACACCGAGGCGTGCATCTATCGCGGGAACGGGATTATTTTCATCAACTGCGGGCTGACGCAGGGCTGTCGGCTGGGCTGCCTGCGTCTGGAGGACGGAGCGGAATTCTATGTCTGACAGAAGACGGGCGGCGCAGGGCAGGGCGGGGAAGTCAGCCGGGACGGGAACCGTATACACCGTTCCGATTACAGACCTGAGCAACCTCGGCTACGGCGTCGGGCGCCTGCCCGCGGACGGGGATGCGTCCGGGACACCGGAAGCCGCCGGCAAGGTTATCTTTGTCCGGGGCGCCGTCACGGGCGACACGGTGGAGACTGCCGTCATCAAGGAAACTGCCGGGTATCTGGTCGGGCGGCTGGTGCGCGTGGTGAATCCGTCGCCCCTGCGCGAGCCGGAGCAGTTCTGCACGGCGCCCGAAGCGTGCGGCGGCTGTGTGTTCCGGCACCTGACCTATGCCGCCGAGCTGGAGTCCAAGCACCGGCGGGTGCAGAGCGCCTTCCGGCAGGCGGGACTGGCGGACGTGACGGTTCTGCCGCCGCTTTCGACCGGCAGGACGGCGGGCTACCGCAATAAAGGAATGTACCCGGTGCAGTCCGGCAGGGGCGGGATGCAGGCGGGCTTCTACGCCGCAAAATCGCACAGGCTGATTCCGTGCGATGCCTGCTCCCTCCAGCCGCCGGCGTTTGCCGGCGTGGTCGGGACGGTGTGCCGCTTCTGCGACCGCGAACGCATTCCAGCCTATGACGAAATCACCGGCACGGGCGTCCTGCGGCACATCTACCTGCGCACGGCGGCGTCGGGGGAGATTATGGTCTGTCTTGTACTCAATGCCGACGGTCTGCCGGGCGGAAGCGCGGCGGAGGCGCGGCTGGTGGACTGCCTGCTGGCGGAACAGCCGCGCGTTGTCAGTATCCTGCTCAACATCAACCGCCGGAATACCAACGTGGTGCTGGGCGGGCAGTACAGGAAACTGTACGGCTCCGACTGGATAGAGGACACCCTGTGCGGACTGCGGTTCCGGCTGTCTGCCGGGTCGTTCTATCAGGTGAACCGCGAGGGCGCGGAACTGCTGTACGCAACGGCGGCACGCGCGGCGGGTCTGCGCGGCGGCGAGAGCCTGTGGGATCTGTACTGCGGCGCGGGAACCATCGGGCTGTCCATGCTTGCCCCCGGACGCGACGCCTGTCCCGCGCAGGTGACGGGGGTGGAAATCGTTCCGGAGGCGGTGGCGTGCGCGGAGCAGAACGCCCGCCTCAACGCGGAGGCGGGACTGATTCCGCCGGACGCGGCGCGGTTTTTCTGCGCCGATGCGGGGGATGCCGCCGCGCTGTTTGCCGCCGCCGACCGGGGCGAGGCGCCTGTGCCGGACGTCGTGGTCATTGACCCGCCGCGCAAGGGCACCACGCCGGAGCTGATCCGGGAGCTTGCCCGCCGGGGCGTCCCCCGCGTGGTTTACGTTTCCTGCGACCCCGAAACGCTGGCGCGCGACTGCGCCCTCTTCCGCTCGTGCGGGTATGCGGTCGGAGACGTGCAGCCGGTCGATATGTTCCCGCGCACGGGGCACGTTGAGAGCGTAGTTCTGTTGACTAAAATACACAAGTAAAAGTGTGAAAAAGGCTTGAAATAAGGGTCTTTTAGAGATTCTTAGATTCGAAAATCAGACTACGAAATATGCCTGAAAAAGGGCATAAAACCTTGATATTTTTCTAGTCGGATAGACAGAAATATTGAGATTAGGTCGATTATACAGAAGTGTTTACTTGTGATTCATGAAAAAGTGAGAGTAGAAATAGTCTAATAATCATTTGAGGATAAATTGAATTATAATTAGGCTATTTCGGAAAGGAG
>CAVIJF010000027.1:19496-19956 GCA_963643175.1 bacterium
ATTGAACTTAGAAGGAGGTTATTATAATGGCAGGTTGTACGTGCGAAAACTGGTCGCTGCAAGATTTGTCTTCAGCACTTCAAGATATGCACAAAGATAATAAAAAGATAGTTGTCCCAATGTTTCAGAGAGGAAAACGATGGAATAAAAATCAAGAGAAGACTTTCATTGATTCCTTGATTAAAGGGTATCCTGTTGGCACCATGCTGTTTTATGAAACCTTCGAAGATAACAAAAGAACCTACATACTGGTAGATGGTCTTCAAAGAGGAAACAGCATCAAGAAGTACATGACTAACCCTACAGAATTTTTCTATGATGATAGCATTTCAGATGAATTTTGTGGTGAGATTTTAAAGATTGTGGGTCAAGAGGATGAGGGGTTCTATTCTTCGATTAGATCTATTCTGACATCATTCATCAAGGAACAGAAGACATTCAAAAACCTTCAGTACTATTC
>CAVIJF010000028.1:0-19883 GCA_963643175.1 bacterium
TCAGTCTGAACGGGCTGAAAAGCAATGTCATCTACAGCGGCATGAAGCTGAAGATTCCGAATAAGTAAAACCAATCAACTCACACGCCCTCTGCGGATCATTCCGTGGAGGGCGTTATTTTTTGCTGTTTTTTCTGTTCAAATGCCGTTTTCACCTCCAGTGGGTAGTGAGGAAGCCCCTCGGATTGGAGGAACCCACTATGACGGATTTGCAAAAAGAACAAATCAAAACCTTGCGTTTACAGGGTATCGGTTATGTAAAAATCGGTGAAATGCTCGGCATTTCAGATAATACGGTACGCTCATTCTGCCGCCGAAACGGTCTGGGAGATGCGGCAAAGAACACGGTTACCTGCAAGCAGTGCGGAAAGTTGATAAAAATCATCCCCAAGCAGAAACCTCGTAAATTCTGCTCGGACACCTGCCGAACTGCCTGGTGGAACAGTCATCCAGACTGCGTGGATCGGAAAGCGGTTTATGCGTACACCTGCGCCCATTGTGGTAAGCCTTTCACGGCATACGGGAATAAAGAGCGTAAATATTGCAGTCACGGTTGCTACATCTCCGACCGCTTCGGAGAGGAGCGTGATTCCCGTGACTGATGATTACCGTGCCAGACTGGAATGCTACCTGGCATCTATGCTCCAGGCAAAACGGATGCTGTCGATGGGGATTTTAACCCCAGAGGATTACGCCATAATTGATACAATGCAGGGCGAGAAATTTGGAATATCTTCGTGTAGTTTATATCGCGGAATTGACTTGATATATAGTGGTTTCAGAGGTAATATGTCACACTACGAGGAGGTGACAAAATGCCAAGAGCAATAACCATTGTACCAAAACCACCGAAACTGGAGCAGAAAAAGCGAGTCGCAGCCTATGCCCGTGTGTCAAGTGGCAAGGATGCTATGCTCCACTCGCTGTCCGCACAGGTCAGCTATTACAGCGACCTCATCCAGAATCACGAGGACTGGCTCTATGTCGGCGTGTACGCTGACGAAGCCAAGACCGGCACAAAGGAATCCAGAGCAGATTTTCAGAGACTTATCGCTGACTGCCGTGCTGGAAAAATCGATATGGTGATTACAAAGTCCATCTCCCGCTTTGCACGAAACACGGTCACACTGCTACAGACCGTCCGTGACTTCAAAGCCTGGGAGGTGGATATTTTCTTTGAGGAGCAGAATATCCACACTATGAGCGGTGATGGCGAACTGATGATGACCATCCTGGCATCCTACGCACAGGAAGAGAGCCGATCTGCAAGTGAGAACCAGAAATGGCGCATCAAGCGGAACTTCGAGGAAGGGATGCCCTGGAACGGGGCTATGCTCGGATACCGACTGAAAAACGGTCGGTACGAGATTATTCCAGAGGAAGCAAACCTTGTCCGCCGCATTTACAACGAGTACCTTTCCGGCGATGGCTACCTTACCATAGCCAAGAGACTGAATGAGGACGGCATCCCGTCACGCTTCGGCAAACAATGGGGCCAGTCCGTAATTTCAAAGATACTCAGCAACTACACCTATACGGGGAATCTGATTTTACAGAAAACTTTCCGTGAGAACCACATCACCAAGAAAACCATCATCAATAATGGTGAACTGCCCAAGTACCACGCAGAGGATGCCCACGATGCCATCATCGACATGGAGACCTTCCAAGCGGTGCAGGCAGAGAAAACCCGACGGGCGGCTCGGTTCTTGAAAAAGCCTGCGCCCAAGAAATCGTACCCTTTCACAAGCCTTCTGGTTTGTGACGGCTGCGGAAAAAACTATCGGCGCAAGGTCACAAAAACGGGCCCCGTCTGGGTTTGCGGTACATTCAATTCGATAGGCAAAGCTGCCTGTGCTTCCAAGCAGATCCCCGAAGAAACCTTGCAGGCAGTGACCGCAGAAGTGCTTGGGCAGGTGGATTTTTCAGAGGAATTACTCCGCAGGCTCATAAAGAGCATCTTGGTCTGCAACGGGAATGTGCTGATTTACCGTTTCCAGGACGGCTCCGAGGTAACAAGAAAGTGGCAAGACCGCTCCCGCAGTCAAAGCTGGACGGACGAAATGAAAGAAGCAGCTCATCAAAAAGTGCTGGAGAGGAGGAATTAGAATGCCTAAAGTGACCATGATACCCGCAACCATCAATCCGCTGACGCATCTGCCTTCGATGGCAACGCAGAAAAGGCGTGTTGCGGGATATGCCCGTGTTTCCACCGACAGCGATGAGCAGGCCACCAGCTATGAAGCCCAGGTGGACTATTACACCAAGCTGATCCGCTCCAAGCCGGATTGGGAATTCGTGAAGGTCTACACCGATGCCGGAATTTCCGGCTGTAATACGAAGCACCGTGAAGGCTTCAAAGAAATGATTGCCGATGCCCTGGCCGGAAAAATAGACCTCATCGTCACCAAGTCGGTCAGCCGATTTGCGAGAAACACAGTGGACAGCCTCTCTACCATCCGCAAGCTCAAAGAACACGGAACAGAATGCTTCTTTCAAAAAGAAAACATCTATACCTTTGACGGCAAGGGCGAACTGCTCATCACCATTATGTCCAGCCTCGCCCAGGAAGAAAGCCGTAGCATTTCCGAAAACATCACCTGGGGACAGCGCAAGAGCTTCTCCGATGGTAAGGTTCACCTTCCCTACAAACGCTTCCTCGGCTACGAAAAGGGCGAAGACGGCCGACCTGCCATTGTAGAAGACGAAGCCCGGATTGTGCGCCTAATTTACAGACTGTTCCTTGAGGGCAAGACCCAAGCCGGTATCTGCAAGTACATGGAGGATTTGGACATCCCGTCGCCGGGCGGCAAAGCAAAATGGAGCAAGACTACGGTCACCAGTATCCTTCAGAACGAAAAATACAAGGGTGATGCACTGCTCCAAAAGACATTCACGGTGGACTTTCTGGAAAAGAAAATGAAGCCCAACGAGGGTGAAGTCCCGCAGTATTATGTGACGGGCAGCCATCCCGCCATCATTGAGCCGGACGAATGGGAGCAGGTGCAGGCAGAGTTTGCCAGACGAAAGACCCTTGGGAAAGCCTACAGCGGAAAGAGCGTTCTTTCTGCTAAACTGGTCTGCGAGGACTGCGGTGCATTCTTTGGCTCCAAGGTCTGGCACTCCAACAGTCGATATCGCCGCACCATTTGGCAGTGCAACGGTAAATTTACAAACGAAGAACACTGCCATACGCCTGCGGTCGATACGGAAACCGTGCAGCAGCTTTTCATAAAAGCCTACAATCTGATGATGCAGGATCGAGGACACATCATAAAGGACTGTGAGGAATGGCGGCAGAAGCTGATGGACTTTGGAACGCTGGATGTTGATATTGAGCGTCAGCTGGAAGAAACCCATGTGGTTGCTGAGCTGGTCAAGGCGGCAGTTAAGGAAAACGCCTCCACAGCGCAGTCCCAAGAGGCTTACATCAAGAAATATGAAGCCCTCACCCAACGGTATGAGAAAGCGGCTGCGGAACTGGAGCGTTTGCAGGCTCTGCGCACCTCTCGCAGTCAGCAGGATAAGAAAATGGCGCTCTATATCCGAACCCTTAAGAAACAGCCGGAGGTAATGCACGAGTGGGATGACACCATCTGGACGGTAATGATTGAAAAGGCTGTCGTCCACAGAAGCGGAGAAATCACCTTTGTCTTTCAGAATGGCACGGAGATTCGTGTGAACTGATATAGCATCAATTAGAAAAGACCTGAAAACCACAATCTCGTTGGTTCTCAGGTCTTTATCTGTTTGCTTCAACAGCGTGGGCTGTCAGTATTTTCATCGCGTCATCTCTCGCTCTTTCATCTGCTTTTCGGGATGCGATCAATAATTCTATTTCATATTCGGAAAGCGTGGAGTCCTCAACATCCTGTCGTCCGAGAAGATAATCTACCGTAACGCAAAAGAAATCCGCCAGCTGAACGATGATATCAATGGAGGGCTGTCTTGTTCCGGTTTCATATCGGGAATAAACAACAGGAGAAACACCCAGCGCATTTGCAACTTCTGCCTGCGTCAGGTTCTTGCGAACACGAATATCTTTAATATTCATCAAATGATTCTCCTCTCCTGCATTTTCTACTATTTTAATACCAAGACGGCATTGAATAAATTACCGTTTCGGTAGAACCTCTGTTGACTGCATACCGATTTGGTAGTACCATATACCAGCGAGGATTGCCTTGTGTCACTCCATGCGGCTCTCGGAAATGGAGGACATACATGAGACTGAAAGAAATTAGAATGAGCCGTCATCTGAAGGTACAGGAGGTTGCAGAATACCTATGCTGTCTACCGTCTGTATACAGCCGCTATGAGAGTGGCAAAAGAGAACCGTCATTGGATATCCTGCTGAAGCTGTCAAGACTCTACCATGTTTCGGTGGACTGTCTGATCTGCAATGACGGTTACTATGACACAAGCATTACCCCAGCTGAAGCGACCTTGCTCCAGGCTGTCCGGCAGGCTGATGAAAGAGCCAGCCATGATGCATTGGCGCTGCTTACGCTTCACAAAATAACCGAATAAGAAAATTATGCGCAGAGAGACGCAGAGGGATACATCGCTTTGCCTCTCTAATTGGGGCGTACCGCATCAAACGGTACGTCCCTTTTTAGACCGCAATAAAGCACGCATTTCCGGGACTCCGGGTTTTGCGGAGTAAACAGTCCGTATATGTGCGGTCTTAAAACCAGTTTGCCAAAATGGCGTGATTTTCGATGCCCTTGTGCCGAAACGGCGATGGAAATGATGGTATTTCTTTTTTATAATGATATAGAACACTGATAACTATGTGAATTTCCGGCTGTGAGGTGAAGAAAATGGGAAATGCGGTCTGCGACTACTATGCAAATATTAAAGCGAAGCCTGTGGAATGGTTGTGGTATCCGTACATTCCATTCGGGAAAATCACAGTCATTCAAGGTGACCCCGGTGAAGGTAAATCGACCGTCGCGCTGGATCTGGTGTCCCGTTTAACGAGAGGTCTGCCGATGCCGGATGGTTATCCGGTTTCCAAAGCCTCTGTCGCAATCTACCAGTGCGCCGAGGACGGCATGGCGGATACCATAAAACCTCGCCTTGTTCAAGCCGGTGCAAACTGCGAAAAGGTCGCCTATATCGTTGACGACGATATTATTCTGACTTTGGAGGATGGACGGATCGAATCCTCCATCCGGGAAACAGGAGCACGTATATTTATTGTGGATCCGCTACAGGCTTTTATCCCCACAGATATTGATATGCAAAGTGCAACGAAAATGCGCTCAATTCTGCGGAAACTGGCAAGTACGGCAGAACAAACGCAATGTGCGGTGATTCTAATCGGGCATATGAACAAGGACAGCGGTGCAAAAAATCTGTATCGCGGCCTGGGTTCCATTGACATTGCGGCAATTGCCAGAAGCGTCTTGATGATTGCACGGGATACGGAGCGACCGGAACTTCGGTATCTGTATCCCGTAAAATCCAGCTTGGCGCCGGAAGGCTCCACAATGGCATTTTCGTTTCGGAAAAACGGCGGCATTGAATGGCGCGGTCAATATGACGTCGCTCCTCCCACCTTCGACAACGGTACAACCATCAAGACCTCCAAGCGGGACAAAGCTCGTGCGGAGCTGATACGGCTCTTACAGCATGGAGCTAAACCCGCCAGTGAGATGATCGATACACTGGCGGAAGCTGGTATCGGAAGCCGAACCGTTGAAAAGGTGAAGCAGGAAATGCAGATTGTGGCGTACCGGTCTGGGAAGCGCTGGTTTTGGAAGCTTCCGGAGAACCATGAAGGCAAAATCGGGTGATGAGAATGGAGTGCAAATTACGAATTGCGGGCTATGTGAAATTAGCGAAGTTATGGGAACGAAGCCGAGTGCAGGCGCTTGAATATCACAAGCAATACTATGAGAGCAAATATGAGGATTCCGACCTTTTTGATTTGGTCGATGTTTATGTAGATATTACCGGGCAAAAAGAAATCCGGAACAGACCGGAAATGCTCCGGCTGCTCCGAGATTGCAAAGAAGGTCATGTGGATTGCATTGCTACGCAGACAAAAGCATACTTAGCGGCAAACACCGGCGAGTTCTGTAAATTGATTCGCTACTTGTTTGATATGAAGCGTCCTATCCACATTCTGACGGAGGATGGCGACTATAACATCAACACGCTGGTAAATGACGATCATCAGCGGGAGGAACTCTATCGCATGGCCTACCGCTTTACAGAAATTGACCCGGATGATTACTGCCAGTGGATCAATGGTATTGAACTGGCTATGGATAAACTAACGGGGAAAGAGGGTGAACCCTATGGACAATGAAAAAGAAAAATCGGAGCAAGCCGGAAGAACGTGGCGTCCCCAGGACGCTGACCGAGAAGTTCTGAAGGCAGATATTCGCCGCAGGGTTTGGTCGTCCAATGCTTCACCCAAAGCGCAGTTTATACCCGCAAAGCCACTGCCGACTGTCCAGGATGAGGGTCAGAAGACGGTCGCTGTATACGCTCGTGTCAGCACCAAAAGTACAGAACAGGTATCTTCTATCGAAAACCAGACACGGTATTACACCGAGAAAATTGAGAAAACGCCAAATTGGGATATGTATCAGATCTACAGTGACGAGGGCATATCCGGGGTGTCCATCAAAAAGCGACCGGCTTTTCTCCAGATGATTCAAGATGCTACGGACAAAAAAATGGATCTGATCCTATGTGCCAGCGTTTCCCGATTTGCCAGAAACACCTCAGAATGTCTTGAGCAGGTGCAGCTTCTAAAGACCAAGAATCCATCTCACCCGGTCGGTATCTACTTTGAGACCGAAAATATCTACACTTTGGATCCTCGGAGTGAAGATCAGCTGCAAATTCACGCCATGCTGGCAGATTGGGAGTCCGCCAACAAAAGCCGTCGAATGATTCTCTCCTACGACCAGCGCATCAGCACGGGTCAGTATCCGGTGCTGGATCTGCTTGGGTATCGCCATACCGAGGATGGTCAGCTGATTATTGAGGAGAGCGAGGCTGAAACCGTGCGTTTTATCTTCCTTGCTTATGTGATCGGCTACTCTCTGAGTGAAATCGCTGAAATCCTGACGGAACGGGGCCGTCCCACTCTTAAAGGAAATACACACTGGAATTCGGCAATGGTCAAGAATATTATGATGAACGAACGCCGGTGGGGACATCTTGAGGCGAGGAAAAGCATCGTAATTGACCACAAGTCCAAAAAGGTCACCAAAAACAATAATACCCGTGACTCTGCCTATGACCCGGAGCACCATGAAGGCATCGTAACCTTTGAAATCGCAAAGGCGGCGCACATGGTGGCTGCCAGTGGCCGCGTGCTGAAGGACGGTGTGCATGACCTTACCGTGATTCATCGCGGCGCATTGAAGGGATTTATCAGCGTCTGGCCGTTTTGGAGCGGAATGAACAACGAGACGCTTCTTCGTATTTGCTCTGATGCTTACAGCGAGGACGAATATACGGAACTCCTGCACGAAGCCGGGCTTTTACATGGTACAGAGCACGGAAATGTTGATTCTTTGACTTTTCACAGTTACGAGGCTCCTCCCGGTGTCTACTTCATGAACAGAAATACGCCGACGCTGACGCTTTCCGGAAAAGTGATTAAATTTAGCAGATCCTGCCGTTCACGCTTTTCAAAGCATACGCATATAGAGATTTTGTATCACCCGATCTTTCAGATGATCGTGGTTCGCGGCTGTAATGCAGATACCCCGAATGCGATTGCACTGGATAAGGACAACGGCGAACCGGTTTCAATGGTTGTTTCCCGTGCATTCACAGCGGCCGTTTATGAAAAAATGGACTGGCTGCCGCAGTATCGCTTCCGTTTCCGTGGCATCGGCCGGGAGCGCGAAGACCATCAGTTCATGTTTTTCTTTCTGGATGAGCCACAAATTCTGCTCCCCAAAAAGGAACGGGAGAAACTTGCGGAAAGTCAGGAAGCATCTGATGTGCAGTATATTCCCTACAAGACGGAATCTGATGGATCTGTTTCTGAAGACCCTGCCGCTCTGGTGGCATACCCGGAAGCATGGGGCGGGAAAAATGTTGGCATAAGCTACGAGCTACGGCAACGTAGAAACCGGCTGTTTGAGACGCTGACGCCGCAGGACTTATGCATTGATGGAACTGCGGTCTTGAATCCATTGATTGGGCAGATTCCTGATCGATCTCAAATTGAAGATGAAGTGGAGCATCTGCTCCAAATACTGTGATGAAGGGAGGTCGAAATGATGGATACGAAAAATGATAAAAGTCAGGGCTATACTGCCAAAGAGCAGGAACTGATACGCCAGCTCATTCAGGCGCGGTTAGAGCAGCAAAGTGAATTGAGTTACGAGAATTTGGACGAATACGAATTGCCTCCTCGCACACAATTTTCGATGCTGAACAAACCGGCCGTTACATTCAAGCATCGGCAGATAACCTTCAATATGGCTAGTATTCGACTGTTTGATGGTGTAAAATATATCTTGCCCTTCACCAACGTCCCTAAGAAGCGTATCGCAGTTGTTACCTGTGGTGAAGAAGAAAGCGAATCCGTGGAATGGGCACGTAAGAACAAAAAAGGCATCTGGGTCAACAAGGCCATCACCTCGGATGAATATGTGTCCAAGGTGTTCAAATTCATGAATTGGGATGAAAAGTGCCGCTACAAGGTTATGGGGCGTGTATCCAATTCGGAACATGGGCTGGTGCTGGTCTTTGATTTGACCGAGGCGATTCTGTTTACGACTCCGGAAGAATATGTGGACAAGAAAACTGGCGAGGTCAAAAAGCGACAGATCAAGTACTACCCGGACGAATATAAGGAACGGATCGGCAAGACCTATCGGGATTACCTTGCAAGGCAGCAGATGAGCTTCTTTGAACCGCTCGGAGAATATGAATCCGACCAGAGCCAAGAAGATGCCATGCTGAATGGAATAGGCGGTGATGCCAATGAGTAAACCACAAAAACCACTCAGCTTACGCATCACGATAAAGGGTCCTCGCAACCGCATCTACATCGGGAAGGATGTAATTCGTGCGCTGGAGTTCCCGCCATTCATCTGCATTAAGGTAAATGAGGATATGTCATCCCTGGCGATTCAGCCCGGCGAAGAAAAAGAATATATGTCATTTAAGGTGCCGGAACGGTTATTTGAAAGCAACAAGGTGGAATTTACCGTCCACAGCAAAAGTTTTGTCCACACACTGCTGGCGGCAAATGGACTGGATGGACAGATGAATTACCCTCTGATGGGCGTATATTCTGAGCTGGGGAACGCTGTTGTGTTTAAGGTTTTACAGATTCACAAGCAGTTAGGAGATGAACTTAAAAATGCTATCAAAATTCAAAGCACCACAGATCCAGCGATATATTGATTGGCTCGGTCGGGTCGGATACCAGCAGTCTGACTGTAGTTATTCCTACGATGCCAAAACCAACGCATTACTGGGTGAACTGTTTACACTGCTGGAAGAAATAGAGCCGAATGAGAACCGTGTATGGAGTTTCTGGCTTAAGGCGGATCGTGGAACGATTGAGGACTTCGGTAATTGCGAGGAATGGCTGGAAGACGGCGCTGTAGACAGCTATGAGGAGTTTGAACAGTGCTGGAAGGCCGAATACCCGAATGCTGTGGAATGGTTCGATGTTTACGCTATCTTCGATGCCGAGATTGATTATCGCGCTGTTTTTGTACGCCATAAGTTTGTAATTGAGCTTGATTCTCGAAAACCCAAAAGCGAGGAGCACGATATTTCTGAGTTCGCTCAATGGCTTGTAGACGGTGTAAAAGATATGCTTTCCGAACTGAAAGCCGGGACATATAATTCTCGCATCAAACAGGAGCTGCCTGTACAGCATCGTGTCGGTACTGTGCTACGAAAGTATGAATGGGAGGTAATCCCTGAACTCAGAAAACAGCTTATAGGAAATCTGACCGATGCGGATCTGAACGAGTTCCTGAAATATGCGAAAAGCAGCCTTAGTGATGATGAGCGGCTGCCCCAGATCACCGCCAATGATTTCTACTCCTTCTGCACAGTTGGCTATCGTGCCTGCGGCTATGAAGGGACAGATGCACCGGCAGCGGCACTTTACAAGCGGTATGCGGATGGCAGAGATGACGGTTTAAGCGAAATCGAGCCGGACAGTCCGACTGCCTTTGATGCGTGGTTCCATGATAGGCAGCGGTTTGGCGGACATCCGTGGGAGGTCTGCCGTGGTGGTAATTCCACGCACATTGATTTATATGTTCGTGAAGATGTACATGGGTGGTATTTGCAGGTGGCAGGTTCCGCCTGGACCAGATGTGCTGAAGCAGCACTGTTCTTTCTTGCCTTACACCGAGCAGGCATTCCGGTTTGTATTTACCAAGCGGAACTACTGAAGGCTCGTTTCCTCGGAGAAGAAAAGATTGGCATCGTACCATCCGGTGTCTTTCCCGCTTACTGCCACAGCTGCTTCCCCGGCGAAGATGTTATTGACTTTATGCATCTCCCCGATGAAAAAGATGTGCTGGAGCAACTGTTACCTCACTGCATCTGGCAGCCGCTTGATGCGATAAAACTGAAGAAGGGGGACATCGATAATGGACAATCCGAATGATTATCCCTCGGAACGGGGCCTTGATGGCGTATATTTTCGGAATGAGCGTGACGGAGTGTTCAAAAATCTATGTTTCTCTGATTTGACCGTTAACGAGCAAAACGCAGTCATTAAACGGTATGATGCAGATTCGCTCAGGAGACTCTGTTTGCATTTGGCTGAGCGCCTACGCCGGATTGGAGATGCGTTTGACATTTATGCCGAAGACTGATTGGAGTTTATCTGCGTTTCCATCGATCACACAGGGAGAACTGGAAAAAGACTTTGAAATAATCCTCCAGCGCATTGATTCAGGTGAAGGACCGTTTGTGATTCGTTCCGTTACTGGAAATTCACTGGTTCTAATCGGCTGGGAGGATTATTGGAACTGTTTTGGGATCCTCTACACGGACGGTGAGCGTAAGCGCATAGAAGAACTGTGTAGTAAAATTAGCGAGGAGGATTGATTTTGAGCGATAATCTTGTAACCATTATGGTCGAGGTCGACAGCGACCTATTGACGGAAGTCGAAAAAGTCCTAAAGCCGTATGGCCTAACACCGGAGCAAGCCGTCGTTGATTTTCTGAACTTCTGCGTAAATCCTGCTACACGCGATAAGGCAGCCTCGCTTCTCTTGCAGTGGAAAAATGAGCAGGAAGGAAAAATGTAAAAATGCACACCCTTTGAACCTTTACACGAAAGGTCGGTAGGGTGTGCATTTTGTATTAAAGTAGGTCACTACTTTCAATACAAAAATCCGAATCCCTGCCCGACCGGCAGGGGTTCGGTTTTTTTGCTTACCCGCAAAAATCCCGGCGCACACCGGGACGGGATACGGAGACAGTCGGCGGACGGCGATCAATAGCCGACAACAGACCGAGGAAACGGATAACCGGAGCCGACAGCCGACCGCCGGCAGGCAGGAAATCCGGCTGGCGGCTCCTTACCGCTTTTCCACAATCTCCGTGCCCTTGCCGCTCTTGAAAATACAGCGGGGCGGAACGGTGCCGCGCACGGAGGACAGCGGATAGATATTGGAATCCGGACCGATGACAGTGCCGGGATTCAGCACCGCGTTGCATCCGACCTCCACGCGGTCGCCCAGAATGGCGCCCATTTTCTTCAGCCGTGTTTCTGCCTGCTCGCTCCCCGCGTACACCGTGATGAGCGTCCGGTCGCTCTTGACGTTGGAGGTCACGGAACCCGCACCCATGTGCGCCTTGTAGCCGAGCACCGAATCGCCGATGTAGTTGTAGTGCGGAACCTGCACGCCGTCAAACAGAATGCAGTTTTTCAGCTCCACCGAGTTGCCGACCACACAGCCGTCCCCGACCAGCGCCGCGCCGCGGATGAAGGCGCCGTGCCGCACTTCGGTGTCCGCCCCGATGATGGCGGGCGCCCCGATGTACGCAGTGGGCGCGATGCGGGCGGATCTGGCAATCCAGATGTCCCCGGCGGGATGCTCGTATTCATCGGGTGGCAGGGTCGCGCCGATCTCGCGGATGATGTCCTTGATTTCCCCCAGAATCTCCCACGGGTGCTCATACCCGGATAGATGCGCCCATGCGCGGGTGTGCCCGGGGGCAAACAGTTCCTGCGTTGTGAGAATGCGGTTCTGCATAGCGTATCTCCTTTGCGTATCAATAAGATTTTAGGTTTCGCCGCGCAATTCCGACTGTGCCGTGCGCGGATTGTGCGGTGAATCCTTTATATACAACATGAAGCCGGACGCTGCCGGGGATTATTCCGGCTCCGCCAGCCCGCGTGCGCGGATGAGCGCCAGCATTTCGTCTGCGCACGCCTCGCACAGCGCGCGCGACGGCGACTCCGCCATCACGCGCACGACCGGCTCGGTGCCGCTCCGGCGCAGGAGGATGCGTCCGGAGTCCCCGAGGCGGGCGGCAATCTCCGCCAACCGGGCGGTCACGGCGGGGTCGGCTGACACGGCGTCCTTGTCCGGCACGCGGATGCTTTTCTGGAGCTGCGGGGACAGCACGACCGGCGCGGCAAGCCGTGAGAGCGGCGCTTTGGCGTCCACCATGCGTTCCGCCAGCATGATGGCGGTCAGCAGACCGTCGCCGGTCGTGGCGTACTTGCGCAGGATGACGTGCCCCGACTGCTCTCCGCCCAGCCCGTAGCCGCCGCGCACCATGCCCTCGTAGATGAAGCGGTCTCCGACGGTGGTTTCCACATGGCGGATGCCGACGGCATCCAGCGCCCGGTACAGCCCCATGTTGGTCATGACCGTGGTCACAACCGTGTCCCGCGGCAGGGTGCCGTTTTCCTGCATGGCGCAGGCAAGGATGTACAGGATGCGGTCGCCGTCCACCTCCTCACCGTTCTCGTCAATGGCGATACAGCGGTCGGCGTCGCCGTCAAAGGCGAAGCCCACGTCCAGATGCTCCGACAGAACCAGCCGCCGCAGTCCCTCGGTGTGCGTGGAACCGGCGTTCAGGTTGATATTCAGCCCGTCCGGGTCGGCATTGATGATATAGGTGCGGGCGCCGAGCGCCTCAAACACCGCCTTGGCTATCATCCACGCGGAGCCGTTGGCGCAGTCCAGCCCGATCCGCAGTGAGCGGTAGGAATGCGCCGCCAGCGAGATTAAGTAGCCGACGTACCGGTTGCGCCCGGCGGCATAGTCCACAATCTGCCCGATGTCGGCACCGTGCGCGAGCGGCAGTTCGTCCGCGTCCAGCCCCAGTGCCCGCGCCCCGCCGTCCAGATAGTCCTCAATGACCTGTATCGTCCGGTCATCGATTTTCTCGCCGTTGCCGTTGACCAGCTTGATTCCGTTGTCGGAGAAGGGATTGTGTGAGGCGGAAATCATCACGCCGCAGTCAAACTCCCCGCGCGCCGCCGCGAAGCAGACGCTGGGTGTGGTGGTGACGTGCAGCATATAGGCATCCGCCCCGCCCGCAATCAGCCCCGCCACCAGCGTGTATTCAAACAGGTAGCTGGAGCGGCGGGTGTCCTTGCCGATGACCACGCGCGCCCTGTGCGCCGTGCCGGCGGTTCCGCCCTGCCCGCTCCCGTAGTACCACGCCAGAAAGCGCCCGATGTGCCATGCGTGACCGCCGGTCAGCGTGGCATTTGCCTCCCCCCGGAAGCCGTCCGTGCCGAAGTATTTTCCCATAGGTGCCGTCCTTTCCCGTTCCGTCCTGCCGGAGCGGAACTGTCGTTTCAATCAGTATACCACATTCCCTGCAGGGAATAAAGCTGTATTTTGTGAACGATGGCAAGAATTTTTTGTGCATTCTGCAACTGCCGGGTGCGCCGGCTGCAAGCTACAGCAGGCAGGCACGGCGGCGGCGGGCAATGTGCCAAAAACTCCCTGTCCTGTTTTGGGCAAAGCGCCGAAAATGCGCTTTGCCTGAAAAAAGCGGGAAAAACCATTGAAAAAAGGCGCCGGATGCGGTAAAATGATGCTACCCCTTTCCGGGCGACCGGTGCCGCCCGGGGGACACCGGGCATACTGAATTATATCTTTATGGGTAAGGAGTTCTTACTATGGGAAACGAAAAGACCGTGCGGATCGGCATTATCGGATGCGGCGGAATTGCCAACGGCAAGCATATGCCTTCTCTCCGGCAGATACCGGGTGTGCAGATGGTCGCGTTCTGCGACATCATTGAGGAGCGCGCCCGCAAAGCAAAGCAGGACTACGGCACGCCCGACGCGGCGGTGTATACCGACTATCGCAAACTGCTGGAGGACAAAACCATCGACGTGGTGCACGTCTGCACGCCCAACCGTGCCCACAGCTTCATCACCGTGGACGCCCTGCACGCGGGCAAGCACGTCATGTGTGAGAAGCCCATGGCAATCAATGCCGCCGAGGCAAAGAAGATGCTGGACGCCGCCCGCGAGACCGGCAAGCTGCTGACCATAGGCTACCAGAGCCGCCAGCGTGCCGACGCGCAGTACATGAAGAACGAGTGCCTCGCCGGTACCTTCGGCGACATCTACTATGCTAAGGCGACCGCCATCCGGCGGCGTGCCGTGCCGACGTGGGGCGTGTTCCTGAACGAGTATGAGCAGGGCGGCGGTCCGCTGATTGATATCGGCACTCACGCACTCGACCTGACCCTGTGGATGATGGACAACTACAAGCCCAAGTACTGCTTGGGGCAGACCTTCCACAAGCTCAACAAGGATACCAATCAGGGCAACGCATGGGGCAACTGGGACCCCGAGAAGTTCACGGTTGAGGACAGCGCCTTCGGCATGGTGGTCATGGAGAACGGCGCGGTCATCAATCTGGAGTCCGCATGGGCGCTCAACACGCTGGAGGTGCGCGAGGCGGTCACGACCATCTGCGGCACGCTGGCGGGCGCGGATATGAACGACGGACTGCGCATCAACGGCATCCGGCAGAACTGCCAGTATGTCTTTCAGCCTAACTTCACCGCCGCCGGCGCCGCCTTCTTTGAGGGCGTGACCAGCGGGGATCCCGCCGTGCTGGAAGCGGCACAGTGGATTAACGCCGTCGTCAACGACGGGAAGCCCTGCGTCCTGCCGGAGCAGGCGTTCACCGTGACGCGCATTCTGGAGGGCATTTATACCTCCGCCAAAACGGGAGACATTTTCCGCTTCTGAGAATGCTGCTCCAAGGAAACGCTTCCCTGAGAAAGCGCTGACGGATAAGCCGCCGTTTCCCGAAAAAAATACCCTGAGAGGAATAACCAATGAACCGAAAAAGAAAACTCACCGCCCTGCTGTGCACCGCGCTGGCATTGCTGATGCTGGCGGGCTGCTCCCTCCTTGACCCGCTGCTGAATCCAAACCGGGAGGTGGATTCGGGGCCGGCGGAGCGGGATACCCGCTTTGCAGAGGGCGAAGCCTATTCCGGCGGGGAGAAGGCAACCCGTGTGGAGACGGTCACGGACGCAAACGGAGAGCCGGTGACGGATGCGAACGGCGCCCCCGTGACGCAGATCGTCACGGATAAGGGCGAAACCACGGCACAGGAGCCGGAGACGGATGACCCGAACCGCGACCTGACCGACGAGGAGCGGCAGGATCTGCTGGATCTGTACAACATGGTCATGCGGTCGTCCGGGCTTGTCCTGGTCGGCGGCTGGGGTACGCCGAACAGCGCACTGCGCGATACCGCCAACGGGCAGACGGGCAGCGCCTTCGACGCGGCGTTTGACGCGCTGACGGAGGCGGGCTTCAACTGTGTCGTGACGGCGGACGAATGGAAATCCCCGGAGGCACTGGCGGCGTCCCTGTCTGCCGCGCGGAGCCGTCAGATGAAGCTGTGGTACAACTGCGGCGGACAGGACAGCGACAATACGGTCGCCAAACTGCGCGACCTGCTCAAGTCCAACGACTCCGATGCGCTGGGTGCCGTCATCGTCACGGTGCCGGACAGCACGGGCGACCCGGAAGCACAGGATCTCCCTGCCTTCATCAATTACGTGGACAGTCTGCGGACCGGGCTTGGCACCGACAAGCTCAAGCTGACCGTCCGTCTGCGGCCGCCCTACGCGGATTTCAAGGGTTCTGACTCCCTGACCTACGGGCAGTATGTGCAGAACTTCATGAAGGGACAGGGATTGGATTACACGCTGGTTGCCTTTGACGCTTTCCCGGCGGACGGCACCAACCGGACTGCCGGTTTCATCGGCGCTATGAAGGCGGCGAAGTACGGCGGACTGCCCGTCTATCCGGTACTGCAGTGCGCGGGCGGTGAGAACCTGCGGGAGCCGTCGCTGGAGGAACTGCGCCTGAGCGTGCATCTCAGTCTGGCGATGGGTGCCAAGGGGTACTTCTTCAACAACATCTGCGGGCGGGCGGACAGCACCGTTACCGGCATTCTGGACGCGGACGGCAACCGCACGAGCCTGTATAACCGGGTCAAGGCGGTCAACGCTGAGGTCGCCGGGATGCAGGAGGTGTTCACGAGCTTTACGCACGTTTCCACCACGGTTATCAACTTCCCGGAGGCTGCCGCCGAGCTGGGCGCCACGGCGGAGTCCTACTACGGCTCGCTGACCGAGGCGTCCGAGGCGAACGGCGGCGCGGTTGTCATCGGCAATTTCACTTACCGCAACAACCGGAATGCCTACTACGTCGTGAATGCCGACACCACACAGAACGCCAGCGTTACGCTGACGCTGAACGAGCGCCGTCTGGTCGCAGTCTGGGGCGACAGCGGCTGTGAGTATGTCAACCGGACGGGCACCGTCACGCTGAATCTGAAGCCGGGAGAGGGTGTGTTCGTGCTCACCTCCCCGCTGACCAATGCGGCGTGAGGCGGCGTTCCGCCCCTGTGCGGAAGCCCTTGTATCTGTCTGAAAGTTACATTTGAAAGGACGGTTCCTATATCATGAAACTGAGTGTTCTGGCAAACCTGTACGGTTCAAAATCCCTGGAGGAGACGCTCCGGATTCTGACATCGCTGGATATCCACACGGTGGAGCTTGGCGCGGGCGGCTATCCCGGCAAGGCGCACTGCAACCCTGAGGAGCTGCTGGCTGACCCGGCAAAGTATGAAGCCTTCATGGCGCTCCTGAAGAAGTATGACGTGGAGGTCTGCGCACTGGCGGCGCACGGCAACGCCCTGCATCCCAACCGGGAGCTGGCGGCGCAGTACGACCGGGATTTCCGCAATGCCGTTCTGCTGGCGGAGAAGATGGGCGTGGATACGGTCATCACCTTCTCCGGCTGTCCCGGCGACTGCGAGGAATCCAGGTACCCCAACTGGGTGACCTGCCCGTGGCCGGAGGATTTCCTTGCCATTCTGGACTGGCAGTGGAATCAGAAGCTGATTCCCTACTGGAAGGAGGCGGCGGCATTTGCGGTGGCGCACCATGTGCCGCACATTGCGTTTGAGATGCACCCCGGATTCTGCGTGTACAATCCCGCCACACTGCTGCGCCTGCGCGCTGCCGTGGGCGATGCCATCGGAGCGAACTTCGACCCCTCGCACCTTATCTGGCAGGGCATGGATCCCGTGGCGGCGATCCGCGAGTTGAAGGGCGCCATTTACCACGTCCACGCAAAGGATACCAAGATTGACGCCATCAATACGGCGAAGAACGGCGTTCTGGATACCAAGCACTACTCGGACGAGCTGAACCGTTCGTGGGTGTTCCGCACGGTGGGGTACGGCAACGGCGAGACCTACTGGCGCGATATGATTTCCACCCTGCGGCTGTGCGGCTACGACCGCGTGCTGTCGATTGAGCATGAGGACAGTGTCATGACCATTGACGAGGGGCTGAAAAAGGCGATTACCTTCCTCAAGGGCGTGTGCATTTTCGAGCCGAAGCCGACCGGCATGAGCTGGGCGTAAGGAAACCGCGGATTCAGGATTCACCGGATACCGGACACGCAGGGGGAACCTCCGTCAGGGAGGTTTCCCCTGCGCTGTTCCGCAGCGTATCCGCCGTATGCGGCGTGCCGCCGAAAGGAGGACAGCAGTGGGAGAAAACAGGAAACGGCAGGCAGACTGCCCGGCGGCACCGGGGGCGGTCACGCCGGAGGAAGCGGAGCGGTTTGCCGCCGCGGCGGCGGACACGGTGCGCCTGCCGCCGCCGGCGCAGGGGTACGCCGGCATCGGCACCCTGCGGGAGAAGCGCCTGCATATGGCAGTCAAGCGATACCTGTCCCCCGACCCCGCCGGGCAGGAGGTGCCTGTCCGGGAACTGGGCGGGGCTGGCACCGCGCGTGACCGGATTGCCGACGTACGCCTGCCGGACGGGCACATTTTCGAGGTGCAGACCGGCGGTTTTTACCCCCTGCGCCGGAAAATCGGACTGTACATGGCGCATACCGACAGCCCGGTGACGGTGGTGCATCCCCTGCCGTACCGCAAGTACCTGTCGTGGATAGACCCCGCGGACGGGCAGATACTGAGCCGCCGCCGGTCGCCCCGGCACGCGGACGTGCGGAGCGTGGCGCGGGAGCTGTACTGGCTGTCCGACTGGATAGGCGACCCGCGCCTGACGGTCTGCCTGCTGTTTCTGGAGATAGAGGAGTTCCGCATGAAGGACGGCTGGGGGCGGGACGGCAAACGCGGCTCCAACCGGTACGAGCGCATTCCGACCGCGCTGTGCGGGCGCGTGGAGCTGTGCAGCCCGGCGGACTACGCCGCGTACTTCCTGCCGCCGGAGGCGGCGATACCGCCGGACGGACGCTTTACCGCCGCCGGGTATGCGCGCCTGACCGGCATCCGGGGACGGGCGACCTACGGCATCCTGCATCTGTCTGAGAGGTTGGGACTGATACGGGAGGACGGCACGGCGGGGCGCAGCCGGTGCTACCGGTTGATCGGTGCGTCGGAGAAGAGAGGAGACGTATTCCATGTATAAGAACATAGGACTTGTATCCGTGACCTACCGCCGCCTGCCGGCGGAGGCGTTGATTCGTCTGGCGCACGACGCCGGACTGGCGTGCATCGAGTGGGGCAGTGACATCCACGTACCGGAAACCGACCCTGCCGGTGCGCGTCGGATCGGGACGGCGACCCGCGCCGCCGGTTTGGCGGTTGCCTCCTACGGTACCTACTACCGGTTGGGGCAGGGGCAGGATTTTTCCGCCTACCTGGCGGCGGCGGAAGCGTTGGGGGCACCGATGCTGCGCCTGTGGGCAGGCACGCAGGGCAGCGGCGCGGTGGATGCCGCGACCCGGCGTGCGTGGGTAGCGGACGGCATTGCGGCGACGGAGGCGGCATCGGCGCGCGGTCTGCGAATTGCGTTTGAATACCATCCCGGCACACTGACCGATGAAAGTGACTCCGCTGTCCGGCTTATGCGGGAAATCGGGCATCCCGCCGCCGGGCTGTACTGGCAGCCGGACTTCCGCCGCCCAGAGAGCGAGCTTCTGCGGGGGCTGGAGGCGGCACTGCCGTGGCTCCGGGCGATTCACGTATTTTCGTGGCTGCCGGACGGCACCCGCCTGCCGCTTGCCGATCGGCGCGGTCTGTGGGTAAATCTGCTCCGTCACGTTCCGCAGCGCGACCGCATCCGGCTGCTTCTGGAGTTTGTCCCCGGCGACGATCCGGCGGTTCTGGCGCGGGAGGCGGAAACTTTGCGGGAGATGGCGGGGGATTAGCCTCTGCGTCGGATATTTTTGCCGTTGCGGTGATTTTGGAGTGTCTGCCCCGGCGTTACCGGCTGACTCTGCGGTTTACGGTGCCGGAAGGGTACCTGTACCCTGCCGTTTCCGGTTTGCCCTGGCTCAGACTAAACTTTTTGCCCCCATCCCCCCGACCCCCTTCCCCTCCGGGGAAGGGGGAGATTTTAGCTTTCTTATGCAAGGGGCTTCGCCCCTTG
>CAVIJF010000029.1:0-19706 GCA_963643175.1 bacterium
GGGATGGGGGGCAAGAAAGTTTATACGATGGCGGGTTGAGCCAGTACCGCGGGGCGCAACTCCAGCCCGATACCGCCCCCCACGCAAAAAGCACGCCCCGGCGTGGACAGGCGTCGTATACATCCACAACTTCGTCACGCAGACCCCGGCGTTCCGGGAGGCAAACGGCGGCATCGGTCCGTTCGGGCGCGACGTGACCGCCGATGACGTGTACGAGGGCGATTTCATCCAACTCGCCGACCGGTCAGGCAACTACTACCACACACTGGTCATTACCTGCTTTGAACCGGACGACATTTTGGTATGCGCCCATTCCAACGATGCCCTGAACCGGCGGCTGTCCACCTACAACTACACCGAGCTCCGGTTCCTGCACATAGACGGCATTGCGGTGGAGGTGCCGCAGGCGGACTGCTGCGAAACGCTGCTGACGGGCAAGGCGCTGCCGGTCAATCCGCCGCCTGCTCCTTCAGTTCCCGGATGACCTCGTGGATGCTCCGGACGGGGATAAGACGCATTCCCTCAACGGACAGCGAGCGCTTTTCGGTGTTGCGGAGCGGTACAACCGCCCGCGTAAAGCCCAGCCGCGCCGCCTCACGCACCCGCTGATCCAGATTGGACACACTGCGTACCTCGCCCGCCAGCCCCAGCTCTCCGACGATGATGAGATCGTCCGGCACGACCCGGTCGGTCAGCGAGGAAATCAGCGAGGCGGCGATGGCAAGGTCGGCGGCAGGCTCACCGACCGACAGCCCACCGATGACGTTCAGATACACGTCATTCTGGTAGAACTTCAGCCCCAGCCGCTTCTCCAGAACGGCAAGAATCAGGTAGACGCGGTTATAATCCACGCCGTTGCTGGTGCGCCGGGGGGAAGGGAAGACCGTCGGCGTGACCAGCGCCTGTACCTCGGCTATCAGCGGGCGCGTTCCTTCTATCGTGCACAGGGCACAGTTGCCGGACACGTTGCGCGGACGCCCCGCCAGAAGCATTTCGGACGGGTTGGCGACCTCACACAGACCCACATCGGTCATTTCAAACACGCCGATCTCGTTGGTGGAGCCGTAGCGGTTCTTGACCGCCCGGATGATGCGGTACGCCTGCTGGCGCTCTCCCTCAAAGTACAGCACGGCATCCACCATATGCTCCAGTACCTTCGGACCGGCTATGCCGCCCTCCTTGTTGACGTGCCCGACCAGCAGCATGGAGATGCCCTCCGCCTTTGCCTTGTTGATGAAGGTCAGCGCACATTCCCGCACCTGCGTGACGGAGCCGGGCGCGGAATTGATGCGGTCCGAGTATATGGTCTGGATGGAGTCCAGAATCATGACGTCGGGACGGATGCGATCCGTCTCCGCCAGTACCTGCTCCAGATTGGTTTCGGTCAGGATGAACAGATTCTCCCCGCCGACGCCCAGCCGCTCGGCACGCAGTCGGAGCTGCCCGCCGGATTCCTCGCCGGATACGTACAGCACCTTGCGGCTCTGCCCCAGACAGTCGGAAATCTGCATCAGCAGCGTGGATTTTCCGATGCCCGGCTCACCTGCCAGCAGAACCACGGATCCCAGCACAAGCCCGCCGCCCAGCACGCGGTCCAGCTCGCCCAGTCCCGTCCCGGAGCGCATATAGGACGGCAGGGACAGCTCGCGGAACGCGGTCGCCCGTCCCTCGCCGGACAGCCCTGCCAGAGAGGTGCGCCGCACGGGGGCGGCGGCAGTCTCCGGCTCCGGCTGGACAACCTCCTCCGCCATGGTGTTCCAGCGCCCACAGTGCGGGCATTTCCCCATCCATTTGGGGGACTTCGCACCGCATTCGGTGCAGACAAAAACAGTGCGCGGTGCCTTGGGGCTCATGTACGGTTCCTCTCTTTCTTTCCGGGCTTGCCGGGCAGACGGGCAACCGTTTCGCAGGTCTGCCAGTTTGCAAACTCAAATATGCCGGTATAGGTTCTCGCTAACCGTTCCCACAGCGTGACCGGCGTGCGCAGCCGCGCCTGCAGTGCGGCAAGCGCGGCGTCGTCCCCGCCGGCGGAGCCGGTCAGGAACACTTTTTTCCATCCGGACGGGTGGTGACAACTCAGCTCGTCGGCGTTCCGGTAGCGCAGTACGCAGGTAATCTCCCCGTTCAGCACAGCCTGAATCGTGTCCGGTGCTTCCTCCGCGGACAGGCAGCCGGTAATCTCCACGGCGCCGAACCACAAAGAGCCGATCAGTGCCCCCTGCCTGTCCGGGTCGGCGGGACAGAGGAATTGCAGGCTCCAGCGCCCGTCGCGCGGGTTCCGGACTGTCAGAATGCGCGTCCCGCGCCCCTCGGCATCCGTATCCGACTGCACGGACGGGGCGTAGTTCCGCAGCAGGCGTATCAGCTCCTGCATGAGCTGCTCGGTGGCGGTGGGCATGGGCGGTTCTCCTTTGGCATATCCCGCTTTGCAAAGGGGCGGGGGATGCCCCGCCGTCAGGCTTTTTTTTACCATCCTCTTGCAATCGGGTCTGAAATGTGGTATCATAAGTATAAACGATTTTCCGGAAAAAAGCAAGGGCTTTTCCGAAAAAGAAGGAGCTGTGCCCATGGAACAGATATATACCATTCCCGTAAACGAGGCGTTTGAGGCGTCGGCGGCGGACGCATCCTGCGGATGCCCACTGTGCGCCCTGTACAGGAAGTTGGAGGAGAACGAGCTGGATCTGATACTCGGCGCCTCCATGATGGAGCCGGATGTCCGGATTCAGACCAACCGGGAAGGCTTCTGCCGCCTGCACTACGACATGATGTTTATCCGCAAGAACCGCCTCGGCATGGCGCTGACGCTGGAGAGCCATCTCAAGGAGCTGAAGGACGGTATACGCGACGGCGGCTTAGGCACCCCCGGCACCCGCCCGGTCAGGCGGATTGCGGCGCTGGAGGGCGACTGCTACGTGTGCCGGCGCATCGCGTTCAACTTTGAGCATATGGCGGAAACGGTGGTGTATCTCTGGGACGCGGATGAGGATTTCCCCGCCAAGCTGGACGCGCAGCCGTACTTTTGCCTGCCGCACTACCGCAAGCTGCTGGAGTACGGGCAGAAGCGGCTGGGGCGGAAAAAGCAGGCGGCGTTCGCGGCGGCAGTCGGCAGGGTGGTCAACGCATACATGGACAGCCTGACCGAGGACGTTTCGTGGTTCTGCAAGAAGTTCGACTACCGCTACGACGGCGAGCCGTGGTACAATTCCAAGGACGCGGTGGAACGCGCCATCCGCTTCCTGCGCTCGGATATTCACCTCCGGGACAGCGGAAAGAGCGGCGGCAAGAGTGGCGGAAACGGCTGAGGCTTCACCGATCCGGACACCGCCCGCATGAAATACTGAAACAAGAGGAATACTGCATATGATAGACCTGCTGGAGCTTCACAAATACTTTATCGGAAACCACCTGCACGCAGGGGACATAGCCGTGGATTTCACCATGGGCAACGGGCACGACACCGCGTACCTGTCCAAAACCGTCGGGGCGGAGGGCTTTGTGTACGCCTTCGACATTCAGGAGCAGGCACTGGCGTCCACGCAGGAGCGGCTGGTCGCCGAGGGCTGCCCCGACAATTACCGCCTGATTCTGGACTCGCACTCCAACGTCAAAAAGTACGTGGATGTGCCGTTCAAGGCGGGGATGTTCAATCTGGGCTGGCTGCCGGGCGGGGACAAGTCCGTCACGACGCTGCGCGAAACCACCCTGCCCGCTATCCGGGATGCCATTGACCTGATGGACCGGGACGCCATCCTGAACATCGCGGTCTACCCCGGACACGCGGAGGGCGACGCCGAGGGCAAGATGATTCAGGAATACCTCGCCTCGGTCAGCCGGCACCGGATCTGTGCCACGCTGGTCAAAATTCTCAACTCGCCCACCTCGCCGTACTTCATCGTCGTGGAAACCAAGCCGGCAAAGTAACGGCGGCGGGCAGAATACTGCAATACGGAGGGAGTTGCCTTGAAAAAGGATGCGTATATCGGGAAGTGCGCCGCCGTCGGCGCGGCTGTACTCCTGCTTGCCCAGTCGCTGGGCGGATGCCGGATTATTTTCGTTGACCCGTCCGGCACGGAGACAGCCACGGCGTCGGAGACCGTCCCGACAACCTACACCTACCGTATCGATATTGAGAAGTACCGGGACGCCCTGTTCACCACCGATCCCGCCTACCGGGTGCTGGTGAACAAAACCTATACTGTGGACGAGGGGTACGCGCCCATGCACCTGTCGGTGCTGGACGCTTCGCTGACGCTGAACGGCAAGGAGGTGCGGCTGGAATCCACGGTCGCGCAGGCGGCGGAGGCACTGGTGCGGGAGCTGTGGGCATACGGCTGGACGGACATTTTCGTCACCAGCGGCTACCGCACGTACAGCTACCAGAGCAGCCTGTTCAGCCAGTATGTGGAGAACGAGCGCGCCGCCCATCCGGACTGGACCTACGGGCAGGCGGTCACGCAGGTGCTGACCTACTCCGCCCGCCCCGGCACAAGCGAGCATCAGACCGGGCTTTGCATGGATCTCATTGCGGGCAGCAATCCGGTGCTGGACGAATCCTTTGCCGACCACGCCTGTTACAGCTGGCTGGCGGAGAATGCGCACAAGTTCGGGTTTATCCTGCGCTTTCCCCGGGGCATGGAGGCTGTCACCGGGTACAGTTACGAGCCGTGGCACTACCGCTTTGTCGGCGTGGAGGCGGCGACCGAAATATACAGGCGCGGTATCACATTGGAGCAGTATCTGGAGAATCCGTGATGTATCCGGCGGCACCTCTCCGGCACATTTTCCCCTCTGCTTCCAGCCGGAACGTGCGCTTCATCGCCCGGTACAGCCTGCGTTTTTCGCTGTTGCGGGCGGAATAATTGCGCCGCAGCAGTACTGCCTCGTCCGCGTGGAAAAATGCGGCAGAAGCGGCTTTCAGCAGGGGGTCAGCATAAAATCCGCACGCTTTCGGAAATGTTCATAAGTCACTGGCGGGGCGGTCATATAATCTTCACATTTGACCGATATAATAGGGGTGTCAAAAGGGAGGGGCGGTATCCGGATACACCCTTCCCGACAGAGCAACCCGGGCGGCGGCAGGGCGTGCCGCGTCTGCCCGTTTTCCAAGGAAAGGTAGTGCATACGAATTATGGATGAGAGAAACATTCAACATGACGATGCAGTGAAGAATACGACCCAACCCGAAGAGTCCCAGGTTTATACCGCTGCCGAGCGGGACTTTGCATTCAACGGCAGCGCCTCGCCGGATGGCAGCGGCTATACGACGCCGACCGGCGGACACGGATACGTATATGCCCCCCCGACGCCGCCTCCGTCCGGTTCCGGCAAGGGCAGGCGGGGCGCGCTGATTGCGCTGGTGGCGGTGCTGGCAGGTCTGCTGATAGTCTCCTGCGTGATGCTGGGCACCATGATGGTGCACAACGCCGCCGGTGCGGACGATCCCACTTCCACGCAGAGCGGCGGTTCCGAAACAGGCGGCGGGATGTTCATTGTCATTGACCCGAACGAGACGCTTGCGTCCACGGACGGGAAGGGAACCAGCCAGAACGCCGCGACCGAACCGGACACGTCAGCGGAGCAAATCGGTTCGGATGCAACCGAATCGGTTGAGTCCGGCGTGATTCAGGCGACGCACCCCGTCCCGGATAACGCGACCATCAGCAAGAAGTCTCCCCTGCGGAAGGATACGGACGGTGACGGCAAGGCGGATGCCGTGCTGGATGCGGACGGCAACATCGTGACCTCCGCCGACACCAACAGCCTGCCCGTGGCAACGGTGGTATACCGCGTGGCGGATTCGGTTGTGGAAATCACCACCGAAACGATTGTGCAGTCGGGACGCATCGGACAGTATGTCACGTCCGGCGCGGGCAGCGGCGTTATCATCTCGGCGGAAGGCTTCATTATCACTAATAACCACGTTATCAGCGGCGCGGACAGCATTGTCGTGACGCTGACCGACGGCACCAAGTATGCCGCCACGCTGATCGGTACCGACGAGCAGTCGGACATCGCGCTTCTGTGGATTGATGCGGGCAGCAAGAAGCTGACGGTCGCCACGATGGGCGCCAGCTATGACCTTGTGGTCGGCGAGGACGTGATTGCCATCGGAAACCCGCTCGGTTCGCTGGGCGGCACCGTGACCGAGGGCATTATCAGCGCCACCGCACGGCAGATCAGCATTGAGGGCACCGACATGACGCTGCTTCAGATTTCAGCACCCATCAACCCCGGCAACTCCGGCGGCGGACTGTTCAACATGGCGGGTGAGCTGGTCGGTATTGTCAACGCCAAGTGCTCCAGCGACGATGTGGAGGGACTGGGCTTCGCCATTCCGATTGATACCGCGTATGACATCATCTGCGAGCTGTACCGCTACGGGTACGTGCGCGGACGTGTCACCACCGGACTGTCGCTGGTCGATGTCAGCTCGGTGAATCTGGCGCTCCGGTACTTCAACTCCACCTATACGGGCGTGTATGTGTACGAATCCACCCTGACCGACGACCTCCAGGCGGGCGACCTCATCCTGAGCTTTGACGGAACCGAAATTACGGCTTCCTCGCAGATCAAGACCCTGCTGGAGAACAAGAAGGTCGGCGATACGGTCGAGGTGATAGTCTACCGCAGCAACGGGCGCCGCTGGGAGCAGATCCGGGTCAATCTGACACTGGGCGAAAAGCAGCCTTCCACGGAAACAGACAAGGCGGCGTAAAGCGCCGCGTCTGCTCCCCACTCCCCGTTTCCCACGGTTTCCCCGATTAAAATATTAAGGATAGCGCCTGTCCCCGCCGAGGGAGGGCACGGCGCGGAAAGGACCGCTATGTATCATATTTTGGTTGTGGACGATGAGAGCCGTATACGGGCGCTCATCCGCAAGTACGCTGAGTTCGAGGGGCACACCGTCACAGAGGCGGGCGACGGCATGGAGGCAGTCAATCTGTGCCGTGCGCAGACCTTTGACCTGATTATCATGGACATCATGATGCCGGAACTGGACGGTTTTTCCGCCTGCCGGGAAATCCGGAAAATCAGCCAGACGCCCATCATCATGCTGTCGGCACGCGGTGAGGAGTACGACAAAATCAACGGCTTTGAGTTGGGCATTGACGACTATGTGGTCAAGCCGTTCTCGCCGAAGGAGCTGATGCTCCGGGTAGACGCCGTTATGAAGCGCGTCAAGCACCCGGCGGCGGAGACAGGCAAGGCGCCGAACCAGATTATCGAGCTGGATGGCGGCGGACTGCGGGCAGACGTGACGGCACGCATTGTCTATGTGGACGGGCAGCGTGTGGAGATGTCGCCCAAGGAGTACGACCTGTTCTTCTATATGCTGGAGAACCGGAATATTGCGCTCTCGCGCGAAAAGCTCATCAGCGAGGTCTGGGGGTACGATTTCTACGGCGATGCACGCACGCTGGACACACATATCAAGCTGCTGCGCAAAAGCCTCGGCAAGTATGCCTCCTACATTGTGACCCTCCGGGGTGTCGGGTATCGGTTTGAGGAAAACTGACCGCTCCGGCGGTATGGGTATCCCTGCGTAATGCTGATGTGCGGTTGCACGGGGATACCGGAAGCGGAAACATCCTGCCCGACCGCCGCTCCGCGGTCGGGCAGGTGTTGTCGCGTTTTTACGGATGCGCTGCCGGATAAATCAGCGCTTCCTTTATTTCGGGCGGTATTCCGCCGAGGGGGGAGGGGAACGAGATGCACAGACGGTCCACTGCGGCGCCGCACTGCCGGCGCCCGCGAATCAGTATATCGTGGAAGCTGTTTGCCTACCTGACGCTGTTCACAACCTTTATTCTGATTGTGGTATGGGTATTCCAGATAGGATTGCTCAACTACTTCTACCGGCAGAGCAAGTACCGGGAGCTGGACGATGCGGAAAAATCGCTCAGTCTGGTGTTGGAGCAGGATCCGGACAGTCTGGGAGAGAAAATCGGACAGCTGTCGGACAAGTACTTTGCCTGCATCCGGGTCTACCGGCTCAGCTGGACGGGCAGCCGCGCATATGCGGAGAGTCTGGCGTCCAGCCCGGACGTCTCGTCCGGCTGTCTGATTCACAACATGGACGAGACGTACCTGACCTATCTCTACAAGGAGGCGGTCAAGAACAACGGCGACTATACCGTTCTGGTGTCCCGCGACGACCAGAGCAGCGACGGGAGTACACTGCCGTCGTCCAAGACCTTTTCCCGCATGCCGGGCTGGCGCCGGCTGATGAACAGCGAGATTGTCCTCCGGGCGCACGTCATCCGGACGGGGGGCGACGGGGACGGCACGTCGTACATGATTCTCATGAACGCGGAAATGGTGCCGCTCAACGCCACGGTGCAGACGCTCAAGACGCAGTTCTGGGTCATTGCGGTGATTCTGCTCTGCGGTGCCATCACGCTGGCGGTGCTGATTTCCCGGAACATCTCGGAGCCGATTGAAAAGATGAACACCGCTGCCAAGCGGCTGGCGAAGGGCGACTACAACGCGGATTTCAAGGTGAACGGCTACCGGGAGGTCATGGAACTGTCGGATTCGCTGACGCAGGCTGCGGATGCGCTCTCGCAGAACGACACGCTCCAGAAGGAACTGATTGCCAATATCTCGCACGACCTGCGCACGCCGCTGACCATGATTGTCGGGTACAGTGAAGTCATGCGGGACATTCCGGACGAGAACACGCCGGAGAACGTGCAGGTCATCATTGACGAAACCAAGCGCCTGTCCGATCTGGTCAACGACCTGCTGGATCTGTCCAAGCTGCAGGCGGGGACGCGCAAGCCCAAACCGGAGGTGTTCAGCCTGTCCGACACGGTGCGCTCCGTCATGTCCCGTTACAGCAAGCTGACCGAGCGGGACGGCTATCGTATCGAGATAGACGTGGATCAGGATGTGGATGTCCGCGCCGACCGCACCATGCTCCTGCAGGTCATTTATAATCTGATAAACAATGCCGTCAACTATACCGGCGACGACAAGCTGGTGCGCGTGACCCAGCGGACGCTCCGCGACAGCGGCAAGGTGCGCATATCGGTCACGGACAGCGGGGAGGGCATTGCCCCCGACCAGATTCCGCTGATCTGGGATCGCTACTACAAGGTGGACAAGGTGCACCGCCGCGCCATGATAGGCACCGGTCTGGGGCTGTCCATTGTCAAACAGATTTTGGAGGCGCATCAGGCGACCTACGGCGTGGAATCCAAGCTCGGGAAAGGCTCAACCTTCTGGTTTGAGATGAACATTGTGCGCGACGGGCACGGGAATGCGTCCGGAACGACCTGAGGGGCTGTGCCCCGCGACCGAGCCGGGGTTCGGGAACGCCCCGCCGGCTGTCGAAAAAGCTCTTGCATTTTTGCGTAAAGTGATGTATAATACAAAGTATGTCTTGTTAAGGAGGTGTCGCCCGTGCCCGATTTGTCGGCAGAACTTGACCCGTCGCTGGTCGCCCACCTGACCTGCCCGGTCTGTGGGAGCGCCATGCATACATCGGACGACCGGCGTTCGCTGGTCTGCGGCGGCGCACGGACGCACTGCTTTGACGGCGGCGGAGGCGGCTACCTGCCGCTGGCGCCCCGCCACCCCGGCGGCGGTGACGCACGCGATGCCGTCCGGGCGCGGTCGCACTTCCTCAACTGCGGGTACTACGCCCCCGCCCGCGAGGCGCTGTGCCGGCTGGCGGCGGACTGCTTCCCGGCTGGCGGATGCCTGCTGGATGCCGGCTGTGGGGAAGGCTATTACAGCGTTGCCCTTGCCGCCGCAGGCTTTGCGGTCATGGGCTTTGACCTGTCCCGGTATGCTGTGGATGCCGCCGCGCGGCGGGCACGGGCGGAACGCCTGCGGCAGACGCCGCCGGGCGTATCGCATACCCTGTTTGCGGTCGGCAGCGTGTTTGAACTGCCGGTGCGCGATGCCTGCATGGACGGCGCGGTCAACGTGTTTGCACCCTGCGCTTCCGTCGAATTTGCACGGGTGCTCAGACCGGGCGGAAAGCTGATTGTCGCGGGAGCCGGGGAGGAGCACCTGATGGGGCTGAAGCGGCTTTTGTATGACGAAATCCACACCAACGATATACGGCGTGACCTGCCGGGGGCGGATGTCCCCCTGACGCTCACCGAGCGCCGCACGGTGCGGTTTTCTGTTACCGTGGAGGGGCGGGAGAGCCTTGACGCACTGTTTTCCATGACGCCCTACTACTGGCGCACCAGTCGGGACGGGCAGGCGCGGCTGGCGGCGGCGGACAGGCTGGAGACATCGGTCGCTTTTGATTTCTTTGTGTACACGAAAAACGTGTGAATGCTCACACTGCGAATAATAGGAGTGAATCGGAGTATGAAAATGTCCCTGTGTATCCCCATGTATAACGAGAACAGCATCATTGCCGACACGGCAAGAACGCTGTCCTCCTATATGGAGGAGAATTTTGATGACTATGAGATTATTTTCTCCAATGACGGCAGTAAGGACGGGTGCGACAGGACGGTGGCGGCGCTGAATCTGCCGCACGTCCGCGTGGTCGGCTATCCTAACAATCAGGGCAAGGGCTGCGCCGTCCGCACGGCTCTGCTGGCGGCGGAGGGCGACTTCGTGATGTTCACGGACGCCGACCTTGCCTACGGAACCGATGTTATCCGGCGGGTATATGACACCTTCCTTGCCGAGGCGGAGAAGAACGGCGGCAGGTACCCGGATATGATTATCGGTTCGCGCAACCTTTCCGAGGACGGCTACGAGGGGTACACCTTCATCCGGCGTCTTGCATCCAAGATTTATATCAAGGTGCTGTGCTTCGTGGGCGGCTTTAAGCTGTCGGACTCGCAGTGCGGCTGTAAGGCGTGGACACGCGATGCTGTGCAGAAGATATTTCCCCGGTGCCAGGTCAACGGGTTCGCCTTTGACTTTGAGGCGATTCTGTGGGCGACCAAGCTGGGCATGAAGATTAAAGAAATCCCCGTCAAGATTATCAACCACCGCGAATCCAAGGTTCACGTTTTTTCGGACACCTTCAAAATGCTGCGTGATCTGCGCCGGATGAAGCGGCGCATCGGCACGATTAAGGTTGAGCTGAACTGACTTTCCCCCTCCGCGCCCCCGCATTCCCACCGATTTTATTGAAGCAGGAGAATCAATATATGCATATATCCATCACCGGCAGACTCGGCAGCGGCAAATCCACCGTGTGCAAAATAATCCACGATCGCTACGGCTACGAAATTTTTTCCACCGGCGCCATCCAGCGCGAAATCGCACGCGAGATGGGCATCAGTACGCTGGAGCTGAACAGGCTCATGGAGCAGGATCACGGGCTGGACAACAAGATTGACGAAACGACCGCGCGGCTGTCCAGAGAGCGCCGGGATGAGCGGCTGATTTTTGACTCCCGCATGGCGTGGCATTTTGCCGAGAACACCTTCAAAATCTTCCTGACCGTTGACCCGACCGTCGCGGCGGAGCGCGTCATGGCGAACCCGCGCGACGCGGAGGAGCGGTACGAGTCGGTCGAGGAGGCGCGGGACAAGCTGGTGGAGCGCAGTCAGGTCGAGCAGGCGCGCTTCCGGGAGCTGTACGGCGTGGATTACTACGACTACGCAAACTACAATCTGGTGGTGGATTCCTCCGCCCGCACTCCGGAGGAGATCGTGGACGTCATCTGGAATGCGCTTCTGGCATATCAGGCTGACCCTGCGGCGAACCGGCATATCGAGGTTCTGTAAGGGGGTATGCCGGCTCTGCCCATACCCGCAGGGGAACCGCACGGCTTGTGCGGTTCCCCTGCTTTTTCTGCTTTGCGGGGGCGAAAGACTGCCGGGGGCGGTTCTCGGGGGCGCACATCGGCAGAAGCGTGCTTTTTTTGACGTTTTCGTGCCGAAAAATGCGCCCTTTGCCGATTGACTTCCGGCGTGTCTCATGGTATAATAACAAAAATACAACCGGGTGCCCGCCGCCTGCACACACCCGGAAAACAGAACGGAAGAGGAGATGCAATCATGGCAACATTTATCAATGAACCTTCTCATACTTTTAACGAATACCTGCTGATTCCCGGTTATTCGTCGGATCAGTGCGTGCCTGCCAATGTCAGCCTGCGCACACCGCTGGTAAAGTACCGCAAGGGGGAAACACCGGCTATCACGATGAACATCCCCATGGTGTCCGCCATCATGCAGGCAGTGTCCGGCGACCGGCTGGCGGTCGCGCTTGCCGTTGAGGGCGGCGTTTCGTTCATTTACGGCGCACAGAGTATCGAGAATGAAGCCGCCATGGTCAGGCGCGCCAAGAGCCACAAGGCGGGCTTTGTCCGCTCGGATTCCAACATCACTCCGGATGCCACCATGGCGGACGTGGTGGAGCTGGTTCGGCGCACCGGTCACAACACGGTCGCCGTGACCGAGGACGGCACGCCGGAGGGCAGACTGCTGGGTATCGTGACCGGACGGGATTACCGCCCCAGCCGCATGGAGCCGTCCACGCCCGTGTCCTCCTTTATGACGCCCTTTGAGCGGCTTATCACCGCGCCGGAGGGCACCACGCTGAAGGTTGCCAACGACATCATCTGGGACAACAAGCTCAATTCGCTGCCCATTATCGACGAGAACCAGCATCTCTGCTACCTCGTTTTCCGCAAGGACTACGACAGCCACAAGCAGAACCCCAACGAGCTGCTGGACGCTTCCAAGCGGTACGTTGTGGGCGCGGGCATCAACACGCGCGACTATAAGGAGCGTGTTCCCGCCCTGATTGCGGCGGGCGCAGACGTGCTGTGCATTGATTCCTCGGAGGGCTTCTCGGACTGGCAGAGGTTCACACTGGCATGGATACGGGAGCAGTACGGCGACAGCGTGAAGGTCGGCGCGGGTAACGTCGTGGATGCCAAGGGATTCCGCTTCCTTGCGGAGTGCGGCGCGGATTTTGTCAAGGTCGGCATCGGCGGCGGCTCCATCTGCATCACGCGTGAGACAAAGGGTATCGGACGCGGGCAGGCGACCGCGCTGATTGACGTCTGCCGCGAGCGCGACCTCTACTTCAAGGAAACCGGCATTTATGTGCCCGTGTGCTCGGACGGCGGCATTGTGTATGACCACCATATCACGCTGGCGTTGGCTATGGGCGCGGATTTTGTCATGCTGGGGCGCTACTTTGCCCGCTTTGACGAGTCGCCTTCCAACAAGGTCAGCATCGGCGGCACCTACTACAAGGAGTATTGGGGCGAAGGCTCCGCCCGTGCCCGCAACTGGCAGCGCTATGACCTCGGCGGCGACAAGAAGCTGTCCTTTGAGGAGGGCGTGGATTCCTATGTGCCGTATGCCGGCAGTCTGAAGGACAATGTTGCCATGACGCTTGCCAAGGTGCGCTCTACCATGTGCAACTGCGGAGCCCTGACCATTCCGGAACTGCAGGAAAAAGCCGTCCTGACGCTGGTATCCGCTACCAGTATCGTGGAGGGCGGTGCGCACGACGTCATCCAGAAGGAAAAGAGCAACGCGGTGAAATAAGTAACTCAACGGTGAAAACCGGGAACGCCGGGGGCTTTGGCCCCCGGCGTTCCCGGTTTCCTTATTTTTTGTCAAAACGTACGCGTGCGCAGAAAATCGGCTTTCCCTGTGAGGAGAAATTCCGCTCGTACTCGGTCATGATGTTGTCTGCCGACTCCGGCGCGGCGTGAAAGTCACGGGAGACGTACAGGCAGGTCAGCCCCTCCGCGGCAAACTCCTCCAGACTGAAATCAAACAGTCCCTCGTTGTCGGTCTTGAGCCACAGCTCGCCGCCGTCTTTCAGCAAGGTGCGGTAGAGAGCCAGAAACCGGCGGTGGGTCAGGCGGCGCTTGGCATAGCCGGACTTCGACCACGGGTCGCTGAAATTCAGGTAAATGCGCGACAGTACGCCCGGCGCCAGCCACGCGCCCAGATTCTCCGCGTTGCCGATCAGAAATCGCAGATTGTCCTGCAGACGGTCAGGCGCCGCCGCCATCGCCTTTTCCAGAGCAAGGCAGGCGACGTCCGCCACGCGCTCCATGGCGATGAAATTCACGTCCGGGTGCGCCGCCGCCATGCCGACGGCGAAATCGCCCTTGCCGCAGCCGATTTCCAGCTGCAGCCCGCCCGGCGTCCGGAACAGTGGAGTGCCGTCTGCCCGGACGTCAGTCAGCGAGGCGGGATCCTGTATCAGCAGGGAAGAGCAGGCGGCGATGCGCTCGGCACCGTGCTTTTTGCGTCTCATGCGCATGGGAGGTTCCTCCTGTGTCAGACGTTGAAGCGGAACAGCACGATGTCGCCGTCCTGCATCACGTACTCCTTGCCCTCGGAGCGGACCAGCCCCGCCTCCTTGGCGGCGGTCATGCTCCCGACGCGCATCAGCTCGTCAAACCCGATTACTTCCGCACGGATAAACCCGCGCTCGAAGTCGGAGTGGATTTTGCCTGCCGCCTGCGGCGCCTTGGTGCCCTTGCGGATTGTCCACGCACGCACTTCCTTGGGACCGGCGGTCAGGTAGCTGATAAGCCCCAGCAGGGAATAGCTTGCCTGAATCAGACGATCCAGCCCGGATTCGGCAATGCCCATGTCCTCCAGAAACGCCGCTTTGTCGTCGCCGTCCAGCTGGGCGATTTCCGCTTCAATCTGTGCGCAGATGGGCAGTACCTCCGTGTGCTCGGATGCCGCCAATGCCGCCAGCTTCTGATAGTAGGGGTTGCCGGACACATCGCCTGCCGCCTCGTCCTCGGAGACATTGGCAACGTAAATGACAGGCTTGAGCGTCAGCAGGGGCGTGTCGCGGAATGCCGCCAGCTCGTCCTCCGACAGATCGGCGGTGCGGGCGGACTTGCCGTCGGACAGCGCCGCGTTGACCTTCTCAAAGGCGGAAACCGCCGTCGCCAGCGACTTGTCGCCGTTGCGCAGCAGCTTCTGCAGGGCGGGCAGGCGCTTCTCGACCAGTTCCAGATCGGACAGAATCAGCTCCATGTTGATGGTGTCCACGTCGCGCACGGGATCGACCGAGCCGTCCACGTGGATGATGTTGCTGTCGTCAAAACAGCGGACTATGTGCAGGATGGCGTCCACCTCGCGGATATGGGACAGGAACTTGTTGCCGAGTCCCTCGCCGTGCGAGGCGCCGCGGACAAGTCCCGCGATGTCCACGAACTCAATGACTGCGGGCGTATATTTTTCGGGGTTGTACATCTCTGCCAGCCTGTCCAGCCGCCTGTCCGGAACCGGGACGATGCCGACATTCGGCTCAATGGTGCAGAACGGATAGTTGGCGGATTCGGCGCCCGCATCTGTCAGGGCGTTGAACAGAGTGGACTTTCCCACGTTGGGAAGTCCGACGATACCTAATTTCATATGCTGTATTCTCCTGTTTGCTGTATTTCTGATGGAAATCCGCGGGGCGGCGGCAGGTTATGCCGCCGTCCGGGCGGGCTGCCGTGCGTATTTGCGTATTGCGGATTCCGGGGCTTCCTTACGTACCAAGCGCCGCGCGAGCCGCCGATTCTCCCGCCAAATGCCCGGTTGAGAAGGCAATCTGCAGGTTATAGCCGCCTGTTGTGGCGTCCACGTCCAGCAGCTCTCCCGCAAGGTACAGCCCCGGACAGCGCTTGGATTCCATCGTGCGGGGGTTCACCTCCCGGACGTCCACGCCGCCGCGTGTCACGATTGCCTCCGCCAGCGGGAGGAAGCCGACCGGCTGCAGTTCCAGCCCCTTCAGGACATCCGCCAATGCGCGGCGTTCCTCGCGCGTCACGGCGTTCACTTTCTTGCGGAAGGGAATGCCGGACAACTCCGCCACCGGCTGAATCGCCTTCTGCGGCAGGAGGTCGGACAGCGCGTTGATAAAGTCCCGGTTGGGGTATCTGGCAAAGTCGGACTGGATGCGCGCATCCAGTGCCGCCTCGTCCAGCGCGGGCTTGAGGTCTATGCGCAGGCGGTAGCGCCCCGCGCGGACGCCTGCCGCGTCGGTCATGTGCGCCGATGCCGTCAGCACCAGCGGACCGGTGACGCCGAAATGCGTGAACAGCATCTCGCCCATATCCTCGTACACAACCCGGTTGCCCTGCGCCGTGTCCAGAACGCGCAGGCGCACATTGCGGAGCGACAGCCCCATCATGCGCCGGCAGAGGTCCCCGTCGCACACGATCGGAATCAGCGACGGCGCGGGCGGCAGGACGGTGTGCCCCACCGATTCCGCCAGCCTGTATCCGTTCCCGTCCGATCCTGTGATGGGGTAGGAGCAGCCGCCGGTGCACAGAACAACCGTGTCTGCGGGAAGCAGGCGCTCCCCGACCCGTACACCGGCAATACGCGGAGCGGAATCAGCCCCCTCCGTGCGCAGCAGACCGGTCACGCGCCCCGCCTCACTGCGGACACCGGACGCCCGGCAGGCGCGGGCAAGTGCATCTACAATATCCCCTGCGCGGTCGGACACGGGAAACACCCGCCTGCCGCGCTCGACCTTCAGGGCGACCCCGCACTCCTCGAAGAACGTCCGGGTGTCCTGCGTGTCGAAGGCGGACAGGGCGCTGTACAGGAAGCGGGGGTTGGTCATCACGTGCCGCAGAAACTCCTCGCGGTCGCAGTCGTTGGTGACATTGCAGCGTCCCTTTCCGGTGATGCGGAGCTTCCGTCCGGGACGGTCGCCGCGCTCCGTCAGCAGAACGCCGCCGTCCGGCTCACCCGCGGCACGCAGGGTCTGCGCGGCGGCGACTGCCGCCATCATGCCGGCGGCGCCGGCACCGACAACCAGCACGCGCGGTCGGTCGGTCATATTTTGATTTCCCCCTCGGCGGACTGTTCCTGACTCTTGTCGTACACGTCATAATGATCCCATATTTCCTCCAGCCGATGCAGGCGGGCGTTCACGTCCGTCTCCTTGGCACGCGAGATAGCGACCAGCAGGGCGTTGATGATGCTCATCGGAGCGACCATGGAATCGGCGAAGGATGCCATATCGCTTTGCGCGACCAGCACGTGATCCGCGTTGGCGGCAATGGGTGCCTCCGCGCTGTCGGTCAGCGCGACCACCCGCGCCCCGGCACCCTTGGCGAAGGTGACGGCGTTGATAACGCGCTTGGAGTAGCGCGGGAAGCTGATGGCAATCATGACGTCTCCTGCGCCGATGTCCATAATCTGCTCGAACAGCTCACTGCCGGAGGTTGTTTCAATGAGGCGGACGTTGTCAAAAACCATGCGCAGGTTGTAATTCAGGAAGCCTGCCAGCGTTGCGGACGAGCGCACGCCGATGATGTAAATGCGCTTGGCGTTTACCAATGCGTCCACCGCATTGCTGAAGGCGCTCTGATCAATGCCCTCCAGCGTCCTGCGTATTTTTTCCATGTCGCCCAGCAGAACCTTTTCCAGCACATTGCCGTTGCCGATGAGCTGGTTGGTGACTTCCATGCGCTGGAAGGATGTCAGGCGGGTGCGGATCAGCTCCTGGAGTGCCTTCTGAAACTCGGGATACCCGGCATAGCCCAACTCGATGACAAACCGCACCACGGTGGATTCGGACACGCTGACCTCGTGTCCCAGACGGGCGGCGGTCATGTACGCCGCTTTGTCATAATGCTCCAGCAGGTACCGCGCAATCTGGCGCTGTCCTTTGGAGAAGCCGTCCATATTTTCCCCTATGGTGCGAAGAATATCCTTTTTCATGTCCTTGCGACTGCTGCTGCGTGGCGTCTGTCCCCTGCGCCCCGCGCAAAGAGGGACGCCGATCGCCTGCGCCCTTTCTGATGTTTTGGCAGTCTGCCGTGTTTCCCGAGGCGGCGTTGCCGGCGGACTGCATACAGAATATATTATATCACATGGGGCAACAAAAGTCAATGGTATTATTTGCTCTTTTTGCGGTGTTTGAAAGATAGTAAAATTCTCAGAGTGAATGCAACTCTAAGGAACCGCTGAATAACTCGCCTCCAAATCTCCCGAACATTCAATCATGCATAAAATGATGAATAAAATATCAAGGATCACCAGTAAAAGCCGAAAAACAGCCACTCAAGCACCATCTGAGCCGATTTTTCATCCCCAATGAGGGGGAATTACCCTCAAATGGGCATAGCTATCCCGCTACCCCGTTCCTGCATCCACTCCGGCGTGAACCTTCATCCCATGATACCACTGATTCCCCTTCTTCGCCTGATGCATCTCCGGATCTCGGGTTCCTGTACGGTTTTTCGTGGAACTGGGTGCAGAAATGATGGTAGCATCCACAATCGTACCGCCATGCATCAGCAAGCCGGATTTGTCAAGGCGTTCCTTGATGTCAGTATAAATTTTCTCTCCGATGTTGTGCTTCTCAAGCAGATGGCGGAACTTCAGCAAGGTTGTCGCATCCGGGACCTGTTCCGTCATAAAATTTATGCCAAGAAAACTACGCATGGCGAAGCTGTCATATATGGTGTCCTCTGTCCCTTCGTCGGACAGGTTGAGCCATGTCTGCATCAGATACATCCGTAGCATCGTCTCGATACCCCGAACAGGTCGCCCATGCTCTCCCTTTGGATAGTACGGTCTGACCATGTCTACCCATGCTTCCCACGGGAAGATCTCATCCATCTTGTTGAGAAATTCCTCCCGCTTCGTCGTCTTTTTCCGGTTTCCGTATTCAACATCCGCGAATGTTATCTGATCTTTCATGCTGCACACCTGCCTTGCTTTGCTTTCCTCCATTATACTGCTTTTTGTATATTTTTGCAAGGCTGACATTAATCAGTGTTTCCCTAACCTCCTTCCAACAAACCAGTCTATAGCACTCCCCCCAAATTACGCGCAATACCTGCTCGCTGCAAACCATCCCTCACAGTTTCCTGGAGAGGCATTTGCCTCCGACCGCAGCCCACCGATTACCGCGCCCCCGCGCCGCTGCAAATCACGCGGAACGTTTTTACCACGCACAGCATATCCATTTTCATGCAACGCTTTTCGATGTATTCCATGTCATACGCCAACTTCTCCGCCGGGGTGAGGTCGTAGCCGCCGTTGACCTGCGCATGACCAGTCAGCCCCGGCACGACAGCCAGCCGATCAGAAAAACCGGGAACATTCCCCTCAAACAACCGGTAGAAATGTTCCCGTTCCGGGCGCGGTCCGACAAAACTCATATCGCCCTTCAGAATATTCCAAAGCTGCGGCAGCTCGTCCAGCCGCACCCGGCGCAGAAAAACGCCGAACCTCGTACAGCGTGCGTCCCGGGGAGCCGCCCATGTGGGACCGTTCCGCTCCGCATCTATATGCATGGTGCGGAACTTGCACATTACAAACGGTTTCCCGTTTTTCCCCAGCCGTTCCTGCAGAAAGAACGGATTCCCGACGGAATCCATGTCTGTTGCTTGTCGGTTCGCGGGAGTATTGGGGGATGAAGAGAGCACCGCAAATAAAGCGGTGCTCTCTGGATGTTTATAGAAATATATCAAAAGTCGGACACTCCTTGACGATCCACCTCCCAAAGGTAGTACAACTACTAGGAAAAGACCGTGTCCACGATCGAAAAGAAGCGCCCTGATGTGCGGGAAAAACGTACCGCGTGGTGCGAATCCGGGTTGTCTGATAAGAAAAATCAGCTTGTATTCTTGACGAAAACTGCGCAAGTGGGAATGTCGCGTTGCTCCCGGAAATGGTTTCAAACGCGTTCGCAAACGTCGCCTGACAGGACTGCGAGAGATGGTTTGCAGCGAGCAGGTATTGCGCGTAATTTGGGGGAGCGCTATCAAAAAC
>CAVIJF010000030.1:0-17930 GCA_963643175.1 bacterium
GAGCGCACGGTTCACATCCGTGAGGTCAAGGGTTCGAGTCCCCTCGTTTCCACCAATACAGAATCCGGGTCTTTGCCGTGCGGCAGAGATCCGGTTTTTTCGCATTTTCCCGGAAACCGGATTTCCCCAAAGGGAACACAGAAGCCGCCCATATATCCCAAAATGGGATATATGGGCGGCTTCATCATTCCGTCACCTGCCGGGAATATCGTCTGCTCCCGTTACTTCAGCCGCAGGGAATCCGCCGTGAGAAACTCGTGCGCGGAAACCATGGAGCCGGTGGGGACAAGGACGGTGGCGCCACAGCGGCGGCAGGTTACACGGATGCCGTCCGGCGTAATCTCCGCCTCATAGCGGTCATCCCCGTCGGACGGGGCGCTGTCCGGGGAGGCGGCATCCGGCGAGCCGGCATCCGGCAGATCCGTGTCCTCCGGCTGCCCGGCGTCTGTGGCAGGCTCCTGCCGGTCGGGACAGCGGCAGTACAGCTTCCCCTCCGCTTCCAGTTCCCGGATGGCATACAGCACAATATCGCGCACCTGCGGGTCGCCGAGGTCGCGCTCGTCGCCGTGAAGCGCCGAAAAATTCGAAATGCCGTTCTGCTCCAACATATCCAGCAGTTCCAGTTCGGTGCGCGCCAGCTCCGCCTTAACCCGGTTGATTTCCCCGGTGAAGCAGATATTCACGTCCGAATACGGGCACGGCAGGGTGAACAGGTCGTCCGAGAAGAAAACCGTGTCGCGCAGGGTGAAGGTGTGCGGCTTGGGGCAGAGCAGGCAGGGCACCGTCAGCCGGACCGTGCCGTCCGCGGCGCTGTCCCGCTGACGCACAATCTGCATCTCGCTTTTCCCGCAGGGGCACTTCAGCCGTACCATGTCGGCGGACAGTCCGAACAGCCCCACGGCACTCATGACACCGGAGCCACAGAAGGGGCAGCGGTACGCGACGGTCGTGTGTTTTTCATTCAGTACCATACAGGCAAATCCATCCTTTCGGCAAAAGGGCGCCCCGATGCGCCGCGTGCGGGTGCACGTGCGCCGGACTGCGCCGTGTCTCCCCCGCCCATCCTATGCCGCCCGGCGGAGGCAGGTGAGAGGCGGGGCGGGCAGAAAGGGGGGCGGTACACCGATACGTGCACCGCTCCCCCGGCAGTATAGCGGAAACGCCGGACGCTCCGGCGGCACAGTCCTGCGCCGCCTGTCCGCGTTTCCGCAATCAACCGCGTTTTATGCAACCGCTGCTTTATGCGGCAGTCTCGCTCTCCGGCTCCGCGGCGGTTTCGCTCTGCTCCTCGTCGGAGGAGACAGCCTCCGTAGCGGTGGAGGTGCCGTCTGCGGCAGTTGTCTCGGCAGTGGTGGAAGTCTCCTGCGCATAATCCATGGTCAGGTGGCAGGACTCCTTCATCTCATCATACCATGTCTGGAGATTCTCGCTGGCGACCGCGTCCTTGGCGGTAATCAGCCAGTTCTCCTCGTTCACGCCCAGGAACAGGACGGCATATGCCTTGGTGGTGGTCGTCGTGGTGCCGGTCGTGACCGTCACCTTGTCAAAGTCGCCTTCCTTGCGGTCATCGCTGAAGAACCACTCCTTCAGAGCCTCATAGCTGGACAGTCCGCTCGTGGAGATGGAGGACTGCTCGGAAGCCCCCAGAATATCGGTAAAGACCGTCTTGCGGGCATCCAGCGACTCCGCCTTCTGAACCAGCTCATACTTTTCCTCTCCGGTGCGCTTCACCTCGTCGGTCGCGCTGATGGAGGTATCGGTGTCGTCGGTCAGTTCCACGTAGAAGCCGTTGCGGGTCTTCTCGGTGTCGAGCTGCATGACGTCCGAGTCCTCGGCAATCAGGTACCAGTAGCAGTTCGTGGTGGTCGTTTCCGTGCCATCGGTTCCGGTGGACTTGGTTTCGGTGGTGATGACCGTGCGGTCGCCGCCCTTGCGTCCGGCGTCGAACAGCCACTTCTGGGTGTCGGTGGCGGAGGAGGACGTGATGTCAGTGTAGTACGACTTGCCGCTCTCGTTGACCTTGGCAAGCTCCGTCTGAATATCGGTGTTCAGCGCGGTCGCCAGATTGTAGCCGGCGGTCTTGTACTTGCCCTCGTCGGTCGTCTCATCGGACGGCTTGACGTCAAAGGCAGGCTCCTTGTGATCCTCGCCGTCGTGACCCTCATCCAGGCTGTCCCAGTGCAGGATAGTCTCCAGCACGTCCTTCTTGGTCTGCTCGGCGTCGGCGTCGGCAATCTCCTTGTCGGTGAAAACAGTCTTGTAGGAATCCGCGTAGCCGCTCTCAAACATCTTGTTGACAATCATCTTCTTCAGATCCTCAACAGTGGATACCTTCTCGGCGTCCTCTTTCCATTCCGCGTTCTTGAGCGTGTAGGAAATGTACTCGGTGAAGTAGAAGCTGGACTTGTTCTCCTCGCGGTACTTTTCGGCGTCCGCCTGCGTGACGGCGTTCTTCAGTTCCTCAACCTTCTGCTCGTAGTACTTGTTGGCAAGCATGGTCATCTCGATGACCTCCTGCACGTCGCCCTTGCTCACGCCGTCGCCCATGCACGCCTTGATATAGGAGGACAGCGTCTGTCCGTTGGAATCGGCGCCGCTCCGGAGTGTTTCGAGGTTGATATAGGCGATATTCTGGAGTGCTTCCTCGTCGTTGCGCTCCTCTTTGCTGAGCGAAACGCCTGCGGCGCGTGCGCCCTCGCAGTAGATGAGCAGGCTCTCTGCCTGGCTGTATGCCAGCGAATCCAGGTTATAGCTGTTCAGGTGTGCGGAAGCATAGCCGCTCGGATTATTCTTATAGGACGAGAGGTCGCCGAAGTAGTCGGTGTAATAGCCGGTCAGTCCGTAGGAGTAGTACATGCAGTTGTAGTACAGGCTCTGGTAGACATTCTGCTGCTGCTGATACTTCAGCACCTTGATCTGGTTCTTGCTGAGGGAATAGTGGTCGGTACTGGCAGCGGTGCTCAGGCGTCCGACGATGCCGAAGCTGTTGATGACGCTGTACACAAGGATAAGCGCAGCAACTGCCAGCAGGACGATCAGCAGAACCGTTGTCGGGGAAGTTTTTGTTTTGTTGTTCTTCGCGGCGGTCTGATTCATGAGTGGGAAGTCCTCTCTTTCTGTCCGCGCGGCGCGGCGGGAAGGGTCTCCCCTCCCCCTCTCTGCGTGTGCGGGTTTTTGCCCTGCCCTTCCTCCGTGGAGATGGGCAGGGGATAATGCTCCTATTATACCTTGCGTTCATGATATTTCTATGAATGAGTCATGAATTGGGATGAAATTTTGTCCCGTTTTGCCGGATATTCTGTCCGGCGGGGGGTATTTGCGCCGCGAAAGCGGGTTTTGGCGGGGGGGCAGGCACCCCCCTCAGACATCCATGACGATAGGCAGAATCATCGGCTTCCGCTTGGTGCGGGTGTACAGGAACCGCGTGATGTCATCCTTGATGCGGTTCTTGATTTCATACCAGTCACAGCCGTGACGGTCAATGCAGCTGTTGATAGCGGCGGCGGCAAGACGGCGCACCTCGTCCATCAGATCCTCCGACTCCCGCACATACACGAAACCGCGCGAAACAATGTCGGGACCTGACACAAGCTGTCCGGCATTTTCGTCCACCGTGGCAACCACAACAATCAAGCCGTCCTGCGACAGATGCTTGCGGTCACGCAGGACAATGTTACCGACATCGCCCACACCGTACCCGTCCACCAGCACAATGCCCGCCGGAACGGTGCCGCCCCACCTCGCGCCCGCTTCGTCAATCTCCAGCACCTTGCCGATGTCCGAGATGAAGATGTGGTCGGAGGGAATGCCCATGGCCAGACCCAACTCACGGTTTGCGGCAAGATGTTTGTACTCGCCGTGAACAGGCATGAGATAGCGCGGATGCGTCAGCCCCTGCATGAGCTTCAGCTCCTCCTGGCAGGCGTGCCCCGATACGTGCACCTCCACCGAGGAATCGTTGATGACCTGCACGTCCATCTTGGCAAGCTCATTGATGATGCGCCCGACCAGCTTCTCGTTGCCGGGAATGGCGGAGGCGGACAGCACGACCAGATCGGAGCGTCCCAGCGTCACCTGATTGTGGTCGCCGAACGCCATGCGGTACAGTGCCGACATCGGTTCGCCCTGACTGCCCGTGGTGATGAGCGTCAGCTGGTCGGGGCGGTACTGGCGGATTTCGGAAATGTCAACCAGCACGCCCGCCGGAACCTTCATGTAGCCCAATTCCACGGCGGCGGCAACGATATTGATCATACTCCGCCCCGTGACCGCCACCTTGCGCCCGTGGCGGGCACTGATGTCGATAATCTGCTGGACGCGGTGCACGTTGGAGGAGAAGGTGGCAATGACGATGCGCTTCTCCGGGTTCATGGTGAAGATCATCTCCAGCGACTTGCCCACCTTCTTCTCGGAGGGGGTGTGCCCGGGGCGCTCGGCGTTGGTGGACTCGCACATCAGCAGAAGCACGCCGTCCCGTCCCAGCTCGCCCAGCCGGGTGATATTCATCATGTCGCCGTCAATCGGCGTCAGATCCAGCTTGAAGTCGCCGGTGTGCACCAGCATACCCAGCGGGGTGTTGATGGCAAGCGCGCAGGCGTCCGCGATGGAGTGGTTGACGTGGATAAACTCCACGGTGAAGGACGACCCCAGCCGGATGACGTCGCCCGCCGTGACACAGCGCAGATCCGCCTTCCACGGCAGGGTGTGCTCCTGCAGTTTGTTTTCAATGATGCCCAGCGTCAGCCGGGTGCCGTAAATCGGCACGGACAGCTTCTGCAGGATATAGGGAATCGCGCCGATGTGATCCTCGTGCCCGTGCGTCAGCACGATGCCCCGGACGCGGTCGCGGTTGTTCTCCAGATAGGTGATGTCCGGAATGACCAGATCGATGCCGGGCATTTCGTCCTCGTCCGGGAAGCCGATGCCGCAGTCCACCACCAGAATGTCGTCGCCGTACTCGATGACGGTCATGTTCTTGCCGATTTCGTTCAGACCGCCCAGCGGGATGATGCGCAGTTTTGCCTTGGGGATGTAGGCAAGTTCGCCGCCCATGCGCCGCACGTGCAGCGCGTTGCCCTCGTGCCGCACGATGTCGGCATCCCGGACGATGGAATCCGCCGTGCTGACCACCATCGGGACGTTGCGCCGTCCGCGCCCGCCGGTGCGGGGCTTGCGGGGCTTATCCGACGCCGGAGCGGCGCCCTGCGCGTTCTGCGCATCGGTCGACGGCTTCTGCGCGGCGGGCTTTCTGCCGCGGCGTGCGGGAACCTTGGCGGCTGCCGGAGCGGCAGTCGCGCCCTGCTGTGCGTCGGATTTCTGGGAGCCGTTCCTGCCGCCGCGTCCGTTCTTTCTGACAGGCTCGTGAGCAGGCTTGCGGGCAGGCTCCTGAGTCTGCTCGCGGGCAGGTGTCACAGCGGCGTCCCCGGTATCCGTGCCTGCCGCCCCGGCGGCGGGCTTGCTCTGGGCACCGGCTTTGCCGGAGTCCTTGGGACGTCCCGGACGGCGACCGGGTTTCTTCCCGGCGGCGGGTTCCGTCCCGACCGGTGTGCCCGCGTCGGCGGGGGCAGACGGCGCGTCGGCAGACGGCGCCTCGGCAGCGGGCTGGTCGTTCAGGCGGATTTCGGGCGAACCGAGAATGTCGCGGGTGCCGCTCCAGAGACCGTCGGGCTGTTCCTGCGCCGGACGGCGGGCAGGGCGGCGGCGGTTATAGGGACGGCGGCGGGGGGACTTGCCCGCCGGCTTTGCGGCGGTGTCCGGTGCGCCGGACTCTTCCGGGCTGTTCTGATTGGGTGTATTGGTATTCTGATCCATGCTGTTTCCTTTCTTTGAGGGAAGCGCGGCTGCTCCGTGCTTCCGCGGCGGGCGGCACTGTCAGGGGTGCCGCCGGAAGCCGGACGTGCAGACGTTGCGTCCGGCGGTCATACTATGGGCATCCCGGCAAAACGGCGCGGGGATGCCTGTACAGGCGTTCCATCCGGCGGAGGGAACGCGCGTTGCCCCGGACGGGTACGCCCCGGCGGGGAACGCCGAAACGGCGCAGATACCGGCGGTATCTGCACCTCTGCCCGAACGGAGCGGGGAAAAATCCCTTCCCGGACGCGGCAAAACAAGCCCCGCCCGGCGCCAGTCTGTACGCCGGGGAGAGCCTGCGGGGAATCTGCCGGACGCTCCGCCTCCCGCGCCTGACACGGCGCACTCCGGTGCGGAACAGGCAAGAATCCCCTTCCTGTATGTTATGCTTTGGCGGGGCGTGCGCCCCCGAGTGACAGCGCGGCACCGGCGGGGGACAGCGCAGGGAGTGGTTCCCGCGCCGTCCTGCCGAACCCCTTTACGACCCGGATCCGGCTACTGCCGCCTGTGTCTGCCGCTGCCGTTCCGGCTCCTGCGGAACCGGGGAAGCCCTCCCCGGCGATACGCTCCGGCGGCACCGTGCCGCCCCGCAGAGCCTTATCCGAACACAAACATCGTGTATATTATACACCCGCTGCGCCGTTCTGTCAACAGGCAGTTTCCCGCGCATGGCGGGGCGGGGAAAAGTTTGTGCAATCCGGCAGTGCGGCGCCCGGCTTCCGCCCGTGATTCGGGCATTTTTCCGCGCCCGGCTACGGAATCAGATGCAGCAGGCTGACCGCGCCGCCCCCACACAGCAGACCGGCGGTGCAGTTCCGGCGTTCGTTTCCCTGCGCGGGGCAAGAAAAAGGACTGCCGCACGCTGCGGCAGTCCCTTGGAGAGAAACTGCAGAGGGATCAATCCTTCTTGTAGCCGATGTTCTTGGGCTTGGAGGGGTCGAAGGTCAAGTTGCAGATGGAAGCAACCAGCGGGTAGATATCGCAGGTCACGAGTCCAAGCAGGAGGTAGCAGCCGGTGCGGGATGTGTAGCCTGGAACCTTCAGGGACGAGTGGTTGATAACCAGACTGCCGATAAAGCCGAGGAAGAAGGTCAAAAGAAAACGTGCAATCTGGTTGTTGTCTACGGGCTTGCTTTCCATAGGGGTGTTGTTATCCATGAGTGTGCTCTCCTTTGCTTTGAAGTACCCACAGTATAACACGGCGTTGGCGGTTTGTCAATATATTTTTCAATAATTCGTCATACTTAGGGGATAAATTTTTCAGGAAATGCTGATTCGCGTGAAATATTGCGGCTTTGGGGGGCTACTCTGCTCCCATCCCCCGCTGGGATCACTCCCCCCAGAATCGCCGCAGACGCTCCGCCAGCGACGCAGGGTCGCCGACAGCACACAGATCCTGCCAGTGCGGAGGAAGCAGATGACGGTACGGCTCCTCCGTGTAGCGGTCGTCCAGCAGAACAACCGCCCCGCGATCCTCCGGCGTGCGGATGACACGCCCCGCCGCCTGCAGGACCCGGTTCATGCCGGGATACGTGTAGGCGTAGGCATACCCCTCGCCCTCTCGCGTTTCGTCGTAGTACTCCCGCATGATGTTGCGCATACTCGAAAGCCCCGGCATCCCCACGCCGACAATCACGGCGCCGATAAGGCACTTGCCCGGCAGATCAACGCCCTCTGAAAAGGAGCCACCCAGCACGCAGAAGCCGATGTGCAGGCGCCGGTTGTCCGGGCGGAAGGAGCAGATGAATGCCTCGCGCTCCGCGCCGCTCATGTGCCGCGTCTGCACAACCGCGTCCACCTTGGGGTAGCGCTTGCGGAACAGCCCGCTCACCTTCTCCAGATAGTCGTAGGAGGGCAGATAGACCAGATAATTGCCCGGCTTGGCAGAGACGGCGGCGGCAATGTAGCTCACCACCGACCGGCAGGTCTTGTCCCGGTCACCGAAGCGCGTGCTCAGCCTGTCCGCCACGCTGACGCACAGGTTCTCCGGCGGGAAGGGCGATTCAAACATCGTCTGCACGCTGTCCGCCCCGCCGCCTAAGATGTCCGCAAAATACTCCGTCGGCGTCAGTGTCGCCGAAAACAGCACCCGCGCAACCGCCCGGTGCAGAAGCGGGCGCAGGATGGGTGACGGATCCAGACACACCAACCGCACCGCGACCTCCTCCCCCGCGATTTCCACGTAGGTCACATAGCCCCGGTCGTAGTAGGCGGCGGCGGTCAGGAACTCCCGCAGCATCCGGAACAGTGCGGCGGCAGGCTCCGCCAGCGGATGCTCCGGGTTGCTGCGGAACCAGCGGGCACAGCGCCGCGACAGCGCGTCCGCCGCCGCAACCAGTCCGGCTGGGCAGGTGCGATCCAGCGCTGCCCCACGCCGGACGCCGTCCGTCCCGGTGACGGCATTCCCGGCGCACAGCGCCGCCATGCGCGACAGCTCCCCGGTCACGTCGTCCAGAGCCGCGGCGGTCAGCGCCTCCCCGCGCACCGGCAGATCCTCGTCCGGGAACAGGTACTCTCCCCTGCCCTCCTGCTCAAAGCGGCTGAAGGCATCCTGAATCCCGCGCACCGCCGCCAGCGACAGCCCGCCGGCGTACATATCCCGCACCCGGTCGGGCAGATTGTGCGCCTCGTCCACCAGAAAAACGTACCGTCCGGCGGGATCGCTGTCGCTGAAGTACCGCCGGAGGCGGGCGGTCGGGGAGAAGGCATAGTTGTAGTCGCAGATAATCAGCTCGCAGTACTCCGACAGATCCAGCGACAGCTCATAGGGGCACACGCTCCCCGCCTCCGCCGCCGCCCGGATGGCAAGCCCGGTGAACAGTCCGTTCCCAGCCGCCAGCATCCGGCGGATGACCTCCTCCGCGCGGTCGTAGTAGCCCTTGGCATAGGGGCACACCGCCGGATTGCAGCAGGCGGTCATGTCCGTATCCCGCCGCGCCCGCGCCGCCGCGCACAGGCACACCGACTCCCGCGCCGTAATCACGCAGGCACGCAGCGGGGCGCCCGCCGCGCCCAGATGCTCCGCCGCCTTGTACGCCTCCCGGCGCGCCGCGCCCTTGGCGGTCAGGTAAAATATCTTGTCGCATATGCCTTTTCCCAATGCCCGCACGGCGGGGTACAGCGTGGACACCGTTTTGCCGATACCGGTCGGTGCCTGCGCGAACAGCGTCTGTCCCCGGCAGATGTCGCGGTAGCACTCCCGGATCATGTCCTCCTGCGCCCCGCGCATGGCGGGGTACGGGAAGGTTGCCTCCGCCAGCAGGTCGCGCACCCGCCCCTGCCTGTCGCGCAGGTCGGCGGCGCGTGGCAGAACCCCCGTCAGCATGGCGATATACAGCGTCCGCAGCCGCTCCGCCGTCATAATCTGTTCGGATTCGGCACTTTCCTCCCCGCCTGCGCGGACATAGGTCAGGCGCAGCACCACCTGCGGCAGTTCCCGTGCCGCGCACAGGAAGTAGCCGAAGGTACAGAGCTGCGCCAGCGTTTCCGGGTCGGGATACTGCGCCCGCGCCTGCAGGTTTCCCGCCGCCGTGCGGGTCAGTTCCACGCGGCTGATGCCTGCCGGGTCATACAGAACGCCGTCCGCCCTGCCGCTGACCGAAAAGGTCACGGTACCTGCGGGGCTGTCCAGCCGGGCGCGGTTCCGGAGTGTCACGTTCTGCCGGTACTGTCTGCCTGCTGTTGCGGGTTCCGCGTCGGGGGGCGGGGTTTGTGTCCGGTCGGGGAGTGGCATTCTCCGCGGGTGGCGTGCGTCGAGGTCGCCGCGTCGGTTTGCCAGTGCGCACAGTTCCTGTACCGACAGTTCCACGCAGTCGTTTTCACGGTTATATTGCATGGACGGCTCCTTTCTTTTTTTGGGGGGTGTCCCCCACTCGCTCCCCGGGTTCTTTCTTTCCGGTAGAAAGCATATTTTTTGGGGGCTGTACCGGGAGAAACAGGTTTCCGGCGTTCCGTAAGACACCGCCAACCTAACGGCAAGCCGGTGCCGCATCCGGTTCAGGTGCAGGGGTACCGAGGGCTATGCCTCAAAGCAGTGCCTCTCCCGGCGCAGACGCGGGGTTGCAAGGGGCGGCAGCCCCTTGCATAAGATAACTTTGAACCTCCCCCTTCCCCATCGGGGAAGGGGGAGGGGGGATAGGGGGCAAAGGCTTTGCGAACACTCATTCCGGGAGCATAAGCCTTGCCCGCGCCGGGCGGCATTATGCATTATGCGTTATGCATATAGTCAAATCCGCAATGCGAAAGAAACTCTCGCGCAATCACCGTTGCGCCGACCTGATTCGGATGAATCCTGTCCCACGAAACGCTGGAAGAATGGCGATGGACGAAGAAATCATCAAACGCCTTCTGGACATCGACAAGAATGACGGAATGCTTCTCCGCAATCTCCCGGCAGATATTGCCGTATTCGTCCATTCTCGCCCGCATGGCATCCTCGCGGCAGGGTTCCATAATGTACGGCGTCATTAAAAAGACGCCCTTACTGTGTGCCTTACCGGAGATTACCATCTTTTCGACATTCGCGGCGTAATCCGCCGGCTCGACCGCGTAGTGCGGGTATGCCGGCATATCGAACTGGCGCCAGACATCGTTTATGCCGATGCAGATACTGATCCACGTGGGCGAGAAGGCGAGAATATCACTGTCCCATCTGGCGAGCAGCTCACGCGAGGTATTCCCGCTGATTCCGGCGTTCAGAATGCCGATAATGCGTTCCGGGTACCATGCGGCAAGCATATTGTCGATAATTCTGACGTAACTGCGTCCGAGGTTCTCCTGGAACTGGTTGCCGACCGGGCAGACGCTTCCCATGTCTGTTACCGAGTCGCCGGCAAAAACGATTCTGTCTTTGTTTTCAAATATCATGAGTGGATTCCTTTCTGTCAGAAAAAAATATGTGTTTGGATAATCTGAGATTCTGCGGTGCCGGGATACCTTTTTTCTCCGTATGTCCTTTTTCCCCCATCCTCCCGACCCGCGCTCGCAGAGCGCTCTTCCCCTCCGGGGAAGGGGGGCAAAAAAACAAATGAAGGCAGGGTCGAGCCGGAAACGCCGGATACAAGTGCCCTTCCAACGCCGGAGGTGCCCGGAATCAGGCATCAGCCGTCCCCTGCGCAAAGTCAATTTCAGAAAAGTTCTTGGGGGTTTGGGGGGCTTCTTTCAAGAAGCCCCCGACGCTTCCCCCGCTCCTCCTCTCCCTTTATACCCCCAAAGCTGTGCGATACACAGCCTTTTTGCGCTGGGTATCGGGCAGGTCGGAGCCGGAGAGCATGAAGTAGAATTTGATTTTGGGTTCAGTGCCGGAGGGGCGGGCGACGATGACATCGCCGTTTTCCAGCGTGAAGGAGAGGACATTGGAGCGGGGCAGACCGGTGGGCTGGGAGGCACCGGTGGTGCAGTCTGTCAGGACAGCCGCCTGATAGTCGCCGAACCGCACGACGCGCTCGCCCGCAATGGTCGCGGGCGCAGGGGAACGCAGGGAATCCATCAGAGCCGCCATGCGTGCGGGACCGTCAAGTCCCTCCATGTAGATTTCCACATTGGACTCATAGCAGAAGCCGTACTTGACGTAGAGGGCGTCCAGCGCGTCAGACAGCGTCATGCCGCGGCGCTTGTAGTACGCCGTCATTTCGGTAATCAGCATGGAAGCGACAACCGCGTCCTTGTCGCGGGCGTAGGTGCCCTTGAGGTAGCCGTAGCTTTCCTCAAAGCCCAGAATGAAGTGCCCGTAGCCCTTCTGCTCGTAGTCCTTGATGACCTCGCCGATGAACTTGAACCCGGTCAGCACGTTGTGCATGACCACCCCGTGCGCACGGCAGATTTTAGCCGCCAGCTCGGTGGTCACGATGGTCTTGACCGCGAAGGGATGATCCGGCATGGTGCCGGTTTCCTCATACGCCGTAAGGATATATTCCAACAGCAGGGCACCCATCTGGTTGCCCGTGATGATTGCAAAGCTGCCGTCCCGCGTCCGGGACACCACGCCTACGCGGTCGGCGTCCGGGTCGGTCGCAATGACCAGATCCGAACCTACGCGGTCAGCGATGCCGATGCCCAGTTCAAACGCCGCCCGGTACTCCGGGTTGGGCTTCTCCACCGTCGGGAATTTCCCGTCGATGACCATCTGCTCCGGCACGGTGAACAGATTCCGCAGTCCGATGCGGCGCAGAATCTCCGGCACAAGCCGGTAGCCCGTGCCGTGCAGGGGCGTATACACGATTTTCAGGTCGTCCGCCACGTCCCGCACGGCGCGCGGGTTGACCGCCTGCTTCTCCACCTCGGCAAGGTACGCCTCGTCCATTTCGTGTCCCAGCAGGGTGATTTTCCCGGCGCTCAGCGCCTGCCCGAAATCAACCATGTGAACGTCCGCGAAGATGTCCAGACTTTCCATGACCGCCGCGACCACGTCCGCGTGCTCCGGCGGGAGCTGGGCGCCGTCCTCCCAGTACGCCTTATAGCCGTTGTACTGTTTGGGGTTATGCGATGCGGTGATATTGATGCCTGCCACGCAGTGCAGGCGGCGCAGGGCGAAGGACAGTTCCGGGGTCGGGCGCAGTTCGTCGAACAGGTAGACGGGAATACCCGCCGCCGCCAGCACGGATGCGGCGGTTTCCGCGAACAGGCGGGAATTGATGCGGCAGTCGTATGCGATGACCACGCCTGCGGCGGACTTGCCTTCGCGGCGGATCAGTTCCGCCAGCGCCTGCGTTGCGTAAGCAACGGTATGGGTATTCATGGCGTTCATGCCTGTTTTCATGACGCCGCGCAATCCGGCTGTTCCGAATGACAGGTAATGTGTGAAGCGCAGTCTCAGTTCGTCATCGTTGTCCTGTATGGACAGCAGTTCCTCCTTCTCTCCGGTTGCCAGTTTGTCGGATGCCAGCCAGCGGTGGTATTGTTTCATGTACTCTTCCATAATGCGTTCCTTCCCGGTTTATATTGGTTCTGTTTTTTAAGGCTTCACCTCACAATCCGCGCATGGCACACTTGCTGGCGCCTTCTCCGTCATACTTCACAAAAGCCTTGGCTGTAGCGCCACTACAGCCTGCGGCTTTTTGTATCGTCTGACGGAAAATCCGACTGCGCAATTGCACCATCGGTATTGCGCGGTGAAGCCTTAAGTTGGCGTGGTGGGGGATGCCACAGCGGTTGCGGGGGGTGCCGGGTGCCGTCGGATTTATACTGCCCTGTCAAAATTTGTCACCCCATCTCCCCGCCCCCCTTCCCCTCCGGGGAAGGGAGAGTTTTTTACTTTATTCTGCCGGGGGCTTCGCCCCCAGCACCCCTGTGTCTGTTCCGGAAGCGGTACTGCGTACCGGGGTTTGCGATACCGAGAGGAGCACCGTCTTCCGTGCAGCTGTCGGTGTTTTTTGCGGGGCATTGCTTCCTGCTCATCCTGCCCCCTTGGGTGCCGCCCTCAACCCATGCCGCACCCGGCGAAGCCGGGGTTGCAAGAGGCGAAGCCCCTTACAGTTCCCGGCTCAGCACATGGTAGCCGCCGCGCAGAACAGACTGCCTGCCGTCAAAGTCCACGTGGGCAACAGCACCGAAGGGAAGCTGAATAAAGAGCCACAGTCTGCCGTAGCGCTTCGACCAGCGCACGGAGACCTCCCCCATCACGGTGTCCACAACCGCGTGCACCGACAGAAGATCGGTCGGGAACACGGGCTTGATGTCCATCTCGGCAAAGCCCGGGGCGGTCGGCGTTATGCCCGCCAGATACTGGTAGAACCACGAACCGACGGAACCGTACATCGGGTGATTGTGGGAGTTCATGCTGGGATTCTTCTTCAGCTCAAAGCGCTCCCAGACGGTGGTCGCCTCGTTCTGAATCATGTAGCCGAAGGAGGGGTAGATGTCGCGGGTCAGCAGCGTGTACGCCTCGTCCGCGTAGCCGAACTTCGCCAGCATATCCAGCAGGTAGCGCGTGCAGAGATTGCCCGTCGTGAACCGGTAGTTCCGGCTGACCAGATCGTCCCGCATAAGCCGCGCCGCCGCCGCCTCGGACTCCGCCGGCAGGATGCCCAGCCACAGCGCAAACGCCTGCGCCCCCATGGAGCCGGTCGCCACACGCGCCGTCGCCGGGTCAAACCACTTGGCAAGGAAAGCGTCCCGCACACGGGCAGCCGCCGCCCGGTACTTGCTCTCCGCCGTGCGGCGCCCCGTCCGGCGGGCAAAATCAGCCAGCGTCACGCAGTTGAAGTAGGAGTAGCCGGTGGACATCAGCACGCCGGGCGTTTCGGCGTTGGTTGCGCCCTCCTCGCCGCCGATGCAGGCGTATCCCGGCGCCGCCCAGTCGCCGTAGTAGGAGTAGTCCACCGTGCCGTCCGGGCTGTGCGACAGCAGGAAGTCCTCCCACGCCGCCATGCCGTCGAACAGCTCATCCACCGCGTTCAGCTCGCCGCAGTGCAGCAGCGCCTGCTTTCCCGCCATCAGGTAGGAGGAGCAGACCGGGTCGGCGGGCAGTCCGCCGTATATGTAGGGGGAACAGCAGGTGAACTGTCCCTCCGCGCGCTGCTCGTTGTGAATATCCAGCATGACCTTGGGGAAAATGCGGGACACGTCGAAGTTGTAAGGCGTCTCCTCAAAGCGCACGGTGGCGTCGTTCATCCACGCCATGCGCTCGTCGCGCTGCGGGCAGTCGGTCAGGATGGAGTGCAGGTTGTCCTTCTCGGTCATGATAAGGTTCTGCTGTATCGCGTTCAGCATGGCACTGCCGCAGGTGAAGGCGGAACGCTTCTGTATGTCCGTGTGCAGTGCCACCGCGCAGATGTCCTCCGGCTCCAGCATCTCCAGCCCCGTCACTTCCACGTACCGGAATCCGTGGTAGGTAAACTCCGGCATCCACTCGTCCAGATCGCGCCCGTCGCCCGCCGCGATGTAGGTGTCGGTCTGCTTTGCCCTGCGCAGCGGCTCGGTGAACAGCGTGCCGTCCTCGTTCAGTTCCTCGGCGTGCCGCAGCACCACCCGGTCGCCCGCCTTCAGGTCTCCGTACAGGTACAGGCTCACCACGCCCGCGATATTCTGTCCGAAATCCACCACGAACATCCCCGGCTTCGGGTTGGTTATCTCCACCGGACCGTATGTTTCCTGCTGGCGGATGGGTTGCAGTGTCATGGGGCGCAGGACGCCGCCCGGCGCGGGCACCGCCCGCGCATGGTGCGGCTCCAGCTCCTCCGGCTCCCGGTTGCGCCGTGCGTCAAACGTCTCGCCGTTGAATATCTCGGATTCCTGTGCGCCAGCCACGCAGAGCCAGTCCTCGCCCGTGGCGATGTCCTCGGTCGTGCCGTCCTCGTAGGTCAGGCGCAGCAGTGCCCAGAGCTGGCTGTCACCGTAAAATTCAATCTTACGCTCGCCTATCATGGCGTGCAGGAACTCCGTGCTGTTTTTGCGCCAGCCGGGTGCCACCTTGATTTCCAGTCTGTTCAGTCCCTCGGTCACAAGCCCGCCTGCGTCCGGTGTGACGCGGTAGTAGCAGACGTGCGCGTAGTTGCTGTGGGCGGGATCCAGCTCCGCGTCGTCTGTCTCCTCATCGTTCAGGTACGCCTTATGGTAGCCCAGTCCGCAGGTATACAGCACGGCGGTTTCCACCGGCTTTTTCGGCACGAAGTCGCGGTAGAAATGCAGGACGCGGTTGCCCTCATCGGTCTGCGAACTGATCCACACGCCGGGGAAGGTATCCAATGCGCCGTTGAAGAACAGCCTCTCCCCCTCCGCGATGCCGCCCGCGTCGTCCTCGACCGTGAGGTCTGCGCGGATGAGTGCGCCCGCCGGGAAATCTCCTGCCGGGAATGTGGCGGTCTGTGACGCCGTTTCGACTCTGCCGCTCTCATAGAGCACCTCTTCACGATCCAGATCGGTCAGTGTCAGGGTATAGGCGGTCTGTATGCCGCCGGGGCGGTCGGAGCCGAGCGACCACGCCAGTGCGGGTGCCGGGTGCAGTCGGGAAAATTCGGCTACCGTTACGGTGTCCTCAAGGGGGGTGCCGTCTAAGAACAGCTTTTTCAGGTAGAGCATTGTCTTTTCTGCCTTTCTGTTATCGGGAAACATCTGCTTTTTGTCCGCGTGTTTCCTTTGGTATTTCCGTCCTATGTGCAGTGCAGATATTCCGGAAATCCTTGTTCATATGATACCATGCGGAACGGCAAAAGTCAAGGGGGTTGCGGGATTTTTCGGCGGGGGTTCTGCCCTCCTCCGGAGTCCCCGGTGGTGGGGGCGGGAATTGCTTGCGGCATCGGCTGTTTTTTTCCGGCGCTGTCTGCTCTCCCCCGCCCCCGGGGGAATGATGTCCGCCGGAATGGGTTTTGCAAAACTTTCTTGCCCCCATCCCCCAAAAAAAGCGCGCCCCCGTTATCCTGCCCGCGCAGGGTAGGAGGAGAAGACGCGCAGAAATGGAGGACACGCCGCACGGCAGGAATGCCGGTCGGCGTGCCACGGTCGTATTACATTACTTGTTCAGCTTTTTCATTAATCTCCGGAGCTGCGAGGGGAACTGCCTCTTGGCGGCGGCGTACTGCGAGCTGAAGGTGTTGGTGTTCTTGTACACGTCATTCTTGAACAGACTGTAGAAGCTGAAAGTGCTCCCAAAGTAGAACGCCATGTCAAACACGCGGTTCTGGAAAATCAGATCCAGCATCTCGCCGGACTCCGCATCGCGGACGTTCCGGGAGGTCAGCATGATGTTGTAGTAGGCAGGCTTGACTTCCTGCGTGGAGAAGATGGCGTAATACTGCACCGTCTTGCCGACCTGCTCGGCGAGGCTGTCCGGCACGCTGGACGTGATGGACAGGCAGGAACCGCTGTCATGCGTCCACGTGCGGTAGTACTTCTGCGCCTTGTCGTACTTCGGCACGGGCAGAACACCGTAGTCACCGTCCATCTCCTTGTTCAGGATGGGCAGGTAGTTGGCAATCTCGGAGTAGAACATGGCGCGTCCGGCCTTGAAGCAGGACAGACCCAGATTTTCCTGTCCGGCAGGGGACATATACGTCGCGTCGGCGTCGTGATAAATCTGCTTGGAGAGATCCAGAACCTGCAGTGCCTTGGTCATGTCGCTTTCCAGACCCAGCTCCGGGCTTTCCATGGTGCGGTCGTTGATGATGTAGCGCAGATCGGAACCGATGAAGAAGGTGTTGCCGTACTCCCACGTCGTGACAAAGCCGTAGGTATCGTTCTCGTCCCACTTGCCGTCGCCGTTATCGTTGGAAATACCCTTGATGACGCCGTTGAAGTAGTCCAGCGTCCACTCCCAGTCGCGGACGGTCTGGTACGGGTCGGCAACGGTCTTGGCATACGCCTCGCGCAGCTTCTTGTTGAAAATCAGAACGTAGGTAAAGTTGTCGTCCACGTAGTTGACGTCGCCGCACATGAAGTACACCTTCTGGTTGAGGGAGAAGTCAGCCGTTCCGCTGTCCCACCACGACTTGTCCAGATCGATGCCCATGTCGATGTAGTCATGCAGATAGCCGGAAGTCGCCGCCTGTGCCGTCTCGCCCAGACGGTAGTCGATGAGGTAGTACTCGCCCGTCGGGGTCGTGGATTCGGTGCTGATTGCCTGCATGAACGAATCGTCGCTCTTGATGATCCACTTGAGTTTCAGTCCGCACTCGGATTCCAGCAGGCTGTTGCGCGTATACACGGCATCATTGAGGACCTGAGAGCTTCCGCCCTCGCTGTCCACAATTCCGTCCTCCGCCTCGACCTCACCGGAGAAGCCGTCGTACACAAGAATGCCGAATTCCTTTCCTTCCCAGTCCACCTTGCCCAGCTCTTCCTTGGTCTGGGAAATCTCGCTGGTTTCGGTGGTGCTGTCGGTTACGGCGGTCGCGGTTACGGAACCCGTTGTTGCAGCCTCATCCCCCCCCGCTCGCACAGCCGGCAAAGCTGCCCAAAACGGAGATCAGTGCCAACAGGAATGCCGGCACGACAGTCAGTTTGCGTTTCATTCTCGTTTTTCCTCCCTTTGACCTTTCGGATTATTTCACGTGCGCCCGCGCCTTGCCGCCGGGTGCCCTTTTTGTTAAAAGGGCACCTCTAAAAATCCTGCCCATATCTTGCAATTTTCCGCAAGATAAGGTATA
>CAVIJF010000031.1:0-17083 GCA_963643175.1 bacterium
TGCAAGGGGCGAAGCCCCTTGCATAAGAAAACTAAAAAGCTCCCCCTTCCCCAGCGGGGAAGGGGGGTGGGGGGGATGGGGGCGAAAAACTTTAACCGGTGGCAAGGTAAAGCCGACCACGCCGGGGACAGGCACCCCCCGGCGGCACCGCAAACCGTCCGGTGCGCTGCGCCGCGTTCGGCGAAGGCGAGGGGTGCCGGGGGCACTCCCGGAAGCGGCGCCGCCTCCCGGCGCAGATGCAGGGCGCCAGAGCAGCACTACCTCCGAAAAACCTTTGTGCGACAGGGAAATTCACAGAAGGCGGGAAACGCCCGCCGCCGGCACGGCGGACACGCTCCGCGCGTTTTGTTCAATCTGCCGGAACGTAGAAAAAAATGCTCAATTTTTGTACAAATTGACGAACGGCCGAAACACCCCGCCAAGCCAAAATGCACCGCCGCCGGAGATGCCGGCATAGTCTTCCCTGACCAGATGTAAACATTACCCGACAAGTTTGTAAAAAAACATACGGCATTCCGCAAACATACTGTAAATAAACGGCGATTTTCCCGGTAACGCCACCCGCACAGACAGTGATTGGATGTGATTACACGGTGTAAAGACCGTGTAGAAAAAAGCAGTGACCGGGAACGGAGATTTGTGTACATACCGTGAACGGCGAAACAGGCGGCAGAATTGCCCTCCCGGAGCCGCTCATATAAGGTAGGCGCCGGATTTTCCACTTGACAATCCGGCGGTTTTGTGGTATCATGTTAAGGTCAAATTGGGGTGTTTTGCAACTGTCCCAATGGGATTCAGACAGCGCGCGGAGGCGCAGGCGCTCCCCTTGGCCGGGGGAGACGCGGCGCGGTCCGGTCCTTGGCGGCTCATGACCGTCGGGGGCTTTTGCTGCCCCACCGCCGCCCGGTGCCGGAATCCCTGCCTGACCTGCCGCATTTCCTCTCGCCTCCGGGTGCGACCCGGTTTCGGTATACGGCGCTGTGCGTTTCCGCACCGCACCGACAATCGGAGAGCCCGGATGGGCGGACGGGAAGGGAACGGACGCGACGCACTCCCCGCGTGGGAGACGCGGCGGCAGAATGCTCCATGGGCGCAGCCCTCCCTTGGCTGTGCGTCGAAAATCGAAACAGGAGGAAACATGAATGAAGGGAACAAGATTTCTTAAGCCGGCGTGTTGGCTGCTCTGCACGGTGATGCTGATCGGACAGCTGACGGTGCTTGCATCGGCGGCGAACAGCTCGACCGGCGGAAGCACCACCTCATCGACACTGGCGGACATCAAGGATCTGCTCAACGCCATCTCGTATGAGGAGTACAGAGCCAAGCACGCGGACGCCAAGCGCGCGACCCAGACCGTTGAGGTGAATGTCTGCGACGAAAGCAGCTACACCGTGACGGGTGACGGCTTCAAAACGACCGAGCACGACGGCATCACCGGTCTGTATACCCCCAGCACCGGCAGCGTGACGTGGACGGTGGATATCCCCGAGGACGGACTGTACGCCATCCGGATTGAGTACTATCCTGAAGAGGGCAGAACCACTTCCATTGAGCGCGTGCTCATGATCAACAACGTGGTTCCCTTCTCCGAGGCACGCTCCCTGACCCTGATGAAGAACTGGGAGAACCAGTATCAGAAGGCGAAGGTTACGCCCGGCAAGAACGAGACTGCCGAGCAGCTGAAGGCGGCAGCCGTTGCCGCGGGTTTCACCGATGCGACGGTGGAGGACGGCAAGGTCGTGTTCGCGTCTCCCGCCTGCATGACGGCGGAGATGTCGGCGTTCTGTGACGAGCACCTCGTCCGCTACTTCCAGATTGACATTAAGAACAACGAGCTGCGCCCGGTCGCCAAGCAGGCTCCCAAGTGGATGACCTACTACCTGCGCGATTCCAGCGGCAGCATCGCGGATAACTTCGAGTTCTATCTGCAGAAGGGCGAGAACAAAATCACGCTGGAGAGCAAGAACGAGCCGATGACCATCGCCTCCATCACGCTCTACCCGCTGGAGGACACCCTGACCTATGAGCAGTACAGCGCGAAGTACGCGAACAAGCCGGCCGGACAGGATACCATCCGGCTGGAGGCGGAGTTCTTCACCGCCGCGTCCAACATCACCCTGTACCCGCTGGAGGATCGCTCCAACGCGCTCAACTCCCCCTCGGATGTCACCCGCACGGTGCTGAATACCGTCGGCGGCGATAAGTGGCAGACGGCAGGGCAGTGGATTGAGCTGACCTTCTCGGTCAAAACCGCCGGTATGTACGACGTCGTGTCCCGCTTCAAGCAGGACGTGCTGGACGGTATGTCTGTCTGCCGCGCCATGTACATTTACAGCGACGGACTGAAGGAGGGCGACGACGGCTACTATGACGGCATCCCCTTCACCGAGGCGCGGGAGATTATGTTCAACTACAACGCCTCCTGGCAGGTCAACCGCCTGAACACCGGAACCGACCAGACCTACGCGGTGTACCTTGCCGCCGATACGGTGTATACCGTCCGGCTGGAGGTCACGCTGGGCGCCATGGGTGAGGTTGTCTCCGAGGTCAGCGACATCCTGACCAACATCAACAACGACTACCTGAACATCATCAAGCTGACCGGCGCATCCCCCGATAAATATCAGGACTACGGCTTCTCCGACACCATGCCCGATACCATGATTGACATGGTGCGGCAGGCACGCCGGCTGGAAGCGCTCGCCACGCGGCTGACCGAAATCGCCGGTGAGAAGTCCTCCAACGTCGCCACGCTGGAAAAGATTGCCCGCCTGCTGAAGGAAATGGGCACCGACGACGACGACGTGGTCAAGAACCTGTCCTCCCTCAAGACCAATATCGGTACGTTGGGTACCTTCCTCTCGGACGCGCAGACCCAGCCGCTCCAGCTGGACTACATCCAGATTCAGCCTGCCGGCACGGATACGCCCCGCGCCAACCCCAACTTCTTCCAGGCGTTTGCCCACGAGATGAAGGGCTTCTGGCAGTCCTTCTTCCGGGACTACAACAGCATGGGCGCACTGGAGGAAACCAGCGACGAGTCGGTCGAGGTCTGGCTCGCCTCCGCACGTGACCAGTCGCAGGTTCTGCGTAACCTGGTCAACAACGACTTTACCCCCACCACCAACATCGCCGTTGACCTGAAGCTGGTCGCGGGCGGTACGCTCCTGCCTTCCATTCTGGCGGAGTCCGGACCCGATGTGTATCTGGGACTGGGACACGGCGATGTCATCAACTACGCTATCCGTTCGGCACTTATTAATATTGAAGGATTCGACGACTTCGAGGAGACGACCTCCCACTTCACCGAGGCAGCTATGATGGTGCTCGGTATGGAGGATGCCGACGAGATTATGCACTACTACGGTCTGCCCGAAACGCAGTCCTTCCCCATGATGTTCGTGCGGCTGGACGTGCTGGCTGACCTTGACCTTGAGGTTCCCACGACGTGGGACGAGCTGATGTCCTGCATCCCGACGCTGCAGGCGAACAATATGCAGATCGGTCTGACCACCGACTACAAGATTTTCCTGTACCAGAAGGGCGGCGACCTGTTCGCCGACAAGGGTATGCGCATCAATCTGGACTCGCAGATCGGGCTGTCCTCCTTTGAGAAGATGTGCAACCTGTTCACCATGTACTCCTTCCCCTACCAGTACGATGCGTCGAACCGCTTCCGTACCGGTGAAATGCCCATCATTCTGGGCGACTATACCGGCGTCTACAACCAGCTCAAGGTCTTCGCAACCGAGATCGAGGGCAAGTGGCAATTCCTGCCTCTGCCCGGTGAGACGGATGCCGACGGCAATATCAACAACGTGTCCATTTCCGGCGTTGCCGCATCCGTCATGGTCAAGGGCTGCACCAACCGTGACCGCGCGTGGAGCTTCATGAAGTGGTACACCGGCGAGAGCTGCCAGGTCAGCTTCGCCAACGAGATGGTTGCCATTCTGGGTCCCTCCGCCAAGCAGGCGACCGCCAACCGCGACGCGCTGGCAAGCCTGCCCTGGACGGTCGAGGAGTTCGCGCAGGTGTCGGCTCAGTTCGAGAATCTGGCATCCGTGCCCAACTACCCCGGCTCCTACATCATCGACCGCTACACCAACTTCGCGTTCCTGAGCGCCTTCAACAACAATGCGAACCCCTCCGAGGCACTGCTGCAGTACATTTCCACCATCAACAAGGAAATCGAGCGCAAGCGGCAGGAGTTCAATCTGGAGACGCTGACCGAGGACAAGAACGAATACAAGAACCTGCTGACCAAGCGCAAGGCGCAGATGGAGACGCTCCAGACTGCCATCAAGGAGAACAAGTCCTATACCTCCTCCTACGACGCCCTGCTGGATCAGATTGCAGCGGCGGTCGCGTCGGACAACGCAGCCAAGCTGATGGCGGCGCGTGACGCGGTAAAGGAAGCGTATGACGCACTTGACCCCGACGGCTCCCTGTTCAAGGCGGACCGTATCAAGACCATGGGCTACGACATGGAGGATACGACGCTGACCAAGGACGAGAAGAAGAAGCTGCGCAAGTGCTTCTCCTACGAGGTGTACAAGAACACCTCCGAGCTGTACACGCAGTTCAAGTGCTGCGTTGACTTCCTGGACGACATCATCGAACTGTCCGCTGCCGATAAGTGAGCGCGGGCGGCTTCCGGAGGGACACCCCCTCCGGAGCCGACCGACCCGTGGAGCCCCGACGGAATCCGCACTGCCTTCCCCGGCGGTTCCCTGATCCCTGAATCTATGTAAGGAGAGAGAGTAAATGGCTACGAAAACAGCTACGGCAAAGGCTGAAAAGCCGGCTGCATCGCGGGAACTCACCAAGGCGCAGTGGAAATGGAAAGAAGCCAAGCAGAACTGGGTCGCCTACGTCATGGTTGCCCCGTATATGATTATCTTCGCCATGTTCACCATTGTGCCCGTGTTCCTGTCCATCTTTATGAGCTTCACAGACTTCAATATGCTGGAGATGCCGAACATGGTCTGGATGAAGAACTACGTCACCCTGTTCTTCGACGACGACATCTTCCTCATCGCCATCAAGAATACCTTTATTTTCGCTGTCATCGTGGGACCTGCGTCCTACCTGATGTCTTTCCTGGTCGCGTGGTTCATCAATGAGCTGCCGCCCAAGATCCGCTCCATTGTTACGCTGGTCTTCTATGCGCCGTCCATTTCCGGTCAGGTCTACCTGATTTGGGGTACCCTGTTCTCCTCGGACTCCTACGGTTGGGCGAACGCATGGCTGAGCAAGCTGGGCTTCATAGACGAGCCTATCAACTGGTTCAAGGATGAAACCTACGTCATGCCGCTGTGTATCATCGTCTCGCTGTGGATGTCGCTCGGTACCTCCTTCCTGGCATTTATCGCCGGTCTGCAGGGTATCGACTCCGCCCAGTACGAGGCGGGCGCCGTGGACGGCGTCCGGAACCGGTGGCAGGAACTGTACTACATCACGCTGCCCAACATGAAGCCGCAGCTGATGTTCGGTGCCATCATGTCCATCACCGGCTCCTTCGGCTTCGGTGCCGTCGTGGATGCGCTGGCAGGTTTCCCCTCCGTCAACTACTGTGCGCATACCATCGTGCACCACCTGTCCGACTACGGCGGACAGCGGTACGAGATAGGTTACTCCTCCGCCATTGCGGTGGTGCTGTTCGTGATCATGGTCGGCGCCAATATGCTGGTCAAGAAGATTATAGCAAGGTTGGGTACGTGATATGGCAAAGTTAAGAACAAGAAATCACAAGGTCGTCCTTGCCCGTTCCGCGGGCGGCGACGCAGGCATTACAGTCCTGCTGACCATCTTGGGCATATTCATGTTCCTGCCCATGCTGTATGTCATCATGCAGTCGCTCAAGCCGCTGGATGAGCTGTGGATGTACCCGCCGCGCTTCATCGTGACCAGCCCGACGCTCAAGAACTTCCGCGACCTGTTCACGCTGATGAACATCTCGTGGGTGCCTTTCTCCCGGTACATCTTCAACACCGTGCTGGTGTCTGTCGCCGGTACCTTCGGACACCTGCTGCTGGCATCCATGGCTGCCTACGCACTGGCAAAAATCAAGTTCCCCGGCAGAGACGGTATGTTCCAGCTGGTTCAGCTGTCTCTGATGTTCAACGCAACCGTCACCACCATCACCTCCTTCATCCTGATGTCCGCCCTGCACTGGCTGGACACCTACTGGGCACTCATCGTTCCCGCATGGGGCTCCACGCTGGGTCTGTACCTGATGAAGCAGTTCATGGATACCAACGTCAATGACTCCGTGCTGGAATCCGCCCGTCTGGACGGCGCACGCGAGTTCCGCATCTTCTGGACCATTGCAATGCCCATGGTCAAGCCCGCATGGCTGACCCTGATTATTTACAGCTTCCAGGGACTGTGGAACGCCGGCGCGTCCATGTACATCTACTCCGAGCAGTACAAGTCCTTCAACTACGCCATCGGACAGATTACGGCAGGCGGTATCAAGCGTGCCGGCGCATCCGCCGCATCGCAGGTCATCATGATGCTGGTTCCTATTACGGTCTTCATTATATCCCAGTCCAACATCATTGAAACCATGGGCTCCAGCGGTATGAAGGATTAACGGGGAGGTACCGAGAAATATGAAGAAACTGAATCTGAAAAAACTCCTCTGCCTTGCTGCCGCTGTCCTGCTGCTGACCGGTGCGCTTGTCGTGCCGACCGGCGCAAGCTCGGCGTACCAGACCTATACGTACAGTATCGGCGGTACGGCGCTCTACTCCCCCGATGCCTACACTGCCACCAAGGCGGTGAGCGCGTCGGATATGGGACTGGAGGCACTGCTGCCGGAGGGCACTGCTGCGGACAGCACGCTCGGTAAACTGAACAACCCCAGCGACATGGTAACGGATGAAGCCAAGAATGTGTACATTGCCGACACCGGCAACAACCGCATCCTGGTGCTGGACCGGTACTACAAGCTGAAGCGGGTCATCAACACCTTCACCAACAGCGAGGGTGTGCCGGATGCGCTGTCGGCGCCGCAGGGCGTGTACGTCAGCGAGCCGAACAAGACCTACCCGGAGCGCCTGATCTGGGTCTGCGATACCGCCAACTACCGTATCGTGGTGTTCAACGAGGAGGGCGAATTCCAGCGTGTCATCGAGGAGCCGGAATCCACCCTGTTCGACCGCAGCTCGGTCTACAAGCCGATCGCTATCGCTGTGGATGAGTACAACCGACTGTACGTCGTCTCCTCCACCACCTATCAGGGTATCATCGTCATGACCGACGACGGCACCTTCACCGGCTTCATCGGAGCGCAGGTGCAGTCGCTGTCCGCATGGCAGATTATCTGGCGCCGCTTCCAGACCAAGGAGCAGCGCGCGAACTCCGAGCAGGTCATCACAACCGAGTTCAACAATATCTCCATCAACACCAACAAGAACCTTGTCTATGCCACTACGTCCTCCATCAAGGATTCCGACGTGGAGAGCAGTATCAAGGGCAAGGACACGTCCGGTAAGTACTCCCCCGTCAAGCTGCTCAACGCAAACGGTACCGAAATCATGCGCCGGAACGGCTTCTGGATTCCCGCCGGTGAGGTGGATTACTCCAGCAAGTCCACCGACGACATCACGGGTCCCTCCACCATCGTGGACGTGGCAGTCGGTCCGGAGGACACCTGGTCGCTGATCGACTCCAAGCGTAACCGCGTCTACACCTACGACTTTGACGGCAACCTGCTGTTCGCCTTCGGCGACAACGGCACCATGCTGGGCAACCTGGGTGAGAACGGTATCAAGGCTATCGCCTATCAGGGCGACGTCATGCTGCTGCTGGATAAGACCAACAACAACATCACCGTGTTCCGCCGCACCGAGTACGGCGACCTGCTCCTGTCTGCCATCGCGGCGGAGAGCACGCAGGATTACGACAAGGCTATCAACCTGTGGACAAAGGTGCTGCAGCGCAACTCCAACTTCGATACAGCCTATGTCGGCATCGGGCAGGCGATGTACCGGAACAAGGACTACGTGAACTCGCTGTCCTACTTCGAGTCTGCCTACGATACCTCCAACTGGTCGAACTCCTACCGGGAAATCCGGAAGGAATGGATGTCCACGTACTTCCTGGTTCTGTTACTGATTATCGTTGCAGTCGTTGTGGGTGTGGTGGTATTCTTCCACGCCATGGGCAAAATCAACCGGAAGGTTGCGGTGTCCGGCAAGAAGCGCACCTTCTGGCAGGAGGTCGCCTACGGCTTCCATGTCATCTTCCACCCGTTTGACGGCTTCTGGGATCTGAAGCACGAGAAACGCGGATCGGTCCGTGCCTCGCTGTTCTTCATTGGGCTGGCGGTTGCCGCCTTCTACTATCAGGCAATCGGACAGGGCTACCTGCTCAACCCGCGCAACGAGTACGGCAGTCTGTGGACGCAGCTGCTTGGCGTTGTGGTGCCGTTGCTGCTGTTCGTGCTGGCAAACTGGTGCCTGACCACCCTGTTCGACGGCGAAGGTTCCTTCAAGGATGTCTTTATTGCCGCGTCGTACAGCCTGGTTCCGCTCCCGCTGCTGATTGTTCCCGCAACCATTTACTCCAACTTCTGCGTGTCTACCGAGACGGACATCATCAGCTTCGTCGGCACACTTGCCTTTGTCTGGCTGGGTATCCTGATCTTCTTCGGCACCATGGTCACGCACGACTACACGTTGGGTAAGAACTTCATCACCATCCTTGGTACGCTGGTCGCCATGGTGTTCATCATGTTCATCGCAGTCCTGTTCACCACGCTGATCGGTAAGATTGTCAGCCTTATCACCAACATCGTAACAGAAATTCAATACAGAATGTAACGAAACATAGGAGAGAGCCCGAATGAAGAAAAGTAAGAAAATCTTATCTCTGTTTTTGGCTGTTCTGATGCTGTGCGGTGTTCTGACCGGCTTCTCGGTCACGGTTTCGGCAGACGAGACCACCACGGAGACCGACACGGGAACAGCGGAAGAGGATAAGCAGCTCAATTACCTGACCGATGTGTACGCAACGCCGGAGGCGAAGCTCGCCACCATGAAGCTCAAGCTCAAGAAGGGCGACTACGAGCTGTACAGCGATGCGACCAGCGGTGAGGTCGCGGTGCGGAATACTGCCACCGGGCAGATTCTGTTCACCAACCCCTACGACATCGGATCCAGCAATGCGACCGATTCCATCAAGTACCAGCTGATGTCGCAGATTATCATCAAGTATACGGACAACGGCAAGGAAAGAGAATTTACCAGCTACGAGTACGCCTCCATGCGCGACCAGATTACCGTCAAGAACATCAAGAACGGTATCCGTGTGGAGTACATCATCGGACGTGAAGAGGCAAGACACCTTGTCCCCCGCGTCATCGAAGACAGCCGCTTCCGCGAGAAGCTGCTGGGCCCCATGCTGGAGTACTACGGTCTGGACAAGAACCTGAACATCACCAGCAATGATGTCGTCAACAGTGACGGCACCGTGAGCAAGGGCATGACCGAGGCGGAATATGCCGCGACGGTTCCCTTTGCACTCCGTCAGCTGATCGCTTACTACGGCGGTCGTGACGGCATGAAGAGCGTTGCCACCCAGAAGACCGACTCCCTGAAGGAAAAGCTCATCCAGACCTATCCGGTTCTGAAGAAGAAGCCGGATATGGAGTTCTGGGTGTTCGACGGCACCGCGTCCTCCACGCAGATTGAGAAGCAGGAGAACATGATCCGCACGGCGGCGCCTGAGTACTCCTACGAGGATATGGACTACGACCATCAGCTCACTGAGTACGAGAGCAACGAAACCAACCCTCCTGTGTTCAAGATGGCACTGGAGTACACGCTGGGCGATGACGGCTTTACCGTCCGTCTGCCCGTCAACGGTCTGTCCTTCAACGAGACGCTGTATCAGCTGACCAGCATCAGCGTCCTGCCCTACATGGGCTGCGGCAACAATACCTATGACGGCTACGTGTTCTACCCCGACGGCTCCGGTGCGCTGTTCGCCATGCAGGATATGCCCAACACCACTACTTCCGTGTCGAGTAAGGTGTACGGCGTGGACTACGCCTACCACCAGCTGACCGGTACCTACCAGCAGACCGTGCGCTACCCCGCGTTCGGTGTCGTGGAGGATACCCGGTACTACGACTGCCTTGAGTACGACGACGAGCTGGGTCAGCAGACCGTGACGCGCATTTCGGGCGTGGTGTATGACGCCATCACCGAGGCGCAGAAGGAAGGCAAGACCGTGCCCACCGCCCTGAGCAGCTATGCATCGCTCATCGGAAAGGCAAGCGAGGTGCAGGAGGTCGTCTCCAAGCGCGGCTTCACCGCCGTTATCGAGGAGGGCGACGCCCTGACCAACATCATGTACTATCACTCCGGTGTGCTGTCTGAGTACGACACCGTGATGATGAACTTCAACCCCCGCCCGCAGGACTCCTACAACCTGGCGGACTCCCTCTCGGTCGGTACCAACACCGAGTGGACGGTTATTACCGACCGGAAGTATACCGGTAACTTCAAGGTTCACTACATCATGCTGACTGACTCCACCGTCGCCGAGGAAAAGGGACTGGAGAACGGCACGTGGTACGACGCAACCTGGCTGGGCATGGCATTCGCATACCGCGACTACCTTGTCAACAACGGGCTCCTGAACGAGCTGTCCACCGAGGAAACCAGCGGCGACATTCCGCTGTACATCGAGTCCTTTGGCGCTGTCGAGACCACCGAGAAGATTGCATCCATCCCGGTCACGGTCAAGCGTGCCATGACATCGGCGGCAGACGTCATCACCATGTATGAGGATCTTGCCAAGGAGGGTATCACCAACGTCAACTTCAAGCTGACCGGCTTTGCCAACGGCGGTATGTACGCCAAGATGCCGTACAACCTGAAGTGGGAGAAGGCGGTGTCCAAGGAGACCTCCATGCAGGAGCTGCTGGACTATGCCTCCGCCAAGGGCACGCTGGGTATCTTCCCGGACTTCGATTTCTCCTACGTCAATGAGACGGGTTGGTTTGACGGTCTGTCCCTGCGCAAGCACGTGGTCAAGACCATCGACGACCGGTACTCCAGCAAGCGGGAGTACAGCCCCACCATGCAGAAGTATGTGGGCTACTACCAGCTTGCCATCTCCCCCGCGTACCTCAGCCACTTCTATGAGAAGTTCATGAAAAAGTACCTTAAGATGGACAATGTGACCGGCATTTCGGTCGGTACGCTGGGTACCGCGCTGAACTCCGACTTCGACGACGACGAGCCGTACAACCGCGAGGATGCCCGGACCTTCGTCAAGCGTGCACTGGAGTACATCTCGGGCAACGACGACACATCGCTGGACGTCATGGTGGACGGCGGTAACGTCTACACCTGGAAGTACGTCAAGCATATCCTCAATGCACCGCTGGATTCCAGCCGCTACATCCGTTCCAGTTACAGCGTGCCGTTCCTCGGCGTCGTGCTGCACGGCTACATGAACTTCGCCGGCAGCCCGCTGAACATGGAGGGCGACGTGGAATACGCCAAGCTGAAGGCTATTGAGAACGGCGCTTCCCCCTACTTCATCCTGTCCTACCAGAACACCGAGATTCTGAAGGACTACTACCAGCTCAGCCATTACTACTCCATCCGCTATGACATCTGGCAGGAGGATGTGGTCGAGCTGTACACCGAGCTGAACTCCGTCCTGAAGGACGTCCAGAACAAGCTCATCGTTGACCATGCGTTCCTGAGCGGTATGCGCGTCCCCGACGCCGACGAGCTGGAGAGCGATATGAACGACGAGTTCAATACCGTGCTGGACTACCAGAACAACCAGGCGGAATACGACAGAAAGCAGCAGAACCAGTCAATTTCCGATGCCCGTAAGACCATTTCCTCCGTTGAGGACATGGCAGTCGAGTTTGTCAAGACCTGTATCTCCAGCTACTCCGGTATCAGCGGCTCCGCGTATATGTACGTGACCGGCGACCGTTCGATGGAGATGCGCCTGATGAATTTCGTCGAGGCGGACAATGCCTACAAGGCAGTGCAGGCGCAGTATGACGCGGCAGTAGCCGCCGGCAAGACCGACGCCGAGCTGAAGGAGATTTCCACCACCCTGACCGCCGCCGAGGCAACCCGTAAGTCCACGCTGGCACAGCTCCGCACCTATGTGCGCAACATCTCCCGCGCTATCCAGTCGCTGGAGACCGAGTACACGACGCTGCAGAAGCTGCTCGCCGATGCGGAGGCAGGCAAGCTGCTCATCGAGAGCACCAGCGGCGTGCACGAGAGCATCAAGCAGGAGATCAACGAGCGGCTCGCCGCGACCGAGGCTCTGATGACCCAGCAGCTGGGTATCCAGTTCAAGGATTCCGTGGACAAGGCGGAGATGGACACCTTCTTCCGCACGCATATCGCACTGCTGATGTGCTCTGCCTACGGGGAGAACCTGCGCAGCCAGACCGGTATCGTCGGCAAGGCGGAGAACCTGTATGAGATGATCGTGTCCGGCGAGTACGGACTGCTGAACACCGATGTGGAAAAGACAGTCCTCCGCTTCCTGGACGCCAACCGCGACCTGACCGATGCGGAGCTGGAAGCCAAGTACGGTCTGTCCGATGGCAAGACCTCCGTGACGGGACTTGTCCTGTACGCGCGGGAGCTGTTCGGAACGCAGTTCACCTTTGACCCCACGCTGTCCGATGAAAAGGGCGCGGACGGTCTGAGCGAGGTGGATAAGCACATTCTGGGTTACTTCACCAGTATGCTGTATACCTCCGTGACCGGACTGGCAGACGACAACGTACTGCCCAAGCTCAACTTCGTCATGACCCGTAAGCTGGACAACGGCAAGGAAGGTTCCAACCAGACCAACGTGTCCAACACGACCAAGAAGATCGGAACCGCCATTGACGCGATTCTCAACCCGCGCATCAAGAGCGTGACCGACGGCAACTACAGGCTGACCGACGCCGACAGCGAGATGCTGGATAAGGCGGTCGCTGCTGCCGTCAAGGTGGTTGAGGATGCCATCAACGATTCCGATTCCACTAAGCGTGTGGAGTACGCAACGCCCGACACGCTGCAGTCCGACCTGCGCGCCTACATTGAGTCCTACTACTACCGTGCGGCACTCAAGCTGGTTGCGCCCGACGGCATGGTCGAGTCGCTGGCTATCCGTACCGTGACCTACAAGACCGCTTCCTCTCTGGCGACCGTGGCGGCTGCCCGCCTGACGGATCTGCTGGCGGAAGATTCCTACAAGCAGACGCTTGCCAACTTCAAGGGCGACGCCGTTGCAGCCGAGAAGCTGCGCGTCATCCTGAGCGAGGTGCAGGGCGTGTACGGCGATGTCTCCGCCGAGCTGGAGCAGGCGATGCTGTCGGCATATGCCGCGGCGGCTGTCAAGTCTCTGGGCGAAGTGAGCATCACCTTCAAGACCAACAGCAAGGCTGTCAATCAGGCACTGCTGGCTGAGTACACTGCGAAGTGCGCCGAGACCGGCGAGGACGGACTGTCCGCTCTCATCGAGGAACTGGCTGCCCGGCTGGGTACCGAGGGCTACGTGCTGAAGGACGAGGAGGCAGACGTAAACGCGCTGGCTTCCGACTTCCTCTACTACGCTTACGCAGTGAGTCTGTCCGAGGCGGATGTGGCGGATTACTACTACGATGTGCAGATGGCTACCATGGACAGAAAGATCCGGGAGGCGGTCGCACGCAAGCATGACGAGGTTGCCGCCAAGATTACGGCGGACACCACGCCCAACCAGCTGTACAACCTGCTGCTGGCGGCGCTGGGCGACACGGAGGAATCCGTGGCGACGCTGACCACCGAGATTGCGTCCGGTATCACCTACTACATCGAGAGCAAGTATTCCATTTCCTCCGACGTCCAGAAGTATTACATCTACCTGCTGTTCCAGAGCTTCTCCGACCAGCTTGCCGGCAACGAGGAGCCTGTGCTGACCATCTATAACTCCGGCAATGTTGCCAAGCCGACGGACAGCCTGTACAAGAACGCGGTCAAGTACTTCAAGAAGGACTACCTGGATGCGCGTATCACAGACCTGCTGGAGAAGGCGCGCAAGGCGGCTGTCCGCGGTGAGATTGCGGACTATTCGCTGGACAGCGTGCTGACCGATGCGGAGATGACCGAATGGGTGGATCGCATCTATGCCCGTCTTGTGGATGGTAAGTATCTGAGCGACGAGAAGAACCAGACCGACGAGGCGAAGGCTCAGCTGCGTGCCGACATCGAGGCATACATCCGCTACTACTACTGCGAGGAGGCGCTGACCAAGGTCAACGCCAACACGACGCCCAAGTTCAACGTGTCGGAAGTGTACGGCGACGACCTGTATACCTCCAGTGAGCAGATCAAGGCGTTGCTGCGGTATTTCGTGACCAACCTGTCCGAGATTACCGAAAAGGACATCGAGGATATGATCAAGACCACCACCAAGACGGAGGAGGAAGAGATTGAGGATCCTTCCAAGTACCTGTCTGCGGACGGACGCATCGTGTCCGTGACCTACGGCAGCAAGCAGAACGACGGCAGCTATGCAAATTACAAGACGTTCCTCCTGAATTACAACAACTTCTCGGTCAGCGTCCGGTATGACGACATTACCTATACCATTCCTGCGTATGGGTACGTGATTGTCATGTACTGACGGCGCGGCGCAGAGAGAGAAAGAGAGGTAACATAGAATGACCAATGAAGTCAAGCTGCAGTCAACGGTCAGCGCCCCCAAGGCGAAGCGACGCAAAGTCGCTTCGCTGGACAGGCGGAAGGCGCGCGCCGGCTGGGTCTTCGTTCTCCCCTTCGTGATAGGCTTTGCCGTTGTGTATCTGCCCATCATCTGGAATTCCCTGAAAATGAGCTTCTACGAGCTGACAATCCTCAACGGAGGCGGTTTCTCACTGGAGTGGGTCGGACTGGAGAACTACCAGTACGCCCTCTTCAAGGATTCCTCCTTCACCGAGACGTTAGTCAAGGGCATGAAGGAGCTGGCATTCGACGTGCCGGCAATCCTCCTGTTCTCGCTGTTCATGGCAGTCCTGCTGAACCAGAAAATGGCAGGACGCGCTGTGTTCCGCGCTATCTTCTTCATCCCCGTCATCCTGTCCACCGGTATCATGGAGTCGGTCGAGGGTCAGAACATCCTCGGCTCCTACATGGAGGACTCCAGCGGCGTGAATGACGGCTCCGGCTCCAGTACGGCGAGCGAGATTGTGTCCACCATGGATATTGAACGTCTGTTCTCCTCCATGAAAGTCGGACAGGGACTCGTGGATTTCGTCAAGGACATGGTCAACAACATCTACGACATCGTGAACCGTTCCGGTGTCCAGATGCTGATTTTCCTGGCGGGTTTGCAGTCCATTTCCCCCGCCATCTACGAGGCGTGCCGCATTGACGGTGCCACGGCATGGGAAACCTTCTGGAAGATTACCTTCCCGATGATAAGCCCCATGATTCTTGTCAACGCCGTGTATACCATCATCGACTCGTTCACAACCGATTCCAACTCGGTCATGAAGTACATTCAGACCGTGTACACGTCCTCCGGCGGTATGGTGCGATCCTCTGCCATGGCGTGGATGTATTTCCTGCTGGTCATGCTGATTCTGGCGATTCTGGGCGGTATCTTCTCTGCCTTCGTATTCTACCAGAAGCGTGACGCCTAAGGAAAGGAGGAAGCACCGTTATGGATAACATTCAATCTACCCCCAAGGTAATGAAGGAATCCAAGAACAAGATTAAGGTTGAATTCGACCGCACGCCCCTGAAGGAGCGTATGAAGGCGAAGTTCCTGAATCTGTACTTCTTCCAGCAGGTTGCGTGGTACATCTTCCGTTTGGTTCTGCTGGTCGGTATTTCCTACATCGTGCTGTTCCCCTTCTTTACCAAGATTGCCGGTTCCTTCATGTCCCCGGAGGATTTCGTGGACGTGACCGTGCGCCTGATTCCCAAGCACTTCACGCTGGACATCTACAAGGCTGTCCTGACCGAGCTGAAGTACGCTGAGGCATTCCGCAACACCATGATTATCTCGCTGCTGTGCGGAATTCTGCAGACCTTTGTCTGCTGCCTCATCGCCTACGGACTTGCCAAGTTCCGTTTCCGCGGAAACAAGCTGATTATGCTGCTGGTCATCCTGACCATGATTGTGCCTCACCAGACCCTGCAGCTCTCCATGTTCATGCAGTTCCGGTACTTTGACATCTGGGGCATCCTGTCGCTGTTGAGCGGGCACGCATCGACCGGTATTTCGGCGCTTGACGCCGCGCTGGCAAACGTGCACATCCTGCCGATGCAGGATGCGGGCATTACGCTGACCAACACCTACTGGCCGCTTCTGATTCTGTCCATGACCGGACTGGCGTTCAAGAACGGACTGTACATCTTCATGCTCCGTCAGTTCTTCAACGGTGTGCCGGACGCACTGGAGGAGTCGGCGTACATCGACGGTTCCGGTACTTTCCGGACGTTCATCACCATCATCCTGCCGCTGTCCATCCCCATGATGGTTACGGTGTTCCTGTTTGCCTTCTGCTGGCAGTGGACGGATGACTTCTACACGGAGATGTTCTTCACCTCCAGTAAGATCGTGCTGATGCCCGACATCGTGGACATCCCGTCCTCGCTGAAGACCGACTACGCCGGACAGAATATGTACTACGCCGCTATCCGTAATACCTGCGGCTTGTGCATTATCCTGCCTTTGGTCATCCTCTATGCCTTCTGCCAGAACTTCCTTGTGCAGGGCATCGAGCGCTCCGGTCTGACTGCAGAGTAAGCCTGCCCTCCTTTCCCGAACCGCCCCTTCCGGGGCGGTTCTTTCTTTACCGCCTTAGCGGCGGCGCAGGGTGCCGGGGACGCAGGGGACGCAGGGGATACGTTGGGGGCTTCTTGAAAGAAGCCCCCAAACCCCCAAGAACTTTTCTGAATATGCCTTTGAGGCAGGGGCGAGTGCCCGCCGGGAACCGGAAACGCAGGGAGCAGAGGCAACGGAAACCTTCCGGAGCAGAGAGCAGCCTTCCCCCCACCCCGAAAGCCCTTCATCCACAAGGGAAACTCCGGAATCCGGAGCGCAG
>CAVIJF010000032.1:0-17076 GCA_963643175.1 bacterium
TATACCTTATCTTGCGGAAAATTGCAAGATATGGGCAGGATTTTTAGAGGTGCCCTTAAGTTTATTTTGCCGGGGGCTACGCCCCCGGCACCCCTGCGGCTGCGCCGGGAGGTTTGCTGGCTGACGGGCAATTTCCGGTACCGGGAGGGCTTGCCCCCGGTGTCACCGGCGCCTCCTGCGGTTTGCGGTGCCGGAAGGGGTGGCTGTGCCTCGCCGCCGGAAATTCTGTTCCGTGCGAATCTTCAAAGTCCCCCTTTACATTTCCCTTCCTTTGTGTTATAATGTGGCGTGACACAGGAAAACGGCGGAAAGGAGGCGGATCATGCCCAACGACTACACCAAAACCGCAATCAAGGCGGCATTCATCCGTCTGCTGAACGAGCGCCCGCTCAATAAAATCAGCGTCAAAAGCATAGTGGATATATGCAATATCAGCCGCAACACCTTCTACTACCACTATCAGGATATTCCCTCCCTGCTGGAGGAAATCATCATGGAAGCGGCAAATGCTCTGACGCAGCAGCACGACACGGCGCTGTCCATGGAGACCTGCATTGAAAGCGCCTATGAGTTTGTCAAGAACAACCGCCGCGCCGTGTACCATATTTACAACTCCATTGACCGGAACGCCTACGAGGACTTTCTCATGCGGATGTGTGCGCATACTGCCCGGCTGGTGGTGGACGAAATGGCGCCTGACGGCAATGTCTCCGCGGAGGATCGGGATGCGCTGATTTACTTTGCCAAGTGCCAGTTTTTCGGGCTGTGTATGGATTGGACCAAGAGCGGCATGAATGACAACATTGTGGAGAAGTACCGACGCGCGGTTCGTCTGCTGACGGAAATGTCGCATGGGGGATAGGGGGAGTTTGCGGGGTGCCGGTCCCTTGCGCCGTCCGGTTCGCCCTGCGCTCGTATGATTCCTTTCCCCCATCCCCCCGACCCCCTTCCCCGCTGGGGAAGGGGGAGACTTTAAGTTTATTTTGCCGGGGGCTTCGCCCCCGGCACCCCTGTGCCTGCGCCGGGGGCGGCACTGGTTCGGGGTAGCGTTCCGGCGCCCAGCGGGTGCCTGTCCCTTGCGCCATCCGGTTCGACCTGCGCTCGTATGACTCTTTTGCCCCCCTTCCCCGAAGGGGAAGGATAGACCCCCGACCCCCTCCCGAAACGGCAGAAACAGCCGGCAGCGCCAAAAACCGTGAAAAACTGTATGACAAACACCCCCTCGGTGTCCTAAAGTGTGACACCGGGGATTTTTTTGTCTATTGCACGGAAAGAGGGTTTTCAGTATACTGTCCACCGGACAAGCGATAAAGGCTTCACTGCGCAATACCGATGGTGCAATTGCGTAGTCGGATTTTTCGTCAGACGATACAAAAAGCCGCAGGCTGTAGTGGCGCTGCAGCCAAGGTTTTTTGCGAAGTATGACGGGAAAGACGCAGGCAAGTGTGTCATGCGCGGATTGTGCGGTGAAGCCTGAAGCGGTAGTCGGCAATCGACCGCCGCTGTGCCGCCACCGCCGGACGGCGGAAACCGAAACGGACAAGGAGGATGAATATGCACTCGGCTGTCCCTATGCGCATCGCCAAAATCGGACACGTTGTATTAGCGGCGTTCCTGCTCGTTTTGGGCATCCTGCTGGTCGCCGACCCGAACCTGCCCGTCGGGTGGAAGTACGCCTGCGGCGTCTTTCTCATCCTGCTGGGCGCAGTCAAAATCACCGGATTCCTTTCCAAGGATCTGTACAGGCTGGCGTTTCAGTACGACTCCGTGTACGGCTTCCTGCTCATCGGCATCGGGCTGATTTTCCTCATCCGCCCCGCACTGACCGTGGAGTCCACCGGGCTGCTGCTGGGCATATTCGTGTTCAGCGACGGCATCATCAAGATTCAGGTCGCCCGCCACGCAAAGAGTTTCGGCATTACCGTCTGGTGGCTGATTTTCGCGCTGGCTGTGCTGGCAACGGTGGGCGGACTGTTCATCGCCATTTACCCGACCGACAGCGTGCGCTTCCTGACCCGCTTCATGGGCGCCGTGCTGGTTGTGGAAGCCATCATGAGCGCCTGTACTGTGCTGTCCTCCGTGCGCGTGGTGGAGTACACGGATACGCCGGACGATTTCTGATTGCCCCCTGACTGTCCACATCAACGGAACACGTTGTGGAACGATACATAAACAAATACATAAAAAGAGAGGGTACTACCATGGATGCAACCACTGTAAAGGCAAAAATCAAGGAGATGCTCTGCGAGCGGCTGGGCATCGAGGCGGACGTGCTGGACTACGACACCCCCCTGTTCAATGAGGGTATCGGGCTGGACTCCATTGACTCGCTGGAGATTATCTCCGCTATCGACGAGGAGTACGGCGTGCCGATGACGGGCGTCGGCAAGGAGCACTTCAAGAACATCGACGCGCTGGCAGCCTACGTCGTCGCGCACGCGGAGCAGTAAGCATATGGCGGACAGACAGATTCGGTGCGTGATCACAGGTCTTGGGGTCATCAGCGCCATCGGAGGGAATGTGGAGGAGTGCTGGGAGAGCATCCTTGCCTCCCGCAGCGGTATCGCGCATACGAATACGTTAGACACCGCCAACTGCTATGCCGATTACGCGGCAGAGGTCAAGGGGCTGGAGGAGAACGACCCCGCCCTTGACCGGGCTGCCGCCCTTTGCCTGCGGGCGACCGGGGAAGCCCTGTCGGACGCAGGTCTTTCGGATTTCGGCAACAGTGAGCGGGCAGGCGTCATCATGGGCAGCTGTGTCGGCGGCGGGCGCAGTCTGGAGCGCTACTACCGCGGCGGCAAGCACCGGGAAGATATTCTCAAACTGCCGATTTCGGCAATCGCCAATCAGGTGGCGGGCGTCTGCCATGCGGGCGGCGTCGTGACCAATGTTGCCAACGCCTGCGCGGCAGGCACCATCAGCATCGCCTACGCCGCCGACCTTATCCGGGCGGACAAGGCGGATGTCGTGCTGGCGGGCGGCACCGACGGATTCTCCTCGGTTCCGTATGCCGGGTTCCTGTCCCTGCACGCGCTGGACGAAAACTCCTGCTCCCCCTTCAACCACTCCCACGGCATCACGCTGGGCGAGGGTGCGGGCGTGCTGGTTGTGGAATCCTATGAGCACGCCGTCGCGCGCGGCGCACACATCTACTGCGAGATTCTCGGCTCCGGCATCAGCAGTGACGCGCACCACATCACGGCGCCCCGCCCGGACGGCGAGGGGCAGATGAGTGCCATCCGCGGTGCAATTGCCGAGGCGGGACTGACCGAGGCGGATATCGACTACGTGAACGCCCACGGCACCGGCACCGCCAAGAACGACGAGGCGGAATTTCTGTCCCTGCATACGATTTTCGACGGGAAGAACGACGGGCTGTCCGTCAGCTCCACCAAGGCGATGACCGGGCACTGCCTGGGTGCCGCCGGTGCCATTGAGGCGGTGTTCGCCATCAAGGCAATGGTGGAGAATACCGTTCCCCCCACCATCGGGTACAGCGACGAGGATCTGACTGTGCTGGCGGAGAAGGCGGGCAAGCTGGATTTCTGCCCCAATGTCCCGCGCCGCAAGCAGCTCAACGCGGTCATGAACAACTCCTTCGCCTTCGGCGGAAACAACGCCAGCATTATCTTCGGCAGACAGTCCGCCGGGGTGCACAGACGCCCGGACGCGCCGGACATCCTGCTGACCGGTATCGGTCTTGTCACCCCGCTGGGCAACGGCAAGACTGCCTATGTGGATGCCTGCCGCGCCGGTGCGCACATCGAGGGTGCCGAGGCGTCCTCCCATGTGACCACGGCGGACTACGACGCGCAGGGGCTGAAAATGGCGTTCTACCGCAAGCTGGATCACCTGAGCCAGATGCAGGCGGTGTCCGGCATGGACGCGCTGCATGATGCGGCGTACACCGTGACAGACGAAAACGCCGGGCATATCGGCATGATTATCGGCACCTCCGAGGGTGCCGTCGGTCCCAGCTGCGACTTCCAGAACCTCATCACGCAGAAGGGCAACGCGGGCGGCAGTGCCTTCAAGTTCCCCAACACGGTTTACAACGCGGCGGGCGGCTACCTGTCCATCTGCTCCGGCATCAAGGGCTACAACGTGACCGTGACTAACGGCAACCAGTCGGGTCTGCAGTCGGTGGCGTATGCCATGCAGGTTATCCGGGACGGGCGCGAATCTGCCATGATTGCGACCGGTACCGACGAGAACGACGCCATCCTGTCCGAGCTGTACCACGGTCTGGGGCTTGCTGCCTCCGAGCCGGTCGCACCCTATGCGGGCAAGGATGCCTTCTCGCTGTCCGACGGCAGTGTGTCGCTGGTGCTGGAGACGGCGGATTCCGCCGCCGCACGCGGCGCGACCCCCTATTGCCGCGTGCGCGGGTACGGTATGGCGCACAGCGACGTGCCGTTCGGCACGGTGGGCGGCTCCTCCGAGGGGCTGGTTAAGGCAGTCCGCGCGGCGCTTGCCGACGCAGGGCTGACCGCCGCCGACGTGGACGGTATTCTCGGCTTTGCCAACGGCATGGCTGAAGTGGATGGGCAGGAAACTGCCGGTCTGTCCGCCGTATTTGACCTGTCCCGCGTGCCTGTTCTGTCCGTGAAACAGCGGGCGGGCGAGGGACGCGCCGCCTCCGCCGCGCTGGCACTGGCGCACGGCGCCCTCCTGCTCCACGGCGACCTTGCCTCCGAACCGGACGCATGGCTGCTGTCCGACGCGGGCGGGAGAGTCCGGACGGAAGTGTCCGCCGCCTCCCTGCACCGCCTGCTTGCGGTTTCCTTTGCCGCCGGCGGCTCCTACACGGCGGTCGTGATCGAAAAGAACGCATAAGATTCCAAGGATTCCGGCATTCCCCGCAGGAACCGGGGCGGGTTCTGCACCGTGCCCCCTATATTACAGACAGGAGATTTCACACCTATGAAAGTTGCAATCGTAACCGGCGCGTCCCGCGGTATCGGGCGCGCCTGCGCCCTGCGGCTGGCGCGTGACGGCTATACCGTCGTCATCAACTACGCCCACCGCGAGGACGAAGCCCGCGCCGTGCTGGACGCCATCGAGGCGGCGGGCGGCGCCGGGATGCTCTGTCAGGCGGATGTGTCCGATCCGGCGGCGGTACGCGCCATGATGCGCGACGTCAGCAAGGCATACGGGCAGATCGATCTGCTGGTCAACAATGCCGGAATCGTCCGCGACGAGTACCTGCTGATGCTCACTCCCGAAACGCTGGACCGCTGCCTTGACCTGAACGTCAAGGGCTATCTGTACTGTGCCCAGCAGGCGGTGCTCAAGATGTTCCGCAAAAAGAGCGGTGCCATCATCAATATGTCCTCTGTCAGCGGCACGTTTGCGCTGGCGGGACAGACGGTGTACAGCGCGACCAAGGGTGCGGTCAACGCCATGACGCGCACCATGGCAAAGGAACTGGCACCCTACGGCATCCGTGTCAACGCGGTCGCGCCCGGCTTTATCGAAACGGATATGCTGGACGCCCTGCCGGAGGAAAAGAAGCAGGAGTACCTGAACGCCATTCCCATGCACCGGCTGGGCAAGCCGGAGGAGGTGGCGGAGCTGGTCGCCATGCTGGCGTCCGACGCCTGCGCCTACATGACCGGGCAGGTGCTGACCATGGACGGAGGGCTGTCGCTATGATGAATATCTACGGGGTCAACCGTCATCTCAAGCAGCGCCCGCCCTTCCAGATGATTGAGCGCGTGTCCGAACTGACGCCGGGCGTGTCTGCGGTGGGAACCAAGACGGTTTCCGCCAACGACCCGTGGTTTGCGGGGCATTTTCCGGGCACGCCGATTCTACCGGGCGTGCTGATTGTGGAGACCTGCGCCCAGCTCTGCTCCCTGACCGTGGAGTCTGGCGCGGAGCAGGGCGACAAGCTGTACGTACTGCTCAAGGTGGATAATTTCAAGTTTCTCCGCCCGGTCATCCCCGGCGACGTCATGACCGTGACGGTAACGAAAAAGAGCGGCGCGGGACCGCTGATTTCCTTTGACGCGCAGGTGACGGTGGACGGACAGCTGCGCAGCAAGGGCAGTCTGTCCTTCACCGCGATGGACAGAAGTCTGCTGGAGAACAGCGGCGAGGAGGTATCGGAATGACGGACATAAGCAAGGTCGCGTTCCTGTTCGCGGGACAGGGGGCGCAGGCGGTCGGCATGGGCAAGGACTTTGCCGACCGGGTGCCGGAATCCGGCGCGGTTTTCTCCATGGGCGAGGCGCTGCGCACCGGCATCACGCAGGTGTGCTTCGGCACGGACAGCCGGCTGGACAGCGCCCTGCTGGGACAGACCGCGAACACCCAGCCCTGCCTGTTCCTGACCGATCTGGCGATTGCCGAGGCATTCCGCGCAGTCGGACTGCTCCCGGCGGCGGTCGCCGGCTTCTCGCTGGGCGAGATTCCGGCGGCGGCGTTTGCGGGCGTGCTGTCCTATGAGGAGGCGTTCCGCTTTGTCCTGCTGCGCGCCGAGTCCATGGCATGGCAGTCCGGGCGGCATCCCGGCGGCATGGCGGCGGCGCTCAAGCTGGCGCCGGAGGTCGTGGAGGACATCTGTGCCCGCTTCTCCGAGGTCTGGCCTGTCAACTATAACTGCCCCGGGCAGGTGTCCTGCGCCGGCAGTGCGGAAGAAATGGACGACTTCTGCGCCGCCGTCAGGCAGGCGGGCGGACGCGCGGTCAGACTCCCCGTGAGCGGCGCGTTCCATACGCCCTACATGGAGAAGGTCGCGCCGGTTCTGCGTGCGGCACTGGACGGCGCGGATGTCAGCGCACCCGCCATCCCGCTGTACGCCAACCGCACGGCGGTTCCCTATCCCGCCGACCGCGCGGGGATTCTGGACTGCCTGAGCCTGCAGGTCTGCTCGCCCGTCCGCTGGGAGGCTACCCTGCACGCCATGTGGGCGGCAGGCATTACCACCTTTGTGGAAGTCGGCGCCGGGCATACGCTCACCGGCTTTGTCTCCCGCACGCTTCCCGACGCCCGCGCACTCACGGTCAACGACATTCCCTCCTTCGAGGCTGTCTGCCATGAGCTGAAGGCATAACCTGTACCGGAGGAGGATTATCCATGATTGTTGCCGAAAAGCCGTCCGCGGCAAACGCGGAAATCAAGGTACCCACCCGCGTCTGCCCCGGCTGCGGCGAGACTGTCCCGGATCCGGATGTACGCGCCAACGCCTGCGTCTGCCCCCGCTGTGGACATTACTTCCCCATGCCGGTCCGCGCACGCATCGCGCACCTGACCGACCCGGAGAGCTTCCGGGAGCTGTTTGACGAGGAGATATTCACCGATCCGCTGGACTTCCCGGATTACAAGGAGAAGTACGACGCGGCAAAGAGCAAGAGCCACGAGAACGAGGGCGTTCTGTGCGGTACTGCCACGGTCGGCGGGCACAAAACCGCCCTGTTTGTCATGGATCCCGCCTTCATGATGGGCTCCATGGGCACCGTGGTGGGCGACCGGATTACGTCGCTGTTTGAGTACGCCATCGTCAACCGGCTGCCCGTCATCGGATACACGGTGTCGGGCGGCGCACGGATGCAGGAGGGAATGCTGTCGCTGATGCAGATGGCAAAGACCTCCGCCGCCGTCAAGCGGCACAGCGATGCGGGGCTTCTGTACATCGCCGGGCTGACCGACCCGACCATGGGCGGCGTGACCGCCAGCTTTGCCATGCTGGGCGACATCATCTTCGCCGAGCCGGGCGCCCGCATCGGCTTTGCGGGGCGGCGCGTGGTGGAGCAGGTGACGGGCGAGACACTGCCCGACAGCTTCCAGACTGCCGAATTCCAGCTGGAGAACGGATTCATTGACGAAATTCTGCCGCGGGACAAACAGCCGGAGCATCTGGCGCTGCTGCTGTCCCTGCACGGATACTGATAAGGAGGAGCCGGCATGAATATGCAAAATATGCAAAATACCGGCGCTGCGGCGCTGACGATTTATGACCGCATCTGCCTGACGCGCAGGAACGGACGGGCGACGGCAATCGACTACATAGAGTCCGGCGATATTTTCACGGACTTCTGCGAACTGCACGGCGACCGCACCTTCGGGGACGACCATGCCGTTATCGGCGGCATTGCCCGGCTGGACGGTATGCCGGTCACGGTGGTCGGCATCGACAAGGGGCGCGACCTGACCGAGCGGCTGGACAGGCACTTCGGGTGCGTCCTGCCGGAGGGCTACCGCAAGGCACTGCGGCTTATCCGGCAGGCGGAGAAATTTCACCGCCCGGTCGTCTGCTTTGTGGATACGCAGGGTGCGAACTGCGGCAAGGGCGCCGAGGAACGCGGCGCCGGCGAGGCAATCGCCCGCAACCTGTATGAGCTGTCGGCTGTCCGGACGCCCATCATCACGGTTATGATCGGGGAGGGCGGCAGCGGCGGCGCACTGGCGCTGGCGGTTGCCGACCGCGTGTGGATGCTGAGCAATGCGTACTACTCCGTCATCTCGCCGGAGTCCTGCGCCAGCATCCTGTTCAAGGACCCCAAGCGGGCGCCGGAGGCGGCGGAGCATCTGCACCTGACGGCGAACGACCTGCTGGAGATGGGCATTGTCGAGAAGAAAATCACCGAGCCGGACTTTACGGACGCCGCGGCACGGCACAGCTTCATGAAAAAGCTGGGGCAGTCCCTGCACCGCGAGCTGAAGGAGCTGTCCCGGCTGGATACCGACCGCCTGCTGGCGGAGCGTACCGAGAAGTACCGCAAAATCGGACGCTACGACGCATACCGCGTTGCGGACACCGCGCCGGTTCCGGAGCAGCGCACGCACAGGTGGCTCTTCCATGGCAACTGAAACGCCCCGCCGCCTGCTGATTATCAACGCAAGCCCGCACCGCGCCGCCAGCACCACGCTTCTGGCGACCAACGCCTTTGTGGAAGGAATGCAGGCGGGCGGTTCCTACGACTGCGAAACGGTGCATCTGTGTGCACTGAAAATCACGCCCTGTACCGGCTGCCTGTCCTGCTGGGGACGCACGGAGGGCGAGTGCGTCATCCGGGGCGACGATATTCCGGCGCTCAAGCAGAAGATTCTGGATGCGGACGTCATCATCTGCAGTTTCCCGCTGTACTATTTCGGTGTGCCGGGGCAGATGAAGGTGGCGCTGGACAGGCTGCTGTCGCTCGTGTACGCCTACCACGGGCAGAACGCGCCGACCGACGGCTCCCCCGCACATGAATTCCGCTACCCGATGTCCGGCAAGCGGTTGCTGCTGATTTCCGGCTGTGCCTACAACGAAACGGATGTTGTCTACGACCCGGTGAGCCGGGAATTTGACCTCATCTGCGGCAAGGGCAGCTACACCGCCCTGTTCTGCCCGCAGTTCAAGACCATGGCGGATCACGGCGGTGCGCGGCTTGCCCGCATACTGGCGCGGTTCACCGCCGCCGGCGAGGAGTACGCCCGCACCGGGGCGCTGACCGCCGAGACCGTCCGCGCCGTCACGCGTCCCCCCTTCTCGCCCGAAACCTACCGCACCATTCTGGAAAACGTGTGGGCAAAGGAGCGGGAAAATTCTCCCCGCGACAGAAAGGATTCCACCCATGACAGTCAGAACTGACGCCGTATCCGATGCAGCTGTAACCGATCAGACGGTTCGCCTTGCGGTTGACCTGCTGGGCGCGGACACCCCGGAGCAGGAGCTGTGCCGGGGGGCTGTCCGGGCGCTTGCCGGCAATCCGGCGCTGTTCCTCTACCTGTGCGGGCACGCCGACGTGATTGCCGCCACGGTTGCGGAGCACGGCGGGGAGGCAGTCGCCGGGCGGTATGAGATTGTGGATGCGCCGGGTGCGCTGAGCAACAACGAGGATCCGATGCAGGCGTATCAGCGCACGGACGCCTCGCTGTGCGCCGCCATGCGGCTGGCGCACACGGGCGCGGCGGGCGGCGTCATCACCTGCGGCGCGACCGGCGCGGTGTTGGTGACGTCCATCATGATTCTGGGCAAACTGCCGCGCCTGCGTCCCATTCTGGCGGTGGAACTGACCAACCCGGCGGACGAGCCGCTCCTGCTTCTGGACTGCGGCGCGAACATCGACAGCCGCCCGGAGCTGTACCCCGCCTTTGCGCAGCTGGGGGACGCCTATATGCGCTGTATCGGCTGTGCCGAGCCGCGCATTGCACTGCTTTCCAACGGTGCCGAAGCCAAGAAGGGCTGTGAGGCAGTCAAGGCGGCGCACGCCCTGCTGGAGGCGCAGTCCGTCCGGTTTGTCGGCAACATTGAGGCGACGTCCGCCCTGCGCGGCACGGCGGACGTCATCGTGTGCGACGGCTTCCACGGCAACATTCTGCTCAAGTCGATTGAAGGCTCCGCCAAAGCGGCGCTGGACGAGGTATCCGCGCGGCTGTCGGCTGCCGGGCTGGAATCCGCCGCCGTTGCGGAGGTTTTAGCCTCCGTCCGCCGTCGCTACGACTACAACACGCAGGGCGGTGCGCTTCTGCTCGGTGTCCGGCGCCCTGTCATGAAGGGGCACGGTTCCGCCACCGGGGAAGCCATTGAGCACATGGCTGACCGTCTTGCCCTGCTCTGCCGCAACCGGTTTATCGAGCGCGTCACGGAAACGGTGGGGTGAGGGGTGCCCGGCGGGACAGTTTGCCCCCGGCGCCTCCGGCTGACCCTGCGGTTTGCGGCACTGGCAGGGGTGCCCGTGCTCTGCCGTCTACGGTTGTCCCGACCTCGTATAAATCTTCTACCCCCATCCCCCGACCCGCGCTCACAGAGCGCTCTTCCCACGCCGGGGAAGGGGGGATTTTTGTTATCTTTTGCAAGGGGCTTCGCCCCTTGCAACCCTGCGACTGCGCCGGGGGCGGCACGGCGTGCCGGGCGGCAAGCGGTACCGGAAGGGTGCCCGTGCCCTGAATCCACGGCTAACTTTACGGTTTCCGGCGCTGGAAGGGGGCTTGCCCCGGTGGTATCGGTATGCCGGGAGGTTCCCTTTGCCTTCTGGGGCACCGGGGGCACGGATAAGCTGCCGGCACAGCGCGGAGGAACGGGGAACAAGCCCCGTTCCTCTTCCCCCTATCATTTTTCCCTTGACAAACCGCCGGCAGGCGTGTATAATGTAAACTGATAGGGTGCGCCGCTCCGGCAGAGGCATTCCCTTGAGGAAACGCCGGATAAATCGGCAGTTTCTTAAGGCTTCACCGCGCAATTCCGATGGTGCAATCGCACAACCGAATTTTTCGTCAGACGATACAAAAAGCCGCAGGCTGCAGTGGCACTACGGTCAAGGCTTTTGTGAAGCATGACGAAAAAGGCGAAAGCAAGTGTGCCATGCGCGGATTGTGCGGTGAAGCCTTAAAAAAAGGATAACGGAAAACCGCCCCGCAGGCGGTACGGAAGGGGTAACAATCAGTATGGAAGCATCAAAACAGCGCGAACTGGCATTACAGGCAGACAGGATACGGCTCGGTATTCTGGAGGGGACGCACGCCGCCGCCTCCGGACATCCGGGAGGCTCCCTGTCTATCGCCGACATCCTGTCCTACCTGTATTTTTCCGAAATGCGGATCGATCCCGCCAACCCGGCATGGGCTGACCGCGACCGCTTCGTTCTCTCCAAAGGACACGCAGCCCCCGCCCTGTACGCGGCGTTGGCGCTGCGGGGCTATTTTCCTGTGTCGGAGTTGGCAAATCTGCGTAAGATCGACTCGATCTTGCAGGGGCACCCGGACATGAAGCATATCCCCGGCGTGGATATGTCCTCCGGCTCGCTGGGGCAGGGCATCTCTGCCGCCTGCGGCATGGCGCTCGCCGCCCGCCTGACGAGGAAGAAGTACCGCGTCTATACCATCATCGGGGACGGCGAGAGTGAGGAAGGCGAGGTTTGGGAGGCGTTGATGTTCGCCGCCCGCTATGAGCTGGACAACCTGTGCGTTGTCATCGACAACAACGGACTGCAGATAGACGGTCCCATAGACCGGATTGTAGCGCCCGCGCCCTATGAGAAAAAGCTGGAGGGCTTCGGCGCACACGTGGTCACGATGGACGCGCATGACTTTGATTCCATCCGGCGCGCCTTTGACGAGGCAAAGACCGTAACCGGCAAGCCGACCGTCATCATTGCGCACTCGGTCAAGGGCAAGGGCGTGTCCTTCATGGAGAATCAGGTCAAGTGGCACGGTGCCGCCCCGAACGACGAGCAGTACGGGCAGGCGGTCGCGGAAATCAAAGCGCACATGGAACAGCTGTAAGGGGGATAAATCATGGGGTACATAAACGGACTGAAGACAGGCGATAAGGTCGCCACCAGAGAGGCATACGGGCGCGGGCTGTGCGATCTGGGCGCCACGCACGATTTCGCGGTGCTGGACGCCGACCTTGCCGAGGCAACCAAAACCTGCTACTTCGCAAAGGCTTTCCCCGACCGCTTCTTTGACTGCGGCATCGCCGAGGGCAACATGGTAGGCGTCGCCGCCGGACTTGCCGCGGCGGGCAAAACCGTGTTCGCCTCCTCCTTCGCCATGTTTGCCTCCGGACGGGCGTTCGAGCAGATACGCAACAGCGTGGCATACCCGCACCTGAACGTCAAAATCGCCGCCACGCACGCCGGCATTACGGTCGGCGAGGACGGCGCCACCCACCAGTGCCTGGAGGATCTCGCGCTGATGCGCGTCCTGCCCGGCATGACCGTTATCAGCCCCGCCGATGCGGTGGAGGCTGTCGCCGCACTGGAGGCAGTGCTGGAGACGCCGGGACCCTGCTACCTGCGTTTCGGGCGATACGCCGTGCCGGTGCTGCACGACCCCGCCACCTACCGCTTTGAAATCGGCAGAGGCGAGGTTCTGCGGGACGGCACCGATGTCACGCTTGTCGCGAACGGCATCATGGTGTTCATGGCACTGAACGCCGCCGAAACGCTGGCGTCGGAGGGAATTTCCGCCCGCGTTATCAATATCCATACGATCAAGCCGCTGGATACGGAACTGCTGTGCACCGCCGCCGCCGAAACCGGCGCGGTCGTGACGGCAGAGGAGCACAACATCATCGGCGGGCTTGGCTCCGCCGTTGCCGAGGCGCTGGCGGAGAAATGCCCCGTCCCGGTGGTGCGTGTCGGGGTGCGGGACAGCTTCGGGCGTTCCGGTAAGGTGCCGGCACTGCTGTCGATGTACGGACTGACGCCGGAGGCGCTGTGCGATGCCGCACGCCGTGCGGTGTCCATGAAGAAATAAGCGGAACCGTAAAAAATAATGCCTGGAACTGACTTCGGAAGTTCCCGTTGAAACACAGAGGAGGACGCAGAATGGCAGGCGCGGAATGGATCTGGTATAACGGAGATTTTGAACTGTATCACAGCATAAAGCTGCACAACCGGCGCGAGGAGTACGACTGCCCCGTGCCGACCTTCTGGGCGCTGTCGGCGCCCTACCCGAACGCGAGCTTCGGCAAAGCGTTCCACGCGGACGGCACGGACAGCTTCCGGGTTGTCACGCCACACAGGGGCTACGTCATGCTGGACGGAAAGCGCTATCCGGTCGGCACCGAGATACCGGTCGAGCCCGGCGACCATGCCATATCGGTGGTGGTGCTGGCGGAGACGGGCTTCCCCTGCATCTATATCAACAGCGGCTGCCTTGTGACCGACGGCACGTGGGTCGCCAACCACATGACCGGCGCGCCGGTGCCGGTTGGCTCTGACCCGGCGTACAGCCAGCCGACCGATGACCCGACGCGGTTCGCCTTCTCCTACGAGCGGCGCGACCCGGTGAAAGTCACCGCCACCGCCGGGGGGACGCTGTACGATTTCGGACGCGAGATGTACGGGCTTGTCCATCTGGAAAACGCCGACCCGGCGGAGCCGGTGCGCGTCGTGTACGGCGAGTCCGCCGAGGAGGCGTGCGACCCGGCGGAGGCGCTGGTGCGGGAGACGGTCAGCGGGCAGGACAGCTATGTGCTGGCGGGACGTGCGTTCCGGTATGTCTGCGTCCGGGCGGGCGACCGGCAGGACGCGGGGGGTCTGCGGGTATATGCCGACTATGAGTACCTCCCGCTGGAGGATCGCGCCTCATTTACCTGCAACCGCCGCAGTGTCGGGAAGATATGGGACGTGTGCGCCTACACCCTGCACCTCAACTCCCGCGAGTTCTTCTTGGACGGCATCAAGCGGGACCGCTGGTGCTGGTCGGGCGACGCCTACCAGTCGCATATGGCGAGCCGCTACCTGTACTTTGACCCCGCCATCAGCCGCCGCACCATCGTGGCACTGTTGGGCAAGCCGCCCTACGAGCAGCACATCAACACCATCAACGACTACTCCATGTACCTGATTATCAGCGCGGCGGAGTATTACTATGCGACCGCCGACAGGCAGTTTATCGAGGTGTACTACGACCGGCTGAAGGCGCTGTACGATTTCATCGAGGGGCGGCTGGATGAGGCGGGCTACGTCTGCCAGCGTCCCGGCGACTGGATTTTCATTGACTGGTCGGAGATGGACAAGGGCGGCGATCTGTGCGCCGAGCAGATTCTGCTTTGGCAGTGCCGCAACGCGATGGCGGCGCTGTCCGAGGTGTGCGGCAGGGACGGGAGCGGCTACCGCCGGGCGGCGGAGCGCCTGCGCCGCAGCATCCTGCGCGACTACTGGCGCGAGGAGCGCGGCGGCTTTGTGGACTGCTACACGACCGGGAAGGAAAATATCACGCGCCACGCCAATATTTTTGCTATCCTGTACGATTTCGTTTCCCCTGCCCGTGCGCGCAAAATTGTGCGGTGCGTGCTGGAGAATGACGCCGTGACGCATATCACCACGCCGTACTTTGAATTTTTCGAGCTGTGCGCCCTGTGCAAAATGGGCAGACTGCGCACGGCGCAGAAGCAGATTGAGTCCTACTGGGGCGGCATGGTGGCGCTGGGCGCGACTTCCATCTGGGAGCAGTTTATCCCGGAGCAGACCGGCAGCCAGCATTACGCCATGTACGGCATGAAGTACGGCTGTTCGCTCTGCCATGCGTGGGGCGGCGGACCCATCTACCTGCTGGGGCGGTACTGCCTCGGCGTTTATCCCACGGCGCCGGGCTACAGGACCTTCGCGGTCAAGCCAGACCGGGGTATGTACAAGCATATGGAAGGCACCGTGCCGCTGCCGGAGGGCGGGCAGGTGTCGGTCAGGATGGACGCGCACAGCTGCACCGTGTGCGCCACGCGCGCCGGCGGCACGCTGACGGTCCGGGGACAGGAGTACCCGATTCCGGCAGGCGAGACGCTGACGGTGACTTTCTGAAGCCCCGCTTGGCGGGCAAGCAGGGATCCGCTGTCGGACAAAAACAGCGGCTCCGCATAGAAAAAGCACTGCCCCGGCAGTGCTTTTTCTATGTTGTATTCCCCGCGCACGGGGTTCAGCGGGTTGTGCTCAAAAAATCCAGACAACGCTGCCGGTAGTCCGGTGCCTCGTCGTACACACCGTGACCGTAGCCGTCTCCGTACAGGTACAGCGCACAGCCGAGCGCCTCCGCAATCTGCCGGGACCCTTCCGCCGTCACCACGCGGTCGCCCTCCGCGCCCAGCACGAGCACCGGGCAGCGCACCGCGCCGAGCAGGGCGGAGCAGTCAAACGTCAGGCAAGCTTTTGCCAGCACGGAGAAGCGCCGGTACTCCTCCTCCCGGATGCCGAGGTTGGCGGCAATCAGCGTGTCGCGGTAGGCGTCCAGCGTGGCTCCGGAGTACACGTGCTCCGCGAAGCTCTCGGACAGCCCGCGCTCATCCCGGTTGTCCGCCAGCCGCACCCACTCCGCAATCACGGACAGGAAGGTGTCGTTGGGCTTTGCCAGTGTCGAGCCGAGAATCATGCTGTGCACCAGCTCCGGGCGGTCAATGGCGAGGTACTGCGCAATCATGCCGCCCTGCGAGGCGCCGAACACATCCGCGTCCGCGATGTGCAGTGCCTGCATGGCTTCCGCCGTGTCCGCCGCCATGTCCCGGACGGTGTAGCCGTCCCCGATATGCTTTGCCCTGTCGAACACATACACGGTGTACGTGTCCGTAAAATCCTTGTAGGCAGCCGCGACGGCGTCGGCGGCACCCATCACGCTGTGAACCGACAGTCCGGGCAGAATCACGAATTTCCGTTTCCCGCTGCCGAATGAGAAATACTCCATGTTCATGACGGTATCAGGCAGCCGCAACCGTACGCCCGGTCAGCAGGCAGAAGGCAACCACGCCCGCTGTCAGCAAGACCGGAATCAGCAGGGAAATCAGGCGGTACCGGTTCTTTTCCTGAATCCGGAAGCTCATCAGGAAGGCGGAGCCGAAGCAGACGATTGCACTCAGGAGGTGGTACGGGAAACGATGCACTGCCGCGAGGGTATAGGAAACGCCCAGACACATCTGTATCGTGTTGCCCAGCCCCAGAACGATGGCACCGGGCAGGTTCTGCTTTTTGCAGAAGAACGCGATGAAGCCGCCCGGCAGGGTCAGGAAGGTTACCGGGAGCCAGACCGGCAGGTAGTAGTTCAGCACCTGATTCAGCGTCAGCGGACCGAACAGCACCTCCACCGCGAACACGAGCGGCTGGCTTATCAGGAAGAAGGCGAAGCATTTCAGCGCAGCTTCCCAGCTTTTCCGGCAGTTGACCACGATGACGACCGCAAAAATCACCCACCACTCGTACATAATTCCGATGTCCTGAAAGGAAGTTCCTTTCAGCGGCTGTACCAGCATGATTCCGCCGGTATACACGCCTGCCGCGACCGCGAACAGGACGACGGTCAGCCAGCTCATTTTCAGATTTCCATACAGACGTTTCACGGATATTCCTCGTTCCGATTTGAATTTGGCAAAACCGCACGGTTTGCGGTTCCCGGAGCAAAAAAAAACGGACACCGTTGCGGCAATACCGCACGCGGTGTCCGGAATGGAGCGAGTAACGGGAATCGAACCCGCATAGCCAGCTTGGGAAGCTGGAGTTTTACCATTAGACTATACCCGCACAGGAACCAGAATTATTATACCGCATTGCGGGCGGTTTGTCAAGCCCTTTGCGGAAATTTTTCGCGGGGTGCTTGCCCCTGCGTTATCTGCTTTCCCCTGCCGCTCCCGGTATCTGTGGGGGTGTATGC
>CAVIJF010000033.1:0-16692 GCA_963643175.1 bacterium
GAAAGCCGGAGACGGCAGGGGCAAGCCACCCCCAAAGCCACCGGATACTTTCCGGAACGCAACGCCGCCCCCGGTGCAGACGCAGGGGTGCCGGGGGCGAAGCCCCCGGCAAAGTAAACTAAGATCTCCCCCTTCCCCTCCGGGGAAGGGGGTCAGGGGGATGGGGCAAAAAATTTATCCGAGCGCAGGAACAGCGGACAACACCGGAAGCAACACCCCCGAAGGCACCGGAACACCGCCCGGCAACCCGACACCGGGGTCACACCACCCCAAAAAAAGAAAGGAACACACCACCATGATCATCCTCTCCGCGACATCCCTGACATTGCAGTTCGGCACCGATACCGTGCTGGAAAACGTATCCTTCTCGGTGGAGGAGGGCGACCGCATAGGCGTAATCGGAGTCAACGGATGCGGGAAATCCTCCCTGTTCCGGATGCTGTGCCACGGCGTCAACCTGCCGGGCGGCATGGAACCGACCGCCGGAGAGGTGTTCCTCGCTAAAGGACGCACCGTGGGCATCCTCACGCAGGAGGGAGCCTTCGCGGAGGACAGCGAGGACGGAAGCGGCGACCAGAGCGCACTGGAGCATATGTACCATGCCTTCCCCGACCTGCTTGCCGCTGAGGCAAAATTGGAGGAGATGCAGGCGGCGCTGGACGCAGGCGCGGAGGCGGCAGGCGGCACCGGCGCGTATAACAGCCTCACCAAAGCGTATTCGGCACTGCATGACCGCTTCCTGAGGGACGGCGGACTGGAATTCCGGTCGCGCTGTGCGGGTATCCTGCGGCGGCTGGGCTTCGACGACGAACTGAGCCGTATGCCGGTGCGCCTGCTGAGCGGCGGACAGAAAACGCGGCTGGCGCTGGGTATCCAGCTCTCGCGCCGCCCCGACCTGCTGCTGCTGGACGAGCCGACCAACCATCTGGACATCGACACACTGGCATGGCTGGAAAAGTACCTGTCTGACTACCCCGGCAGCGTCATGGTGGTGTCCCATGACCGCTACTTTCTCGACCGCGTGACCAACAGGACGCTGTGCATCCAGAACCGCCACGCCAAGCTGTACGCGGGCGGCTACACCGCCTGTATGCAGCAGCGCGAAACCGACCGCGCACTGGCGGAAAAGCACTACCGCGACCAGCAGAAGGAGATTGCGCGGCAGGAGGCGTATATCGCGCAGCAGCGCGCATGGAACCGGGAGCGCAACATCATCGCCGCCGAGAGCCGGCAGAAAAAGCTGGACCGCATGGAGCGGCTGGAAAAGCCGGAGAACGCCCCCAAGCCGATCCGCCTGCGCTTTACGTCGTCACGGGCGAGCGGCGGGGAGGTGCTGTCCCTGCGGGACGTGTCCATGGGCTTTGACGGGCGGATGCTGTTCTCCCACGTGGATTACCTTGTCCGGAAGGACGACCGCGTGCTGATTTTGGGGCAGAACGGCTGCGGGAAATCCACGCTGATCAAGCTGCTGATCGGGAAGCTGGAGCCTGTTTCCGGCATCATTGAAGCAGGATACAATGTGACCATCGGCTACTACGACCAGGAAAACCAGAATCTTGACCCGTCCAAGACCGTACTGGACGAGCTGTGGGACGCCTATCCGCGCCTGACCGAAACCGAAATCCGGAATGCGCTGGGGCAATTCCGCTTTGTCGGGGAGGATGTTTACAAGACGGTGGCGGTGCTGAGCGGCGGGGAGCGCGCCCGGCTGACGCTGTGCAAGCTGATTCTGTCCCGGATGAACCTGCTGATTCTCGACGAGCCGACCAACCATCTGGACATTGATTCGCGCGAGGCGCTGGAGGCGGCGCTCTCCGCCTTTGACGGCACGGTTGTGGCGGTGTCACACGACCGCTATTTCATCGAAAAGCTGGCGACACGGATTCTTGAGATTGCGCCGGGGCACGGTATATCCGGCAGTGTGTCCGGCTCCGGCAGCGACTTCACCGACTATCGCGTCGTGCATCCGGGCGCCGCCTACACCGAGTACCGGCAGTTCATGGAGTCGCGGCAGTCCGGTGCCGCCGCGCCCTCGCGCATGGGAGTCAGCGCCGGAGCTGTATCGGACGAGCCGTCCTCCTCCAAGGAAGCGTATTTACAGGCACGGCAGTCCGCCGCAGATCTGCGCAAGCGGCGCCATCGTCTGGAGCGTCTGCGTGCGGAATCCGCCTCGTTGGAGTCCGACCTTGACCGTCTCACTGCCGAAATCAACGGGGATGCGGCGACCGATTTCCAGCGTGTTGCCGCTCTGGACACCGAGAAAACGCAGAAGGAGGATCGGTTGCTGGAGGTTTATGAGGAAATTGAGGAGTTGGAGAAAGAGCTGTCTTAAGGGGATAATTGCCTCCGGCAGCGGATTTCAGGGCGGGTTCCGGTAGCTTTGGGGGGGTGTACCCTGCAGCTGTATAAACTTTTCCGTCCCATCCCCCCGACCCCCTTCCCCAGCGTGGGAAGAGCGCTCTTCAAGCGCGGGTCGGGGGATGGGGGCGAAATCATTGCACGAACGCAGGGCAAACCGGAGATGGCAGGGACAGACACCCCTTTCGGCACCGCAAGCCGCAGGAGGCGCCGGAAACGCCGGGGGCAAAGCCTTCCCGATACCGCACGTCACCCAACAGGAAGAAGCGTAAAATTTACGAAAAACCCTTGACAATATTCCTGCAATATGGTATAGTTGACGAGAAGGAACCCGGGCGACGAATACCGGAAACCGGCAGCGAAACCGAAACCCACGCAGACAGAAAGAGAGGAAACGGCAATGAAAAAATGGGTATCCCTGATTCTTTGTGCAGTCATGATGATGGCAGTGACAGTACCGATGACAATCCCCGCAGGGGCGATGGGCAATACGGCAACACTGATCACTACGGCAGGCACCAACGAGTACCCCGCGCCCGACATCGCAACCATTGAGGCGGGCAAGGCAGATTTCGGAGAGTTGGAAGCCATCAAAACACCGACATTGGACGGCAAAATTTCCGAGCGCGAGTACCGCGAGATGGACAGAATCGAAGCGGCACAGCTGATGGGCGTGTTCGGGATTGAGAGCGAATGGACACCGCAGGCTCTGCAGGAGTTTGCCGAGGTCAGCGACACCCTGATACCCTACTGGGGCGCCGGCTGGGACGGCAAGTACCTGTACCTTGCCTTTGAAATCAACACCGAGGGAATCAATTTCTTCAATGCGCTGACAAACGACAACGTCTACCTGTACGCCAATACCTGCTTCCAGGTCGGCGTGGCGGACGAGACCGCAACAGGCAATAACTTCAGCGAGACCGGATACGGCATCTCCACACAGACCGGGTACGAGGGAAAGCCGGTGTCCTACGCATGGGCGGGCAGCTACACGCCTGTCAGCGGCGAGGACTTCGCCTGCTCGTGGGATAAGACCGAAAACCGCGCGATATATGAGATCCGCATCGACCTCGGCGCGGCATTGGGACACACCGTGGAGAGCGGCAGCAAGATCAGGCTGGCATGGTGCTACATGATTGGTGAAGGAACCGCCAACATGAATGCAACCCACGCCCTGCTGTTCGCGCACGGCATCACCGGACGTATGTCCTACAAGGACGCGAATGCGTTTGCTACCCTGACGCTGACCGGCGACCCGGAGAACGCAGCCGAGATTGTCGAACTGACCGAAGAGGAAAAGGCGGACCGCGAGTACGGTCTGAAGGAAGTCGTGAACTTCTCCAAGAAGGAAGTCGTGGATGTTTTCGCGCCGGAAATCAATAACGCGAGCGTAACCTACATGACCGAAGGGGACGTCTCCTTTGCCCGTTTCAGCGCAACCGAGGTGGATGCGCTGGTGTCCAATACGGTGTACCCCCGCACGGTTAACGCCGACGTGACATACTACGTCGCGGTGCGGTACCGCACCAGCTCCCCCGAAGCGGAAGAACTGAACATCGCCTACCGGAACACGCTGGAAGATTCGGGCTACGACGACAACTACTCCGGAGACTACATTTATAATGACGGCAAGTGGCGCACGATGGTGCTGGATATGGCGGGCTCGTCCGGCTGGAACCGGTTTATCAGCGAGATGGCGTTCATGCTTCCGAAGGGCGACATCGACATTCAGTGGGTGAAATTCTTCATGAATGACGTGTTCGACTACTACGAGGAGGAGGAACCGGAGGATGAGGGCACGACCGCTGCCCCTGTGACCGAAACAGCCGAACCGGGCACCGAAACTGAGCCGATTACAACGAAAGCCCCGGAAACCGGATCGGGCGAGAGTGAAGTGACGGCTGCGCCGGCAACCACGGCGGCGGAGAAGAGCTCCGGCTGCGGTTCTGCGGTAACGCTGTCCGGCGTCTGCGCACTGGCCGTGCTGTGCGGCGGCGCAGCAGTGCTGAAAAAGAGAAAGCAGAAGTAAACGGAACGGCACAGAAAACAGAATACGGAAACGCCGGAGGGGCGCCCGCACAGCGGGCGCCCCTCCGGCGTTCTGACGTGGCACTTACCTGCCCCGGATATCGTCAATCAGCAGGAGGATGTGCTGAATCTGCTCGTCCGTCAGCCCCTCTGCCGGGATAAAGCGCCGCTCGTCCCAGCAAAGCAGATAATCCACGCTGACGCCGAAGTAGTCCGCCAGCGTCTCCACCATCTCGACCGACGGCTGGATGTTGTTGTTTTCCCAGTTGGACACCGACTGCTTCGTGACCGACAGCGCCCGCGCTAACTCGACCTGCGTGATTCTGCGCGCCTCCCGCAACAGCCGGATTCGTTCATTAAGCATAGCACTCTCCCTTTTTAAGGCAATTATCTAAATACATTCCACCATTTTCTATTGACATAAGCAAAATACTATGGTATACCGATAATGGACTTTGCGCGTGGCACGGATTATGTCAGGTTGCGCGAGAGGCAGAAAAGGGAGGCAAATATGAAACGGTTTGTTAGCTTACTACTGGTGGTGGCAACATTATTGTCTGTCCTTTCCTTGACGGGATGCGATTTGGATGACGTAAAAAAAACGGCGGATAACGTCAAGAGTGACGCCGCAAAGGTTTGGAATGATGTAAAAAAATCGGCGGGTAGTTTGTTCGCATCAACAAAGAGCGCCGCTGTCCAAGCCTACGGAACCGCAAAGGACAAGGCGGTCTATGTTTACGATTCCGCATCCGATTGGGCGGTCGATGCGTACACGTCCGCCAGCGACAAAGCGGCTGAACTGATCGGGGACGGCAAGGAATTCCTTGAAGGGCTGACCGATATTGACAGTATTTCGGTTTCGGAGGTGGAGGATTACGCTCCGTATTCCACGCCGGAGTCCGAACTGTTCATTCCCTACTACATCAGCTCCCTGTTGGCAGACCGGGGGTACACAGTCTATAACGGGGGTGTGTACTACAAAGGCAGCGTATACGGCGGTCTGATTTTCACCAAGGGGGAGGTGTTTCCGCAGGAGGACGGGCAAACCATTTGTTCCTGCGGCTTCCTGCAATTGGTGTCCGACACATACGACGGCATCCGTGTTACCGAGAAAATGGTTGAAACGGGACTGGTTGCAGTCACGGTTGCCTCCGAGGAGCAGGAGGCGCAGTCCTTTGTTGTGCAGGAGTATGCGCGCCTGTCGGATTTCGGCGGCGTCAAGGACAATATCTACTTCACCTTCCGTCAGACGGACGACTATGTTGCGGAAATACAGTTTCAGGATAACGACGCAAGTTCCTATGACAAAACGATAGAAAATTATGATTTTGACGCCGGCAAGATCATCAACGCCGCACCCACACAGAGCGAAATTGAAAAGCTGTATGCGGAGAGCCCGGAGAAATACTCTGCGGCAGCAGACGCATCCAACGCCATGGCAGATTTTCTGGAGGAATCCGAAACGTCGGTATCCTCTTTTGTGGTGCTGGGCAGCGACGTGTTGGACGGTCTATGCGAGAAAACGGCGGACGGATATTCCGCCGTTACGGGGTATGTCAAGCAGCTGCTCAGCAAGGTCTACATCGGAGACAGCCCGCTGGTACGGCTGGACTCCAACGGGCAGGCGCACCTTTTGGATTCCGCCAATCCTGCCAATGCGGAACGCATGACAAGCGGGTTGATCAGTACGCTTGGAGCCGGGATGTCAACGGGAGCGAAAGTAGGCGGAACGGTTGCAACGGTCGCATTCTGTGTTAAAAATGGCATGGTTGTGGTGCCTGTTATCGTTGTCACTACCGGGGTCTGCTCCATTGTGTACAACGTTTCCAATATGCTGGAAGGCGTGCAGAATGTATACTACGGTGCAAAGGGGGACACCACGGAAGCGGAAAATCCGGTTCTGAAGCTGTTCAAAAAGGTCATCGGGGATGACAAGATTGCCACGCTCGTATATCATGTCTGGGGAATTTCCACTACAATGGTTACGAGTGTGATGAATCCGGCCGCAAGAGCCATTGCGCTTGCGCGCAGTACCGGTTTGAACGTATTCCAAACTATCGGGAAGGTGGCCCGTTCCTCGCTGGTCAAACTTGGCAAACTGGCCGCTGTCGGCGTGGCTTCCGGACTTACTCAAAAATATGTGGGTAAGATTGTCAGCAAGGTAACAGGCAGCAACGCGATGGGAACACTTGTCGGATTTGCATCCGCTTCGGTTGCGTCCTGGCTGGTGTACACCCGACTGGAGCAGTTTGATAAGCAGTACAATGTGTCCGGAATTAATAACTTGGATCCGGGTAATTTTAAATCTGTACTTGACAGCAAGGGCAGAGTGAAGCAGGTCAAGGGCTTTATTAAAGTGAATAATTCCAAGCGCGGTGCACTGCCTTCCATGGAAAAAATCGGGAAAGGCAGTGAACTGCCGGGAGACGACCGTGCTCATCTCGTCGGACACCAGCTTGGCGGCGCGGATACTGCCGATAATCTGGTCCCAATAAATGCGAAAGTAAATCGAGGAGAATACAGGGCACTTGAAAACCATCTTGCCGCGGAAGCAAAAGCCGGCAAGCAGGTCTACGTTGAAGTCACACCGAACTATGAAGGAAATTCCAACAGGCCGTCTGAAATTGTTTACAAGTATGTCATTGATGGCGAGACAAGCATCAGGATATTTCCAAACATTGGTTGATATGGAGATCTTTTATGGATAACGTATATCAGAAAGTATTTGAAATACTGGAGGGCTTGCTTCCGCAGAAGTGGAAAAAAATCGTTTTCTATGCCGAGTATTCAACCGGCAGTTACAGCATGAAATATTTTCTAACCACAGGTGATGATGGGTATATTGATTGCTTCAAACTTGGCAAGCCGTCCGAAAAAAAGATACTGCGCGGGTTTCTTGCCATTAACAAGATTCTCGCACCGGAGCGCGATGCTCTGCCCGATTCCAAACGCTGGTCTGTCATGACGCTCTGTGTGAACAGTGACGGAAGTTTTCAGGCGGACTACGACTACAAAAATCACGACAAAGAGCCACTGAAGTGGGAAACAGGGTGGAGGAAAAAATACCTGAAATAATCTCCCACAGGCGGAGAATATACAGCCACGGCGGAAGCCGGCACCTTCCGGAAGTGCCTGCTCCGGCGTCGCGGCTTCATCCTGCTTCGGTTAAACTTTTTCGCCCCATCTACCGCCCCCCTTCCCCACTGGGGAAGGGGGAGTTTTAGTTTACTTTGCCGGGGGCGAAGCCCCCGGCACCCCTGCAACTGCGCCGGGAGGTGTACTGGCGTACCTTTGGCTTCAGCTTTCGCCCGGAGTACAGGAAACGACAGCCCCCGGCAAACTCAACTAAAACGCCCCCCTTCCCCGGATGAGGAAGGGGGGCAGACAGTTTATGCGAGGTCGGGGCAAGCCGGAGATGGCAGGGCACGGGTACCCCCCGGCGCCTCTTGCTCTCCCGTTATGCCTCGGTTTCGCGGAGAAACTCGTCCAGCACCCACTGCTGAATGGTGTGGAGCTTTTCGGCGTCGCCGCCGCCGACGGGATGCCCGTCAATCTCCACACAGCGCAAGCCGAACGCACTGGAGGAGGAAATGATGACTTCCCGCGCCTGCATCATGTCGGTCAGTGTGAAGGGCGTTTCGGATACTTCCACGCCAAGGGCGCGGCAGGCACGCAGCAGATGCGCACGCGCAATGCCGGGCAGAATCAGCTCGTCCGTGGGGGCGGTCTGGAATACGCCGTCCCGGTTGATGATGTGCACGTTGGCGTGCGCACACTCGGTTACGCGGTCGGGCTTGCGGTACAGAATCGTCTCGTACACGCCCGCCCGCTTTGCCATCTGTGAGTACATGACGGCGGGAATCAGATTCAGCGTCTTGATGTTGTTGTGGAAGAAGCGGGTGTCCTCAGCGGTGATGGCGCGCACCTCGTGGAAAACATCCTTGACCGTCTGCGGACGCAGCATGATCCAGATATTCGCCTGCATATCCTCCGGATAAACGTGGTCGCGGGGCTGCGTGCCGCGCGTTGCCTGCAGGTAGACGAACTGCTCGCCGCTGTCCACTCGCCGCACCATATCCTGAATGATGCTGCGCAGCTCCTGCTTTTCATGCGGGATACGGATGTCCAGCATGGCGGCGCTCCGGTAGAACCGGTCGATATGCTCGTCCAGCGCAAACGGAATATGGTTGCGCGTATAAGTCACGTCGTACACGCCGTCCCCGAAGAAGTGTACGCGGTCATTGAAGGGGACTGTCATGTCCTCCACCGCGCCGAATCTGCCATTGTAGTACCCGAGATCTTTCATTATATCTGCTCCTCCCCCGTCGCCGACGGTACCTGTTTCACGACATTATACGCCGCCGCCGGCAGAAAGTCAAGGCTTTTTGCAGATTTTCCCGGATGTTTTCGGGGAAATGGAAAAGTTTTGCGAACACTTGCCCCGGCGGCATATCCTTGCCCCGCCCGGGGGGAGAACCATCTCAGACGCCGCCGTTGCGTAGCGCGTCGCATAGCGACGGATGGTTCCATCTCCCCCGGTTCCCCCACTCTCCTTGGCTGCCCCGTCCCCGGTAGGCAGCAGAAACCTTTCAGCAGGACAAAGGGGCACCATCCCGGTGTTCCGGGAAGGTGCCGCAAGCCGAAGGTTCGACCAGCAAACCTCCCGGCGCAGACACAGGGGTGCCGGCGGCAAAGCCCCCACAAAATAAAAAATAATCCTTGCATTTTTCCCACAGATGTGCTATAATAAGACCGATTTCGGATCCGGAACCACCTGGAACCGGAGCGCACAGAAATGCGTATAGAACGCAAAGAAAAGAACACAGAGAAAGGATTCCCACTTATGAAAAAGCATACCCTGACGCGTCTGCTCTCGCTGGCGCTGGCAGCCCTGATGCTGCTTGGACTGTCGCTGTCCGTGCTGACAGGCTGTAAATCCGACGAGAAGCAGAGCGAAACCGTAACCGAGACAGAGACAGAAACCGAAACCGAGGTGCCTCTCGACAAGGCAGAGCCGGTGGACGCACTGTCTCGCGTCGTGAATCAGATGAGCAGCAACGTGCAAAGCGCCGCAAAGAGCGTCGCAGAGGACGCCGCCGTGGGTCACTTTACGTTTGCATCCAAGACCAACCTGAAGGTGGAGGCGCAGGTCGTCCTGACTACCAAGATGACCCTGCTGGGCACCACCGAAACCACCGAAACCACCATGACCGCCGCCGTGACAGTCGCGGAGAACGGCGTGTCCGTTCAGGTGACGGTACCGCAGCTGGCAGACATCAGCGTGGTCTGCGTGGACGGGAATGTGTACATGTCTACCACTTTGCTGGGCAGTGAGCAGACCGTCCGGTATACGCTGGACAGCAAGATGCAGAGCGAGTTGGCAGACCTGCTGAACGGCAAGCTCACCGACAGCGACGCGCAGACCGCAGCCGCGCTGGACAGCATCCGTTCCTCGCTGGAGAACACCGGCGTGGCGGATATTTTCCAGTCCGTCACCACTAAGCCGGACGGAGAAAAGCTGACCATTTCCTGCAACGGGCTGAAGACCGGATTTATCGATACGCTGACGAAGGCGATGGAAAAGGCAATGCAGCTTGTCAAGGACAAGACCGCAGCCGATACCTCCGACCCGGATTCCGATTTTGCCTCCTCGGATGATTCCGGCATTCTGGACAGCCTGGTGGAGATGTTCCGCTCGGTCAAGCCGGACGATTTCTCGCTGGACGTTGACGTCAACATGGACGGGCAGGTGCTGGCGGTCCGCGCCAAGGCGACGGTTCTGCAGAGCGAGACGGAGGAATACGGCACGATGGAAAGCGAGAATGCGATTGCCGTGTCCGTCACCGTGACGCGCGGTGGACAGACCGTGGAGAAGCCCGCGAACGCTGACAGCTACGAGCTTGACACGCTGCCTTTCGGCGAGGAGGACACCGCCGAAGCCGGCGGACAGCTGGACTGAGCGGGAGACCGTAGCCCGGCGGGGATATTTTGACCCGGCATCCGGCGCACGGCGGCTCGTCCTGCCGTTCCGGTGCCGGGAGGGTACCTGTCCCTGTTCCGCCGGTGCCGGAAGGGGGCTTGTCCCCAGCGTCGCTGGTTTATCCCGGCTTTTGGTCAAATCGTCTGCCCCATCCCCCCGCCCCCCTTCCCCGCTGGGGAAGGGGGAGCTTTTTGTTATCTTTTGCAAGGGGCTTCGCCCCTTGCATCCCTGCGTCCGAACCCGCGCGGCATCGGTGTCCCGGGCGGCTTGCGGTACCCCCATACTCACGCCGGGAGGAGCACGGCGCACCGAAAGGTTTCTGGCGCCGACGGGGTGCCTGTCCCCGGCGTTGACGGCTTTAGCCTGCGCCGGGGTCAAACGTCTTCCGGAGCCGCAAACCGTCCGGTTTGCCGTGTCGCCCCCTGTGCAGCCCCCGGCAAACTCAACTAAAAAACGCCCCTTCCCCAACGGGGAAGGGGGTCGGGGGTCTATCCTTCCCCTTTGGGGAAGGGGGGCGAAAGATTTATGCGAGGTCGGAAAAAGCCGGAAACGGCAGGGAACAGGCATCCCGTCGGCGCCGGAAACCGTAAAGGTAGCCGTGGATGCAGGGCACGGGTACCCTTCCGGTACAGCCACCGACCGGCACCCTGTGCCGCTCAGTCCTGCGCCCGGAGGAAGTCAATGCAGCGTCTGACCTCGCCCAGTCCGGTGGGGACAAGTCCCTCGCTCTCGACAACCATGCGCAGACCCATGGTGATAGCCTTCTGGCGGACAGCCAGCACGGGCGCCTCGCCCTCGCCGAGCGCCTTGCCCTGTCCGCCCCGGAGACCGTCCTTGAGGTGGATGACATGAACCCGCCCTGCCAGTCTGTCCAGCAGAGCCAGCGGGTCTACACCGGCGTTGAATGCCCAGAAGGTGTCGATTTCAAAATCGAAGGTTCCGCGCTTTTCCAGTTCGGAATGGATGGTGGAACCCCACGGCATAACGACAAACTCATGGCTGTGGTTATGGTAGCCCAGCGAAATGCCGTCCTTTGCCAGCCGGAGCTGCGCCTTATTCATGACGGCGCAGAAGTCGATAATCTTCTCCAGCGTATCCAGATCGGCGCCGGGGACGATGATATGGCGGTTCCCGATAGCCTTATGGTATGCGACGGTAGCCTCAATATTTTCCGGGAGCAGTTCGCCCCAGCCGGTATGGGTGCCGCTGCAGGTAAGTCCGTACTTTTCCTGCCATGCGGCGACGGTTTCTGCGGGATGTCCGAAGAAGCCCGCATACTCGACGTAGCGGTAGCCCATTGCGGCGACCTCGCGGAGTGCTCCCTCTAAATCCTTTTCTGTGGTGTCGCGGACGCTGAACAGCTGAAGACCGTATTCGGTAGACATGGTGAAATCCTCCTTATGTGGTTTTGGCTTTTTTATTTTGTGAGGGGGGCGCGGTTGTTTGGGTTGCCTGCCAACCTTGCCTTTAGCTTGATTTCTTTCCCCCCATCCCCCCGCCCCCCTTCCCGGCGGGAAGGGGGAGATTCAAAGTTATTTTTTGCAAGGGGCTTCGCCCCTTGCAACCCCGCGCCTGCGCCGGGAGCGGCACGGCGTTCCGGGCGGTTTGCGGTGCCGGAGGGGGGCTTGCCCCAACGTTTCTCCTGCTCTCCCCTCAATCCTCAAAGGGCATTTTAATGCCGAGAGCGGAAAGGCGGGAGCAGAACTCGCGGACGCGGGCGGGGAGGTAGTCCTCGACGCGGTGCCCGTCAAAGCCGATGCTGACGCGGACGCCGGAGGCACGCACCACAGCCTGCTGTTCGGGGCTGTCAAAGAAGGCAAGCATATAGGGGTGAACGCGGTAGTTGTGAATGCTGTCGTAGCTGACATTCATTTCCCAGAAGATGTGACGGTCAGCCATGCGGGTGAGGTAGGCAAGGGGGGACTCGCCGCGCGAAGCAATGTGCGCGAACAGGTCTGTGTGCGCAACGCCGACCCACGGCGTGCCGCAGCGGGCGGCGTAGGAGAACAGATCGCCGCCGGTGACAGAGGCGGGACAGTCCAGATTCTCGATAAGACAGTAGTCAAAGAAGGAAATATCCGCGTTGTCCGGCAGACAGAAGCGGTTGTGATGCTCATCCTGCAGGGTGCAGAGCTCAATGCCGCGCAGAACACGGATGCGGTCGGCGTACTTCTCCCGGATCAGATTGATGTGGTCAAAGTAGCGCCGCAGCGTGCGCTCGTATGTGTTCCGGAAATCGGGCGCAGAGGGGTGCTGAAAGACGTCGAAGCGCCCGTATCCGATGCCGTAGTTGTGGTCGGTGATGCCGAACAGGTCAAGCCCGCCCGCAATGGCGGCTTCCACCACAGCCTCCGGCGCGTCCTTGCCGCAGAAGGAGTAGTAGGTGTGGGAATGCAGATCTTGGTACATAAAGGGAGCCTCCCTGAAAAAAATCCGGAGCGGCAAGCCGCTCCGGGTGAAATTTGTCTTGCCGCGGCACGTATGAGCGCAGGGGCGCAGACAGGCAGAACAGTGATTTACTGCTTGTCCTTGATGGCAGCCTGAGCGGCAGCCAGACGGGCGATCGGCACACGGAACGGCGAGCAGGACACATAGTCCAGACCGATGCGGTGGCAGAACTCGACCGAAGTGGGGTCGCCGCCGTGCTCGCCGCAGATGCCGACGTGCAGGGACGGACGGGTAGCCTTGCCAAGCTTGACAGCCATTTCCATCAGCTTGCCGACGCCGTTCTGGTCCAGCTTGGCAAACGGATCGTTCTCGAAGATCTTGGTCTCGTAGTAGGCGTTCAGGAACTTGCCTGCATCGTCACGGGAGAAGCCGAAGGTCATCTGGGTCAGGTCGTTGGTGCCGAAGCAGAAGAACTCAGCCTCCTTGGCGATCTCGTCTGCCAGCAGAGCGGCACGCGGGATCTCGATCATGGTGCCGACCTCATACTTCAGGTCGCAGCCGGCAGCGGCAATCTCGGCATCGGCGGTCTTGACCACAACCTTCTTGACGAACGCCAGCTCCTTGACCTCGCCGACCAGCGGGATCATGATTTCCGGCTCGACCTTCCAGTCGGGATGCTTCTTCTGGACGTTGATAGCCGCACGGATGACAGCCTTGGTCTGCATCACGGCGATTTCGGGATAGGTGACGGTCAGGCGGCAGCCGCGGTGACCCATCATGGGGTTGAACTCGTGCAGACCGGCGATGATGGTCTTAATCTGCTCAACCGTCTTGCCCTGCGAGGCGGCGAGAATCTCAATGTCAGCCTCCTCGGTGGGAACGAACTCGTGCAGGGGGGGATCCAGGAACCGGATGGTCACAGGCGTGCCCTCCAGAGCCTCGTACAGAGCCTCGAAGTCGCCCTGCTGATAGGGCAGAATCTTCTCCAGAGCAGCCTCTCTCTGCTCCTTGGTGTCGGAGCAGATCATCTCACGGAAGGCGGCAATGCGCTCCGGGTCAAAGAACATATGCTCGGTGCGGCACAGACCGATGCCCTCGGCGCCCAGCTCACGTGCCTTCTTGGCATCGCGGGGCGTATCGGCATTGGTGCGGACGCTCAGGCGGCGGAACTCGTCAGCCCATGCCATGATGCGACCGAACTCGCCGCTGATGGTGGCATCCACGGTCGGAATAACGCCGTCGTAGATGTTACCGGTGGAACCGTCGATGGACAGGTAGTCGCCCTCATGGAAGGTCTTGCCGCCCAGCGTGAACTGCTTGTTCTCCTCGTCCATGGCGATATCGCCGCAGCCGGAGACGCAGCAGGTGCCCATACCGCGTGCCACAACGGCAGCGTGGGACGTCATACCGCCGCGGACGGTCAGGATACCCTGAGAAGCCTTCATACCGGTGATATCCTCGGGAGAAGTCTCCAGACGGACCAGCACGACCTTCTTGCCGGCAGCCTTCCATGCCTCGGCAGCCTCAGCGGAGAACACGATCTGACCGCAGGCAGCTCCGGGGGAAGCACCCAGACCGCGTCCGATCGGCGCAGCAGCCTTCAGAGCCTTGGCGTCGAACTGCGGGTGCAGCAGTGTATCCAGGTTGCGGGGGTCAATCATCAGGACAGCCTCTTCCTTTGTGCGCATACCCTCGTCCACGAGGTCGCATGCAATCTTGAGGGCAGCCTTGGCGGTACGCTTACCGTTACGGGTCTGCAGCATATACAGCTTGCCGTGCTCGACGGTGAACTCCATATCCTGCATATCGCGGTAGTGGCTCTCCAGAATCTCGCACACGTTCTTGAACTGCGCGAACGCCTCGGGGAACAGCTCCGCCATCTTCTCAATCTTAAGAGGCGTGCGGACACCGGCAACGACGTCCTCGCCCTGTGCGTTGGGCAGGAACTCACCCATCAGGTGCTTCTCGCCGGTTGCGGGGTCGCGGGTGAAGGCGACACCGGTGCCGCAGTCGTCACCCATGTTACCGAATGCCATCATCTGCACGTTGACAGCGGTGCCCCAGCTGTACGGAATATCGTTGTCGCGGCGGTAGACATTGGCGCGGGGGTTGTCCCAGGAACGGAAGACCGCCTTGATAGCGCCCAGCAGCTGCTCCTTGGGATCGTCCGGGAAGTCGGCGCCGATCTTCTCCTTGTACTCGGCCTTGAACTGGTTTGCCAGCGTCTTGAGGTCGTCGGCGGTCAGCTCGACGTCGAAGTGGACGCCCTTCTCTTCCTTCATCTTGTCGATGAGCTGCTCGAAGTACTTCTTGCCGACCTCCATAACGACGTCGGAATACATCTGGATAAACCGACGGTAGCAGTCCCAAGCCCAGCGGGGGTTGCCCGACATGGTAGCGATGGTGTTGACGACAGTCTCATTCAGACCCAGGTTCAGGATGGTATCCATCATACCGGGCATGGACGCGCGCGCGCCGGAACGGACCGACACGAGCAGGGGGTTCTTCTCATCGCCGAACTTTTTGCCGGTGATCTCTTCCATCTTCTCGATGTAGGTCATAATCTCCGCCATGATCTCGTCGTTGATCTGTCTGCCGTCCTCATAGTACTGGGTGCACGCCTCGGTGCTGATGGTGAAGCCCTGGGGAACGGGAAGACCGATGTTGGTCATCTCGGCGAGGTTTGCGCCCTTGCCGCCCAGCAGCTCGCGCATATTGGCGTTGCCTTCGGTAAAGAGGTAGCAATACTTCTTAGCCATTGGATAGTTTCCTCCGTTTATATAAATAATTTTTGACACACGGAAACGGCGGCACCCCGTCCTGTGCGGGCAGATCCGCACAGGCAGACCTGCCTGCGCAGGCGCGGAAAAAGACAGCGCCCCTTCCGGGTAACGCCGCTGCCGTCGGTAAACGTGGTTTTCCACCGCGTTATTATACCATATTTTTCGCGTCCGGGGAAGGGGTTGCGCGAAAATATCCCCTTCAAAATGTAAATATTCTGTGAACTCCTTGACGCGGCGGGGCGCAGCGTGTATAATAAAGGCATCTGCGGGGCAGGAAAGCTCCGGGCGTACCCCATTGCGGGGCGTCCGGAGATGTCTTTCTGCCGTTGTTTCGTTTCGCCCTGTGCCGGGACTTCTGCCCGCCGGCGGCACGGAACGGAAAGGATTTTTCGCGCATGGCAAACATTTTTGATATATTCAACCGTCTGGAGCAGCAGCGTGCGGCGTCGCCCGTGCTGCCCGTGACGCATCTTGTTGTCGGGCTCGGCAACACAGGCAGGCAGTACGCCCGGACGCGGCACAACACGGGATTCCTCTGCATGGACGAGGTGTGCCGGCACTGGAACGCGGCGACCGACCGTGCGAAGTTTCACGCGCTGGTCGGGGAAGCCATCATTGCGGGTTCGCGCTGTCTTCTCATGCGTCCCCAGACGCTCATGAACGCCTCCGGGCTCGCCGTTGCGGACGCCGCCCGGTTCTATCACCTTGAGCCTTCCCATATCATTGTTATCAGCGATGACATCAATCTGCCTGTCGGCGGAATGCGCGTGCGTGCGCACGGTTCGGACGGCGGGCAGCGCGGCATCCGCAGCATCATTGCGGAGCTTGGCACCGATCAGTTCCCCCGCATCCGCATCGGTGTCGGCAGCAAGCCCCACCCCGACTACGACCTTGCGGCGTGGGTGCTTTCCGACTTCTCCCCCTCCGAGCTTGCCGCTCTCTCCGACCTCTTCCCCCTCGCCTGCCGCGGCATCGAGTACCTTGTCTCCGGCGATGTGGACAAGGCTATGCAGATCTGTAACCGGAAGGGGTAAGTGGGGGGGAGAAACGTTGGGGGCTTCTTGAAAGAAGCCCCCGAACCCCCAAGAACTTTTCTGAAATTGATTTTTGCGCGGCGGGCAGGTTTCTGCCCGGTGCCGGGCGTTCCCGGCAGGG
>CAVIJF010000034.1:0-16444 GCA_963643175.1 bacterium
AGCTGGAACAGGAGATACGCGAGAAACTGGGGGCGATTGGGTATGAATTTTGAATATAAAAACTATGAATTATCCAACGCAATAACGGATATAGCAGCGGGACCATTTGGCTCAAATCTAAAGGTTTCGTGTTTTACCACAACCGGTTTTCCCATTATTGATGGGGCAAATTTGAAGGAAATTACGGTTACCGACAATATAACAAAATTTGTGCCGGAAGATAAGGCGAGGTCTTTGCATCGTTCTATTGCTAAACGGAGAGATGTTGTAGTAACGATTAGCGGAAATGTGGGACAAGTATCATACATTCCTGATAACTCTCAATATGCAGAATATCTTTGCTCACAAAGACAATTTCGTGTGACTTTCGATGAAAGCAAAATTTATGTTCCATATTTGGTTTACTACCTTCATTCTGTAGAGGGGCAAAGCAAAATTCTTGCTTTTGCGAATCAAACAGGAGTACCGGCTTTATCACAGCCATTGAAAAACTTTCGTAAAATCAAAATCGATTTGCCGAGTTTGGCTGAACAAAAGAAAATCGCCGCCATTCTTTCCGCGCTGGACGAAAAAATCGCAACAAATCGGGAGATAAATGAGAATTTACTTCAGCAAGCTCAGGCAATATATCATGAGCGTTTTGAGACTGTTTCGGCTAATGATTTGCCTTCCGACTGGCGTATTGTAACTCTTGGAGAGGTTGCAACGATTTCAAATAAGAGTTTCAACCCACTAAAAGAGCCTGAGATACTGCTTGAGCATTATAGCATTCCAGCTTTTGACGAGGCGAGGTTTCCGGTCTTTGAGCTATCAACATCTATCAAGAGCAATAAATTCATCATTGATGCCTCATGCTTCATGATCTCAAAACTTAATCCAACAACGAAGCGTGTTTGGAAGCCGTATTGTCTGACCGGGAATGCAGTATGCTCTACGGAGTTCATCGTCTATAAAGCAAAAGATAAATCTATTACAAATTTCCTGTACTCAGTCATAGATAGCAGTTCCTTTTCCGACTTTATGTGTAGTCATGTTACTGGCTCAACGGGCAGTAGGCAAAGAACAACACCGTCGGACACGCTTTCTTATGAGTTAATTCTTCCTTCGGATGACGAGCTGGCAGAGTTCCAATCTCTCGTTTCACCGATGTACGCTCAAATACGAATAAATAACATTGAAAACGACAAGCTCAAGCGACTTCGGGATAGTCTTTTGCCAAAATTGATGTCCGGCGAGCTGGATGTTTCAGACCTTGACCTTTAAGCCGCTAAATTCTCGTTTATACATAGAGAGGTACAGCTATGTCTTTCACCGAATCCACCTTTGAACGCGCTGTCATTCAACTGTTTGAATCCATGGGCTACACGCACATATACGCGCCGGACATGGGGCGGGAGGACTTTTCCGACCCGCTCATGGGTGGCGTTTTGCGTGACGCGCTGGTTCGCATCAATCGCGGCTTGCCGGTGGAGGCTATCGGTGAGGCACTCTCCAAAATCCGCAATTTTGAGGGCGGCAGTCTCGTGGAGAAGAACCGCGTCTTTACGGGCTATCTGCAGGACGGCGTGGAGGTCAACTATACCGTGAATGGCGAGACCCGCGCGGCGCTCGTGCGTCTTTTGGACTTCGAGAAGCCGGGAAACAACGATTTCGCGGTGGTCAATCAGTATACCTACATCGAAAACGGCAACAACCGCCGCCCCGACATCATCCTGTTTGTCAACGGTCTGCCGCTCGTGCTGATGGAACTCAAAAGCCCCGCCAAAGAGGACGCCGGCGCAGAGGATGCCTACAACCAGCTGCGCAACTATATGCAGGACATTCCGTCCCTGTTCATCTACAACGCCATTTGCGTAATCAGCGACCTTTCCGCCAACCGTGCGGGTACCATCACCTCCGGCTTTGACCGCTTTATGGAGTGGAAAACCAAGGACGGCAGATACGAAAACACCGCCTATGCGCAGTTTGACACCTTTTACGAGGGAATGTTCCCCAAAGCCCGCCTGCTTGACATTCTGAAAAATTTCATCTGCTTCTCGGGTGACGCGCAGAAGCCAATCAAGATTTTAGCGGGCTACCATCAGTATTTCGCCGTGCGCAAAGCCGTGGAAAAAGCGGTTGTTGCAACGAAAACCGACGGCAAAGGCGGCGTTTTCTGGCACACGCAGGGGAGCGGAAAATCGCTTTCGATGGTCTTTTACGCTCACCTCCTGCAGGAGGTCTTACATAGCCCGACTATCGTTGTCATGACTGACCGCATCGATCTTGACGATCAGCTTTACGCGCAGTTCTGCAAATGCGCGGGATTCCTGCGTCAAACCCCCGTGCAGGCGGAAAGCAAGGAGCATCTGAAAGCCCTGCTTGCCGGGCGTGAGGCAAACGGTATCATCTTTACCACCCTTTTCAAGTTTGAGCGGGGCGAGGAGCCGCTGTCCGAACGCCGCAACATTGTGATCATGGCAGACGAAGCCCACCGCGGGCAATACGGCTTTGACGAGCGGGTGGTGATGTCCGAGGATGCCGACGGCAATAAGGAAGCCCGCGTGACAGTCGGCAACGCGCGGATATTGCACGACGCACTCCCGAACGCCACCTTTATCGGCTTTACGGGAACGCCCGTTTCTGCCAAAGACCGCAACACCTGTGCGGTGTTCGGCGATTACATCGATATTTATGACATGACGCAGGCGGTGGAGGACGGCGCGACCCGACCGGTTTACTACGAAAGCCGCGTGATTCATCTGAAACTTGATCAGAACACACTCCGCCTGATTGACGCAACCTATGACGCACTGGAGCAGATGTCTGACAGTGCCACCATTGAGAAAAGCAAGAAAATGCTCGGTCAGATGGAAAGCGTGCTTGGCGCGGATGCCACCATTCAGTCGCTGTGCGAGGATATTGTCACGCACTACGAGCAGAACCGTGCAAATCTTCTGACCGGAAAAGCCATGATTGTGGCGTATTCCCGCCCGATTGCCATTAAGATTTACCGCAAAATTCTTGAACTGCGCCCCGCGTGGAGTGAAAAAGTCGCCGTTGTGATGACGGGCGGCAACAAGGATCCGGAGGACTGGAGAGACATCATCGGCACCAAAGCGCACAAGGAAGAACTGGCGCGCCGCTTCAAGGACAACGCCGACCCGCTCAAGATTGCCATTGTCGTGGATATGTGGCTGACCGGTTTTGACGTGCCGTCGCTTGCCACCATGTATGTGTACAAGCCCATGTACGGTTACAATCTGATGCAGGCGGTTGCCCGCGTGAACCGCGTTTTCAAGGACAAGGAGGGCGGGCTGATTGTCGATTACGTTGGCATTGCTTCGGCGCTGAAAGAGGCGATGAAAGAGTATTCTGCCCGTGACCGCCAGAAGTACGGCGATATGGACATTGGAAAGACTGCATATCCGAAATTTCAGGAGAAATTGCAGGTCTGCCGCGACTTGTTCCATGGGTACGATTTCAGCAAATTCTACATGGGAACGCCGCTGGAAAAGGCACAGGCAATCACAGGCGGCGTGAACTTCGTTCTTGACGCAAAAGCGCCAAAACGCAAAGAATTGTTTGCAAAAGAGGCGCTTCTCCTGCGGCAGGCGCAGTCGCTTTGCTCCAGTATGACCACCGAAGAGGAGCGGCACACGGCGGCATACTTTGAAGCGGTGCGTTCCGCTGTGATGAAGATCACCATGGGCGGCGGAAACGGCAAGCCGCTGTCGCTGAAAGAAATCAATTCTCAGATCAACGAGCTTCTCAAAGCGAGCATTCAGTCCGAGGGCGTGATCAATCTGTTTGAAAGCGCAAAGATGGGAGAGAAATTCTCTCTGTTTGATCCTGCGGTGCTGGAAGAAATCTCCCGGATGAAGGAAAAGAACATCGTGGTGGAAATCCTGCGCAAGCTGATGGCAGAGCAGATTGCCATTTATAAGCGCACCAATGTGGTGCAAGCCACTACATTCTCGGAAAAAATCACGCTGCTGATGAACACCTATTATAACGGGCTGATCACCAATGAGGAGGTCATCAAAGAGCTTCTGAAAACGGCGGAGGAGATCAACGCCCTGCGCAAAGAGGGCGAGAAACTGGGTCTCACGGAAGAGGAACTGGCATTCTACGACGCGCTGACCAAACCGGAGCACATCAAGGATTTTTACGAAAACGAGACGCTGATTGCCCTGACGCGGGAGTTGACCGATATGCTCCGTCGGAACCGCACCATAGACTGGCAGAAGAAAGAAACCGCCCGCGCCGGGATGCGGAAGATGGTTAAGCGGCTACTGAAAAAGTACAAATACCCGCCGGAGAAATACGATGACGCCATCGAAACCGTCATGAGCCAGTGCGAGCTCTGGACGGATCAGGCGGAGATGTAATACAATACCGTCCTCGATATGAGCTGTCGCACGCCGCTGTTTGAGCAGACAGAGTTTTACAAATCCTTCCGCAGCGACACCGTCAAGTATTTTAAGGAACGGCTGAGAAAAGGGCGGATCGCAGTCAGCGGCAATTATCAGGTGCTGTTCGGCAACGCCTACAAATTTCTCTGGGCGCTCACCGATGAGAGTTATGAGCCGACATTTTCATTCCCGTTGGATGACGTACAGGTCTGCACCACGGGTTTTGCTCACGGTGAAATGGCACTCTGCGCGCGCAGTCCTCACATCACCATGGGCAACCTTTACCTCGCGCAGAACGCACACTGCTATGACCTTCTGCGCTATTTTGTGGGATTGCTATAACTACGCCCACAGCAGCACCCACCTTCTGCGCCGCGCCTCTGCCTGCTCCCGCACGCCCAAAAACACGCCGAAAAACAGGTATATCCCCAGCCCGCCGGAGAACAGCGCAGCTTCCCCGATTCCCAGAAACAGCACGCAGATAAAGCCGGTCAGGGCGTTGTTCGACGCCTCAGCCCGCAGCTGCCGCATGAGCACGTACAGGAAAACGCACGTCAGCACAAGCACGGATATGCCGTATGATGCCAGAATATCCACGTGCGTATTGTGCAGCTGCGACACGCCGGTGCCGTTGCTGATCTGGCAGTACGCGCCCAGAACGGGCGAGGACAGGAAATGGCGGAACGCCGCTCCCCATATCTCCGCCCGGGAATCCAGCTCTTTGCCCTCGCTGGCGGCGAAGGAGAGAAACTCGGCGAAAGCCGACGTCCTGGAAACCCGCATATACAGCAGGGCAAACAGAAGCGGCGATACAGACACAAGCCCTAAAAAACCCTTGCTGTATCCGCCTTTTCTTCCCCGCCTGCCCCGCCGGAAAAGCGGACGGATCAGTACGGCAAATATTGCAACCGCCAGCAGTGCATTCCGGGATTCTGTCTGACGCAGGAGCACAACCTCCGCAACGGCAACAGGGAACAGCAGCAATCGGACCGTCGCGCGCCTTTCCCGGAGCCATGCAATGGTCAAAAACAGAATCATGCAGGCCAAGAACAGCGCCGTCAGGTTGGGATTCGTGAACCCTAACGTCAGGTAGCGGGTACTTTGCCCGTTCAGAAGGTGCATCGCCTCGCTGCGGAACCGGTACAGTGCCAGCATCAGAAAACCGACTGACAGGTACAGAAATTTCAGCCGACGGAAATCCGCCCTGCCCATCCGGTATTTCCGCACGGCATCGAGAAAAATCACGGTACTTCCGAACATGGCGCATTTTTTCATGTAGTTCCATGTGAAATCCGCATCCGCAAGGAGGGCATTCAGCGCCACGTGAAGCAGCGCCAGCAGAACCGTGACAAGCGCCAGCCCGTTCACCCAATCGAAACCGTAGGCAACGGTGCAAATCCACAGCAGGAAGGACACGACAAACGTGGCGTAAAAAAATGCGCTTGTCAGACCCTGCAGATTCAGGAGCTGACAAGCAACTATTGCCGTCCCCAACGTATAATCCAACCTGAATAGCGTGCCGCCTATCCCGCGCATACGTTCTCTCCGCCCGCGCAGGGGAACCCTGTCCCGTACCTGTTCCGTTGCGTCATGGAAGTTCTCCCCCGTTGCTGTTATCATCTGTCAGCTGTTAGCTGTTAGCTGTCATCTGCGGCGGCTTGCAAAGGAATCGTGCTTTGCATTCTGCACCCCGATATGCCCGCATACCGGCGTTAGCCGCCCGCATCTTTACAATTCTGTTGTATTGTACCATGTTTGCGCTGAAATGTCAATACATTTCGGCAAAATAAATAATCCGGGGTGAGATTGGCGCAATGACGCGTGAAGTCGCAGTGCTTCCTGAAAAACCGTTTGCAATTTCTGCCGGATTGTGGTATACTGTATGTGACAGAAGCAGAGCCATACAGCAAAAGCCGGGACGTATGCAATACGCCCGGCATGCAAAAGAAAGGAGTGCCGTCATGCGTAACACCCCAACCCCGCACATCAACGCAAATCCGGGGGATTTTGCCCCCACCGTCCTCATGCCGGGCGACCCGCTCCGCGCAAAGTTCATCGCGGAAAACTATCTGGAAGAGCCTGTCCTCGTCAACAATGTGCGCGGTGTACAGGGCTATACCGGACGCCGACACGGTGCACGGGTGTCCGTGATGGCGTCCGGCATGGGACAGCCGTCCATGGGCATTTATTCCTACGAACTGTTCAATTTTTACGGCGTCGAGCAGATTATCCGCATCGGCACCTGCGGTGCTTTCTCGCCCGACCTGCACATCCGTGACCTGATTCTGGTGATGGGTTCCTGCACCACCAGCCACTTTGCATCCCAGTACCGCCTGCCCGGAACCTTCTGCCCGGTTGCGGATTTTGACCTCCTGCGCCGCGCCGCGGATTGCTGCACCGACAGGGGACTGCGCTATCGCGTCGGCACTATCCTGTCCTCCGACACCTTCTATGACGATGCCGACTCCGGCATGGACTGGGCAAAAATGGGCGTTCTCGGCGTCGAGATGGAGTCCGCCGCGCTGTACTGCACCGCAGCCCGTGCCGGTCGCCGCGCCCTCTGCATCTGCACCGTGAGCGATTCCTTCGTGTATCCCGACGAGTATGTTTCCGCAGACGGGCGCGAGACTTCCTTCACAGCCATGATTGAGGTGGCGCTGGAGTTGGTGTGAGACAGGGCGGGCACGGCCCTGCGACGCGACGCGTCCAAACGCACCCGGCACGCAGAACCGGGCGGATTACGAAGCGGCGGTACAGCCGTAGCGGATGCCCGTGACCTTGCCGTCCCGGAGCGAAAAGGTCAGCCGCGTGCCGCCGCCGGTGTACACCAGCGTGTCGCCGGACTGCTCGCCGATGCCCAGCGCGTCCGTCACCGCCTGCCTGGTCGAACCGATGGACAGCCCCTCGGGGGTCTTGACCGAATCATCGGTCAGCACAACTTCACTGACCGTGTCCCCTTCGGTTCCGGGCACCGTGTAGACTGTGAAGCCGGTATACCGGTACACCTTATCGGTGCCGGGAATGCCGCCGCAGGAGCCGGATTCGCTGAAGCTCAGCGGGTCGCCCAGCGCCGCCAATGCGTCCTTGGCAAGCGTGCCCGGCGTCAGCGTGGCGGAGCCGGAGCGGAAACTGTACGTTTGGGTATCGCTCCCGCCTCCGCACGCGGCGAACAGCGGCAGGCAGAGACAGAGGGCAAGCGTCAGCAGAAGCACGTGTGTCAGATGTTTCATATCGGTATCCTTTCAGAAATCAGAATTGGTTTCGGTAAAATTGCCTGAAACGGCGCGAGGGGGCTTCTTCCGGGAAGCCTCCCTTGTTGCGCTTTTCCTGCCCTATTCCCCGCGTTTCCTTGCCTCGAACCGCTCCACGCGCACCTGCCAGACGGCAGAGAAGGCGGAGTCGGATCGGCGGTCGGGGAGGGCATCCGAGAGCGTGCTGTCCGCACGCAGGTACCGTCCGAACCAGCGCGACAGCTTTTCGGCGCCGGATACGTTGAGGTGAACGCCGCCGTCGTAGGTGTCGGTGGACCAGTCCAGCCCGATGCTGTCGGCGGCAGGAATCGCGTTGCAGTAGGGAAGCGACCAGCGCACGGCGTAGTCGCGGATTTCCTCGTCCCACTCGTCATACCACCAGTAGCGCCATGAGTTCGTCGGCGCCTTGAACAGCACAAGCTGAATGCCGTTCTGCTCACAGAGCAGGCGCAGTCTGTCCAGCCACTGCATGGCGTTTCCGGGAAGGGTCGCGCTGTCCAGCGGCTTTTTCAGGTCGGCGTCGTTGACGGACGGGTCGCGTGCCTGCACGCCGGTCTGCATGAGGTAGCCGCTGTCCGATACAGGCTCGCCCGTGCGGAACGCATACCGGAAGTCCTCGGCTGTCAGCTGATTCCAGCGGCTGTGGTAGCGCAGGGCGGGGAGCAGGTAGGAGGCATAATTCTCCCCCGCAGTCGCCGAGGCGCGGATTGCCGCTGCCTTGACCGGCGACCATTCCATCCCGTCCAGCGTCATGCGGTTGTACGCCTCGCTCTGCGGCTCGCCGTATTTGAGCGACAGGACATTGAACACCACCACGCGCGGCGTTTCGTAGCGCAGGGCGTCCTCCAACATATAGTAGGACTGCCACACCAACTGCTGGGCGCTGCCGCGCACGTAGGAGGAAATGCCGTATTCCTGCCACAGCACTGCCGGGATGAAGGATTCGTACACTTCGCAGTCGCCGATGAACAGCAGGTCGTGACTGACCTCGGCGACGTCGGCGTAGTATCCGCCGGTCAGGGAGCCTTCCGGCGAGGTGGAACGGTACTTGGGTCGCAGGACACAGCCTGCCGCGACAAGGAATCCGACCAGCAGCACCGCCGCGGCAAGCCCGCTTACGGTGCGGCGTATTACGGTTTGGATTTTGCTTTTCATCAGCCGCACCCCCTCAGAACTGCCCGTAGATGAAGTCTGACGCGTCAAAGCCGAACCCGTAGCTGCCGAAAATCAGCGTTGCCGCGACCAACAGGGCACAGACCGTCCACAACAGTGCCGGGCGGCTGACCAGTCGCTCCGCAACGCAGAAGCCCGCCGGGGCATCGGCTTTACCCTGCCGTCCGACCAGCCAGAACAGCAGCGCCGACAGCCCCAAGAATATCCACACGGGAAGCGACAGTCCCAGCCGGTTCACCGCACCGCCGCAGAACAGGTCGCGCCAGCTTTCCGGTGAGGTGAATATTGACCCGAAAGCCCGGAAGGTCACGCCGACATCGCGGTAGCAGTCCAGACTCCGGATGGCGCCCATCAGCAGGAAGGTGCGCAGGGCGCAGAAGCCGCCGTAGGCGGGGGAGGCTGTCAGGCGGGGGAAGCGCCGGTGAAAGGCGGCGTAAGCCGGGCGCAGCTCATTGGAAAGCAGGATGACCAGCCCGTTGAGCAGTCCCCAGACAACAAAGTTCCATGAGGCGCCGTGCCACAGTCCCGTCAGGAACCACGTCAGCGCCGTGGCGAACCAGACCGGCAGGCGCATCCCCAGCCAGCGCCCCAGATGCGTCCGCCCCCATTTGGACAGCTTCTGCATCGGCTTGCTGACCGAGAGCGGATAGAAAACGTAGTCCGTGAACCACGAGCCCATGGTGATGTGCCAGCGCTTCCAGTATTCTTCGGTTGAGCGGGCGGAGAAGGGGCGGTTGAAGTTCTCCGTCAGGCGGATGCCCATCATGCGGGCAAGTCCCAGCGATATATCCATGCCGCCGGTGAAGTCGCCGTATATGACCAGCGAGTACAGGACAATCAGCACGGCGGCATAGGCGCCGCGCAGTCCGTCCGGATCCTTCACAACAGCGCGGACAGCGGCAAGCGCCGTGTCCGCGACGGCAACTTTCTTGAAGTAGCCCCATGCGACACGAACCAGCCCCGCCGTGCTGTCCTCCCATGTCAGGGAATGCGGTCCGGTCAGGGCGGGTATCAGGTCATTGTAGCGGCAGATAGGCCCCTGCACGACAGCGGGGAAGAACGAGACGAACAGAGCATATTTTGCTATGTTACGCTGTGCCTGCGCTTTGCCCCGGTACACGTCAATGACGTAAGCGGCGGAGCGGAAGGTGTAGAAGGAGATGCCGAGCGGGAGCAGCAGGGTGGGTGCCTGAATATCCCCCGCCCCGAACAGCCGCCCGATGCTCCCGGCGACAGACAGGGCAAAGCCGGTGTACTTCAGCACCGCCAGTACGGCGAAATTCAGCACTAGGCAGAGAATCAGCCCCCGGCGGCGGATACGCTTTCCGGCGGCGCGGCGTGTCTTGCGCTCCTCGCGCGACAAAGCTGCGCCCGCCGCGGCGAGCGCCGCCGCATCGCGGTCGGCGTGCGCCTGCATCCAGCGCGCGGCTGTGTAGGTGGAAAGAATGCCGAAACCCAGAAAGGGCAGATACCATCCGTCCCCCCACGCATAGAACAGCAGGCTTGCCGCCAGGAGGGCGACCCAGCGCACCCGCCCCGGCAACAGCCAGTAGGCGAGCAGGGTCAGCCCCGCGAACAGGAGAAAAGTCAGCGATGCGGTGCTCATGGCGTCGGCTTACGCTTCGTCCAGCCGCTCGATCAGCCGCCAGAGTGCGGCGGCGGAATCAAAGTTTTCGGGCAGAATCTCTTCGGCAGGGATGCTGACGTCCAGCCGGTCTGCCACCTCCGTCACAATGGTCACGATGTCCAGGGAGGTGAGAACGCCGTCCTCAACCAGCCCGGACGCATTTTCAAAATCAATGTCCGGGTGCAGTTCCCGGAGTATAGCCAACAGTTTGTTCATGGAATTTGCCTTTCCGGGGCAGTTGCCCCATATACCGGAAGAATGGAATCAGTCCGCGTTTTTTGCCGCCTCGGTCAGTGCCCGGCGGTCGGTTTTTCCGTTGGGGGTCAGCGGGAGTGCGTCCAGCCGGATCAGCAGAGCCGGCATCATGTAGCGCGGCAGGCGCTGATTCAGAGCGGAACGCAGTCCGTCCGGCGTGACATCGGCGTCCGCCGTGTAGTACAGCACCAGTCGGGTGCGTGGCGCGTCATAGACACAGCAGGCGGCGCGGACGGCGGGTGCCGCCGCCGCTTCGATTTCACCCAGCTCCACGCGGTGCCCCAGAATCTTAATCTGCGCATCGCGGCGACCGACAAACACCAGCTCGCCGTGCGCATTGTACCGCCCGATGTCGCCCGTGCGGTATATGGTTTCGGGGTAGGCGGACTGCAGGGGGTTCTGCACGAATGCGGCGGCGGTGCGTACCGGGTCGTTGTAGTAGCCCAACGTGACGCAGGTGCCGCGCATACAGATTTCCCCCTCGGTGTCCGGCTCGTCCGGCAGGATGCGCCGGACACCGGTTTCGCCGTCGGTCAGCAGCAGGATGTCGGTATTGCGGAAGGGACGCCCGATCGGAATCGGCTCGTCCGGGGCAAGCGTGCGGTCGGCGTGCCACCAGCAGGACATACCGGTCGCCTCGGTGGGACCGTACAGGTTGAAGAAGCGGGCGTCCGGCAGGGCGGCGCGCCAGCGGTCATACTGCGGGCGCGGGAACACCTCACTGCCGAAGCAGACGGTGGTCAGGTAGCGCGGCGGGTGTGTATCCAGCACGCCGAAGGAGGAAATCATGGTCAGGGCGGACACAACCCAGCACACGGTATTAACCTTGTTCTGATTGAGAAAATCGCACAGCGGAACCGGGAATGAAAACAGCATTTTCGGGACAAGGTAGGTTGTGGCGCCGTACCGGAGCGTGGGCATGATTTCCTTGAGCGGCGCGTCAAAGTACAGGGGGGTCTGATTGGCGAACACGGTCTCTTCCGAAAAGCCGATTGCCTCGCAGAGCGCCTCGGTGTAGTCGATGACCGAGCGGTGGCAGGCGGCGACGCCCTTGGGAACGCCGGTCGAGCCGGAGGTGAACACCACATACACCGGATCCTGATCGACGGCGGCATTGCGGACGGCGGCAAGCGCGTCCCCGTCCGGCTCTGCCGTGCACAGTTCCTCATAGGACAGCACGCATCCGGCAAACGCCCCCGAGGCGACCAGTGCATCGGCGCGGGGGCGGCTGTGTGCGTCGCACAGCAGCAGGCGCGGCGACAGCGTCTGCAGAATCTGCCGTATCCGTTCCGCCGGCATGGCGTCGTCCAGTGCTGCATAAAAGCACCCTGCCCGGACGATGCCCAGAAAGGCGGCGATTTCGGCGGGCGCACGCCGCATCAGCACGGCGACCGGCTCCTTGCTGTACCCCAGCCGACAGAGCGCCGAGCCGATCCGGCGGGAGATGCCGTCCAAATCCCGGAAGGACAGCGCGACCCGCCCGTCCGAGAAGGCGGTCTTGTCCGGCACCCGGCGGGCGGTTTCGTCCAGATATTGCAGGATATTGTTCAGCATAGTGAGAATCCCCGTTCTGTCAGGAATAGTACGGCTCCAGCTCCGGCGTTTTCGTGATGATTTCGGTGGAGCTGGCAGGGTATTTTGCCGTGTCGTAGGTGTAGAAATTGGCGCGTACCTTGCTGTATGCGCGTATCTGCTTGTCGGTCAGCAGGCAGCCGCTGTGATTGTACTCCGCACGCAGACGTGTGCAGTCGTAGTGATACCAGCGAGGCGAGGCAGCGGTGCCGATATTGACCAGCAGCCAGTAGTGCGTGTCGCTGGTCAGTCCGGGGGAACGCTGTATTTCCTTGTACTCTATCCCCAGCCTTGACAGGAACGCCATGGCGACGGAATTATAGGCGTAGCAGTCGGCGGTTCCGTTAGTCAGGCTTTCGTAGGCAATGCGTATGCGGTCGCCGGTGTCCTCTGAGGCGGCGTAGCTGATGTGGCTCTGGATGTAAGCGTACACCTCGCGCAGCTGTGTCTCCGCCGTGGCGTTTTCCGTGACATTCGCCGCGATGATTTCGTCTATCTTGCGGTTGAGGCTTTCCTGCGAGATGCGGCTGGCGCCGATATGCACCTTGCTTGTCGCGGTGGAGCGGTTTCCGGAGGCATCCGTGGCGGTATAGACGATGGGGTAATCCCCCGCCGCGTTGGGATTGACGGCAGAGGCGTCCACGTCAATCTGCACCTCTCCGCAGCAGTTGTCCTTCACGACCAGACCGTCCCGGTAGGCAATGGCTTCCCCGGCGTAGGCTGTCGGTTCCGGGATCGATTGGAACACGGGGGCTTCGGTGTCGCGGATGACCGTGACGACCGAGCGCAGGGTTTTGGTACTGTTTCCGCTGGCGTCGGTCACGCGGAAGGTGACGTCATAGTCCCCGAGCGCGGACAGATCGGGCAGCGGATCCACGAAGGCGGCGCTGTAACTGTCGTACTCCGTGATGGAGCCGATGAAATCCTCTGCGGCGGGCGCCGCCTGCCCCCATGCGCAGTAGACGTGGCAGGGCGTCACGACCGGCGCCATGCGGTCAACGACCCGGAGCCGCAGTGTATAAGTTTTTCCAGAGTCTGCCTGCACCGGAACCTCATAGGTACCGGCGCGCGTGGCGCGGTCGCCCACGATGCCCTCTATCTGGTTTGTTACGTCGTCCCCCAACAGCCGCACCGAGTCCGGCAGCAGGTCGCCGACGTGGATGGTCACGGACACGGTTCCGCTGCAGCCGATGAGCGGAGCGCACAGTCCCCCGGTGCATATGACCGCCGCCAGAAATGCGGCGAGCACGCTCCTTTTTCTGTTCTTTATGTGAATCTGCATAGTAATTATATCCTCCGTCGGCTTGTCCTCCCCTTTGTCGGGTGGGTATTCCGACCCCGCTGTGCGGTCCCCGCTCTCTATTATATCAAATGGCGGGGATTAAGTCAATGGAATGTGTGGGAATTTTTCATGAAACTTCAGCGGGATTTTGCTTTTGCGCCGCCGGTTTGCGGCGTCGGGAGCGGGGCGCGTCTCCGGCGTTCCGGAAAGTTACCGCAAACCGCATGGGTAGCCGGGGCGCCGGGGGTATCCCTCCGTCCGGCACCGCAAACCGTCAGGAATGTCAATGCCGCGCGGGTTCAGACGCGGGGTTGCAAGGGGCGAAGCCCCTTGCAAAAGATAACTTTGAATCTCCCCCTTCCCCAGCGTGGGAAGAGCGCTCTTCGAGCGCGGGTCGGGTGGATGGGGGCAGAAGGCTTATGCCAAGGCAGGGCAACCCGGAGAGGGAGGGCACAGGCAATTTCCCCCTGCACACCGGACAGCAGGCACAACCGGCGCGGCGGCTTGTCAAGATATACAAAACATCCTTGCCTGTCCTTGCGAATATCGTTTTTTTCCTGTCTTTTCAAATCATATTTCTTGTGGTATAATAAACAATCGGTTGTGAATACTACGCGATACATATACGCGAAAAGCAAGGGAAACACGCAGGATGAAGCAGTGTTTCCGAAGAGATGGGAGTGCAGAAAACAGTGATCCGAAACGATTTGAGAAATGTAGCCATTATCGCCCACGTTGACCATGGCAAAACTACGCTGGTTGACGGACTGCTCAAGCAGGGAGGTATCTACCGGGACAATCAGGAAACCGTGACGTGCGTCATGGATTCCGGCGCGCTGGAGAGGGAGCGGGGCATCACAATCCTCGCAAAGAACACCGCTGTCCACTATAAGGATGTCAAAATCAATATCGTCGATACCCCCGGGCATGCTGACTTCGGCGGCGAGGTGGAGCGCGTGCTGAAGATGGTCAACGGCGTCATTCTGCTGGTGGATGCCGCAGAGGGTCCCATGCCGCAGACCCGCTTTGTCCTGCAGAAGGCGCTGGCGCTCAATCACCGTGTCATCGTCTGTATCAATAAGATTGATAAGCCGGATGCACGCCTCGGAGAGGTCGAGGACGAGATTCTGGAATTGCTGATTGATCTGGGCGCGAACGACGATCAGTTGGATTCCCCCATGCTGTACTGCTCCGGACGTGACGGCACGGCGTCCCTGTCCCCGGATGAACCGGGTCAGGACCTGACGCCCCTGTTCGATACCATCCTGAATTACATCCCCGCCCCGGAGGGCGATGAAACGGCACCGCTCCAGTTGCTGGTTTCCTCTATTGACTACAACGATTATGTGGGACGCATCGGCATCGGGCGCATTGAGCGCGGATGCATCCGGGTCAATCAGGACGCCATGATCTGCAACTACCACACGCCGGACGTGCCGCCCAAGCGCACCAAGATTGTGACGGTCATGCAGATTGACGGACTGACCCGCAAGCCGGTGGACAGCGCCAAGGTGGGCGACATCGTGTGCTTCTCCGGCGCGGGCAATATTTCCATCGGCGATACCGTGACGTCCGTGGACTGCCCGGAGCCGCTGGAGTTTGTCAAGGTCAGCGAGCCGACGCTGGAGATGACCTTCTCGGTCAACGACAGCCCGCTGGCAGGCAAGGAGGGCAAGTTTGTCACCTCCCGCCAGCTGCGCGACCGCCTGTACCGCGAACTGCTCAAGGACGTGTCCCTGCGCGTTTCGGACGGCGAAACGACCGATGAGTTCCGTGTGGCGGGACGCGGCGAGATGCACCTGTCCATCCTGATTGAAACCATGCGCCGGGAGGGCTACGAGCTGACCTGCTCCAACCCCCGCGTGCTGTACAAGGATATCGACGGACAGAAGTGCGAGCCTATGGAGCGTGTCACGCTGGACGTGCCGAATGATTACGTCGGCGCCGTCGTGGAGAAGCTGGGGCAGCGCAAGGGCGATCTGGTGGAGATGGTGCCGCTCGGATCGGGCAACCGGATGCGTCTGGAGTACATAATCCCCACCCGCTGCCTGTTCGGCTACCGTTCCGAATTCCTGACCGCCACGCACGGCGAGGGCGTCATGAACACGCTGTTTGAGGGCTATCAGCCCTACCGCGGTGAGGTCGTCATGCGCTTCACCGGCTCCCTGATTGCGTCCGAGGCGGGCGTGACCACCCGGTACGGACTGTACAAGACGCAGGAGCGCGGGCAGATGTTTGTCGGACCGCAGACCGAGGTTTACGAGGGCATGATTGTCGGCGAGAATCCGAAGAATGACGATATTGCCATCAACCCCTGCCAGGAGAAGCACCTGACTGCCATCCGCTCCACGGGCGCGGACGAGAAGCTGATTCTGGTGCCTGCCAAGATTCTGTCCCTGGAGGAAGCCATTGAGTTCATCAAGGATGACGAGCTGATTGAAGTCACGCCCAAATCCATCCGTCTGCGCAAGAAGATTCTGAATACCGACCTGCGCATGAAGGACATGATGCGCCGCCGCCGCGCCCTGCAGCAACAGCAGTAAGGCGAGCGCACGGCAGTGCCTGCCTTGTCGGGATATCGGTGTGCTTTGATACGATGCGTTTTTTACGCCCCCTTTCCATACGTGGGAAGGGGGTGCTTTTATGCAAGGGGCAAGTTCCTTCCGGTGCCGCATACGACCCGGACGCCGCGCTGCTCCCGGCACGGACACAGGGGTGCCGGGGGCGACAGCCCCCGGCAAAGTAAAGGGAACCTCTAAAAATCAGTTTCCGCATCAATTTCTGCGATTCAACGGTGGAAATAATGAAATTGGAGCGGCGAATCGCATGCCTGTTTCGAATTTCATGTATTTCTTGGGGTTAGAAGCCCCGAAATTGCGGGCGTATCCCG
>CAVIJF010000035.1:0-15081 GCA_963643175.1 bacterium
ATCTCGGCGGTCATTCTTTTACTCATTGTCCGCTTCATAGAACGCTTCTGCCGCCAGCCGCATGGCAATTTTGAATCCGGCAGTAAAGGCTTCGCGTTCGGAGATGCCGTCCAGCTCGATTTCTGTTGCACAGAATTTCTCAAGCAGTTCTTTCTGCTCATCCGAAAGGGATTCGAGCAATTCGGCTTTGTTTTTGGATTGTTGGTGTTGTAATTCACGGTATTCCTGATTATCTGAAATCAGGGTGTCCTGCGGGCTGATCTCGCCGTCCCATAATTCGTCGATCATCTTTTTCATTTTCATCGCCTCCTGTAACCACACACAATACCACACCAATACCGAAAAGTCCAGAAAACAAACTGATAACAATCAGATTTTGCGCTTTCGTGGGTTCGAATCCTATCAAGAGAGAAATGGAGTTGTTTTGTAGTTCTTGTTTTTGGGTGCATCGCGGGTTCAAATCTTCATCCAACTCCGAGGGATTTATTTTGTAGTCGCTGATTTGTAAACAATCCGTGAAGGCGACAAAAAAGCCGAAAGGGTTGGAACCGTTTCGTGGGTTCAAGTCCTTTCGGCTGTTCAATTCTGTTTCGCTTTTTTTAGAAAATCCCGTTTTCGCGGGTTCGGATCCTCGCGGTCGGAAAAAATCGCAAAATGGATCGGTATTTTTTCGAAAAAAAGCAGGGACGAAAAAACGGGAGAAATCTCTCGAAATCTCCCGTTTTCTCTTGTTTTCTCGTGCGGATCGATTTTGACCACACAACATGGCAGGGGCAGGAGGATTCGAACCCGCGACCCACGGTTTTGGAGACCGGTACTCTACCAGCTGAGCTATACCCCTGTACAACGGTGGTATTATAGCACATATCCGAAAAAAAAGCAAGGGGTTTCCCGAAAAATCAGAAAAACTTTTTTTGATTTTTCACCGTATGGCACATGCGCGGACGCAACCGACGGCAATTTTGAAAAAAACCTCCCCTTGTACGCCATCCCCTTGCGGAAGGCAGCAGGGGCGGCAGGGGATCCTCCCCACGCTCCCCGAAGCAGGCAGGGGCAAAGGACTCCCCCGAACCGGTACCGCTCCCAATTCGTAAATTTTTATCGAACCCCTTGCCAATCCGGGGGAAGCGTGATATAATGAAGGGAACGGTAACTCACCCCGAAAGGCAGGTTTCAGACGATGCATATGCAGGAATCCGGCGAGATGTATCTGGAAACAATTCTCATTCTGTCCCGTACCAAGGGGCAGGTGCGCTCCATCGACATTGTGGAATATATGTCCTTCAGCAAGCCGTCTGTCAGCCGCGCTGTGGGACTGCTCAAAAGCGGCGGCTACATTCTCGTCGATCCGGATGGGTACATCACGCTCACGGACGCCGGACGCGAGGTCGCGGAGAAGATATACGAACGCCACACGACCCTGACCGAGCTGCTCACGCGGCTGGGCGTTGACCCGGAGGTCGCGGCGGAGGACGCCTGCCGGATGGAGCACACCATCAGCGATGAGTCCTTTGAGGCGCTCAAGCGGCATATGCACCAGCACCCCGACGCAGGGCACTGATGTGCCGGACAGACACAGGCACCCCCGCAGCCGGAACAGTGCTGCGGGGGTGCCTGCTATGTATGGAGCGCGCGGGGGATTTGTTCTCGGGAAACCGGATCAGAACGGCAGGACGCCGAGATGCTCCAGCAGAATCTTCAGCCCGATGAGAATCAGGATGGAACCGCCGACGATGACGGCACGGTTCTTGTACTTCAGTCCGAAGACGTTTCCGATTTTCAGTCCCACGCCGGACAGCACGAACGTGATGACGCCGATCAGTCCGACCGCCCAGCCGATACCGACGGTCGGCGGAGTCAGCGCGAAGGTCACACCGACCGCCAGCGCGTCAATGCTGGTCGCCACTGCCAACAGCAGCATGGTTGCGAACGAAAAGGAATCGTTCACCTTCTCACTCTCGCCGGAAATGCCTTCCCGGAGCATATTTCCGCCGATCAGCGCCAGCAGGATAAACGCAATCCAGTGGTCAAAGCGGGTGATGCGGTCGGCGAAGGTCGATCCGAGCAGCCAGCCCAATGTGGGCATCAACGCCTGAAATCCGCCGAACCATGCGCCGATAATCAGGTAGTGCCGGGGACACAGCCGCCGCGTGGACAGTCCCTTACAGACGGAAACGGCAAAAGCGTCCATGGACAGCCCCACGGCAAGCAGAAAAAGTTCAATAAGACCCATGATTTCAATATCCTTTCACAAAAAGACGGTTCAGGCACATCGCACCTGAACCGAATCTATGCCCAAGTACGGTATGCCATACTTGAGTCTCGCTGTTTCAGACAAGCCAGACAGGATATTCCTGTCAGTCTGTTGACTTGCCGCCGCGCGCCCGCTGTCCCGGATGCACGGTCACCTACTCCCTCAACGCGGAGCATTATAGCACATTCCGGGCGGGTTGTCAAGGGCTTTGCGAAAACAGCAGCGCGGGGAAGGGATTTTGCCTTCCTTCAACGTAGTAAGCAGCTTCCCCGTCGACAGGCAGGCCGATTCCGGGAACCGCCCCGCCGGACGCGCAGACATCATACGTGTCGCTCTCGCCTGCCCCCATCGGAACTACGCCGCAATGCCGCAAAATTGATTTTCGCCGCCGGTGAAAACCTGTTGACAAAAAACGGCTGTCCGGTGTATAATGTAAGGGAGATAAGAGAGGATGTGACGGAACATGAAAATCCTGCTCACAGGGGGCGGAACCGCCGGGCACGTCAACCCGGCACTCGCCATAGCCGATGCAATCCGGGCACGCGAACCGGAAACGCAGTTCCTGTTCGCGGCATCGGATATGCCGCGCGACAAGGCAAATGACCTCATTCCGCGCGCAGGGTACGAGCTGCGCCATATCCATATACGGGGCATGAAAAGCCCCGCCGTTCATCCCGCCAATCTCGCCCTTCCGGTCATCATGCTCCGGTCACGGCGGCAGGCGCGGACTATCATCCGGGCATTTGAGCCCGACCTCATCGTCGGAACCGGCGGATTCGCCTGCTGGCCCGTAGTGGCGGAGGGTGCGGCGTCCGGTATCCCGACCGCCGTACATGAGTCCAACGCACTGCCCGGCAAGGCAATCATGCAGGTGCGGCACCGGGTAGACCGTATATTCATCAACTTTCCGGAAACGGCTGACCGGCTGGGACTGCCGGATCGGGAAAAGGGCAAAATCGTCCGGGTCGGCAACCCCATCATGCCCGGCTTCTGCGCCGTGTCCCGCGAGGACGCGCGGCGACGGCTGGGACTTGCCCCGGACGACGTGTCCGTGCTCGCCTTCGGCGGCAGTTTGGGCGCGGAGCGCCTGAACGATGCGCTGATTGCGCTGGCAGAGCGCATCGCACGCGGGATGCCGCGCGTCACGCTGACCTTTGCCGCCGGCAAGCGGGATTACGAACGCACCGCCGCGAACCTCGGCAGCAGTGCCGCGGCGGGCTGTCCCCGCGTCTGCCTGCTGGATTATATTTACGATATGCCGGTGCGGATGGCGGCGGCTGACCTCGTGGTGTCCCGCGCGGGTGCCATGACGGTTTCCGAGCTGTCGCTGCTCGGCAAGGCGGCGGTGCTGGTGCCGTCCCCCCATGTGGCGGACAATCACCAGTTCCGCAACGCGCAGGCGCTGGTGAAGGCGGGCGCGGGCGTATGCGTCGGGGAGGACAGTCTGCCCGACGGCGCGTTGGCGCGTGCCGTTCTGCCGCTGCTGGAACAGCCGGCGGAACGCGCCGCCATGGGACAGCGCCTGCGGGCGGGCTTTGCCTGCCCGGACGCAAACGACAGGCTCTGCGACGGGCTGCTGCGCCTTGCGCGCGGGCAGGCGTGATACCGCCGGAGCCGGAAGGAGGAGGATATGGCTGCTATGCCATGGCTGCAAATAAAACTGAAACGGGCAGGCGGCGCCCTGCGCGGCACGTGGAACCGGATCCGGCACGGATTCCGGTCGGGACGTGCGGCGCGGACGGCGCGTCCCCGGGGATTTAACGAAAAATTCCGGCAGAAGGGTCGTTTCGGAACGGACGTACCGCCGCGGAGGCGCTTCCGCGCCCGCCGCTGGCTGTACGGAACGGGCGCGGTTCTGCTGGCGGTTCTGTTGCTGTCCGGCACGGTGCTGGGCGTGTCCTATACGTGGCTTGTAACCGACATCCGGGTGGAGGGCGTCTCGCGTTACCGGGCGGAGGATTTGCTGGCGGCGCTGGACATCCGGACAAATGACCTGATGCTGGGCTTTGTGTCATCCGAAACCGAACGGAACCTGCGGACGCAGTTTCCGCTGCTGGCGTCCGCCTCCCTGCACCGGGCGCTGGACGGAACGCTCACGCTGACCGTCCGGGAGGAGGACAGCCTGCTCTATACCCGACACTATCAGAATTACTACCTGCTGTCCGCCACCACCCTGCGCGTCATCGCCGTGGACGTGACGCCCGACGCATGGCTCGGCTACGCGCCGGTATATATCGGATTGCCGGAGGAAGCGCGGGTGCGGGTCGGCAAGACGCTGACGTTTGAGTATCTGCCGTACCCCACCGAGCGGGAGGCGGGCAACGTCGCCACGTATGAGGTGGACACGGACACCGCGGCGGTGGAGTTTGCCTATGTGGACGAAGTGCGCACCGCCCTTGCGGACTCCGCCTTTGCGGGGCGCATCACGGGCATGGATCTGAGCGACCGGTACGATCTGTGGTTTCTGATGGACGGAAAAATCAAAATCCGATTGGGCAACACCGACCGCCTGACGGACAAGCTGTCCCTGGCGGCGACCGTTCTGGCGAAGCGGGAAAGTCCGACCGGAACGGCACTGCTGGATGCCTCCAATCCCGCAGCCGTCACCTACCGGGAAGCCCCAGACATCACCCTGCCGGACTGGGCAGGGCGCTGATCTGCCGTTTCGTGCCGGCAGGAAACAGAAACTTTTTTGTGTTGCTGAAGGGATACCGTCTCCGGTAATCCAGAAGGTAACAAAAGCTGTTCGGTATACCGATACCGCCGGGGCGGAAGCCCCCCTTCCGAAGCCGCCAGCCTCCCGGTATGCAGTGTTCATCCCGGCGCAGATGCAGGGGTGCCGGGGGCTTCGCCCCCGGCAAAACAAACCTAAAGTCTCCCCCTTACCCGGAGGGGAAGGGGGCTGGGGGGATGGGGGCAAAAGATTTAACCGGGGGCAGGATAAGCCGACAACGCAGGGACAAGCCCCGCGCCGGAACCGAAACCCGACCGGCACGCCGTGCCTCTTCCTGCGTCGTCGCGGGGATTCAAGGGGCGGCAGCCCCCGGCACCCGGCAAATCCAGGCGGCGGAAAATGTGAACAATCAATAAATTTTCTGCAAAGCTATTGCTTTTTTCGCAGAAAAAATGTATTATATAGGTATGGTCAGGTCCTGTGGAAGGCAGGAACCGTGCCAGCCGCGAGGCGGCACGCCTGAGTGAATAATCCGAGCAAGGGGAGGAAGTAACATATGACTTTTGAACACGACGATACCAATTCGTCCGGCGTAAAAATTGAGGTAATCGGCGTCGGAGGAGGCGGAAACAACGCGGTCAACCGCATGATCAATTCCAACATCAAGGGCGTGGAGTTCGTCGCCATCAACACCGATGCACAGGTGCTGAAAAAGTCGGACGCCACCACCAAGCTTGCCATCGGGCAGAAACTGACCAACGGCTTCGGCGCCGGCGCCAATCCGCAGATCGGTGCGCGCGCGGCGGAGGAGTCCATTGACGAAATCAAGAAGATTCTGGAGGACGCCGACATGGTGTTCGTCACCGCCGGTATGGGCGGCGGCACAGGCACCGGCGCGGCTCCTGTTGTGGCGCGGCTTGCGCGGGAGGCGGGCGCGCTAACTGTCGGTATCGTGACCAAGCCCTTCTCGTTTGAGGGCAAGCGCCGTATGTCGCAGGCGGATGCAGGCATCAAGGATCTGAGCCAGTATGTGGATTCGCTGGTGGTCATCCCCAACGACCGGCTGTGCCAGATGCCCGACACGCCCCGCATCACCCTGCAGAATGCGTTTGAGATTGCCGACGGCGTCCTGTCGCAGGGCACCCGCAGCATCTCCGACCTGATCAATGTGCCCAGCTTCATCAACCTCGACTTTGCAGACGTGTCTTCCGTCATGAAGGACGCGGGCTACGCACACATGGGTGTGGGCGTCGGCACCGGCAAGGACAAGGCAGAGGACGCGGCACGCAATGCCATCCACAGCCCGCTGCTGGAGTCCACCATTGAAGGCGCGCGCGGCGTGCTGATCAGCGTGGTGGCATCCTCGGATGTCAGTCTGGCGGACGTGGAGATTGCCTCCACCATGATTTCGGCGGCGGCGGCACCCGATGCCAACGTCATCTGGGGTGTCAATTTCGACGACGAGATGGACGACAGTATGCGCGTTACCATCATTGCCACCGGCTTTGACAAGAAGTCCGATCCGGATCAGACCCCTGCCGGGCAGGACGCAAAGAAAGCGGATACTCAGCCTGCCAAGGCGGCATCCGACGAGACGGATGCGGCTTCTGCCGCAGAGAAGAAATCGGTCAAGGAGCCTCTCCGGACCCAGAATCTGGATGACCGGCTGAGTGCGCTGGATCGGGAACTGACCACTCTGAAGAGTGTCCGGTGATTCCGTTCTCCCCTTCCCCCTCCGGGAAGGGGAGTTTTGTTGTCTCATGCAAGGGGCTACCGCCCCTTGCAACCCTGCACTGTGCCGGATGTGGCACTGCATTCCGGGAGTGCTCCGGCATCCTACGCCCGCGCCCATGCGGCACTGCTATGGGGAACACCCCCTCAACTCCGGGGCGGCAGGACTCCGGAAAGTAACTGCCGCCCCGCAAGTTCATCTTGACACCCGCCGTGCCTTCGTGCTATAATGGGCGCAGAGAAGAAAACAGAAAATCCCGCTCCGGCGGGACGGCGGAAAGGAGCGTTCCATTATGCCGAACTTCACAAAGCAGGCAATCAAAGACTCGTTTCTCAAGCTGCTCAACCAACAGCCGCTGAGCAAAATCAGCGTGCGCAGTATCGTGGAGGACTGCGGAATCAACCGCAATTCTTTCTATTACCACTATCAGGATATCCCGACCCTGCTGGGCGAAATTATCAAGGACGAGGTGGATATGCTGATCGAACAGTACCCCACCATCAGCTCGCTGGATGAATGCGTGCAGGTGGCGTTCCGCTTCGCAAGGGAAAACCGGAAGGCAGTGCAGCACATCTACAGCTCCGCCAACCGGGACATATACGAAAGCTACTACATGAAGCTGTGTGAGTACATCGTGCGCACCTATCTGGATACGGCGTTCGGCAAGAACGTCGTGAGCGAGGCGGATCGCGCCATCGCCATCCGGTTCATCAAGTGTGAGCTGTTCGGTCTGTCGCTGGACTGGGTAGCGGCGGGTATGCCGGAGGACGCGCTGGACAGCATCCGCCGCGTGCTGGAACTATGCCGCGGAATGCCCGATCAGGTCATTTCCCGCAGCCGGCAGGAAGCCCCGCCGGGAGCGGCGCCGCAGGGCAAAAAGCTGCTTCCCTGACGAATTTCCTGCGCCTGAATCAGCAATAAACGGAGGAGTATTCCATGAAAATCGGACTGACCAGTTACAGCCTCAACGCCGACATTATGAGCGGACGCAAGACAATTCTGGACGCCATGCGCTTTGCGGCGGAGAACGGCGCGGAGCATATGGAGATTGTCCCCTTCGGCTTCACTCTGTATGACGACGCACGCGGGGAATTCAACCTGCCGCTGATAGACAGCATCCGGCAGACGGCGGCGGAGCTGTCCCTGCCCCTGTCAGATTACGCCGTGCTGGCGAATCTGCTTGCCCCGGAAGAGGAGGCGCGCCGGGCGGAAATCGAGCGTCTCAAGCGCCACATCGACGTTGCCCACCGGCTGGGCGTGCCCATGATGCGCCATGACATTTCGTCCTTCCGCCGCCCGCTGGAGCAGAACACGCCGCTGGCGTTCGAGCAGTGCCTCCCGTGGGCGGTGCAGGCGGCGCAGGAGCTGGCGGACTATGCCGCCGGGTACGGCATCACGACCCTGCTGGAAAACCACGGCTTCTTTGTCAACGGATCCGACCGCGTTATCCGGCTTGTCCATGAAGTCAACCGCCCCAACTACGGGCTGCTGCTGGATACCGGAAACTTCTTCTGCGTGGACGAGGATCCGCTGGTCGCGGTCGCCAAGTGCGCCCCGCTGGCAAAAATGGTGCATCTCAAGGATTTCTACGTCCGGAAGGCGGAGCGACTGACCGGCGTGGGCGGACTGTTCCGCTGTGACGCCGGGTCGTGGTTCTCCACCAACTCCGGACTGTATATGCTGCGCGGCTCCATTCTGGCGCAGGGCGATCTGGACGTGTGGAAAACGCTGAAACTGCTCCGCGACTCCGGCTATGACGGGTACGTGTCGGTCGAGTTCGAGGGCATGGAAGACGGCGAGACCGGCAGCATCGTCGGGATGCACGCGGCACGCTACATACTGGAGAGAATCTGATCCTATCTGAAAAAGCGAGGTAATCACCCATGAATATTCCCGTATCCGGAAATGCGGTCGCCGGTCGCCGCCTGCTTCTGCAAAACCGGCAGACACTGCTTGATTTTTCCGACCCCGCCGTCGCCGCGCGCACGGAACCGGCGGACGGACTGGACGGACTGTCCGTCTGCGAACTCTGCCCGGGACCGGTCAGCCGCGGCACGCACGCCCTGCGCCTGCATGCCGCCGCACAGGCGGACGGAACCGCCTGCCACCGGATGTCGTTTGTCTGCCGGCTTGCGGCGCCTGCCGATCTGCGCCGCACGCCCACGCTGACCTTCGCCTTCTCCGCCTACGACGGGGAGACGACCGATGCGTACTTCCGCGAAATCAAAGAGAATATGCACTTCGTGGAGCGTCCCGACCCCCAGCTGGTCAGCCGCTCCTTCCTGACCGTGACCCTGCTCGGGGCGGGCAGCGCCTGCCGCACGGTTCAGCTGGTGGATTACGGGTTCAACCGCATTTTTGCCAACTTCTCCGGCGAGGCGGTTCTGGCGTCGGTGGAAGCCGTCCGGTTTGAGTACACCATTGACGAGGCTGTGCCGGGGTGGCAGCGCGTCATCAAACTGGACACCGTGGAGGCAGGCATGGAGGTGGACTTCACCCTAAAGGGCAGCGGTATGGAGTGCCTGTTTGCGGCAGAGAACGCCACGCTGTGCCACCGGGACGGCGTGCTGACCGCCGTCTGCGCCGCGGATGCCGTCATTACCTTGCCCGACCTGACGGACGCGGCGGACACGCTGTGCGACATTTTCCTGCCGGTCAAGAATACCCTGCTTCTGCGGCTGGAGGCGGATTGCCCGGAGCTTGCGCTGACGGTCGCCTTCCGCACCGAGGATCAGACGGATTTCGTGCCGGAGAACCGCAAAACCTTTGCCGTTTCCGGACTTGACCGTCCCCAGACGCTGTTCCTGAACCTTTCGGATATGCCCGGTGCGCAGGGCGACCTGCACGCGCCCCGGCGGCTGACCGGGCTGAGGCTGATGCCCGACCGCCCCTGCACCCTGCGGCTGTACAAGCTGAGCTTTGAGCAAGAGGAGCCTGTCCGCCGCACGGCGGGCGGCTTCCGCACCTGCACCGCCGACCCGACGGCACGGCTTATCCTGTTCACCTGCGACACCGCCCCCGCGCTGGCGGGCGCCGAACTGCGCATTTACGACGGTTTTCTGGACGTCATCGGCGATGACCGGGAGACACTGGAAAAGCTGGACTGCATCGCGGCTGTGCCGCTGGCGGCGGACGGGCGCACCGTGCTGACCGCGCCGCTGTACCGGGGACGCGTGACGCGGCTGGCGTCCCAGTTCATCGGCGCCGTGGTGACGGCGGACGGCGGGTGGCTGCCACTGCGCAACCGCGCCGTTATCTCCAACTGGCGGGATTTCTGCGGCGAAAATCCGTATGCGTTCCCCCTGCCGGAGCGGGTGTTTGACGTGACGGCTCCCGCCTACGGCGCACGCGGTGACGGCTATACCGACGACACCGCCGCCATTCAGGCGGCACTGGACGACTGCTCTGCCGCAGGCGGCGGGCGCGTCCTGCTCCCGGCGGACGTCACGCCGGACTGCGACGGCGGCTACGGGCGGCGCTATCTTGTGACCAACCTGCGCCTGCACAGCAACACCGATCTGCATATTCCGGCGGGGGCGGTGCTGTGGCAGTCGGACGACCCGGCGCACTACCGCGTTCTGCCGCGCTTCGGGCATAATGTGTCCATGACCGGCGTCAACTGGCCCGCCAACCACTCCTCCGGCAATTTTCCGCTGATTTACGCCTACCGGGAGCACAACATCCGCATTACGGGCGGCGGCATCATCCGGATGTGCGACACCGAAAGCCGCAGCCGGGACGGGTATTTCCGCTATATCGGCGACAACGTGTGCATCGGCTGCTGTGACCGGATGCATACCATCCCAGTCGGCATGAGCGAGTGCGAGAACGTGGAGGTGTCCGACGTATCGATCATACGCTCCAGTGCACCCTACCTGATTATCAACAGCATGAAGCGTGTCTTTGTCGGCGGCGTGCGGCTGGACGAGTCCAAGTGCACCGGCGCGGACGGCATGTGGCCCTGCGGTTCGGACGGCGTTGTGTTCGCGCGCGTCATGATGAACAACAACGACGACGGCATCTGCCTGTCCGCCAACTACAACGACCCGCGCGATATGCTGTGGTACTTTGCCTACCCGGGCTGGGATCACGGAACGCATCACATCGAGCTGCTGCATTCCCGGCTGAGCTGCTACACCTTCACCGCCAGCGCCATCTCGTTCTGCATCTGGGGAACCGATGCGCCCGACCTGTCGCAGGTCGAGGTGAGTGACATCCACATCTTCGACACCGTGCTGGAGGGGCGGCTTGCCATCGGCGGCTGGACGGACAACCCCTACTACGGCGTGTTCCCCTTTGACGGCTCCGAGACGGACGACTTCTCCCCGGTCAGGAATCTGCATATCCATCAGTGCGAATTCCGCAGTCCGCTGGGGATTGACAACCTGCGCATCACCAATCTGGACAGCGACTGCGGACTGCGCAGTCCCTCGGATTTTGAGTATGGTAACTTTATCCGCCGCCCCGCCGAGCGCAACCCCGGCTGGGTCACGGGGCTGTCTAACTGGTCGTACTCCACGCCGGAGGCGGTGCGGCAGGTGGATCTGTACGGCGTTGCCTGCGCCAGCCTGCGCAAGCTGGCGGGCAGGGACTGCGACCTCTGGCAGGGACTGCACCTGACCGCCGGCACACACCGCATGACCTTCCGCTACCGTGCGGCAGGCGGATTTACCGCCTTCGTGCGGGGCAGGGACGGCACACCCGTTGCGGATACCGCCCTGTACCAGACCCCGTGCGGCTACTTCAAAGGTAAGGACTGGCAGGCGGGCGAGCTGACCTTCGACGTTCCTGCCGACGGGCTGTACCGGCTGGGCATCGCCGCCGGGGACGACCTCGCGGCGGTGTACGCGACGGATTTCCACGTGGAGTGAGCGCAGGAAGGGAAAATATTCTAAATATTGGGAAATTCAATGGTACCTGTATCAGAAGGGCAACTACGGACGACATAGACATACGGAAAATAGACCTGCTTCTGCGCGAGGTGCAGAAGGTGCACAGCGATGCCCGCCCCGACCTGTTCCGGGCGGGGACGCAGAAATACACGGACGAACAGCTGCGGGACATACTGACCGGCGACGCGACCCCCGTTTTCGTTTTTGAAAAGGACGGCAGCATCTGCGGCTATGTTTTCTGCGTGTTCCGGCAGGAGCTGCACAGCAGCATCCTCACGCCCATCAAGACCCTGTATATCGACGATCTGTGCGTGGACGAGGACGCGCGGAGCGGGCACATCGGCACGCAGCTGTACCGCTTTGTGACAGAGTACGCCCGGGATAACGGCTGCTACAACGTGACGCTGAATGTCTGGGCAGACAACACCGAGGCGGTGAAATTCTATCAGTCGCTCGGAATGCGGATTCAGAAAATCGGGATGGAAACCATCCTGTAAGCAGTATTCGCAAAAAGTGCGCCGGAAAAGGGGAGCGGTCTGACCGCTCCCCTTTTCCGGCGCCTTTCCCGGGCGCAACGGTCCCGTACCCGGACGCCCTGCCGTCACGCCCGCATGGCGGCGACGCGCTCCGCGTCGGGCGTGACATAGGCAGTCCAGTTGGTGTGGTAAATGACAAACCCCGGTTTCCCGCCGGGAACCTTTTTGACATTGCGTGCCAGCAGGTAATCCACCGGCACCTGTGCGCCGCCCGCCGCCTTGGAGAAGTGCGCCGCGATGCAGGCGGCGGCGGTGAAGTCCTCGTCGCCCGGCTCGCGTCCGTCGGTCACAAGTACCACGTGCGACCCGGGAACGCCCTTGGCGTGGAACCAGTAGTCGTTCTTCTGCGCCAGCCGGTGCGTGATATACTCGTTCTGCAGGTTGTTCTTGCCGCACAGGACGGTAAACCCGCCGGGCGTGCGGAATTTGGCGCAGACCGGCGCGGGCTGCTTCCGGGGGGCGACATACCCCTTCATGCGGGAGGCGTAACCGGAACGGTACAGCTCATCCCGGATTTCGGCAAGGTCGGCGGCGGTCTCGGCGTGGGTCAGCGCGTCGAAGATGGTGTAGATATAGGTCAGTTCCTCCTCGCCCAGCGCGATCTGCCGCGTCAGCTCCACGCGGGCGTTGCGCGCCTTGGCGTACTTTTTGTAATACTTCTGCGCGTTCGCCGCCGGCGTCAGCCGCCTGTCCAGCCGGATCAGAACCGTACCGTACTCGCCGGTCTGCTCGTTCCAGCTTTCGTAATCGGTCAGCCCGACCTGCTCCATGCCGCGCTCCAGCCGGTACAGGTTGGCGGTGATGAGGTCGCCGTTCCGCTTGTACTCCGCCGCCTTTTCGCAGTCGGCAAGCTCGGCCCGCTGGATGTCCAGCTTTTTCCGGATACGTGTTTCGGCGTGCGTCAGCAGGCGCAGGATGTCCGCCGCCCGCTGATGCAGGCGTGCGTCCCGGTCCCGGCTCTCAAACCAGACGTCCAGCAGACGCCATGCCTCTTCAAACGGGCGGATTTCGCAGGAAGTGTACTGCGTCAGCGGCAAGAAGGCGTACTCTGCCGGCTTTCCGCCGTCCAGAACGAGGCAGGGGGCGTAGTCGTTCTCCCGGATGCGCCGCACCGCCGCGTCAAAGCCGTGCCAAAGCGTGGCGGCGTCGGCGTAGCGGGCGGGCGTGTCGGTGTGCCGCGTGGCGGTGAATACCATCTCCCGCGCCACCGCCGCCGAGATGCCGCAGTAGCGGTTCAGAATGAACCTGTCCAGCGGCTGGTCGGGCGGCACGGCGGCATACTGCGCCGCAAAGCCGTCAAAATCCTCGGTCAGCGGATTCCGCTTTCCCTGCGCGGGCGGATTCTCGTAAATCATGCCCGGCAGAACCTGCCGCTGGGAGCTGGTTGTGAAATCCACCACCTTCAGTGCCGATACGATGCGCAGACGCCCGTCCGGCGCATCCGGCACCGCGTCCTCGGCGAAAATGAGGTTGGAGTACTTGCCCATGACCTCGGCAATCAGGTAGCGGCGGCAGGCAAAGCCCATCTCGTCACGCGTGTCGAAGGTCAGGGTTGCCGCCCGCTCAAAGCCGTTCTGCACGGCATCCGCCAACCGTGCGCCGGTCAGATACTTGCGCAGCAGCATACAGAACATGGGTGCCTGCTGGGGATTCTCCCGCGAAAGCCCCGTAAAGCCGATGCGCGGGTTGGCGCCGGCGTTGATAAGCAGCCGCCGCCCGCCCGCAAAGGAGCGGATCTGCAGGATGATTTCGTCCCGCTCCGGCTGCATGACGCGCTCGACCCGCCCGCCCAGTGCGGCGGTGCGTATCTCGTGCACCATGCAGGCAAGCATACCTGCGTCAAATGCCATGCTCCCTCTCCTTTCCCGCGCCGAACAGGGCACGATCCGTTTCGTCCAGCGACGTGTATACCATATCCGGGCGCTGCTCCGCCGGCGCGGCGGCAAGGTCGTCCCCGGAGGTTTCGCCGGTCAGCACCAGCACCGACGTGACGCCGTGGCGGGTGCCCAGCGCGATGTCGGTATACAGGCGGTCGCCGAAAATGCACATATCGCGGCGGTCTGTGCCCGTGACCTGCTCAATCATATCCACCACCTCGCCGTACGGCTTGCCAAGAAAGCGAGGCGTGACGCCCGTGGCGGCGGTGATGAAGGCGGCTATGGCGCCGCTGTCCGGAATCGCGCCGGTATCGGTCGGGCAGTTGAGGTCGGGGTGGGTGCAGAGGTACAGGGCGCCGTTCCGGATGAAGCGGCAGGCGTTGTCCAGCTTGCGGTATGTCAGTTCGGTGTCAAAGCTGGACACCACGATGTCCGCCCTCGGTTCCTCCCCCGTGAGAAGGGGGATTCCCGCCTTGCGGAAGTGACCGCTCAGCTCCCCGGTTCCGACCAGATACACGGATTTGCCGGGGTAATGGCGGTGCAGGTACGCGACGGTGACATCGGCGGAGGACATGATTTCGCCCGCTGTCGGCTCAAAGCCCAACCGCGTCAGTTTGTCCACATAGAATGCCGTGGAATGCGAGGCGTTATTGGTGAAGAACAGCACCCGCCGTCCGTCCGCGCGCAGGTGGCGGATGAAGCGGATGGCGTAATCGAACACCACCTTGCCCAGATATATGGTTCCGTCCATGTCGAAGATGAACAGCTTTTTCTGATTCAGTATCCCGGCGGGGGGATTTATGCGCAGTGTTTCCACGTGAGGATGACCGCCTTTCGGTTGATTTCGTGTTCACAGTATACCACATTCCGGGCGGAATTGCAAGGGACTCGCTGATTTATTTGGCGTTGTGGCGCTTGCCCCCGCGTCATTGGCTTACTCTGCCTTTGCAAAATTTGTTTTCCCCCATCCCCCCTCCCCCTTCCACAGCGTGGGAAGAGCGCTCTTCGAGCGCGGGGCGGGGGGGATGGGGCAACAAAATTACGCGAGGGCAGGTCGAGCCGGGCACGCCGGGAGCGGGCACCCCTGAAACTTACCGTGGACGGCAGTTCAGACCG
>CAVIJF010000036.1:0-14882 GCA_963643175.1 bacterium
TAATTGACCGAGGGCTTGAACCTTTGCACCACCTCGTGGTGCTCGGTTCTTCATTTGTTTGAGTTTCTTTTTCTCCTCCTTTCTCTTCTTCTCTTCGGTTGGAAATGAAATTTTGCTTTGGTTTTAATTGAGTTTGGCTGTATGTGAAGGCGCGGAAGCGTCTTTTTTTGCTTTTTGCGGTGCCGGCTGATGTTGCCGTTGTCGGTGCTTTGGAGTGACCGCCCCTGCCGTTTAAGGAAACTGTATACAGGACAGGGAAAAGCAGACCAACGCCTGTCACCGAAAATCCCCCCTTAATTCTATGAAAACTATTGCAATCGCGCCCGATATGTGGTAAAATACGGAGGCGAGGATCGCCTGCCCCGCAAAAAAGCAGGGGGGACTGTCCAACCCGTGACTATGCCGGTCATCGACCGCCTGCGGGAAGGCGACCGGAATGGTATTCTGTATGTCAGATTTGCCGATACACCGCTGGAGGTGATGGAATTGACACACGACCGCTATGTCAGCGCCGAGCACACAACCCTGCAGATTGCGGGGCTGAGGCGCACCTACACATTCCTGCAGATTACGGATCTGCACGCCTGCGCCTGTGAGGGCGTGGAACCTGCTGACCGCCTGCAGTACTGTTTGGCACGCGAGAAGGCGTTTTCCACGCCCGAAATGACCAGTGCGTCACGTATGCAGCACCTGTTCGCCTACGGGCAGCACATTGGCGCGGATATGCTGTTCCTGACCGGGGACATCATTGACTTCCCGTCCGATGCCAACCTGTCTCTGCTGAAGTCCTGCATTCAGAACAGCCCGGTGCCGTCCATGTACATCACCGGCAACCATGACTGGAGCTTTTATGATAACTACAATTCCGCCTTCGCACGGCAGAACTATCTTCCGCAGCTTGCGGATATTTCCGGCGGCAACACGGCGTTCCACTACGTCGAGTATGAGGATCTGATTGTGGCGGCGCTGGACAACGCCATGGATACGGTTCCGCGCGCGGCGCTTGACGGACTGCGCGAGCTGTGCGGGGGGACAAAGCCTGTCATCCTGCTCATGCACATTCCCCTGACCGCCGAAACCTTGACCCAATCCACCAAGGACGTGTGGAGACGGGACATCTGTATGGGGCCCGGCGGCGTCGGGTACCGGGAGGAAACGGTGTGCGGGCTGTACCGATTGGTGGCGCTGGAACAGACGCCCATCGCGGCGGTGGTTACGGGGCACGTGCATTTCAGCCACGAGGACACACTGCCTAACGGCGTGCCGCAGATCGTGACCGGAACCGCCTCGCAGGGCGGGCTGTGCCGCGTCATCACGGTGAAATCGAAGGCGGACTGAGAAGGAGGAAAAATCTGTATGGCATTCGTGCTGAAATGTATGAGTTTCAACCTGCGGGTTGCCGCCGCGTGCGACGGAATCAATATGTTCTTCAACCGTGCCCCGCGCGTGTTGGAGGTGCTGGAGCGTGAGCAGCCCGACCTTGTGGGCTTTCAGGAAGTCACGGACGGAATGCGCAGCTGGATGACGGAGCATCTGCGCGGCTACACGCTGCAGGGCTGCGGGCGGGAAAAGAACTGCCGCGGTGAGTCCATGCTTTTGGGCTACCGCACCGACGTATGCGAACTGCTGGCACTGGAGAACCGATGGCTGTCCCCGACGCCGGATGTTCCCGGCTCCACTTTTGGCGGCGACCAGAGCAGCTGCCCGCGCATGGTCACGTCGGCGCTGCTGCGACATAAAGACTCGGCGCAGCCGTTCCGGTTCCTCAACACGCACCTTGACCATGTGGGGGCGCAGGCGCGGTATCTGGGCGCGATGGAAATCGTACAGATGATTGCAGGCTGGCGGGAGCCGTTTGTGCTGACTGGCGACTTCAACGCAACGCCGGACGCGCCGGAAATCCGGCTGATTACGTCGGCGCTTGCCGGTCGCGGTACCGTGGACTGCACCGCCGGACTGCCGGGGACCTTCCACGATTACGGCAGGCTGTCGCCGGAGGAGTGCGTGAAAATCGACTACATTTTCACGGACGGCAGGTGCACGGAGGCGTACACCGTGCCGGATCAGCCGGTGGAAGGGCAATACTATTCGGATCACAATGCCGTGGTGGCTCGCATTGAGCTGCCCTGAAGGGAGCGTACATATGGCAGAGAGCATAAAACAGCCGGAAGAGAAATCCGGGCAGGGCGGGAATCCGTCCGTTTCCTCGCAGATTCTGCGGGACATCCGGGACAGCGTGAAGGCGGAAATCAAGGATGCCGCTGGGATAGCGTCGCTGAAAATGAAGCTGGCGCGGGCGGAGAAGGAAAAAAAAGAGCTGTTCCGCAAGTTGGGCGAAGTCAGCTATGAGCGTCTGCGCCCGAAACACGGCAGTGTGCAGCCCGATCTGGACGAACGTGCCGAAGCGCTTGCCGTGCGCATCGGGCAGAAGTCGCGCGAGATTACCGACCTGAAGCTCAAGCTCAAGCTCCGTAAACTCGGCGGGGACTATACCCATATCTCGGGCGGAAAGAAATAAAAAAAGACCGGGGCGCGGTGCTCCGGGCGGGTTTCCGGCACTCCCTGCGGTTTCCTGTGCCGGAAGGGGTTTGTGCCTCTGCTTCCCCGGCTTGACCAACCGCCGTATAATTTTTTCTGCCCCCATCCCCCTGACCCCCTTCCCCGGCGGGGAAGGGGGAGTTTTAGTTTACTTTGCCGGGGGCTTCGCCCCCGGCACCCCTGCGGCTGCGCCGGGAGCGGCACGACATATCGAGCGGTTTACTGTACCTTTCGGAAAGCCGAGGACGTTAGCTCCCCGGAATAACCAAAGGCTTTGCACTTTCTTCCGGGAATGGGGTAGCCAAGGAGGGTGGGGGACCGGGGGAGGTGGAACTATCCGTCGCTATGCGACGGCGGCGTTTGAGATGGCCCCTTCCCCCAGGGCGGGTCGAGCAAACAACGCCGGGGCAAGTCCCCTTCCGGTTCCGGAAGGGCAAAGAAGTCCGGGAAATCCGGACTTTTTTGCCAAAACATCTTGCTTTTTGAGCGTGGATGCGGTATAATAGACCCGAATGCGGCGGAGGATGACAGCCGGACAGGGACAAGCCGGACAGCCGGAAAAGGACAGTTGCAAAGCTGTCAGTTGTTAGGGTGCCGGCTGTCAGCTTGCCAGCCGGCACCTGCCGGCACGCACCGGCACCCGGTTAATCCGGTGCGCCGGTGTGCGGCACACACACCCGCAGGGTTCCTGCCGCCGCGATACCGGATCCGGAAGCGGCCGGATTGCTTCAAACAGAAAGGATGAATGCAGATATGGAAAAGAAAAATGCTGCCATTATCGGCTACGGCGGAATGGGCTCGTGGCATGGCGAATTTCTCCGGCACAGCGATGTGGCGAATTTGATGGGCATCTATGACATCAAGCCGGAACGCTGCGAGGCGGCGGAAAAGAACGGAATCCACGCATACTCGTCGCTCAAGGCACTGCTGGGCGACCCGGCGGTGGATTTTGTGACCATCGCGGTGCCCAACGATATGCACAAGCCGCTCGCCATCGAGGCGATGAAGGCGGGCAAGCACGTTATCAGCGAGAAGCCTGTAACGCTGTCCTCTGCCGACCTGCAGGAGATGTTCGACGCTTCCGCTAAGTACCGCAGGCTGTTCACGGTGCACCAGAACCGCCGCTGGGACGGCGAATTCCTGCTCATGCGCGACATTTACCACAGCGGTGACCTCGGGCAGGTGTACCATATTGAGTCCCGTGTGCACGGCTCCAGAGGCATTCCCGGCGATTGGCGCGGCACGCCGGAGCACGGCGGCGGCATGATTCTGGACTGGGGCATTCACCTTATCGACCAGATTATGGGCATTGTGGACGACAAGACCCTGCGGAAGGTGTTCTGCCACTGCGACCACATCACCAATGAGTTGGTGGATGACGGATTCCAGCTGGATATGTTCTTTGACGACGATCTGGTGGTGCGCGTGGAGGTCGGAACCTCGAACTTCATCAGTATGCCCCGGTTCTACATGACCGGCGCGAACGGCTCCGCCCTGATTCCCGACTGGTGCCAGCCTGCGCACGTTGTCTGGTGCCACAACTACAACGAGAAGGACGTTATTCCCGTCAAGACGGCGGCAGGCATCACCAAGACCATGGCGCCCCGCGACGAAAAATCCATTGCCTCCAAGGATATTCCGCAGCCCGCATCGGATGTGCACGATTTCTACCGCAACTTTGTCCGCGCCATCTGCGGCAAGGAGGAGCAGATCGTGACGCATCACCAGATGATGGTGGACATGAAGATTATGGAGGCGGCGTTTGAATCCGACCGCACGGGGCTTCCCGTCGCCGTGGAGTTGAAATTCTGAAAACGCTGTTTGCAGTCACGATAAAATAAATCAGGGGCTGCCGGAATCATTCCGGCAGCCCCTCGGCTTTATCTTCGGGAGTCAGTGAACCGTAATTTTACTGTCCGTCCCCGTCGTCGTCCTGCCCGCTGTCAGTGGAACCGTCCCCGTCAGCCTCACCCATCGCCTCGGCGCGGGCTTTGGCGGCAGCTTCGGCGCGGGCGCGCGCCTCGTTGGCTATCTTGCTCTGGTGCTCACGCTCGGCAAGGATGGCATCCAGCATCTCCTCGGTGGGCGTTTCGGCGTCCATGGCAGCCTTGAACAGGTCACCGTCCATGTCCTCATGCTCCAGCAGGTACCGGGCGATGAAGTGCAGCTTGTCGATGTGGGAGGTCAGCAGCTCCTTGGCGTGCGCATATGCCTCGGTAATCAGAACGTGTATCTCACGGTCAATCTGCGCCGCCGTATCCTCGGAGTAGTCCGCGTTGGAGGAGAAATCACGCCCTAAGAACACCTCGCTCTGATCGGTGCCGAAGCGGCGCGGTCCCAGCAGATCGGACATACCGAACTGTGTAACCATGCGCTTGGCGGTGTCGGTCGCGCTCTTGATATCCGAGTAGGCGCCGCTGGTCACGTCTCCGAAGATAATTTCCTCGGCGGCACGTCCTGCCAGTGCCATGGCGATCTGCGCCTGATACTCGTGCTTGTACATCTGGTTGCGGTCGGCATCGGGACGGAAGCTGGTGAAGCCCAGCGCCCCCTTGCCGGTCGGCACGATGGTAATCATGTGAACGGGATCAAGATCCAGCAGGTAGCCGACAATCGCGTGCCCCGCCTCGTGATAGGCGGTGTTTTTCTTTTCCGCATCGCTCATGACCCAGGACTTCTTCTTGGGACCCATGAGAATCTTGTTCAGCGAGTCCTCGATTTCCTCCATCCCGATCAGGCTCTTGCTGCGGCGGGCAGCCAGCAGCGCCGCCTCGTTGAGCAGGTTTGCAAGATCCGCGCCGGTGAATCCGACCGTCGCCTTGGCGACCGTGGAAAGATTCACGCCCGGCTCCAGCGGCTTGTTGCGTGCGTGCACCTTGAGGATGTCCTCGCGCCCCTTGAGGTTGGGGCGGTTGACCGTAATCTGACGGTCAAAGCGTCCGGGACGCAGCAGGGCAGGATCAAGCACATCCGACCGGTTGGTCGCGGCGATGACCACAATGCCGTCGTGCGAACCGAAGCCGTCCATCTCGACCAGCAGCTGGTTCAAAGTCTGCTCGCGCTCGTCGTGACCGCCGCCCAGACCGGTGCCGCGCTGGCGTCCGACCGCATCAATTTCATCAATGAAAATAATGGCGTTGCCCGCCTTGCGTGCGGTATCGAACAGGTCGCGGACGCGGGAGGCGCCCACGCCGACATACAGCTCCACGAAATCCGAACCGGACATGGAGAAGAAGGGAACGCCCGCCTCACCGGCGACCGCCTTGGCAAGCAGGGTTTTACCGGTTCCGGGAGGGCCCATCAGCAGAACGCCGTGGGGAATTTTCGCGCCAAGCCGGGCAAACTTCTGGGGTGCTTTCAGGTACTCAACGATTTCGACCAGTTCCGCCTTTTCCTCGTCGGCGCCGGCAACATCGCGGAAGGTGACGCGGTTCTTGTCATCCGGCAGTCTGACGTGCGACTTGCCGAAGCTGTTCATCTTTCCGGCAGGTCCCGCGCCGCCCATCATGGACTTCATGGCGCGCCAGTACAGGAAGACCAGCACGATGACGATGACCAGACCCGGCAGGTAGCTCAGCCAGAACGGAATGCTCTCCTCCGGCTCGTACTCTGCCGTGACCAGCACGCCGGATGCAATCTGCTGCTTGATAAGCTCACCCAGATCCTCGTGGAAGTAATCCACGCGCGCCAGCTTGTAGGTTTTCCGCACCGTTTCGGGGGTTCCGTCCGCGCGCTTCTTATAGACGCGGTTGCCGTCCCCGTCGGTGACGGGGTTTCCGTCCGCGTCTGTCTCGTACTGATAGAGCAGCAGGGTCAGGTTATTTTTGTTGTCGATTTCAAATTCGCGCACTTCTTCCTTCTGGAAGTAAGCGACAACCTTGTCGTATGTGATGGCTTCGGTCTTGCTGGATGTGTTCCGGTAAATCATGGCAATGACGCTGACTATGACGACGATCGCCAGGACATACCCGATGATGACCTTCAGATTGTTCTTCATTAGACTCCTCCGATCCTTCTGTGGTCTTGCCGGGGGCAAGGGGCTGCGGGGGTGCGGAATGTACCGGGAACCGGCTGCCGCGCGTGCAAAGTGGCACGGTAAGCAGTATACCACAGCTGTATGAATATTCTATGAAATTGTGTGAAAAAGCTTGTGAAACTTTCCTTAAGGCTTCACCGCGCAATTCCGATGGTGCAATTGCGCGGTGAAGCCTTAAAGCATCCGCTTTTTCATCCGGTGGCGGGAGGGGGCTTGTGCCCCGATTTCTCCGGCTCGATCGGTCTCGATTAGATTTTTTGCCCCCCTTCCCCTTCGGGGAAGGGGGGGGAGCCATAGCTTTTTATGCAAGGGGCGTCGCCCCTTGCAATCCCAGCCTGCGCCGGAGGCGCCTGCCCTTTATTCAGCGCTATACACCGACCGCCGGAGCACGCCGACAAACGGCAGATTGCGGTAGGTTTCGTTGTAGTCCAAGCCGTAACCCACCACGAACTCGTCCGGCACCTCGGTGCCGCAGAAGTCGGGCTGGAAGGGCACCTCCCGGCGGGAGGGCTTGTCCAGCAGCGTGACGGCGCGGACACTGTGCGCGTTGCGGTGGCGGAGCAGCTCGGACAGACGCGCCAGCGTGCGCCCGGAGTCCACAATGTCCTCCACAATCAGCAGATCGGTGTCGGGCAGATCCTCGCGGTTGAGATCCAGCGAAACGCGGATTTCACCGGAGGATTTGGTTCCGGCGCCGTAGGAGGAAACCTTCATGAACTCAATCTGCAATGGCAGGCGGATCTTGCGCATCAGGTCGGCGGCGAAGGGCATGGAACCCTTCAGGATGATGACCAGCACCAGCCGCTTGTCGCTGTCACGGTAGGTGTCCTCTATCTCGCGTGCCAGCCGGTCGGTGATGGCGTCCAGATCCTCGCGCGTGAGCAGGATTTTTTCGCAGTCGCGGCAGATGGAGCAGTTGTTGTCAAAAATTTGTGTTGTCATAGTGCGGTCAGCCTTTCTTATTCTGTATCGGATTCGGAGTTTCCCTGCGCCGGACGGTCAGCCGCAGGCAGGCGCCGGCGATCGGTGCCCGCCAGCCGTCCCGGAAGACGGCGGTCGGGAACCAGAGCGGAACCGGGGGCGCATCCGGCGCACCGCCCGGCAGGCATACGAGCGGCAGGGCGTCCCGCAGAGCGGGCGGAACCTGCTTTTCGCACAAGAGTTTTTTGAGTTTTTTGGTCATGCCGTGCGAGAGGACGGTATCGCCGGGACGGCGGCGGCGCAGGGTCAGGGGCTGGGGCAGGTCGGGCGGGAATACCGCCGACGCCACCACGTCCGCCCCACTGTCCGGCAGCAGCGGCTGTGCCGCCTGCTCCAGCCGGACGGAAAACGCAAATCCGCCCGCAATCCATACTGTGTCGCCCGGTGCCAGCTGCACCCCGTCCGGCGTACCGCCCGGCGAACCGGACGCCGCTCCGGCGGATATACCGTCCGGCGGCAGGAAAACCAGCCGCGCGGCGCGGACCGTACCGCGCCAGCCGCCGGGGAGCGCGACGGCGGCGCTTTCCCGACCCGATGCCGTCAGGGCGACCAGCGCCTGTATATGCACGCTCTCCAGCGAGCGGTCGGCGGGCAGACCGTCTGCCGCGCCGTCCCGCGCCGCAAATGCGTTGGCATACGCCCGCGCCATACAGCGCTTGGCAAGTGCGGGGTGCATTGCCCGCAGTGCCGCGAGCGACAGCGTGCCGTCTCCCCGGTCGTCGGCGGCGGGGAATACCCGCTCCGCTTCGGCGCACAGGAAGTCGTCGTCCTCACGCACCGCCGCGCACAGCCGGGCGGCGGCACGCTGGGGTACACCGCCGCCCGCCAGTTCCTCCAGCAGCGGCACCGCCCGGTGACGCAGGCAGTTGCGGGTGCAGTCATCGGTCAGATTGGTGCTGTCGGTGACATAGGTCAGCCCCCGCGCCCGGCAGGCGTCCAGAATCTCCTGCCGTGTTGCGGTCAGCAGGGGGCGGAGCAGAAGCCCGCCGGGGACGGGGCGCACCGGCGGGATGCCGGCAAGCCCGTGCGTGCCGCTCCCACGCAGGATGCGCAGGAGCAGTGTTTCCAGCTGGTCGTCCGCGTGGTGCGCGGTCAGCAGCAACGGAATGCCCCGTTCCCGCATGACGCGGGCAAAGAAATCATACCGCGCAAAGCGCGCCTCTGCCTCCAGACTGCGCCCGCTCCGGGCGGCACGCGCCGGGACATCCGTCCGTTCGCTGACATACGCGACGCCGAGCGCGGCGGCGGTCGCGCGGCAGAACGCTTCGTCGCGGTCGGCTTCCGCACCGCGGATGCCATGGTGCAGGTGCGCCGCCGTGACGGGGGCGCCGTTTGCCAGCGCCCACTCCGCCGTCAGCTCCAGCAGAAGGCGCGAATCCGCCCCGCCGGAGAAAGCGACCAGCAGCGGCGACCCGGGCGGAAATCCGCTCAGCGCCGCCGGGGAAGTGAACAGGGTGGACATGGGATTCTCCTTACTTGACAGGCGGTCTGGTGGGTGTGTTGTCCTCGATGGAGCGGAACTTGGTGTACTTGCCTATCCAGCCCATCTGCACGGTTCCGGTGGAGCCGTGGCGGTTCTTGGCAATGATGACCTCGGCGATGCTGGAGCCGCCGGAGCTGTTGGGGTCGGGGGAGTCGTTGGTTTTGTAGTACTCGTCGCGGTACAGGAACATAACCACGTCGGCATCCTGCTCGATGGCGCCCGAATCACGCAGGTCGGACAGCATGGGCTTCTTGTCGGTACGGGATTCCGGACCGCGCGAGAGCTGGGCACAGCAGATGATGGGCACCATCAGGTCCTTTGCCATGATTTTCATGGCGCGGGAGATTTCGGCGACCTCCTGCACGCGGTTGTCCACCCGGCGGTCGGACTGCATGAGCTGCAGGTAGTCGATGACCACCATGCCGAGATTCTGCACCCGGCGCAGTTTTGCCTTCATGCCGGTCACGGTGATGCCGGAGGTGTCGTCTATGAGAATGTTGCAGGCGGAAAGCCGGGAGGCGGCGCTGGCGATACTGTTCCAGTCCTCATCGCTCAGAATTCCCCTGCGCAGGGAGTAGCTGTCCACCAGCGCCTCGGAGGAGAGCATACGGTTGACCAGCTGCTCGGCGGACATTTCCAGCGAGAAGATGCACACCGCCTTGCCGGTCTTTTCCGCCACGTTGGAGGCGATATTCAGTGCGAAGGAGGTTTTTCCCATGCCGGGGCGTGCGCCGACCAGTATCAGGTCGGATTTGCCCATGCCGGCAAGCACGCGGTCCAGCCCGCCGAAGCCGGTGGAAAGACCCTGCGCCGCCTCGCCCTGCGCCTTCAGGTCGTGCAGCTGCCGGTACACACTGCCGATAATATCCTGGATATGCCGGAAGTTGCGGGTGTCGCGCCCCTGCGCGATGGCGAATATTTTGTTTTCCGCGTCGTCCAGAATGTGCACAACCGAGTCCTGCTCGGAGTATGCGACATCCGAAATGTCGCCGCACACGGCGATAAGCTGGCGCAGGACGCTCTTGTCCTTGACGATGCGGGCGTAGTCCTTGACATTCAGGGCGCTGGGCACCACGTCCACCAGCGACCGCAGGTACTGCGAGGCAGCGTTGCGGTCGCTGAAGGCGCCGTGCCGGATGAGGGTATCCAGCAGTGTCACGGTGTCGATCTCCACGTTGGCGGAGAACAGCTCCTGCATGGCGGCGAATATCTGCTGATGCTCCTCCAGATAGAAGTCGGGCGACTTCACCGTGTCCGCAATCTGGCTGAAGCATTCCGGGTCAATCAGCACCGAGCCGAGCAGGGACTGTTCCGCGACAAGGCTGAAGGGAACCTTGCGCTGCAGGGCGACCTCTCCGCTGTCCCCGCCCCCCGGGGCGGTATGCTGTCTGTCCATGACCGGCATCCGGTTCAGTTGCAGACCAGCACGTGGATTTTGCCGGTCACGTCGGTGTACAGCCGGACATCCAGATCATACTGCCCGTAGGCGCGGATGGGGTCGCTCAGCTGAATCTTGCGTCTGTCCACGCTGATGCCGTAGTCCTTCTCCAGCCGCTCGGCGATTTCCTTGGAGGTGATGGATCCGTACAGGCGTCCGTCGGCGCCGCAGTTGGCGTGAATCTTGACCAGCAGTGTTTCCAGCCGGGCGGCGGTCGCCTTGGCCTCGGCAGTTTCGGTTTCGATTTTGTGCTTCAGTGCCGCTTCCTTGCCCTTGATGGCATTGAGCACGCTGCTGTCCGCCTCTATGGCGAGCTTGCGGGGGATGAGGTAGTTGCGGGCGTAGCCGTCCGACACCTCGATGACATCATTCTTCTTTCCTTGCGCTTTGACATCTGTCAGCAATACGACTTTCATAGTGTTTCTGTCCTTTCATATTATAAGAGGGGTGTGTTTTATTTCTCTTTCCCGAACAGTTCGGGGTACTGCAGGCGGTACTCGTCGATGGCGGCACGGAGCTGTTCCAGCGCTTCCTCCACGGTGCCGCTGACCTGTGCGCCCGCCATGTCGAAGTGACCGCCGCCGTCCAGCTTTTCCAGAATCAGCTGTACGTTGATGTGTCCCTTGGAGCGTCCGGAAATGGCGACGCCCGACCCGACGACAGCCAGCGCGAAGGATGCCTCCACGCCCCGGATGGACAGCAGTTTGTCCGCCGCCTTGGAGGCGGCGATGCGGTCGTCCGGCGCGGGGGCGCGGTTCTCGCTCAGCCACGTGATGGCGAACACGTCGGCATAGATGCGTGCGTGCGCGTCGAAATCGCTTGCTACCTGCAGCTCGTCCATGCGTTCGCTGAAGAACTCCCGGGCGGTGCCGGTGTGTGCGCCCCGGCTGTACAGGTAGTAGGCGACCTCAAAGGTCTGGGCACCGGCGGAGCGGGTGAAGTTGTGCGTGTCCAGCATGACGCCCGCCAGCATGACATTGGCTTCCTCTTTGCAGAGGGTGTCCGCGTAGGGGGACTGCTCCAGCATTTCCGCCACAATCTCGCTGGCGGAGGACTTGGTGGTTTCAATGTAGTGCAGGAAGGGGGTGAAGGGCAGTCTGCCGACCAGCCGGTGGTGGTCGATGACGGCGACCGAATGGATGCCGTCCACCGCCGGAATGCAGGTGTACAGGTCAGACGCCTCGAAAATGACGGGGTTGTTGACGTCCACCAGCACCAGCACGGTTTCGGTGCAGACAGTCTGCCGGGCGGTGGCGGCGTCGATGAATATCTGCCCGTACACGCCCAGCGGCGCGAGGTGCGCGGCGCAGATGCGGAAGGTGTCGCAGGTCTTGTTGACCACAATGTGCACCGGCACATCGGTGCGTCCCTCCGCGTCCAGAATACTGCGGCAGAGGCGGCTTGCGCCGACCGCCGAACCGATGGCGTCAAAGTCCGGGTTGCTGTGCCCCATAATCAGCACGTTCCGGCAGCCAGCCAGCCGCCGCTCCAGCAGATGGACAGACACGCGGGAGGAAATGGAGGTATTGCCCTCCAGCGTCTTGTGCGTGCCGCCGTAGTAGGTCAGCCCGGTGACGCCCCGGCGCTGGAGCGCCACCTGATTGCCCCCGCGCTGCAACGCCATATCCAGCGCGGCATTGGCGGCGCGGTCGCGCTCCTCCATGCTGCCGTCGATGTCGGCGATGCCCATGGAAACGGACAGTGGGAAGGTGTTGTCCCCCACGCGGATATTCATAATCTTTCCGAGAATCGAGAAGTTGTCCTGCACGCACCTGTCCAGCATTTCCTCCGAGAACAGCGCGAGGTACTTGTCCCGGTCGTACTCCCGGATCATGCCGTGCATGGAGGCAATCCAGCCGGTCAGCGTTTCCTCAATCATGTTGGCTGTCGCGCGGTAGTTGGCGCGGACGAACTGCGTCAGCTCCTGCAGGTTATCCAGCACGATGTACGCCAGCACGACGCGGCTGCGGTCTGTTTCCTCCACGAAGTTCAGGTAGTCGTTGACATCGCGGAACAGCAGGAGGTAGTAGGTGTCCGCCTGCTGGCGGAGCAGGTACGGCTCCACGCGGTAGCGGCGACCGTCCGCCAGCGTGACCGTAATCAGACCGGCGTTCTCCCCCGCACCCGCCGGGAGCGGGACGCTGTGCAGGTCGGGCAGTTCCCCGTCGTCGGGGTTGCGCAGGGCGGCGAGCAGCTGCTCCCGCGTGACCGAGGGGCATATTTCCGCCAGCGGCAGGTCGCACACCGGCGACCGTGCGCCGAGGATACTCTGCATGGCGGCGTTGATGACGCGCACGCGGCTGTCCCCGTTGATGACGGCGTAGGGAATGTCCATGACCGAGCGGAACATCCGGTAGATGTCGGCGGTCAGCAGTTCCGCCGTCCGGATATTGCGCCGGGAACGGGACAGCCGCCACGCGAACGCCGTGAAGGTCACGCCGACGGACAGCAGGTATACACCGAGAAAGACCAGCCCGAGCAGGGTCAGCCGGGGCAGTTTCAGGTAGGTGAGCAGGGTATACAGCCCCAGCAGCAGGAAGCCCTCCGTCGCGCACGCGGCAAAGGGGATGCGCAGATCCACCCGCAGCGGGGCGTCCGGATCCTGCCGCGGCGTGCGCGCCGGGGCGTGAGGGGAAGGAGAACTCATACCGCAACTCCTTTCGTTTTGTAGTGGACAGTGACAGTAACGGCAACAGCAACTGTGACCGGGCAGGGGGAAGGGGAGCCGCCGGACTTATCTGCCGGGGGCGGGGTCGTCCGGGTTGACCCCGTCGTCCCCGCTGTCCGGGTCGTCCCCGTCATCATCGTCGTCCTTATCCGATTCATCGTTGTCGCCTTCGTCGTAGCCGTAAATATCTCCGAAATGGTCTTCGTCGCCGCTGTATCCGTCCCCGCCGTAGCCGTTTCCGTTGTCATTGCTGCCGCCGTAGCGGTCGCTGCCGTCACTGTCGTCGCTGTCGTCCCCGTCGCGCGGCGGGCGCACGCGGGCGAAAATCGCGCTCAGGATGGAGGCAATCGCCTCATAGGCAGCCAGCAGGGAGGAGGCGTATATCATCAGGCAGGGGAGGAGCAGAACCAGAATAATCTGGAGACAGCCGCCCGCACGCCGCCACGGACCGCTCATAATGCGCACGACGCCCGCCGCCGCCAAGCCGAGGCTCAGGATGATGACGATATTCTGCGCGACGGTGCCGACCAGCGTGGATTCACTGCCGGACAGCGTTGTGACAATCCAGATAATGCCTGCAATCAGGTACACAACGGCGGAGACAAGGCTCATGCGGAGGCGCGTCACCTTTTCGCGGAGGGAGGAGGCGTAGCCGAAGGAGAAGAGGCATCCGTGCAGGTAATTCAGCATCAGGAAGGAGCAGAGATTGCAGACGGCGACCGCCGTGCCGGGGGCAAGGTTGATGAAGGAATTGATGATGTTCAGCGACTGCTCCTCCGTCAGGGCGGTCAGCTGCGGGAGCTGTTCGGCAAGTTGCTGTGTCAGTTCTGTCAGCCGGAGGCTCAGTTCGGTGCGCAGCGAGTCCAGCCACGCGCCGAGATGCGCCGGAGAGAGCGAACCGAGACTGCGGTTCAGCAGCAGGGCAGCTACGCCGAGCACGGCGGCACCGAAACCGAGCGAGCCGAGGCAGATGACGCCGACCCTGCCGGGTCCGTCCTCCCGTGCCGCGGAGGCGCGGGTGCCGAACGCCAGTGCGGCGGCGGGCGGGAAGGGAATCAGCGCGGTCAGGGAGAGAATCGGGTCCCGGCATACCACCAGCGCCAGCCCGTAGGCGGCGAGGAGGATAAAGGGGAGTTTGGTCAGGGTGGACTTGTCCGACGCTGCCAGCAGGAAGGCGGAGAAAGCGGCGGAGCACACCAGTGCAATCAGCATGGCAGGCAGAACCGCCGACCCGGAGAGGTAGGTGAGGATTGCACCTGCCAGAATCATGAGTATGGGCGTCCAGCGCATGGTGCGCAGTACCCGGAACGAGTAGACCAGCAGCAGGAGGAGTATGGCACCCGCCACTGCCTGTGCGGCGGCACCGGAAATCTGGATGCTGCCCGCCACCCACGCGACGCTCCACGCGAGCGCGGCTGCGGACAGTGCGCTCAGGATGGCAAGCACCCACACGGGCTGTGTGGGCAGTCCCTTTCTGTCGATCGGGACGGGGTATTCACCGGGGCGCCGGGCATGGTTCCTATCCGGACTTGTCATAGTGCGCATTCTCCTTCTGGATTTTTTGCCTTATCTGGTTTTATCCATAGATATAAATTATAGCATATTCTGCCCTGCTTGTAAACATGGAAATCGTTACTTTTTTTGAAATATGGCGGAATTGCGGGGTTCCCTGCCGGGGGATTGTCCCCGGCGTTATCGGCTGTACCCCGCCTCCGGTTAAAGTTTTTCGCCCCCATCC
>CAVIJF010000037.1:0-14276 GCA_963643175.1 bacterium
GTTTTTTCGGGGTGCCTGCCCCCCGCGTTTCCGGCTGACCCAGCCTTTGCCGAATTTGTCTGCCCCCATCCCCCCGCCCCCTTCCCCGCTGGGGAAGGGGGCGCTTTCAGTTTTCTTATGCAAGGGGCTTCGCCCCTTGCATCCCCGTGGCTGAACCCGCGCGACATTGACTTTCCGGGCGGTTGCCGCGTTCCCAAACTCGCGCCGGAAGCGGTACTGCATACCGGGCGGCTTCCGGCACCGCAAACCGACCGGGAGCCAGTGCCCCGCACGGCGCAGACGCAGGGAACCCCGGCGGCACCCGCCGCCTTCCTCCCTCCGCCGCGGGATTTTTCCAAACGCCTATTGCATTTATCGCGCAGATAGAGTATAATAGGAATACCAACCAAGGCAAGAAAGAGGTACATATCATGCAGCACATCCAGATCGCCATAGACGGTCCCAGCGGTGCGGGAAAATCCACCATATCCAAAGCCGTCGCAGCACGGCTGGGTATCGTGTACGTGGACACGGGCGCCCTGTACCGCACAGTGGGCTACTACGCACGCACGCAGGGCATCGCCCTTTCCGATGTCTCCCCCGTGGTGGATGAACTGAACGGCATCCGCGTGGAAGTCCGCTACGAGAACGGCGTCCAGAACGTCTTTCTCAACGGTGAAAATCTCGGAGACCGCATCCGCGAAAACGAAATCTCGCTGTACGCCTCCGCCGTGGGCGCCCTGCCGCCGGTGCGGGAGTTCCTGCTGGAAACCCAGCGGCGCATCGCGCGGGAGAACAGCGTCATCATGGACGGGCGCGACATCGGAACCGTCATCCTGCCCGACGCACAGGTCAAGATATTCCTGACTGCCTCCAATGAGGCACGCGCCCGCCGCCGCGTCGCCGAGCTGGCAGAAAAGGGTATGCCCGTGGAATATGAAACCGTCCTCGCCGATATGAACCGCCGCGACGAGGAGGACCGCACCCGCGCCGTCGCACCCGCCGTGGCGGCGCCGGACGCCATCCGGTTCGACAACTCCGGGCTGACCTTTGAGGAGAGCGTGGAGGCAATCCTCAATCTGATCCGCGAAACACTTGCCGGAAAGGGGCTGAGTCTGTGAGTAAGCAAATCATCGAAACCGAGGCGCCGACCGCCGAGGAGCGCCGCGCACGCAACCGGAAGCACTGCCGCAGCGGACTGTATAAGGTCGTACACGCCCTGTTTGCCGGTCCTGTCCGCCTGTTCCACCGCATCCGGGTGAAGGGGCGCGAGAACGAACCGCGTCGCGGCGACGGTTCCTATCTGGTCATCTGCAACCACCTGACATGGCGCGACCCCGTTTTCCTGTGCGCCAGCCTGCGGCAGCAGCCGCACTTCATGGCAAAGAAGGAACTGTTCCGCGTCCCGGTGTTCAGCTGGATGATCCGCGCACTGGGCGCGTACCCGGTCAACCGGGGCGGCGCCGATGTCGGCGCTATCCGCTACACGATCCGTATGCTGGAGCAGGGCAAGACCGTCGGAATGTTCCCACAGGGGCACCGCAACAACGGCGTCGACCCCCGCACAACCAAAATCCACGCCGGCGCCGCCATGATTGCCCTGCGGGCAGGCGTACCCATCCTGCCGGTGTTCATCCGGGTGCCGGACAACCGGATGCGCGCCTTCTGCCGCAAGGAAGTCATCATCGGCAAGCCCATCACGCCGGAGGAAATGCACTATAACCCGGAGGTGCCCGGCGAGTACGACCGCATCATCCGGATGGCTTTTGAGCGCGTCTGCGCCCTCGGGGACGAAACGCCGTGAGCACCGAGGTCATCATTGCGCGAGGCGCCGGATTCTGCTTCGGCGTCGCCCGCGCAACGGCGGCGGTCGAGCAGGAGATTGCGGCGCACACGCCGGGCGAGCGCATTTTCACGCTGGGGCGCCTGATTCACAACGAAACCTACACCAGCCGCCTGCGGGAAGGCGGCGTGGAAGTAATCGGTACCGCCGACATTCCCCGCCTGTGCGACGAGGCACGGGCGGAGGCGCCGGTGCGCGTGTTTGTCCGCGCCCACGGCATGACAGCCGACACCAAGCAACTGCTGAACCGCTGCGCCGCACGCAACCCGTACTTTACCTACACCGACTGCACCTGCTCCTTCGTCAAGAAGATACACCGTATCTGCGCGGAGCAGTCGGCGCTCTGCCGCACGGCACGCGAGGCGACCGGGCACGGCGACCGGGTTCTGCTGGTGCTCGGCTCGGCGGATCACCCGGAGGTCATCGGGTTCCTCAGCCGCTTTGAGGGGGAGAAGCACGTCTTTTCCACGGCGGCAGAGCTGGAAGCGCTGCTGGACGACCCCGAAAACCGGCGCAACTGGCAGTCCGTGACGCCGATTCTGGTCGCGCAGACCACGCATAACCTGAAAGAATGGGAAATGTCAAAAAAAATTCTCAAAAACCTCTTTACAAATTCACTAATTTTTGATACAATATGCAGTGTTACGGAATCCCGGCAGCAGGAAGCCGCCGCTCTCGCACGCGAATGTGATCTCATAATCGTGATAGGAGGCAGGGACAGTTCAAACTCTGCCAAACTTTTTTCGATATGCAAAAGCATTTGCGCTGACACCGTGTGGGTCGAACGCGCTGAAGAGCTGCAGGACAGGATTCCGTTATCCCGCCGGACGGCGGGCACTCACCGCAAGGTGGGCGTCGTGGCAGGGGCATCCACCCCCCGCGATATCATTGAGGAGGTTGCAAACAACATGAGCGAACAGGCACAGAACGAGAACTTCGCCGAGCTGCTGGAAGAATCAGCTCTCAAAACCATAAAGACAGGAGATACCGTGGTAGGGATTGTCACTGCTATCAGTCCCGGCGAGATTCAGCTCGACCTGGGCACTAAAGTGACCGGCGTAGTCAAGCTGGATCAGATTACGGACGATCCTGCGGCGAAGCTGGATCAGATGTTCAAAATCGGGGATGAGGTGGAGGCTTTCGTGATCCGTGTCAGCGATGTCGATGGCTTCGCTACACTCTCCAAGAAGCGCGTTGACTCCGACAAGAACTGGAAGAAGATTGAGGAAGCCTACGAGACGCAGGAAAACGTCGAGGGCAAGGTCATTCTGGTCAACAAGGGCGGCGTCGTGGCGCTGGTCAACTCCAATCAGGTTTTCATTCCTGCTGCGCATTCCGGCGTGCCGCGTGACGGCGATCTGAACACGCTGGTCGGGCAGACGGTTTCCATGAAGATCATCGAAATCAAGGACAACAAGAAGGCGAAGGGCTCCATCCGCAAGGTTCTGCAGGAGCAGCGCAACGCCCGCGAGAAGGAATTCTGGGCGAACATCGAGGACGGCAAGGTATACAACGGCGTGGTCAAGAGCATGACCAGCTACGGTGCCTTTGTGGATCTGGGCGGCGTGGACGGTATGGTTCACTCCACCGAGCTTTCCTGGAAGCACATCAAGAGCCCTGCCGAGGTGGTTTCCATCGGCGACGAAATCACGGTCTTTGTCAAGAGCTTCAATGCGGAGAAGAAGCGCATTTCGCTGGGCTACAAGACCGAGGCTACCAACCCGTGGTACATCTTCACGCACACCTACGCCATCGGCGATGTGGCGCCCGTGAAGATTGTCAGCCTGATGCCCTTTGGTGCCTTTGCCGAGATCGTGGACGGTGTGGACGGACTTATCCACATCTCCGAGATTGCCGACCACCGCATCGGCAAGCCTGCCGACGTACTGCAGGTCGGTCAGGTTGTGGATGCCAAGATTCTGGACATTGACTCCGAGAAGCAGAAGGTTGCGCTTTCCATCCGCGCTCTGCTGGAGGAAGCCCGGGACGCCGAGGAGGCTGTTCCCGAGGAGATTCCGGAGGATGTTGTGGTCTACTCCGACGAGGAGTAATTCCGTATCCCGGATTTACAAAGCAGGAGGTTTTCCCGTGTGGGACACCTCCTGCTTCTTTTTGCTGTCGCGGGGGTGAGGATACCTGCCCCCAGCGTTGCCTGCTCTGCCCTGCCCCTGCATAAATCTTTTGCCCCTGCCGGGTGCCGCAAACCGCCCGGAAAGCCAGCGCCGCGCGGGTTTGAACGCGGGGTTGCAAGGGGCGAAGCCCCTTGCAAAAAGAAAACTAAAAATCTCCCCCTTCCCCGGAGGGGAAGGGGGGCGGGGGGATGGGGCAGAAGGTTCCGGTGAATGCAGGACAGAGCTGGTAACGCCGGGCTCAGCCCCCTGCCGGATGCCGCAAACCGCCCGGAACACCGTACCGCTCCCGGCGCAGTCAGCCCGCCCCGCAAGGGGTCCCTCATCCCGTACACGCATTGTACAGTGCCACATGATCCCCGATACAGGCGAGATAGCCGCCGGTCGCCTGCGAGGTCACGCACAGGTACGCGTGACCGTTCGCACCGACCGCATAGCTCGCCAGACAGTACCCGGAACCACTGCCCGCATAGCCCGTCTTGCCCGCCGTCATGGTCAGCGAATCGGGCTTTCCCGTCTCCGCCTGCGACAGAAGTGTCAGAAACTTGTTGGAAACATAGTAGGTGAAAGTGGAACCGTCCCCCTTGCCGGCAACCGCATTGTAGGTGGTGGCGGTCAACACGCGGCGGCATAGCGACATCCGCATGGCGTAGGACAGAATCGCCGCCATGTCGCGACAGGTGGAATAGTTCGCCACATCCTGCAACCCGGTCGGATTGGCAAAATGCGTGTTCGTCAGCCCCATCGACATCGCCTTGCGGTTCATCAGCTGAACGAAGGACGCCTCGTCGCCGGCTATGTAGCGCGCCAGCTCGCTGGCGGCAATACCGTCCGACTGGAGAATGGTCAGGTACAGCAGTGCCTCCACGGTCAGCTGCTCGCCGACGTCCAACCCTATTCCGGACGAACCGGCAAGGTACATCGCGTTGTAGACCGCACTGCTCACCGTGACCTTATAGGACAGGCTGACCGTCTCCGGCAGGTTCTCCACCGCCACAATCAGCGTCATGATTTTGGTCAGGGAGGCGGGGTACATCTTCTCGTCCGCCAGTCTGGACGCCACAACTTCATCCGCGGACAGATCCACCACGACAGCGCGCGCGGACCGGATGCTGTTTTTTCCGATGACCCGGCTGTCGGACGCGAATGGGAAAGTCACATCCCCCGTCGCCCCGTCCGCGAAGGGGTGACTGCCCGGCGTAATCACGGAGTCGCCGGTTTCGGTGGGCTGATCCGGAATGTCGTCCCCGTTCGGCGCGACCGGATCGCCCCCTATGAAAATCGTCCGCCGGGCAATCAGGAACACCGCCGTCAGCAACAGAAGGAAGGCGGCAAGCGCCGCCAGCAGGACAATGCCCTGCCGGGTGAGGAGGGGCGTTCTCCCCCGGTCGGTGCGCCGGGCAGGCGCCGGACGCCGGGTGCCGGGGCGTCGCACCGACCCGTATGCCAGTCTGTACCCCGGACTGCCCCCCTGTCTGTGCGCAGACGTCCGCCGGGCGCGGGACAGCTCCGGTTCCGTCCGGCGCGGCGGGGTGCGGCGGGGTGCCGGACGGCGGGACGGCATACCGCGCGACGGGGCACGCACTGCCGGATCAGCCGTGCGGCGGCGGGTATCCGGCTCCCGTTTGTCCCGGACGGACGCCGTCCGCCCTGCCCCGTCCTGTTCCGATCTGATTTCGTTCATAGGCTCCTCCTGTTACGTTCAGGCTGTCCCGTGCAGACAGAAAAGGGTTGCCGCCCAAGGGGCTTCCCCGAAGACCCGCGCCCGTCCGGACGCGCAGCGGCTTCTGAAGAGACGCACCGCGCAGCAACCCATTTTCCTGCCTGTTTCCTGTTTTGCTCCCGGGGGTTCCGGGGGCATTCCCGCACCGGCTTATTATCCGGCGATGCAGTACAGTGCCACAATCAGGACAAAGAACACCGAAGACAGAACCGTCGTCAGGATTCGGAGCGTTCTGTCCTTCCGACCGGACTTACCCTTACCGAAGAAGGTATCCGCGCCGCCGGCGATAGCACCGGACAGCTTTTTATCCTTGCCAGACTGCAGCATAACCGCCACCACAAGTCCCAGCGACAGCAAAAGCAGCAGGATTCCCAGAACCAATTCAACAACTGCCATTTCCATGATACTTGACTCACTTCCTCACTCACACCCTTGCGGGCTTTCTCGCACGACTGCACGCAATGGTGCATGACTAGAAGGTATTATATCATACCTTCCGGAAAAATGCAAGGGGTTTTTCAAAAAAAGCTGTGGCAACAGGTGCTTACCTTTCGCGATGCCGTGCCGGATGATTTTTGGTGTGTCTGTCCCCGGCGCTGTCCGCTGATCCCGCCCCCGCATAGACCTTTCGCCCCCTTCCCCGGAGGGGAAGGATAGACCCCCGACCCGCGCTCGAAGAGCGCTCTTCCCACGCCGGGGAAGAGGGAGATTTTAGTTTACTTTGCAAGGGGCTTCGCCCCTTGCATCCCTGCACTGCGCCGGGAGCGGCACGGCGTGCCGAGAAGTTTGCCGGGCGGGTAATGATTGCCTTCCGGGAAACCGGAGAACGCCCCCACTTTACACAGACTTTACACAAACAAAACTCCGCTGTGATAGCGTTTTTCCGGAAAACGCGCTATACTGATGCCGTAAACCAAAGAAATGAAAGAACAGAAGCAAAAGGAGTTTGCAGAAAGTATGAAAAACGGTATCAAAAGAATCATGGCGGCAGCATTGGCAGGACTGATGTGCCTCGGCAGTGCGGCGCTGGTCTCCTGCGGAAGCGGCAGTGAGAAGAACATTACAGTCGTCGTGCGGGAGCAGGGCAGCGGAACGCGGGAGGCGTTCGACAAGATTGTCACGGACGGAACGCACTTCCTTGAGGAAAAAGACGACGCCGGCAAGAAGGTGTATAACACCGCCTCCACCGCCGTTCAGCAGACCAAAACCGGCACGGTGCTGTCCGCCGTCGCATCGGATAAGAACGCCATCGGCTACATCTCGCTGGGATCGGTCAACGACACCATCCGCGTGCTGAAGGTCAACGGCGTGGCACCCTCCGAGGACGCCGTCCTATCCGGCGCATATAAAATTCAGCGCCCCTTCGTAATCATGACCAGGAAGGGTCAGACACTGAACCCCGTGACGGCGGATTTCATGAGCTACCTCAAGAGCGCCGCCGCCAAGGACGCCGCCGAGGCGGCAGGATGCATCTACCTCGCCGACCCCGCCAAGCGTGCCAACACCGGCGCGGAGGCAATCCCGGTCGTCAGCTTTGAGAAGCAGGCAAGCCTGCCGGAGGGCGGCAAAATCGTCGTGCGCGGCTCCACCTCCATGGAGAAATTCATCAACGCCGCCGCCAAAGCTTACGCCGCCGTGTACGGTGTCAAGCCGGAGGACGTGTTCGACATCCAGCTGGAAGGTTCCTCCGTGGGACGCAAAGCGGCAGAGGACGACACGGCCGGCAACGTCATCGGGCTGTCCTCTGCGGCGGTCAGTCAGGATAACATCGACAGCTTCAACGTGTGTCTGGATGCGGTGGCTGTCATCGTCAACAAGGAGAACACGGCGGTTTCCGACCTGACGCTGGAGCAGTTGTACGCCGTCTTCTCCGGCAAAACGACAAAGTTCAGTGAGCTGTCCAAGTAAGGAATCCTCTATGACTGCAACGAAACTGAAGGAAAGAATCGGAAAAGCAGTCTTTGCGGCAGCGGCGGTCATTTGCGTGATCGCCGTAGTCGCAATTTTCGCGTTTCTGATTTACAAAAGCATTCCGGCGTTCGGCAAGTTGGGCGTGTTTCAGTTCATGTTCGGGGACAACTGGTCGCCCGACCGCCTCGACACCTACGATTCCCCCCTCTCCGGCACCTACGGCATCCTGACCATGATTGTGGGAACGCTGACCGCTACGGTCGGCGCCCTGCTGGTCGGCGGCGTGCTGGGGTATTTCACGGCAGTATTCCTTGCGTTCTACTGTCCCCCCGCGCCCCGGCGCGTGCTGTCCGCCGTCATCAATCTGCTGGCGGGCATCCCGTCGGTGGTCTACGGCTTCTTCGGCATCGTGTTCCTGCTGCCCCTGCTGGCACGCATCGCCCCCAACAACGGCAGCGGACTGCTGGCGACCTCCCTGATTCTGGGCATCATGATTCTGCCGACCGTTGTGTCGCTGTCGCGCACCAGTCTGGAGGCGGTGCCGCGCTCCTACTATGAAGGCTCGGTCGCCATGGGCGCGACGCACAGCGAGACGGTATTCCGCATCATGTCCCCGGCGGCACGCTCCGGCATTACGGCATCGCTGATTCTGGGCATCGGGCGGGCGCTGGGCGAAACTATGGCGGTGGTTATGGTGGCGGGCAATGCGCCTGCCTACCCGGACGGGCTGTTCTCCTCCTTCCGCGTGCTGACCGCGAACATCGTCATGGAGATGGGCTACGCAGGCGAGGTACAGGAGGGGGCGCTGGTGGCAACCGGCGTGGTGCTGTTGCTGTTCGTGCTGGCGGTGAACCTCCTGTTCGGTGCCCTCTCGTCGCATGCGGTAAAGCGGGTGTCCGCCCGCCAGCCGCGCGGGAAGCGTCCGGCGCGGGAAAGCCGCCTGCGCGGCGCCGTCGCCCGTCTTACGCGCCGTATCCGTGACGGAATCGGTGCGCTGGGCAGCCGCATCCGCATCTGCCGCATCGGGCAGGGCGTGGCGGTATGCTCCGGCGTGGCTGTCGCGGCGGTATTGGTTCTCATCATCGGCTTCATTCTGGTCAAGGGACTGCCCTACCTTGTGCGCAACCCGTCGCTTATCTGGGGGCAGTATGAGTTCGGCGGCGAGAAGGTCACAATCCTGCCCGCCATTGTCACCACGCTGTACGCGGTCGGGCTGAGCCTGCTTATCGCGGTGCCGATCGGCATCATGACGGCGGTATTCCTGAACGAGTACGCCCGCCGCGGCAATCCGCTTGTCCGGCTCATACGCTCCGCCATCGACATTCTGAGCGGCGTGCCGTCCATCGTGTACGGACTGTTCGGCATGATTACCTTTGTCAGGCTGTTCGGCGGCTCCAGCAGCATTCTGGCAGGCTCCCTGACCGTAAGCATGATGATGCTGCCCACCATCGTGCGCTCGACGGAGGAAAGTCTGAAATCCGTCCCGGACGCCATGCGCGAGGGCAGTCTTGCGCTGGGTGCCGGCAAGCTGCGCACCATTTTCAAGATTGTCCTGCCCAGCGCTCTGCCGGGCATTCTGTCGGCTGTAATTCTGTCCATGGGCCGTGTCATCAGCGAATCGGCGCCCTTCCTGTACACCATGGGGTCTGTCATTTCGGCAGTGCCGCACGGTCTTTCGGACAGCGGCGCATCCTTAGCAGTGGCGCTGTACCAGCTCTCCGGCGAGGGCTGGTACATGAATGAGGCATACGCGACGGCGGTCGTACTGATCCTCCTTGTGCTGACGCTGAATCTTCTGGCGGAGCTTGCCGCCTCCCGCCTGTCCCGCAAGCTGAAAGGAGCAAGTAAGTAATGGCAAACACGGATATTCTGAGCAACTGCGAACATTTCGGGCAAAACATCTCGGTGCGGGGCGCCAACCTCTGGTACGGCGACTTCCACGCCATCCGGGACATCAGCGCGGACATCCCGGCACGGCAGGTGACGGCATTCATCGGTCCCTCCGGCTGCGGAAAATCGACCTTTCTCAAGTGCTTCAACCGCATGAACGACCTTGTGGACGGCTGCCGCGTATCGGGCGATTTCCGCATCGGCGACGTGGACATCTACGGCAGAATCGACATCAACGACCTGCGCCGCAACGTTGGCATGGTTTTCCAGAAACCCAACCCGTTCCCCATGAGTGTCTATGACAACATCGCCTACGGTCCCCGCACCTTCGGCATCCGCAAGCGCTCCGTGCTGGACGGCATCGTGGAGGAGTCCCTGCGCTCCGCCGCCATGTGGGAGGAGCTGAAGGATCGGCTGGACAAATCCGCGCTGGGGTTATCCGGCGGTCAGCAGCAGCGGCTCTGCATTGCGCGTGCCCTCGCCGTCAAGCCCGGTATCCTGCTCATGGACGAACCCACCAGTGCCCTTGACCCCATTTCCACCGGCAAGATTGAGGAGCTCTGCACCGAGCTGTGCAAATCCACCACCATTGTCATCGTCACCCACAATATGCAGCAGGCGACCCGTATCTCCCACAAAACCGGCTTCTTCCTCCTCGGCGAGCTTGTCGAGTTCGGCGACACCGACGACATCTTCACCGACCCGCACGACGAACGCACCGAACGTTACATCACCGGACGTTTCGGTTAAGGCTTCACCGCGCAATTCCGACGGTGCAATTGCGCAGTCGGATTTTTCGTCAGACGATACAAAAAGCCGCAGGCTGTAGTGGCGCTACAGCCAAGGTTTTTTGTGAAGTATGACGGAAAAGACGCAAGCAAGTGTGCCATGCGCGGATTGCGCGGTGAAGCCTTAAAAAGGGGAGCGCGAAAGAAACGTCGGGGGCTTCTTGAAAGAAGCCCCCGAGCCCACAAGAACTTTTCTGAAAACGGCTTTGACGTCGCCCCTGAACCGGGGACGTCGGGAACAAATTTCCCGCCCGGCATCGCAATCCGCCCTGCAAGCCGGTACAGCCGGAGGTAAGCCCCCGCCGGGCGCCGCAAACCGCCCGGCAAGCCGATACCACCGGGAGCAAGCCCCCCGGCACCGCAAACCGCCCGTCACGCAGTGCCGCCTCCGGCGCAGTCGCGGGGTTGCAAGGGGCGAAGCCCCTTGCAAAAGATAACTGAAAATCTCCCCCTTCCCCGCCGGGGAAGGGGGTCGGGGAGATGGGGGCTAAAGACTTAACCGAAGGCTGAGCAGAGCCGCTGACACAGGGGGCAAGCCCCCGCCGGGCAGCAAAAAAACCTTCCCTCCCCTTGCAAAGCCGAACAACCTATGCTATAATGAATTAAATGAAGGAGAATAACCGTCATGTCCGCAAGAGTACAGTTTGAAGCAGAACTGAATGAGATGAAAGACGAGCTGGTCGCCATGTGCCGCCTGACCGCCGATATGATTACCAATGCCACCACCGCACTGGTCAACTTCGATCGCGAGCTGGGGCGCAGCATCGGCGAGTCGGATAAGAAGGTGGATGAGTATGAGATGGATATTGAAAAGCGCTGTATGCGTATCCTCATACGCCGCCAGCCGGTCGCACGCGACTTCCGCGTCGTCTCCACGGCACTGAAAATGATTACGGATATCGAACGCTTCGGCGATCAGGCAAGCGATATCGGCGACCTCGTGTATACCATGCCCGGCGATACCTATATCAAGAAGCTGACCCACCTGTCCGCCATGGGCGATCTGGCAGTCAAAATGGTGCGGGAGAGCGTCAATTCCTTCATCCGCAACGACGAACAGCTGGCGGATGAGGTCATCGCACTGGATGACGCCATGGACGATATGTTCATCGCGGTCAAGGACGACCTCATCGAACTGATCCGGCAGGACGGGGAAAAGAACGGGGATCAGGCAATCACCCTGATGATGGTTGCCAAGTATCTGGAACGCATCGGCGACCATGCCGTCAACGTGGCGGAGTGGACGAAATATAACGAAACGGGGGTACACCAAAAATTCTGATGAAAAAACCGCTGATTTATGTCGTCGAGGACGACGAGGGCATCCGCGAGGTGTACGAGGGCGCACTGGAGGAGGATTACGACCTCCGCCTGTTCCCGGACGGGGCGGACTTCTTCGCGGTGTTCGACACGGCACGCCCCGATCTCGTCATTCTGGACATCATGCTGCCGGATATGGACGGCTACACCATCCTGCGCCGCATCCGGGAGGCGGACGAGCGGGTGCCCGTCATCATCGTCAGTGCCAGATCGGACGAAATCAGCTTTGTCAAGGGGCTGAACAAGGGGGCGGACGACTATATGTCCAAGCCCTTCTCAATTCTGGAGCTGATGGCACGTGTGCGGGCGCGCCTGCGCGTCGCCAACCTGAATATATCCGCCTCCGGCGGTTTCCGCATCGACCGAAACACCTACAAGGTGTTCTACAACGGTGCCGATCTCGGACTGACGCTCAAAGAGTACCGCCTGCTGGATCAGCTGATCGGCAAGGCGGGCGTGACCGTCGCACGCGAGGATCTGTTCCGCGAGGTGTGGGGCGACGACTACATGGGCGAGACGCGGACGCTGGATATGCACATAGCCACCCTGCGGGAGAAAATCAAGGCAGCCGGCGGCGGGGATCCCATCGTCACCGTGCGCGGCATCGGCTACCGGTTTGAGGGATAAGGAGTACGGCATGAAAAAGAAAATGTTCTGGCGCATGTTCGCGCTGTCGGCGCTGTCTGTTCTTGTGGTGTTCCTGTCTGCCCTGTATGCGGTCAACCGCAGCAGTCAGCATGTGGTTGAGGAGCGCCTGATAGCGGAGGCGGAGCTTCTGTCCTGCGTGCTGAAACAGCCGGACGACATTGCCCGGCTTCAGAATTACACCGACCGTGACCAGTTCCGCATCACGGTGATTGACCGGGAGGGCAGCGTCCTGTACGAGAACGGCACCGACCAGTCCCTGATTGAAAACCACGCCGACCGGGCGGAGGTAATCGCGGCGCTGGCGGGCACGCCCCACACGGTGCAGCGCTACTCCGCGACGCTGCGGCACACCATGACCTACTACGCCGTGACGGCGGAACTGGACAGCGGGGAGACGATTGTCATCCGGTTGGCGGTGCGGAGCAGTGAGATAGGTTCCTTCCTGCTGACGGCTCTGCCGTTCCTTTTGCTGGCGCTGGCACTGGCGCTGGTGCTGTCCTCGCTTCTGGCGGGGCGGCTGTCGGTGCACGTGTCCGACCGGATCGGCAATGTGGCGCGCAGCCTGCGTTCACTCAACGAGGGGCAGTACGAGCCGCTCAAAGCCGACAGCAGCGAGCCGGAATTTTACGCGGTCTATCAGGAGATAAACGAACTGAACAGCAAAACCTGCGCCCTTCTGCAGAAGCAGCAGCGCGACCGGGAGCGGCTGTACGCCGTACTGGACAACATGGCGCAGGGCATGATTGCCATTGACCCGGAAGAGAAAATCGTGTTCGCCAACAACAGCGCCCTGCGTTTCCTCGGCGGGACTCTGCAGGACATCGGACACCCGCTCAACTACCTGCTGGAGGATTCGGAGCTTTGCCGCCGGATACGCGAGAGCGGCAGTACGGATGCGGTATTTGATTACCCGTTTGAATCCTACGATTTCACGGTGGCGGTGCGCCATCTGCGGGACGAGGCACCCTCGGCGGGGGTGGCAGCCATTGTCATCCTGACCGACTCCACAAGCGAAAAGAAAATCGCGCGGGAAAAGAGCGATTTCTTTGCCAACGCCTCCCACGAGCTGAAAACGCCGATTACGGTCATGCAGGGGCTGTCCGAGCTGCTGCTGGCGCGTCCGGGGCTGGACGACACTTCGCGCCGGGACGCCGACCGCATTCACCGGGAGTGTCTGCGCATGGCGGATCTGATTGCGGATATGCTGCGTCTGAGTGAGTTGGAGCAGAGCGCCGACAGCGGGGACAACCGGACCGTATTTGACCTGCACGCGGTGGCGGACGAATCGCTGGCGGAGTTGAGTGCCCGTATGGATGCTCTGCATCTGACGGCGCGTGTCACGGGCAGCGGCAAAGTATCCGCCGATCCCAAGAAGATATACGAGCTTGTCAACAATCTGCTTTCCAACGCGATCAACTACAACAAGCCGGGCGGGCGGATTGATGTCGGCATCTGCGAGACGGACGGGCACACGGTACTGACCGTCCGCGACACCGGCATCGGCATTGCGCGGGAGCATCTGCCGCGTCTGTGCGAGCGGTTCTACCGTGTGGACAAATCCCGTTCCAAGAGCACCGGCGGCACCGGTCTGGGACTTGCCATTGTCAAGCACATCTGTGCACTCTACGGTGCAGAGCTGAAAATTGACAGTGAGCCGGATGTCGGCACCACTGTGACAGTGCGGTTCTGAAAAATCGTGCCGGAGCTTCGCCCCCGGCACCCCCGTGTTTGCGCCGGAAGGCGCACTGCGCACTGGGTGGCTTGCGTTACCTCCCGGAATGCTGGAGAAGGCGCCCCCGTTTGTCACCAAAGAACCTCTGCTTTCTTCCGGGAAGGGGGCAGCCGTTTCCAGAAACCCGGAAGAAAGTCGAAACCAAAGGTTAGCCAGCATGCCGTCCAGCGCAGATGCGGGATACCGGAGATGCTCTCTGAAGCAGTACCGCGTGGGTTTAGATGTAGGGGTGCCGGGGGCGAAGCCCCCGGCAAAGTAAACTAAAAATCTCCCCCCCTTCCCCCGGAGGGGGAAGGGGGGCGGGGGGATAGGG
>CAVIJF010000038.1:0-13742 GCA_963643175.1 bacterium
AGGGGGTCGGGGGATGGGGGCAGGATATTTGTGCGAAGTCAGGTCGAACCGGCATCTAGGTACCCCAAAAAAGCGAATCGGTCGCGTCAGCAGCACGGCCCTTCACTCAAATTTTGCAAAATAATATATATAAACCTCTTGACAAATTCTATAATTCGTGCTACAATATAGGCACAGCAAGGAAGGGAATGCAAGAGCATGAAGAAAAGCACCTATTCGGTTGTGCTGTCCGACCGGGTCGTCGCAGAAATCGACAGACTGGCGTACCGCAAGGGCACCAACCGCTCCAGCATGATAAATGAAATACTTGCCGAATATGTCTCCCTGACAACACCGGAACAGCGCATCAGCCATATTTTTTCGGATATGGCGGCTCTGCTGTATCCGGGCGAAGTCTTCCGGGAACTGGCGCCGCCGACGCCGTCGGTCATGTCCATGCGCGCGGCACTTGCCTATAAGTACAATCCCACCGTGCGCTATACCGTGGAGCTGTTCCGCGACCCGGGTACCGCGCACGGCGGGGCACAGGGTGTCATCCGCGTGTCGGTGCGCACCACCAGCGCGGCACTGCTTGCCGAACTGCGCCGCTTCTACCGCCTGTGGGCGGAGACCGAACGGCAGTACGGCTTCCCCGGTGAATCCACCGTGGAGGACGATGTGTTCCGCCGCCCGATTCTGCACCGCATCAGCCCCGCCGCACGGGATACACACCCGTCCGGCAGCGGCGAGAACGCCGGTGCTATGCTGGCGGCTTATGTGTCGCTGATGGACAGCGGCATGAAGCTGAGCTTCCGGGAGCCGGACGACCGCGCCGCTTCTGCCGCGCTCTCCGAGCTGTACGCCGCCTACCTTGCCGACAACCGCGAAATCGTGTAGCGGGTCGGAAAAGACCGGCGCGGCAACGCTTTTACCGATTTACCAAAGCAAATCCCCGCGGAAAGCAAAACCATTCACCTGTGAGAGGAGGTATGTATCATGAATACCGAAAAACTGACACAGAAAACCATAGAAGCCCTGCGCGGCGCCCAGAACGCCGCAACCGAAAACGGCAACCCCTCCGTGGAGGAGGAGCACCTGCTGTATGCCCTGCTGACCCAGCCGGACGGGCTGGTCGGCGAGGTCATGCGCAGTGTGGGCGCCTCCCCCGAAGCCATGACCGCCGAGCTGGATCGCCTGATTTCACAGTTCCCGAAGGCGGGCGGCAGCGGCTATGACCCCAGCCGCATCTATATTTCCGCGTCGCTGGACAAGGCACTGACGGAAGCCGAAAAGCAGGCGGACAAGATGAAAGACGACTACATCTCGGTCGAACACGTTCTGCTTGGCATTCTGGAGTACCCAACGGACAACGTGAAAGCCCTGTTCCGGGCGCAGAACGTCACCTCCGCCGCCGTGCTGGAGGCACTGCGAAAAATCCGCGGAAACCGGAAAGTCACGAGCGACAACCCGGAGGACACCTACGACGTCCTCAAAAAGTACGGCACCGACCTGGTGGCGCGGGCGCGGGAGCGCAAGCTCGACCCCGTTATCGGACGTGACGAGGAAATCCGCCATGTCATCCGCATCCTGTCCCGTAAAACCAAGAACAACCCCTGCCTGATCGGGGAGCCCGGCGTCGGCAAGACCGCCATCGCCGAAGGACTTGCCCAGCGTATCGTCAGCGGCGATGTGCCGGACAACCTGAAGGACCGCACCATTTTCTCACTGGATCTCGGCGCCCTTATCGCGGGCGCGAAATTCCGCGGCGAATTTGAGGAGCGGCTGAAAGCCGTGCTGGAGGAGGTCAAGTCCTCCGAAGGGAAAATCATCCTGTTCATTGATGAGCTGCACACCATCGTCGGCGCAGGCAAGACCGACGGAGCGCTGGACGCGGGCAATATCCTCAAGCCCCTGCTGGCGCGCGGCGAACTGCACTGCATCGGCGCGACCACGCTGAACGAGTACCGGCAGTATATCGAAAAGGACGCGGCGCTGGAGCGTCGGTTCCAGCCTGTCATGGTGGACGAGCCGAGCGTGGAGGACACCATCGCCATCCTGCGTGGATTGAAAGAGCGCTACGAGGTGTACCACGGCGTCAAAATTATGGATAAAGCCATTATCGCCGCCGCTACCCTGTCGGCGCGGTATATCACCGACCGGTTCCTGCCGGATAAGGCAATCGACCTGATTGATGAAGCCTGCGCCCTAATCAAGACCGAAATGAACTCCATGCCCACCGAGATGGACGAGATTTCCCACAAAATCATGCAGCTGGAAATCGAGGAGCAGGCGCTGTCCAAGGAGACGGACAAAATCACGCTGGCGCATCTGGATGACATACGCGCCGAGCTTGCCCGCCTGCGGGACGATTTCAACGCCATGAAAGCCAAGTGGGACAACGAAAAGCAGAGCATCGAGCGCGTGCAGAGCATCCGCTCCCAGATTGAGGACGTCAACCGCCAGATTGAGCGTGCGCAGAACGAGTACGACCTCGCCAAGGCGGCGGAACTCAAGTACGGCAGGCTGCCCGGTCTGCAAAAGGAGCTGGAACAGGAGGAGGCAGCCGCCGACTCCCGCCAGAACACCCTGCTGCGTGACCGCGTGACCGACGACGAGATAGCCAAGATTGTGTCCCGCTGGACGGGCATTCCCGTGTCCAAGCTGGTAGAGAGCGAACGGCAGAAGCTGCTGTCGCTGGATTCCATCCTGCACCGCCGTGTCATCGGGCAGGACGAGGCTGTCAGCAAGGTGGCGGATGCCATCCTGCGCTCCCGCGCCGGCATCAAGGATCCCCGCCGCCCTGTCGGTTCCTTCCTGTTTCTGGGTCCGACCGGCGTCGGCAAGACGGAGCTTGCCAAGGCTGTCACGGAGGCTCTGTTTGACGACGAAAAGAACCTTATCCGCATCGACATGAGCGAGTACATGGAAAAGTACTCCGTCTCCCGTCTGATCGGAGCGCCTCCCGGATACGTCGGCTACGACGAGGGCGGTCAGCTCACCGAAGCGGTGCGCCGCAAGCCGTATTCCGTCGTGCTGTTTGATGAAGTCGAGAAGGCGCATCCGGACGTATTCAACATCCTGCTTCAGGTGCTGGACGACGGGCGCATCACCGACAGCCACGGCAAGACCGTGGATTTCAAGAACACGGTCATCATCCTGACCTCCAACCTCGGTTCGGATATTATTCTGGACGGCATCACGCCGGACGGCGATATCAGCGACGCGGCGCGGGCGCAGGTGCACGAGCTGCTCAAGCGCAGCTTCCGCCCGGAGTTCCTCAACCGTCTGGACGAGATTATCTTCTACAAGCCTCTGACGCGCGACAATGTCCGTGAGATTGTGGGGCTGAAGCTGAAGGAAATGTCCGATCGGCTGAAGGAAAAGAGGGTGCACGTGGTTGTGACCGATGCGGCTGTCGAGCGCATCATTGAGCAGTCCTTTGATCCCGCCTACGGTGCGCGTCCCATCAACCGGTTTATCCAGTCGCACATTGAGACTCTGATTGCCCGCAAGCTGATTGCCGAGGATGTCGCGCCCGAATCCACCATTACGGTGGGGCTGGACGCGGACGGTGGCTTCACCGCGAGTGTGTCGGTGATGGTGGCAGCGGATCAGCAGGGCTGATGCGGTGGGGCATACTCCCCCGCCGGCGGTTTACCGGACGGTGTTCCGGTGCGGGGTCCCCCTCCTCCCCGGTTCGCCCGGCGCCTGTGCAAATATCTTTCGCCTCTTCCCCCCTCCGGGGAAGGGGCGTTTTTCCTTTATCCGCTCCCGGTGTGCGTTTTCGGGGCGCCGCAAAACTGCCCGGCAGGCAGTGCCGCGTCCGGCGCAGTTGCAGGGGTGCCGGGGGCGCAGCCCCCGGCAAAATAAACCTGAAGTCTCCCCCTTCCCCGGCGGGGAAGAACGCTCTTCGAGCGCGGGTCGGGGGGATGGGCGAAAGGTTTATGCAGAGGCAGGTCGAACCGGTAGCGTCGGGGGCAAACATCCCTTCCGGTACCGCAAGCCGCCGGAGCATCCGCCACACCTCCCCTCTGTATATGAATAAAGTGTAAATTCTCAAAACCCTCTTGCAATCCGCGGGAGGGTATATTATAATATAGCTGAAGTGGTGGAAAGTGGTGCGAAGTGTGGAACTTTGGAGCGTTTTCAACCATAGCAGCCGGGAGGAAAATTTCTCCGGGAGAATGACAAAAGAAATCCGGAACACCGGAGGGAAGGAGGATCGCGGTATGCTGACAGGCGAATACAGACATACAGTCGACGCAAAGAACAGACTCTTTATCCCTGCCAAGCATCGGGAGGAGTTGGGGACCTCCTTTGTCATCGTAAAGGATGTGCGCGGTCCCCGCCTGAAGGTGTTCTCCATGCAGGCGTGGGAAGCCTATCTGGAACCCATCAAGCATCAGGACAGGAAAATCGTGGATCAGCTGATGCGCTTCCTGCACAGTACCGCGATTTACGCCGAACCGGACAGCCAGGGGCGCGTGGTTCTGACCCCCGCACTGCTGGAGTACGCCGGAATCGGCAAGGACGCCGTTATCGTCGGCTGCGCCGACTATGCGGAAATCTGGGCGGCGGACAGGTACGATGCCGAAATGAACGCCGTCAACCCGGATGCCCTGCGGAGCGCCCTGGAGGCGCTCGGACTGTGAGCCGGACGGATACCGGGACGGCTTCACCCGAGGGCGGAACCTTTTCACATAAGCCGGTCATGTTCGCGGCGTGTATGGACGCGCTGAATATTAAGCCGGACGGTACATATATAGACGGAACGACAGGCGGCGGCGGACATTCCGCCGGCATCGCATCGCGCCTGACGACCGGACGCCTGATTGCCATCGACCAGGACGAGGCTGCCGTGCGCGCCGCCTCGGCGCGGCTGGCGCCCTTCGGGGCACGCGCCACAGTGGTGCGGAACAACTTCTGCCGGCTGGCGGATGTGTGCGCGGAGCTGGGTATTGAGCGGATAGACGGCGTGCTGCTGGATCTGGGCGTTTCCTCCTACCAGCTGGATACGCCGGAGCGGGGATTCTCCTACATGGCGGATGCCCCGTTGGATATGCGGATGGACGGTCGCGGAAGCCGGACGGCGTATGACGTGGTGAACACGTACAGCGAGGCGGATCTGCGGCGCATCCTGTTTTCCTACGGTGAGGAACGCTTCGCCGGGCGCATTGCGGCACGCATCGTGTCCGCACGCGCCGGACATCCCATCGAAACAACAGGCGAGCTGAGCGACATCATCCGGGCGGCGATTCCGGCGGCGGCACGCGAGGGCGGACACCATCCCGCCAAGCGGTCGTTTCAGGCAATCCGCATCGAGGTCAACGGGGAGCTGGACGTCATACGCCCCGCGCTGGAGGCGGCAACAGACCTGCTGAACCCCGGCGGACGGATGGCAGTCATTACCTTCCACTCGCTGGAAGACAGAATCGTCAAGGAAACCTTTGCGGACATGGCGCGGGGCTGTATCTGCCCTCCTGACCTTCCGGTGTGCGTCTGCGGACGAAAGCCCCGGGTGCGTCCCGTCAGCCGTAAGCCCATCCTCCCGACGGCGGAGGAATTAGAAGACAATCCCCGCGCCCGCAGTGCCAAGCTGCGGGTGGCGGAAAAACTCTGAGGGACCGCCAGACCGGCGGCTTCCCGGGGCGTCGCCGGACATATCCCGCAGACGGGATTCCGGCAGATGCCGCAAACCAATTCCGGCGGAAAGGAGTTGAACGGCATGAATCGGGAATATGACAGACCGTCCCGCGTTTCCCTGGCGGGAAGCGGGAGCAGTGCCCGCCTTCTGCACGCGGACGAGCTGACGCCCGCCCAGCGGCGGAGCAAGGACGCGCAGTCCGCGGACACGGACAGACGGTATATCGATATGCTGTGCGACCGCTACCGTGACCGGGGTGTCGCGGGCAAGGTGCACGCCGATGAGGCGCGTCAGAGACGGCAGGAAGCACTCAACCGGGCAGTCACGCCGGGAAGCTACGTTGCGACCGGGCAGCTGGGCGGCAGGAAGCAGAAGGCGTCCGGCGAGGACGATATGGCGGAATACCGGAGCGGACGGTCGGACGGCAGGTCCTTCATGACCGCGGACGACTTCAGCCGCTATTACAAGGACCGACGGAATTTCCGGAATCCCCAGTATCAGGCACCCGTCGTCAAGACGGTCCGCCATGACCCTGCCGAATTGGCGGCAGAATATTCCGGCATGGAGGTACTCCCGCCAAAAAAAGCCGGCTGGCTTACTGACACAGACAAGCTCCTCGCGCCCTTCCGCAAGCTGATGAAGCTGCCCTTCATGCAGCGGCTGAACGTCTGGGCGGCGGAAACCTTCCCGAAAGAAACCGCGGTTGTCCCGTCCCGCAGACGGGCAAAGCCAATCCCGGTCGGGGCGGTGGCTGGACTTGCCGTCGTCGCCGTGTCCATGTCCCTGGTCATCGGCAGTACGGTGTTGGTAAGCCGCTCCACACGGGAAGCAAGCGAGCTGAAGGACAAGCTGGAGGAGCGCCGCACGGTGCAGTCCGAGCTGTCGGATCAGCTTGATCTGAAAAACGACCTCCTCTCCATCCGCGAGCGCGCGGTCAACGAGCTGGGCATGGTAGGCGAGCAGTATGTGAACGGCTCCTACCTGGACAGCGGGGCGGAGGATCATCTGGAAATCGAAAACGGTAACGGAAGCGGGGAGCGCAAGTCCGGATGGGCGGCGATCCTGAGTGCCTTCGGCATCGGGCGGGACTGACGTCCCGGACGGTGCGGCACGCTCCGGAACAGGCATAATCGGCGCCCCGGCGTCATACCATGAGGATGGACGGACACCGGGGCAGTCGGGAAAAGCGGAGCGGCAGCTCCGGACAGATCGGGCGGCGTGTGTGCTTCACCGCCGGGCGGCGCGGGTGGTTCCGTTGCCCCCGGAGGGAAAGTCGGCGCCGCCCTTCTTTTCCCGTCGGCTGCCATTGAAAAAAGCAAAGGAGTGCCACGCATGAGCGACAGGAGCGACGAAAACAGGCGGAAATCCCCGCCCGACGGCGGGCAGGCAAAACCAAACGGCACACCACCGCCGGATACCGTACTGCACCCGGTCGATACGCATACCCTGCGCCGCGCCGGAATTCTGTGGTTCGTCATGATTGCCGCCTTCGTGTACCTGCTTGTCCGCATTCTCATTCTGCAGACCGTTGGGTACGAAAAGTACCAGAACAAGGTGCTCAGTCAGATTACCACCGAGTCGTCGGTCACAGCCGAGCGCGGGCGCATCTACGACACCAACCGCACCGTGCTGGCTACCAACGTCACCACCTACCGGGTGTTCATCTCCCCCCGCACCATTCAGGAATGTTCCGAGGAAGCGGGGACGCACTATGACGAAATCATCGCCAACGGGCTGTCCGCCCTTCTGGACACCACCTATGAGGACGTGATGAAGCAGACCACCTACACGCGGTATCTGGACCGCACGATTGCGCGGCAGGTGGACGGGGACAAGGCGGCGGAGGTGGAAGCCTTCATTGACGAATACTGCCTGAACAACATGGTATTCCTGCAGGCGGGAAGCAAGCGCTACTATCCGCACGGCACGCTGGCGTGCCATGTGCTGGGCTTTACCACCAGCGACGGCGGCGGCGCCTACGGGCTGGAACTGCAGTATGACAGTCTGCTGGCAGGCACAAGCGGACGTTACATCACGGCGCGGGACTCGCACGGCAACGAAATGCCCTATGAGTACCAAAGTTATGTCCGCGCCAGTGACGGGCATTCTATCGTCACGACGCTGGATGTCTACATTCAGTCGGTGCTGGAGGAACAGCTCTCCACCGCCTACATTGAGTCGGGCGGGCAGAACCGCGCCTGCGGCATCGTCATCGACGTGGAGACGGGCGGCATTCTGGGCATGGCGACCTACCCCTCCTTTGACCTGAACGACCCCCGCACGCTCAACGCGGACAGCCTGAGCACGCTGAACGCCAGCGGCTATGCCGTCGGCAGTGAGGAGTACCTCAAGCTCAAGCAGGATCTGCAGCTGACCACGTGGGCTAACAAATCCATCACCGAGGCGTATATGCCCGGCTCGACCTTCAAAATCGTGACCGCCTCCATGGCGTATGAGGAGAATCTGGTCACGGCGGACGAAACCTTCTACTGCCCCGGCTACTACAAGGTCGGCGGGCGCACCATTCACTGCCACAAGACCGCCGGGCACGGCTCGCTGACCTTCGCCGAGGGCTTACAGCAGTCCTGCAACCCGATTCTTATGATGATGGGACTGCGCATCGGGCAGGAGCGCTTTTACAGCTACTTCCGCTCCTTCGGCTACCTGGAAAAAACCGGCGTTGACCTGCCCGGCGAGGGCGTCAGCATCTTCTACCAGCCGGACAATTTCAAGGAAATCGATCTGGCTACCTCGTCCTTCGGGCAGAACTTCAAAATCACGCCGCTCCAGCAGATTATGGCGGTCACGGCGGTCGCCAGCGGCGGCTACCTGCTGACCCCGCACCTGCTTAAGGAGGAACTGGACAGCAGCGGGAACGTGGTCAGGTCCTATGAAACCAATGTCCGGCGGCAGGTCATCTCATCCGACACGGCGGCACAGCTTGCCAAGATACTGGAGGAGGGCGTATCCGGAAACGGCGGCGCCAAAAACGCCTATGTGGCAGGCTACCGCGTGGCAGCCAAGACCGGTACCTCCGAGAAAATCGACAAGAAGGACGACAGCGGGCGGGAATACTACGTCTGCTCCTGCGTGGGGTTCGCCCCGGCGGACGACCCCAAGGTCGCGGTGCTGATTCTGGTGGATGAGCCGACGCAGGGCGTTCTGTACGGCTCCTACGTGGCGGCGCCCTACCTTGCCAATGTCATGGAAGCCATCCTGCCGTACCTCGGCGTGGAGGCGGTCTATACGGACAAGGAGCTGGCGAACATGGCACGCACCATGCCGGACGTGACGTACTGGAGCGTCAGCGCGGCACGCAGTTACGCGACCGAAAACGGCTTTACCGTGGAGGTCGTGGGCGACGGAAACGTCGTGTACGGGCAGTCCCCGGCGGCAGGCGTCAAGGTGGAATCCGCGCGGGCACGGCTGATTCTGTACACCGAACAGCGCACCGAACGCACAACCGTGACGGTGCCCGACCTTCTGGGCAGAACCGCCGTCTCCGCCAACGAAACACTTGCCGCGCGTCAGCTGAATATCCGCATTCAGGGGACCAATAATTATCTGAGCGGCACCGGGGCGGTCGCCATTGCGCAGGATCCGCCCGCCGGAACCGAGGTGGAAATCGGCACGGTCGTCACCGTGACCTTCCGCAACAGGGAAGATTCGGAATAAAAGACAGATTTTCAAGGCTTCACCGCGCAATTCCGATGGTGCAATTGCGCAGTCGGATTTTTCGTCAGACGATACAAAAAGCCGCAGGCTGTAGTGGCGCTACAGCCAAGGTTTTTTGTGAAGTATGACGGAAAAGACGCAAGCAAGTGTGCCATGCGCGGATTGCGCGGTGAAGCCTCAAAAAGCAGGGATGTACCAAACGGAACCTCACCGATCCGATTGCCCGGAAGGAGGAAACGCGGGCGGGTGACATCATTCTGCTGTGCGGTAAAGGACACGAAACGTATGAGATAGACCGCACCGGGCGGCATTCCTGCGACGAACGCGCCATTGCCCGCGATGCACTCCGCACGCACGGGGAACCCTGACCGGCGCCGTATCCGCAGAAAAGGAGCTTTCATGAAAACAGACTTTTCGCTTCCCCTATCCCCGGAAAGCCTTGCCGCATGGAGCGGCGGCAGGCTGGTCGGGGCGTCCGGTGCCCCCGTCCGCGCCGCCTGCACCGACTCCCGCGAGGCGGGTGCCGGGGTGCTGTTCTGCGCCATCCGGGGCGAGCGGGCAGACGGGCACGATTACATGGCGTCCGCCTACGCGGCGGGGAGCCGGTGCTTCCTGTGCGAGCACTGCCCCCCGGTGCCAACGGTACCGGGGGCACCGTCGGACTTTCCGGACGCCTGCTTTATCTGCGTGCCGGACACGGTTGCGGCACTCACGCCGCTGGCGGCTGGTTTCCGGGCGGCGTACCTGCCGGCACTGCGCATCGTTGCCGTCACCGGGAGCGTCGGCAAAACCACCACCAAGGAGCTGTGCGCCGCCGTCCTGCGGACGGCATTCCCGACCTTCTGCCGGGAGGGCAACCTCAATTCCGTCATCGGAATGCCGCTCTGCCTGCCGGGCATCGGGACGGATAGGCGGGCGGCGGTGCTGGAGATGGGCATGAGCGCCCGCGGCGAAATATCCGCCCTGTCGCGCGCGGCGCGTCCGGATATTGCGGTCATCACCAATATCGGCTCCTCGCATCTGGAGTACCTCGGCACGCGGGAAAATATCGCCCGCGCCAAGCTGGAGATACAGGACGGAATGTCCCCGAGCGGTCAGCTTCTCATTGACGGGGACGAGCCTCTGCTCCGGGCGGGGACGGCGCACCTACGGCGGGACATCGTGCTCCGCCCGGTGTCGCTGACGAACCCGGAGGCAGATTTCTATGTCTGCGGCATCCGGGCGGCGGCGGACGGCACGGTCTTTGACCTGCGCCTGCCGGACGGGACGGTCTGGCACGACCTGTACGTTCCCGCGCCGGGGCAGCACATCCTGCTGGACGCCGCCTATGCGGCGGGCGTGGGGTACCTGTCCGGCGTGAGCCGGGACAGGACGGCGCAGGGGCTGGCGGACTACCGCCCGGCGGCAATGCGGCAGACACTGCGCCGCGCGGGCGGCGTCACGGTGGTGGAGGACTGCTACAACGCCGCGCCGGAGTCGGTGCGGGCGGCACTGGACACGCTGCCCCTCCTGACGCCGCCCGGCGGGCGCCGCATGGCGCTGCTGGGCGACATGAAGGAGCTGGGCACCGGTACGGTCTCCCTGCACCGGGCGGTGGGCGCCGCCTGTGCCGGGCGGTTGGACGGTCTGTGGACGGTCGGCGCTCTGGGCGCGGAGATTGCCGCCGGGGCGCGGGACGCCGGCATGAGCCGGGTGCGGGCGCTGTACCCGACGGGCGAACCGGATGAGGAGGCAGTCGCGGCGGAGCTTGCGGACGGACTGGCGGCAGGGGATGTCCTGCTGGTCAAAGCAAGCCGCGCCATGCATCTGGAGAACGCGGCGGAGGCGGTACTCCGGGCGCTCCTGCGCCGGGAGCCTGCGGCGGAGTGAGCGGGAAAACAGCGGAACGTACATTATCGGAAAAGCAAAGGAGAGACTGACATGAAGACGTTTTCCAATCCCGAACCGGGGATTTTAGCGGCAGCCGCAGGTGGCTGTGCGCTGGTTCTGACCGTCATTTTCGGCTTTATACTGCTGCCTGTCCTGCGGCATTTCAAGCTGGGACAGCCCATCCGGGCGGAGGGTCCCGTCTGGCACAAAACCAAGGAGGGAACGCCCACCATGGGCGGCATCTGCTTCATTCTGGCGTTCCTGCTGACGACGGCGGGCTACACCGTGCTCCGCGCCATCCAAGGCGAGGGGCGGCATCTGGTACCGCTGACGCTGGCGGTTCTGTACGCGCTTGGCAATGCCGCCATCGGGTTTATCGACGACTACTGCAAGCTGGTCAAAAAGCAGAACGAGGGTCTGACCGAGCATCAGAAGCTGGTTCTCCAGCTGGTGCTGACGGCGGCGTATCTCGCCATGCTCCGCGCGACGGGGAATCTGGAGACTTCGTTCCGTATTCCCTTCACCGACCGGCGGCTGGAACTGTCGTGGTTCGCCTATCCGATATACCTGCTGGTCATGGTCGGCTTTGTCAACGCCACCAACCTGACCGACGGACTGGACGGGCTTGCCTCCTCGGTCTGCGCCACGGTGGCGGCGTTCACGCTGCTGCTGGCACTCCGGCGGCAGGACGCCGACAGCACGGTGCTGGCGGCGGCTCTGCTGGCGGGAATGCTGGGCTTTTTGGTATTCAACCACCATCCGGCGCAGATGTTCATGGGTGACACGGGGTCGCTGTTTCTGGGCGGCGTCATCATGGGCTGCGCCATGATGGCGGGGGAGCTGCTGCTGTTCGTGCTGGCGGGCTTCGTGTTCGTGGCGGATATGCTGACCAGTCTCCTGCAACGCTGCTTCTTCCGGCTGACGCACGGCAGGCGGCTGTTCCCCATTGCGCCCATCCACCACAGCTTTGAGAAGTGGGGCTTCGGCGAGTACGCCATCATGGGGCTGTTTTCGGGCGTTTCGGCGCTGTTCTGCCTGCTGGCATGGTTTGGAAAGTAACGGATCCCGCCCCGGCGGGCGAGAGAGGAGGGCATGAGAATGCCGGAAAGACCTGAACGGGAGGATGCGCGCCGCACGCAGGACAGCCGGGAGCCGTCCGCTCCGGCGGAGGCACAGCCTCCCCGGCGTCCGGTGCGCAAGCCGCGCAAGGGCTTCGGCTCCCGGCGGCTGGACAGATGGGGTCGCTGGCTGGACAGCAGAACCGAAGCGCAGGATCCCGTCTACACGCAGCCGCTCCACCCGGAACCGGAACTGCGCGAGGCAGATCACGTGCTGGTGCGGGGTCCCATTGACACGCCGTTTCTGCTCATCGTGCTGATTCTGGCGGTGTTCGGCGCCATCATGGCGTACAGCGCCAGCTCGGTGTACGCCGCGCAGTACCACGGCGACAGCACGTACTATGTCAAGCGCCATATCGTCTACCTGCTGCTTGCCTGCGGGCTGACGGCGCCCTTTGTCATCAAGGCGCGCCCGTGGTTCTGGCGGATGTTCGGCGTGATTGCGTATGTCGGATCGGTGGTACTGCTGGTGGGGGTTCTGTTCTTCGGCTCCAGCTACGGCTCCGGCGCGACCCGCTGGATTCAGATAGGACCGCTGTCGCTCCAGCCGTCTGAAATCGCCAAGATGGCGGTTATTCTGGTCATTTCCCTGGTCATGACCAAGCACGAAAAGCAGATTGCCATGCGGCAGAAGTTCGGCGGGCAGTTCCGCTACGGCGTCCTGCGCCCCATGCTGATTTTGGGGTTGATCTGTTTCCTTGTCATGCTGGAGCATCATCTGTCCGGTATCATCATCATCGGTCTGCTCGGCATCGCGACCATGTTTCTGGGCGGAACCGACCGCAAGTGGTTTTTTATCATCTTCGGTGTGGGTGCGGTCGCGGTTATGGTAGTTTTTTTGTTCTCGGATTACGCGCAGGTGCGTGTACAGACATGGCTGAACATTGACGAAGCAGATGCGCTCGGTTCCGCGTGGCAGACCCTGCAGGGGCTGTACGCCATCGGTTCGGGCGGCTTCTTCGGGGTAGGGCTTGGCAACAGCCGGCAGAAGTACGGGTATGTTTCCCAGCCGCAGAACGACTTCATCTTCACCATCATCTGCGAGGAGCTGGGATTCATCGGTGCGGTGCTGGTGGTGGTTCTGTTCGGGCTTCTGATATGGCGCGGGTTCCGGATAGCGTCCCGTGCGCCGGACAAATTCACATCACTGGCGGCATACGGTCTGACCGCCAAGGTTGCCTTACAGGTTGTTCTGAACATTGCCGTTGTGACCAATTCCATGCCCAATACGGGTATCTCCCTGCCCTTCTTCTCCTCCGGCGGCACGTCTTTGATTCTTCAGATATTTGAAATGGGGATTGTGCTGAATATTTCCCGATATTCGTATCAGAAAAGAGCCTGACGGGGCGGGTGACCTTGCCGACTGCCGGACAGCGTCCGGTGCCTTTTGGGGTGTCTGCCCCGGCGTTGTACGGCTTTATCCTGCCGTCCCGGTTCCTTTCGGGAGTGCCTGCCCC
>CAVIJF010000039.1:0-12556 GCA_963643175.1 bacterium
GGTGCCGGGGGCGACAGCCCCCGGCGAAACAAACATAGAATCTCCCCCTTCCCCGGAGGGGAAGGGGGTCGGGGGGGTAGGGGAGAAAGGTTTGTGCGAGGTTGGGGAGAGCCGGAGACGGCAGGGCACAGACACCCCAATGGACACCGCAAACCTCCCGGATAGCCTGTGCCGCTCCCGGCACAAAGGAAACAAAAAAGCGAGGCACCGCATGAAAGAAATCGAGCAACAGATATTCACAGGCGAAAGAGCACTGTTCGCAGAGCATGACCTCTCCCTCAGCAACTGTATATTTCAGGACGGAGAATCCCCGCTCAAGGAAAGCCGGAATATCACACTGAACGGATGTATGTTCAAATGGAAATACCCCCTGTGGTACAGCCATGACATCACGGCACAGAACTGCACATGGTTCGAAATGGCAAGAGCAGGCGTGTGGTATTCGGAGCGCGTCCGGGTGGAGAACTGCGCCATCGAGGCGCCGAAAAACTTCCGCCGGTGCCTGGAACTGCTGCTGCGCAATGTCTCACTCCCCAATGCAGCCGAAACACTCTGGAACTGTACCGGCGCCGTGCTGGACGGCGTGACGGCAAAGGGCGACTACTTCGCCATGAACAGCCGCGACCTGACAGTTTCCGGACTGACCCTGTACGGCAATTATTCCTTTGACGGCGCGGAGAATGTCGTCATACGCAACTCGCGCCTGCTGTCCAAGGACGCTTTCTGGAACAGCCGCAATGTCACGGTGTACGATTCCTTCATTTCCGGAGAATACCTCGGCTGGAACGCGCAGAACCTGACGCTAATCAACTGCACCGTCGAGAGCCTGCAGGGGATGTGCTACGTGGACGGTCTGACCATGCGCAACTGCCGCCTGCTGAACACCACGCTTGCCTTTGAATACTCCACCGTGCAGGCGGTACTGGTCGGGTACGTGGACAGCATCAAGAACCCGTCCGGCGGCACCATAACGGCGGACGGAATCGGCGAGCTGATTCTGGAGCGCGACCGGATCGACCCGGCAAAGACGCAGATAGGCTGCGCGGACATCCGGAAACGGACGGGGGATGGCGTATGAACGGCAGGGACACGGAATTTGATTTTCTCACCGTCCCCGACCGCCGGGGAACCGGATCGGAGAAGTGGGACGTGGCGCCGGGCGAGCTGCCCATGTGGATAGCAGACATGGATTTCGAGACGGCGCCCGCCGTCCGGGAGGCAATCGCCCGCCGCGCCGCGCACGGGATTTACGGCTACACGGGAATCCCGGACGCGTGGGCGGACGCCTACGCGGGCTGGTGGCGCGACCGCCACGGACTGGACGTGCAGCGCGAGTGGCTGGTATTCTGCACCGGCGTGATTCCCGCCATTTCCAGCACGGTGCGCAAGCTGACCACGCCCGCCGAGAAGGTGGTCGTGCTGACGCCCGTGTACAATATTTTCTTTAATTCCATTCTGAATAACGGGCGCGTGCCGCTGGAATGCCCGCTGGACTTCGACCCGGTGACGCTGACCTACTCCCTGAACTTTGAGCGGCTGGAAGCCTGCCTTGCCGACCCGCAGGTGTCCCTGCTGATTCTCTGCAACCCGCACAATCCCATCGGGAAGGTATGGGACAGGGAGACGCTTGCCCGCATCGGTTCCCTGTGCCGTGCGCACGGGGTGGTCGTGCTGTCGGACGAGATTCACTGCGACCTGACCGCGCCGGGGGTGTTGTATGTCCCGTTCGCGTCGGTGTCCGCCGACTGCCGGGACAACAGCGTGACCTGTCTGGCGCCGACCAAGGCGTTCAATCTGGCGGGCATTCAGACCGCCGCCGTTCTGGTGCCGGACGCGCATCTGCGTCACCGCGTCTGGCGTGCCCTGAACACCGATGAAGTTGCCGAGCCGAACGTATTCGCCATCGACGCCGCCATTGCCGCCTTCACGTGCGGCGGCGGCTGGCTGGATGCGCTCCGCGTCCGCATTCAGTCCAATCGGGAGCGTGTGGAGTCCTTTGTCCGGGCAGAAATTCCGTCCCTGCGGGTTGTCCCCTCCGAGGCGACCTATCTGCTCTGGCTGGACTGTTCCGCTGTCTCCTCCGATTCCGCCGCCCTTGCCGCTTCTCTCCGTGCCCGCACGGGGCTTTATCTCTCCGCCGGTTCCGTCTACCGCGGCAACGGCTCCTCCTTCCTCCGCATGAACATTGCCTGCCCGCCCGCTACGCTGGAGGACGGTCTTGCCCGCCTCCGTGCGGGGATAAGGGGGATGTGAAAACGCGTTGGGGGCTTCTTGAAAGAAGCCCCCAACCTCCCCAAGAACTTTTCTGAAATGGTTCTTTTGGCGGGTCGGCACGGCATACCGGGAGGTTGGCGGTACCGGAGGGGGCTTGCCCCGGAGTTATCCGGGTTTACCTTGCTTTGGCATAGACTTTCTGTCCCCATCCCCCCGCCCCCCTTCCCCTCCGGGGAAGGGGGAGTTTTTTTGTTTTCTTTTGCAAGGGGCTTCGCCCCTTGCAACCCCGCGCCTGCGCCGGAAGCGGCACTGGTGCCGGGCGGTTTACCGGACGGGTTATGGCTGCCTCCCGGGAAACCGGAAAGTTGCCCCTTTGCCACCAAACAGTTTTCCGCTTTCTACCGGGAAGGGGGCAGCCAAGGAGAGTGGGGGGACCGGGGGGAGAGGAACCTCGGCGTTTGAGATGGTCCTCTCCCCCCGGGGCTGGGCAAAACTGATGCTACCGGGACACAGACCCCAAAAAACAATTGTTGGGGGCTTCTTGAAAGAAGCCCCCAACGCTTCCCCCTACCTCTTCCGCTTCAGACGGCGGAGGGCGGCGGAGGAAATGCGGCGGAATTCAGGCGTGCGGCGGTTGAAGAGCCAGAAACCGGCGGTCAGGATAACCGCGGTAATCAGGAACAGGGCAACAAGACGAAGGCGCGCCAGCCAGAGCGGGAGGGAGACAGTGACGGGGAGCGCAAGCTTGACAAGGGCAAGCACACCGCAGAGAACAGCCACTTCCCCCACCATGCGCAGAAGCTGCCGGAAAAATGCCCGCGTCCCGACACCGAACCCGTGGCGGTGAATGATAATCGGGTCGTACCAGACGTTGACAAGCAGACGCGACACGGAGGTGGCAATCAGGACACCGAAAAGCCCCCAGTCGCTCCAGCCGAGCCAGTGCACATCCCGCCAGAGCCACGCAAGCAGGACAGACAGACCGATGTTCAGCACCGACACAACAACAGGTCGGAACCAGCCCTGCGAGAAAAGCCCGAGCGAGGAACGGAAGGTGAACAGCGTGGTCATGTAGCCCGCAAGGAAAAAGTTCAGGGATATGGCAATCACGCAGGCGGGGCTGAGCAGGTACTCCGCGTCGGACAGCCAGACGGTCATGAAGGGATTGAACAGCGTAATCATGGCGGCAGCCGCCAACGCATACAGCCACAGGTTGACGTAGGTCAGCGTCCGGAACAGACTGTAACTCTCCTCCCGGCTCTTTTCCACAAAGTAGTTGCCCAGACTCGGCGTCAGTGCCCCCGTAATCAGGCACAGAACGCCGGTCAGCGCCTCCGAAATGAAGGTGTAGTTGGACAGCTGCCCGACACAGACCGTGCCCAGCATGGACGAAATAATGATGTTATCCGTACTGTTGAGCGCCACGTGGCTGATGCGGCTGACCGCCGTACTGCCGACATCGCGGGCAAGCCGGCGCACCTCCGCCTTCTCCAGCGGTGGGACGTCCTGCCTGTGCAGGCACGGATAGAACTTCCGCGCACGCAGGGCGACCCAGATATTTTCCGCCACCGTGGCGGCAAGCTGCAGCAGCAGGTACGCCGTGAAGGCGGCGGCAGGGTTGCGCCTGCCTATCACCGCCAGCGCCGCAATCTGCAACAGCGCCCGCAGGATGGACAGCACCGACCGGATATTTGTGCAGATATGCTCCTTCTGATCCGCCACGAATACCGACCGCCGGTAGCCCCAGAACCAGTAGGACACCGCCGAGTTGAGCAGGAACAGGAGATAGTAGAACGTCACATACGAAACGTCCGTCTGCCATGCGCCGAACGTCAGCGTGAAGCCGCCCAGCTCCATGTCCTCCGGGAGATTGATCAGCCGGGGCAGCACCGGAACCAGCGCCAGCCCGATTCCGAAAACGACCCACCCGATGATGGTATACGCCCGGCGGTACACGCGCAGCAGTGCCGCCAGTTTGCGGTCGTCGTGCTCCGCCAGCGGACGGTACATACTGAACACCATCGCCGTACCGAAGCCCAGTTCCGCCAGCGACAGCATATTCAGCACGTTGGAGTACAACCCGTTGACGCCCAGATACACATCGCTCAGGTAGCGGATAAAGACTGTCCGGGCAATGAAATTCAGGAACAGCACCAGTACTTTGGACACGGCACTGGTCATCAGGTTCTGCAGGACGTTCTGCGCCCGCGACCGGGTCGGCATCTGATTGATTACGTTTCCCACGATGCTTACTGCTCCCGGCGGACCCACTCCGCAACCGGCATCGGATCCGTCTCCTCGCACATTCCGTTCCGGAGGCAGTAGGACAGCAGTGCCCGCCGCGTGACGATACCCATGAATATATCGCGGTCATCCACGACCGGGACGAAATTCTGTTCCGTTGCGTGGCGGAGCAGTTCCTCCATGGTGGTGGTGACGCGCACCGGCTCATAGCGGTCGGATATGATGTCGTCTATCCTTGCGCGCTCCATGTCCTTTGTGGTGACGCTCCCCATGCTTAGGATATTCCACAGGAAGTCCCCCTCGTTTATGCATCCGAGAAAGCGTCCGTCCTTGGATATGACCGGCAGGCAGGCATATCCGTGTCTCTGCATTTTCTCCAGTCCCTGCCGGATACTGCTTCCTTCGCGGATATATGCGACCTGGCTTTTCGGTGTCAGGAAAAAGGCGATGTTCATGCTGTTCTCCTTTTCGGTATTGCGCGGTGAAACCTTAAAGCTTTCTCCCCCATCCCCCCGACCCGCGCTCGCAGAGCGCTCTTCCCACGCTGGGGAAGGGGGAGTTTCTTAGTTATTTTTTGCAAGGGGCTTCGCCCCTTCCAACCCCAAGCCTGCGCCGGGGGCGGCACTGCGTACCGGGCGGTTTGCCGGACGGGGTTGCTTGCCTTCCGGTACGCCGGAAACGGTAGCCCGCCTGCACACCCAACAAGTTTTCGCTTTCTACCGGCGGGGCGGGCAGCCAAGGAGGGAGGGGGACCGGGGGAGATGAAACTATCCGTCGCTATGCGACGGCGGCGTTTGAGATGGTTCCCCCCCGGGGCGGGGAAAAGATAGGCTGCCGGAGCAGCACTGAAGCCGAACGGCTTACAGCACCTTCCGGAAATCGGAGGCAAGCGCCGCGGCGCTTGCCTCAATTCTTCCTCCGCCTGGCACGGATACAAAGCCCGGCGGTAAGGCAGGCGGCAGGAATGAGGAAGGCGGAGACAACGCTGAGAAGAACAGAAGAGGTGCGGTCAACAGAGAGCGAGTCGCCGTCCAGACAGACAGGGGAGAGAGAGGAGAAATCGGAGGAGAAGGACTCGCTCATGTAAAGGAAGAAGGCAAGGAGACAGGAGTAGTTGCCGTACTCGTTGGCTTCGGCAACAGCGGACGTGAAGGCGGCGGAGGAGCCGAACCAGACAAACCGCCCCACCCGGCTGGTGCCGTCCGCCTGCGCAACCGTCAGGTCGGCGGCAACGGCAACATTCAGAGTCCCCGCATCGGACAGCGCAGAGCCGGACGCATCCAGCAGAACAGCCTGCGCGGAGGTCATCAGAACAGGCGTAACAACCACGCCGAGCGGCACCTTGTCCGATACGGCAATCGCGTGGGAGGTCGGCATGGTCACGGTGCAGTTCACCCCGATGGTCGCCATCACCGTGTGCGACGTGTTGCAGTCGGGCTTCAGATAGGTCGCGTCATCCGCCATGTAGTGGTCGGCGTCCGCGTCCGAAACCGTGCCGGACAACGCACTCAGCCCGTACAGACTGCCCAGCCCCGCAGCACGCGGGCAGGCGGACAGGTGCGCCGGGTCGGTCACGAGCAGCAGAGAACCGCCCCCGCTCAGGAAGGCGCGGAGAAGCGTCTCTTCCTCCGCCGTCAGGTCACGCTCCGGCGCGTACAGAATCAGACAGTCCGCATCGGTCGGAATCTTCCCCGTCTCGGACAGATTCAGTGTGCTCAGCCCGTAACTCTCCAGCGCGTTCAGCAGAAGAGCCGGCAGTGCCGCATCCCCGTGCCCCGTCAGCAGGTAGCCGTGCGGGACTTCCTCCGCCGTCACGTAGTCGATGGCGCCGCTCAGCTGCGCCTCCCCGCGGAAGTAGCGCGAGGTCACGGAGTTCTTCAGCATGGAGCTGTAATAGGTCATGAACTGCGTCAGCTGGGACGCCGTAAGGTAGGTCTGCTCGCCGTAGAGACTGTCTATCACGTCGTTGGTGAACAGGTACAGGTCGGTGTAGTCCAGCACCGTCACCCGGCGGTCGCTCTCCACAATCAGGCTGTAATTGCTCAGGGTCGTGCCCGTCCCCACGTACTGCGCCGCAAAATCCGGCTGCTCAACCGTATCGACAACCTCAATCCGGATGCGGTCGCCCGCCTCGGCGTAGCGCGTCAGGAACAGCTCGGTGGCGTAGTCGGTCTCGCCGTTCTCGCACAGCCAGTATACGCGCACATCCTCCCGGAGATTCGCCGCAAACTGCACCGACTGATCGGACACGCGGGAAATGTTCTCACCGCCGACATCCAGCTTGGTCACGCGCCACGGCAGAACCGTAGCCAGCACATTCACGACCAGCAGAACCGCCAGCAGGCAGACGCCGACGGCGTACAGCAGGACGCACCGCCGCCGGGTTCCGGCGGGACGCGCGTTTGCTTTCTCTCTCATGCGGTTCACCCCCTTAGCTGCACCGCCGCCGCTCGGTCACTGCCACCGTCAGATACAGGAACAGCAGCGGCACCGACACCAGCAGGAGCAGTACATTCACATCAAACAGCCCGTACAGCTTGGCTTCCTCAAAGCGCGTGAAGGGCGAGAAAAGCAGGGTCAGGTCATAGAAAAGCCCGCGGAACAGCTCCGCCCGCCAGAGGAAGGCGGCGGTCGTGAGCGCCGTCAGGGCGCCCGCCGTCACCGCGCTCACAACCCAGCGGCGCGTGAAAACAAACCCCGCCGCCGCAATCAGCAGTCCAGCCGCGACCAGCACGGCAAAGGACACCCACGGCGCCGTGGGCAGAAATACGCCCAGCAGCGGGAGGAAAAATAGCACCAGCATCACCGCCGCGCCGATGCCGAAGGCAACGGCAGGGCGCACCGTCAGCGCCGAAATAAGCTGGCAGACCGCCACAAGCCCCGCGCACAGCAGGAAGAAGCCCAGCAGTGCCGTATAGGAGGCGGCGTAATTCACGGTTCCGTACAGGGAGAACAGCAGCGGGTACAGGCACAGCACGCCCACCGGCAGTGCCGCGACGCACAAAAGTGCAAAATACCTGCCCAGCACCGTCGCCGCGCCGCTGATGGGCAGTGAGCGCAGCAGGCGGTCGGTGCCGTCCCGGCGGTCGCGCGCCATGCTGCCCGCGCACAGCAGCGGGACAGCCGGAATCAGCGCGTACTCCCCGAAGGTCAGCGCGTACAGGATATCGGCGGAACCGCCGTAGAAATTGTAGTAGGCAACGGCAATACCGGACACAGCCAGCACCAGCGCCGCATAGCCCCAGCCGCGCAGTCCGCAGAAGCAGGCGCGCAGCTCACGTCTGAATACCGCTCTCATGCGCCGCCCTCCTTTGTCAGGCTGTCAAACAGCTCCTCCATGGATTGTTCCTCCGTTTCCATGGACAGCAGGGCATACCGCTTCTCCGCCATGGTAAAGAATATTTCGTCCCGCACGTCCCCGCAGTCCGCGCCGGATTTTTCCGGCGATAGACGCACGGTCACGGCGGCGACGCCCGGCTGGCTCTGCTCCCCGACCGCCTCCTGCACGCCCGCAATGGCACGCAGTGCCTCCGCGATGCCCTGCGGGTCGCCCTTGGCTGTCAGGTGCAGGACAAGTCCGGCTGGCGATCCGCCGCCGCACAGGGCTTCGGTATCCCGCTCCGCCACCACACTGCCCCGGTCGAGCAGAATCAGTCTGTCGCAGCAGGTATGCAGTCCGGAAGCGGGGCGTCCCGCCACGACTACGGTCCGTCCGGCGCCGATCTCGCGGATAAGGCGGTACAGTCCGGCGGCGGTCACGACGTCCAGTCCGCCTGCAGGGTCATCCAGCAGCAGGTACTCCGGCTTGCCCAGCAGGGTCTGCGCCAGTGCTGCGCGGCGGCAGACCGCCTCGGGCAGGGCACCTATGCGTTTCTCCTGCACCTCCGTGATACCCGCCTGGCGGCAGGCGGCGGCAATCTGCCGGACCGCGTTCTCTCCGCACAGTCCCTTTGCGTCCGCCACGAAGTCCAGATACTCCCAGACCGTCATATCGGCGGGCAGTTTCATGCCCTGCGGGAGGTATCCGATCTGCCGCTTTGCCTCGCGCGGCTGTTTTACGATGTCATATCCGCCTATGCACACGGTGCCGCTGTCGGGCAGTATACATCCTGCCATGAGTTCAAGCAGGGTGGTTTTGCCTGCTCCGGCGGGTCCTATGAGGGCATAGAAGTTCCCTGTTTCGGTTCCGTTCCGTATGCGGAGATTCAGTTCACTGACTGCTGCGTGTCCTGCGCGGCATCTGCTAAGATTCTGAATTTCAATCAAGGTTTTGTCTCCTTTGCTTGGTTCCGTCTCTCCCGATGTGGTTCTGTTTATGCGTCCGTATTCCGCATTCTATCATACCGCGCGGCGGTGTGCAACGCATGACACGTCTATGAATGTTTTCTGAACAGCGGGGGTTGAGGGGTTCCACTGCCCGGCGGCTCCGGCACCGCAGAAAAAAGCCGGAAACGCCAGGGATGCCGTCACCCCATATCAGCAGCTCGGTCCGTTCAGCATCCACACCCCGTCCTGCAGGACAAAGTAAAGGTCAGAATCCTTCCACGCACTGCCGGAGACATCCGAACGCGAACGGATCGAAACATGAAGATAGGAGGAGGAACTGTCGGAGAGTATCTCCATGGAGTCATAGTCAAATATCCGCGTGCCGGAGACAGTTGCCCCAACGGCATTGCTCTGCCGGAGACTGCCGTCCTGCTCCAGATAGCGCGCAGGCATCACAACGCCGGATTCCGTCAGGGAAAAACCCGTCAGCAGGGAGGAGCAGATGGAGTCGGCATAGGCGGTGGAGTAGACGGCACGGATTGCCGCCTCTATCTCCGCACAGCTGATGTAGCGGGCATAGGTGTCCATCACATAGTCAAGGCTCGTGTCGCCCGCGCCGTAGTAGCGGTGAATCAGTGCCTCCTCGGCGCCGTCCCGCGCGAAAACAGGCAGCCCTGCCCCGAATACAACCGTGTTGACATCCACAGCCTGCTCCAGCCGCTCCACCAGATCGTCAAATACCGCCTCCCGCGCGGGCGCCGCCGAACGGCACCCGGCAAGTGGGATAACCGCGCCCGCCAACAGGAAAACGCACAGGAACACAACCAGCTTTTTCATATGCAACCCCCTCCTGCAACACCCTGTACAGAGCTATCAGATTTCCTCTTCCTGCCCGTCCGCAGGCTCCTCGTTCTCAAGCAGAATTTCGTCCCCGGCGGCATCGGCACCGTCCGCAGACGTGTTCCCGGACGCATCCGCCGTACCGTCCCCGGCGGCGGCGCCCTTCTCGCCGTTCTTGCTTTCCTCGTCCCCGCGGGCAATCTTGGTCAGGTTGACCAGCTTCTGCCCGGCTTCGAGACGCATGACAATGACGCCCGCCGCCGTGCGCGACAGCTCGGAAATATCCTGCGCAGGCGTGCGGATGATGATACCCTGATCCGTAATCAGCATCAGGTCGTCGTCCGCGGACGCCGCCAGAATGCCGGCAAGACGCCCGGTCTTTTCGGTGCACTTCTGGCAGACAACGCCCAGACCGCCCCGGTTGGTCATGACGCGGAAATCCTCAAACGGCGTGCGCTTGCCGTAGCCGTTCTCGGTGACGGTGACAAGCCGCTTGGCGGTATCCACCGCCACGGCGCCCACCACGCAGTCCTCGCCGCGCAGGGAAATGCCGATGACGCCGCGCGCCGTGCGTCCCATCGGGCGCACGTTGGACTCGCTGTACCGGACGGCGCGTCCGTCGCTGGTCGCAAGCAGAATATCGCTCTGCCCGTGCGTGTGCAGGACATACAGCAGCTCGTCGCCCTCGTCCAGCGTCAGCGCGATTTTGCCGCCCTTGCGCTGGTACTCAAATTCGGACAGCAGCGTCCGCTTGATGATACCGCGCTTTGTCACCATCAGCAGGTACTCGCCCTCGCCGAAGCCGTCCACTGCTATCATGGCAGTGACGCTCTCGCCCGCCGCCAGCTGAATCAGGTTGATGATATTGCTCCCGCGCGCCGTCCGCGACGCCTCGGGAATCTGGAAGGCGCGCAGCGTCTGCACGCGCCCGGTGTTGGTGAAGAACAGCACGGTGGAGTGCGAATGCACGGTCATGACCTTCTCGATGAAGTCCTCGTCGCGGGTGGTCATGGCGGTCACACCCTTGCCGCCGCGGTGCTGGGCGGAGTAGGTATCGCTGGGCAGGCGCTTGACGTAACCCGCATGGGTCAGCGTCAGCACGCAGGTGTGCTTCTCGACCAGATCCTCGTCGATAATCTCGTTGGCGACCTCCTCGATGCGCGTCCGGCGGTCGTCTCCGTACTTATCGCGGATGGCGATGATTTCGTCCTTGACGACGTTGCGGATCTTCTCCCGGTCGCCCAGTATCACCCGGAATTCGCCGATAGCCTGATACAGTGCTTCCAGCCTGTCCTCTATCTTCTTTCTCTCCAGACCAGACAGGCGTCCCAATGTCAGCGAAACGATAGCCTGCGCCTGCTCCTCGGACAGTCCGGGGTTCTCATCGGCGGCGAAGGACGCCAGATCCGCCGTCACGTCGGCGCTCATGCGGGGACCGTCGAAGCGCTTCATCAGGTTCACCTTGGCGGTCGGGGTATCCGGCGACGACCGGATGATGGAGATAACCTCGTCGATATTGTCCAGCGCCAGCTTGTAGCCCTCGAAAATATGCGCCTCGCGGAGTGCGGCGGCAAGGTCAAACTCGACGCGCCGCCGGATGACGCTTTCCTGATGCGCGATGTAGTAATCCAGTATCTGCGCCAGATTCAGCACCTTCGGCTCGTTGTTGACCAGTGCCAGCATATTGACGGCGCAGGTATCCTGCAGCTGGGAGTAGCGGTAGAGCTGATTGAGAATCACGTGCCCGTTCGCCTCGCGCTTGTACTCGACCACGATGCGCATACCGCCCTTGCCGGAGGACTCGTCCCGGATGTCGCTGATTCCCTCGATGCGTTTATCCTTGACCAGTCCCGCCATGGACTCGACCAGCAGGCTCTTGTTGACGCCGTAGGGGATTTCGGTGATGACGATACGCCGCTTCTCCTCCTCGACCTCCGCCTGTCCGCGCACGACGATGCGCCCCTTGCCCGTCATGTAGGCTTCCTTGATCCCGTTGACGCCGTGGATGGTGCCGTACGTGGGGAAGTCGGGACCCTTGATATAGTTCATCAGGTCTGGAATGGAACAGTCGGGGTGATCCATGCGGTACACGGTGGCGTCTATGACCTCGCGCAGGTTATGGGTGGGGATATTGGTCGCCATACCGACCGCGATACCCATGGAGCCGTTTACCAGCAGGTTGGGGAAGCGGGAGGGCAGGACGGAAGGCTCCTTGAGTCTGTTATCGAAGTTGGGCACCATCGGCACGACGTTCTTGTCTATATCGCGGAGCATTTCGTCCGCCAGCCGGGACATTCTCGCCTCGGTATACCGGTATGCGGCAGGCGGGTCGCCGTCGATGGAGCCGAAGTTACCTTTTCCGTCAATCAGCTTATAGCGCATATAGAAGGGCTGCGCCAGGTGCACCATGGTGCCGTACACGGAGCTGTCGCCGTGCGGGTGGTATTTACCCAGCACGTCGCCGACGGTGGTTGCGGATTTTCTTGTGGGCTTATCGTATGTGAGGTGCTGCTCATACATATCGTACAGGACGCGGCGCTGACCCGGTTTGAGTCCGTCGCGGACGTCGGGCAGTGCTCTCTGCATGATGACGGACATGGAGTACTCGATGAAGGATTTTCTCACCTCATGCTCCAGGTTTACTTCCACGATTTTCTGATTTTCGAAAATCAGGCTTTCGTTTTCCATCTCCTGCTCGCGCTCTTTTTTCCGGCTTAATTTCTTTTCCTTTTCCACAGTTTGTTTTTCCTCGTTTTCTTTTGTATGGTGTCGTTTTATGGTGTCTGAAGCTGTATTTTTACGGCGGCGGCGTTTTCCGACGCCGGTATTGGCGTTGTTTTTTTGGGGGGAGGGGGTGGGGGTGTCTTGCCCGGCGTTTCCGGCACCGGAACGCCGGGAACCGGGCACAGACTTTCCCCCACACCAAAACCAATTTCAGAAAAGTTCTTGGGGGTTTGGGGGCTTCTTTCAAGAAGCCCCCAACGCCTCCCCG
>CAVIJF010000040.1:0-12138 GCA_963643175.1 bacterium
CTGTAGCGGGAACTTCTTCCTGCTCAACCAGCACCTTGTTGCAGACGGAGCAGTGCTTGCCTTCCGTCTTGCCTGCCGCCTCGCAGGTCGCGGGAACGGCGAGATCAATCACTTCGGTGTGCCCTGTAGCGGGAACTTCTTCCTGCTCAACCAGCACCTTGTGGCAGATGTAGCAGTGCTTGCCCTCGGTCTTCCCTGCTGTCTCACAGGTCGCGAGAACAGCCGGATCGACAATTTCCGTGTGCCCGGTTGCGGGAATCGTGATCTGCGCGACCATCACCTTGTCGCACACCAGACAACGCTTGCCCTCCGTCTTGCCGGGCGTCTCGCAGGTCGGTGCAACCGCCGGGGCCGTTACTTCAATATGTTTCTGTGCGGGAATGGTTTCCTGCTTGATCAGCACCTTGCCGCAGATCTTGCAATGCTTACCCTCTGTCTGTCCGGGCGTCTCACAGGTCGGCGCAACCGCTGCGTCAATGACCGCTGTATGCCCGGTTGCGGGAACATCCTCCTGCGCAACCAGCACCTTGCCGCAGACCGCGCAATGCTTGCCCTCGGTCTTACCGGGCGTTTCGCATCCCGGCGCGACGGCGGGGTCTGTCACCACGGTGTGCTCCTTCATGGGAACTTCGGTCTGCCCGACCAGTACCTTGTTGCAGACCGAGCAGTGCTTACCTTCCGTCAGACCTGTCGCCGTACAGGTGGCGTCCACCGCCGGGTCTGTCACATCAGAGTGTCCCTTGGCGAAAACCGTCATCTGCTCCACCAGCACCTTGCCGCAGACCGAACAGTGCTTGCCTGCGGTCTTTCCTGCTTCCTCGCAGGTGGCAGGGACGGCGGGGTCATCTTCCTCGGTGTGTCCCGTTGATGGCAGATACTTCTGCGCCTGCAGAGTCTGATTGCAGACCGCGCAGTGCCTGCCTTCACTCCAGCCGGCCTCGGTACAGGTCGGCTCCTTGCCGAGGTCTGTAACCTCCGTATGTCCCTTCGCCGGCAGAACCTGCTGGAGGGCAAAGGTCTTCATGCACACGGAGCAGTATGTTCCCTCGCTCATGCCGATGGACACGCAGGTAGGCTCCACGCGCGGCAGGACAACCAGCGTATGCTCCGCCAGCGGTACCGTTTCCTGCACCTTCAGCACCTCGCCGCACACGCGGCAATGGATGCCCTCGGTCAGTCCCTCCTTGGTGCAGGTCGCTGCCACGGCGGGATCGGTTACCTCGGTGTGTCCCGTTGCGGGAAGATCCTCCTGTTCAACCAGCACCTGTCCGCAGACCGCGCACACGCTTCCCTCGGTACAGCCGGCTTCGGTACAGGTCGGTTCCACAGCGGGCAGAACCTTGACCACGTGTCCACCGCGGGACGGCGACACGGTTCCGCACACAAGGCAGACCTGATCCTCCGTGCAGGAGGCGTTCGGGTCATAGGTGTGTCCCGTCGCGGGAATCGTCTCCAGACCGGACAGGACAACGCCGCAGCCCTCGCGTCCGCACCGCACCCCGGCGGTATGCCCTGCCGTCACGCAGGTCGGCGCCAGCGCGTCTACCTCCTCCGGCAGATGCACCAGCTTGGGCAGGATAACCTGCCGGACAATCAGCATTCCGCAGACCGAGCAGTGCGAACCGTCACTCCAGCCGGGACGCGTGCAGGTCGGTTCCTGACCGGGATCGGTCACTTCCGTATGCGGCAGCATCGGCACATCCTGCACCGGGTTCGGGCAGTAGCCGCAGACCTCGCATTCCTTCCATTCGGTCTTGCCGACCGCCGTGCAGGTCGGCGCTACAGCGAGATGCGTAATCATGCTGTGCCCGGTAGCGGGCACCTCCTCCTGCGCGGTCAACACCTGATGACAGACGGCGCAGTGTGAGCCGACAGTCTTGCCGGGCTGCTCACAGGTCGGCGCCACGGCGGAATCCGTCACCGGATCATGTCCGTGCGCCCGGATTACCGTCTGCTGAACCCGGACGGTATGGCAGGTGGAGCAATGCTCTCCCTCGGTAAGTCCGCTCTCCGTGCAGGTAGGCGCCACGGCGGCATCCGTCACCCATGTATGTCCCAGCGCCTGAACCGACTTCTGCTCAACCAGCACCTTGCCGCAGACCGAGCAGTGCTTGCCCTCCGTCTTGCCGGGGTACTCACAGGTCGGGTCAACGGCGGTGTCAATGACCTCGGTGTGTCCCTTGGCGGGAACGTCCGTCTGCGCGACCAGCACCTTATCGCACACCGAGCAGTGCTTGCCTTCCGTTTTTCCGGACTTCTCGCAGGTAGGGGCAACGGCGGGGTCGATCACCCCGGTGTGTCCCGTTGCGGGAATCTTCCGCTGGGCAACCAGCACCTTGAGGCAGACCTGGCAGTGACTGCCTGCGGTTTTACCTGCCGTCTCGCAGGTCGCGGGGATGCGTGCATCCGCAATCTCCACGTGACCGGTAGCCGGAATCTCCGTCTGCTCCACGAACACCTTGCCGCACACTCCGCAATGCTTGCCCTCGGTCTTGCCGGTCGCCTCGCAGGTCGGGGCAATGGCGGCGTCGATTACTTCCGTGTGTCCCGTAGCGGGGACTTCCGTCTGCTCAACCAGCACCTTGCTGCAAATCGAGCAGTGCTTTCCTTCGGTTTTGCCTGCCGTCTCGCAGGTCGCGGGAACGGCAGCGTCGGTTACTTCCGTGTGCCCGGTCGCGGGAATCTCCTTCTGCGCGGTCAGCACCTTGTTGCAGACCGAGCAGTGACTGCCTTCCGTCTTGCCGTGAACCTCGCAGGTCGGGGCAACGGCAGCGTCTGTCACGGAGGTGTGACCCTTGGCGGGGATACTCTGCTGCGCAATCAGCACCTTACCGCAGTCGCGGCAGTGGCTGCCCTGCGTTTTGCCCGTCTGCTCACAGGTCGGGGCAACGGCAGCGTCGGTCACGGAGGTGTGACCTTTTGCGGGAACCTCCTGCTGGGCAACCAGAACCTCACTGCAGACAGAGCAGTGCCTACCTTCGGTCTTGCCGGACGCCTCGCAGGTCGGGGCAACGGCGGCATCGACGACTTCCGTGTGCGCCGCCGGAACCGGCTTCTGCTCAACCAGCACCTTGCCGCAGGTCGAGCAGTGACTGCCCTCGGTTTTGCCGTCCTCCGTGCAGGTAGGTGCTACCGCCTCATCCGTGACCGCGGTGTGCCCCAGCGGCGGCACGGTTTCCTGCGCCTGCAGGGTTATCCCGCAGGTGGCGCAGTGCGTACCCTCCGTCAGTCCGCTTTGCTCGCAGGTTGCGGGCACGGCAACGTCAATCTCCTCGGTGTGTCCGGTCGCAGGAACGGACATGGGCTTCTCCAGCCCGCAGTAGATACAGCGGAGAAGGTACGAGCCCTCCTCGGTACAGGTCGCCGCCTGCCGGGAACCGGACACTTCCTTCCATTCGTGATTGCACAGCGTCTCCGACTCGGTGCCGGGGGAGTCGGTTCCCGCCGTCTCGGGTGTCGTGTCCGTTGTCTCGTCCGGCATGGTAAACTCTATATCGCCATGGCTCCAGATGGCATTGCAGGAAACAAGCACCGTACCCGCCGCCAGTATCAGCAGGAACAGCAGGGAGAACAGCATCCTGCCGGTGCAGCAATGCCTGTACAAAGGCTTTTCTCTTCGCATACTGTGTACCTTCTTCCTTGTACGAATTCTCATCAGGATCCGGCGCATCGCGCCGTCCCCGATACGTTGCAGGCATCTCTGAACATTTCCCACACGGTGAATCGGCGGAATATCCGGAGAGGCTCCTATGTTTGCGGCAGGCGGCTTTCCGGCGAGGAAAAGCGGCTTGTCCGGGTATACCCGATATGCATTCCGAGTACATTATATCATATCCGCCGTGTATTTTCAAGAGTTTTCCCGAAGAAAATCCGTTTTTCCTATTGACAAAAACCGACTTTTGGTATATAATCACGCCGTAACTTATTCCTACAAATTCAGTAGGAATAAAAGCCCCACGGGGGGCATACGAGGAGGAGAGTATGGATCACAAGATACAGCAGTATTCCGTCACCGGCATGAGCTGCGCCGCCTGCTCCGCCCGCGTGGAGAAGGCGGTATCCGCCGTCCCGGGCGTTACGTCCTGCGCCGTCAGCCTGCTGACCAACTCCATGGGTGTGGAGGGCAGTGCCGCCCCGGACGACATCATTGCCGCCGTGCGGGAAGCGGGTTACGGTGCCTCAGTGAAGGGGGCGGGGGCGCCGCGTGCGGACGCCGCCGGGGATGACCCGCTCGCCGACCGTGAAACGCCGCGCCTTGTGCGCCGGCTGTGCTGGTCGGTCGGCTTTCTGCTGGTTCTCATGTATATCTCGATGGGGCACATGATGTGGGGCTGGCCCCTGCCCGCGCGGCTGGCAGGCAACCATATCGGACTGGGGCTTATCCAGCTGCTCCTGACGGTCATCATCATGCTCATCAACCGGAAATTCTTTGTCAGCGGCTTCCGGGCGCTGGCGCACCGCGCTCCCAACATGGATACGTTGGTGGCGCTCGGCTCCTCGGCGGCGTTCCTGTGGAGCGTGTTCGCACTCTTCGCCATGACCGACGCCATGGCACGCGGCGACCATGCCGCCATGAACGACTGGATGATGCAGTTCTACTTCGAATCCGCCGCCATGATTCTGACGCTCATCACGGTGGGCAAGACGCTGGAGGCGCACTCCAAGGGCAAAACCACCGGCGCCCTGCGCAGTCTGATGAAGCTGTCCCCCAAAACCGCCACGGTTCTCCGGGGCGGGCAGGAGGTCACGATTCCGGTGGAGCAGGTCGCGGCGGGCGACCGGTTTGTCGTGCGCCCCGGCGAAAGCATCCCGGTGGACGGCAGTGTGGAATCCGGTTCCAGCGCAGTCAATGAGGCGGCGCTGACCGGCGAGAGCCTGCCGGTAGACAAAGCGGTGGGCGACAGCGTATCGGCAGGCACCGTCAATCAGTCCGGCTTCCTGACCTGCCGCGCCACCCGCGTCGGGCAGGATACTACGCTCTCGCAGATTATCCGCATGGTCAGCGACGCCGCCGCGACCAAGGCACCCATCGCCAAAATTGCCGACCGGGTGTCCGGCGTGTTCGTGCCGGTGGTCATGGGTATTTCGCTTGTCACCTTCCTTGTGTGGATGCTGATCCGGCAGGACATCGGCTTTGCGCTGGCACGCGGCATATCCGTGCTGGTCATCAGCTGTCCCTGCGCACTGGGACTGGCGACCCCGGTCGCCATCATGGTAGGCAGCGGCGTCGGGGCACGCAATGGAATCCTGTTCAAGACCGCCGCCGCGCTGGAGGAAGCGGGCAGAGTCCGGGCGGTCGTGCTGGACAAAACCGGAACCGTCACCAAGGGCACCCCCCGCGTCATGGACATTCTGCCGCTGGGCGTGAGCGAGCAGCAGCTCCTGACCGCCGCCCTGTCGCTAGAGCGCAGCAGTGAGCACCCGCTTGCCCGCGCCGTATGCGAAGAAGCCGCACGCCGGGGACTGACCGCGCCCGCGCCGGAGAACTTCCGCGCCCTGCCGGGTCACGGGCTGACCGCCACCGCCGCCGACGGGCAGGCACTGCTCGGCGGCAATCTCGCGCTCATGCGGGACAGTCTGGGCGACGCGCTGACGCCCGCCGAATGGGCGGACATCACGGCGCGCGCCGAAGCGTTGGCGGACGAGGGGAAAACACCGCTGTTCTTCGCGCACGGCAACCGCCTTTTGGGAATTATCAGCGTGGCGGACGAAATCAAACCGGAAAGCCCCGCCGCCATCCGCGCCCTGCACGGCATGGGGTTAGATGTGGTCATGCTGACCGGAGACAACGCACGCACAGCCCGCGCCGTCGGCAGACAGGCGGGGCTGGATGAGGCGCACGTCATCGCCGGGGTTCTGCCGGACGGCAAGGAACAGGTCGTGCGGGACATGTCACGCCGGGGCAAAGTCGCCATGGTGGGCGACGGCATCAACGATGCCCCCGCGCTGACCCGCGCCGATCTCGGCATGGCAATCGGTGCCGGAACCGATGTTGCCATTGACGCCGCCGACATCGTACTGGTCAACAGCCGCCTCTCGGATGTGCCCGCCGCCGTGCGGCTTGGACGCGCCACCCTGCGCAATATCCGCGAAAATCTGTTCTGGGCATTCTTCTACAACGTCATCTGCATCCCTGTTGCGGCGGGTGCGCTGATTCCGCTTGGCGTGACGCTTGACCCCATGTTAGGCGCCGCCGCCATGAGTCTGTCCAGCTTCTGCGTCGTGACCAACGCCCTGCGGCTCAACCTGTGCCGCATCCGGGGCAAAGAAAAGCCGGAGGATCCGGCTCCGGCGCCTGCTCCGTCCGCGCCCGCCGCAGCACCGGAAGCCCCCGCGGTGCCGGCAGCAGAGACAGCCGCCCCCGTCACGCTCCTGCATATTGAAGGCATGATGTGCGGGCACTGCGAAGCGACCGTCCGGGGGGCGCTGTGCCGCCTGCCGGGGGTAGCTGGCGCTGAAGTCAGCCACACAGCCGGAACGGCACGCGTAACCTTCACGGGCGCCCCGCTCCCGGACGAAGCGCTGACCGCCGCCGTGGAGGCAGAGGACTACCGGGTCGTCTCCGTAGAGCATCCCGCATAAATCCGGGGCGCGGCGGCGCCGGAACCCCCAAAAAGCCGGAAGGCTCCGAACCGTGTCACAGGTTCGGAGCCTTCCGGCTTTTCATGCCGTGTGTCCGCTCCTTTCAAGGAGCACACGCATCAGTGGTTTCCTAAAAGCTGTTTCAGATCTTCCTCCGGCGTGGTGATGGGCGCAATGCCGAAGTTTTCCACGAGGTAATTCAGCACATTGGGCGAGATAAACGCCGGCAGTGTGGGACCCAGACGGATGTTCCGGATACCGAGGTACAGCAGCGTAAGCAGGATGCACACTGCCTTCTGCTCGTACCACGAGAGCACCATGGACAGCGGCAGGTCGTTCACGCCGCACCCGAACGCATCGGCAAGCGCAACGGCAATCTGAATGGCACTGTATGCATCGTTGCACTGCCCCACATCCATCAGGCGAGGCAGACCGCCGATTGTGCCGAGGTCAAGGTCGTTGAAGCGGTATTTCCCGCAGGCAAGCGTCAGCACCACGGTGTCGGGGGGCGTCTGCCTGACAAATTCCGTATAGTAGTTGCGTCCGGGACGTGCGCCGTCACAGCCGGCAACCAGGAAGAAGTGCCGGATCGCGCCCGCCTTCACCGCCTCAATGACCGTATCCGCCACGCCAAGCACCGTGCCGCGCGCAAAGCCGGTCATGACCGTGCTGCCGCCGTTGATGCCGGTGAATGCCCGATCCTCCGGGTAGCCGCCCAGTTCCAGTGCTTTCTCAATAACAGTCGTGAAGTCCTTGTCCTCGCCGATGTGGGTCATTCCGGGGTAGGATACGACAGCCGTCGTGAACATGCGGTCGGCGTAGCCTGCCCGGGGCGGCATGAGGCAGTTGGTGGTGAACAGCACCGGCGCGGGAAGATCCGCAAACTCCTTCTGCTGGTTCTGCCATGCCGTGCCGAAATTCCCCTTGAGGTGGGCATACTTTTTCAGTTCTGGATAGCCGTGCGCGGGCAGCATTTCGCCGTGCGTATAGATGTTGATACCCTTGCCCTCGGTCTGCTCCAGCAGCAGCTTCAGGTCGTGGAGGTCGTGACCGGAGATGACGATGAACGGTCCCTTCTCCACGGTCAGAGGAACCGTAACCGGCGCGGGTGTGCCGTAGCTTTCGGTGTTCGCCCGGTCAAGAAGCGCCATGCAGCGGAGATTTTTTTCGCCGACCTCCATGACGATGGGCAGCAGTTCCTCCATGCCCCAGTCCTCGCCGACGGCAAAGAGCGCCTTGGCAAAGAAGCGGTTCACGTCCCCGTCGGTATACCCCAGCACCATGGCATGGTGCGCATACGCCGCCATGCCACGCACGCCGAAAAGGATAAGCGATTTGAGACTGCGGATATCCTCCTGCGCGTTCCAAACCTTCTGCATATCGTAATCGTCGGTCCGTCCGCAGGAAGCGGCGCAGACGGTGCAGTCGGGAACCAGCCTTGCCTTCTCCCCGTGCACCCGGCCAATCAGCTCCCGCAGCGTCCTTTCGTTGAAGCTGACATTGGTGACGGTGGTGAACAGCCCCTCAATAATCAGCCGCCACGTGCCGTCGTTCACATCCGGTGCATTGTCCGTCGCCCTTGCAAGCCCGATCAGTGCACCCGTCAGCTCATCCTGGAGCTTTGCCACATCGGCGGTTTTGCCGCAGACGCCGGCTTTCCCGGTACAGCCGGTACAACCCGCCGTCTGCTCGCACTGAAAGCAGAACATTCTGTTTTCCATACTGATATCCTCTCTTTCTGCAGAATCCGTGATTCTATAGAATCTGTGATTCTATAGAATCTATGATTCTTTGGAATCCCTGATTTATCCGGCAGCACATCCCTTTCCTTTTGCATTCCGGTCAGCTGTGCCCCCGACTCTTTGCTTCTATTATACTGTATTCCGGGCGGCAAGTCTGTTGAATTTTCAACAGAAGAGGAATATCACAAAAACATCTTACTCAAACTGACTGTTATACAGTGCGGCATACGCGCCGCCCCTGGCGAGCAGTTCGGCATGACTTCCCTGCTCGATGATGTTGCCGTGATCCATGAACAGGATGCAGTCCGCATCGCGGATGGTGGACAGTCTGTGCGCAATGACAAAGCTGGTGCGCCCCTGCATGAGCGATGCCATTGCCTTGCCGATTTCCGCCTCGGTGCGTGTATCCACGCTGGAGGTTGCCTCGTCGAGAATCAGAATCGGCGGGTTGCAGAGGAACACCCGTGCAATGGTCAGGAGCTGTCTCTGCCCGACGGAAATATTCGCGGCGTCATTGTCCAGCACCGTGTCATACCCCTGCGGCATGGTCTTGATGAAGTAATGGATTTTCGCCATTTTCGCCGCCGCCTCAATTTCGGCGCGTGTGGCGTCCTCCCTGCCGTAGGCGATGTTCTGGGCTATCGTACCGCCAAAGAGCCATGTGTCCTGCAGAACCATGCCAAAATTGCCGCGCAGGGTTCTGCGCGTCAGGTCGGTTGTCGGGATGCCGTCCACCGTGATTCTGCCGCCGCCGACCTCGTAAAAGCGCATCAGCAGATTGATAAGCGTCGTTTTGCCCGCGCCGGACGCGCCGACAATGGCAATCTTCTGCCCCTGCCTTGCTGTAAAGCTGATGTTCTTCATGAGCAGTTTGTCGGGCGAGTAGCCGAAACTCACATTTTCAAAGGCGACAACGCCCTTCGCGCGTTCCAGCGGAACGGGATGCGCGGTGTCCGCCACCTCCTCCGCGCCGTCGAGGAATTCAAAGGTTCTTTCCGCCGAAGCGAACGCCGACTGCAGGGAGTTTATCATGTATGCCGCCTCGGTCAGCGGTTCGGAGCACATACCCATGTATTGAAAGTACGCCTGAATCACGCCGAACGTCATCTGTCCTTTTACCATGCGATCACAGGCGATAAGCAGAATGACCGCCTGCGAAAGTCTTGACAGGAACCGGATGCTGGGGTTTACGCTGTTGGTCAGGAAGTCGGTTTTTTCATTTGCAGCCGCGACATCCTCAACCGCCCTGTTCAGTACGGCGATGCTGTTTTCCTCGTTGTTGTACGCCTTGATGACATTCCTGCCGGTGTAGTATTCCTCCGTCAGTCCCGTCAGCACGGCGACCTTTTCCTGCCGCTCGGAGGAAAGGTCAAGATTCTTGTCGGCGACAAGCTTTGTGATAACAAAGCTGACTGCCGCAAAGCCGATGAAAATGAAGGTAAGCAGCGGGCTGAAATAAAACATGAAGGCGAAGGAGCCGATAATGGTGCCGATGGACGTGATGAAGCGCAGAAGTCCCGTCTGCAACGTCTCGGAAATCTTGTCAAGGTCGCTTGTGACCCGTGAGAGGATTTCGCCCGGCTTGTTCTCGTCAAAGAACTTCAGCGGCAGTCTATGCAGCTTGCCGCTTATCTGCTCGCGGAGCGTCAGAATCAGCTTTTCGGCAACGCTCGCCATCAGGAAGGACTGGAAGAAATAGAAGGCTGTCATGGCGGCATACATCGCCGAAATCACGACCAGCTGTCTGCCGAGCGGCTCCCACGGAATGGTGAACCTGCCCCCCTCCGCAACCGTTGCCCGGACTGCGGCGACAAGGGAGTCCATGACATCCGCGCTGTAATACGGCGTCAGAATATTCAGTGCCGTCGTGACGGCGACGGAGAAAATGACGACAGTCAGGCGCATCTTTTGATTTTTCAGCTGTCCGAACAGACGCCTCGCTGTCCTCATCGCGTGCTTGGGCGCGTCCTTTTCGGGTTCGGCAGCCGTGTCCTTCTGCTTCCTGTTCTTATCTTTGGTGCTCATCTTTCATCCACCTCCTTTGTCTGGGATTCATAGATTTCGCGGTACACCCCGCAGGTTTTCAGCAGTTCCTCATGCCTGCCAACGCCGACCGGTCTGCCCTCGTGCAGCACGACAATCTGGTCGGCATGCTGAATGGTACTGACCCGCTGCGCAATGATTACAATGGCTTTATCGCTTTTCTCTTTCAGTAACGCTTTGCGCAGTGCCGCATCGGTCTTGAAATCCAGCGCGGAAAAGCTGTCGTCAAAGATGTACAGCTGCGGGTCTTTCACGATGGCGCGGGCAATCGAAAGCCGCTGCTTCTGCCCACCGGAGAAGTTGGTGCCGCCCTGCGCGACATAGGCGTTCAGCCCGTCAGGCAGTGCACGGACAAAATCCCCCGCCTGCGCAATGTCCAGCGCGTGCATCAGCTCTTCGTCCGTGGCAGCTTTGTTCCCATAGCGGAGATTATCGGCAATCGTGCCCGAGAACAGCCACGCACGCTGCTGCACGTAGGATACCGCATCGCGCAGCTGCCTCTGCGGCATATCGCGGATATCCGTGCCGCACAGCGTGATGCGCCCGTCGGTGACGTCGTTGAAACGGAGCATCATGGACGCAACGGTCGATTTTCCGCTTCCCGTCCCCCCTATAACAGCCGTAGTCTCGCCTTTTTTGCAGACGAAATTCAGCCCCTGCAGGGTGTACTCATCGGAATCGGCATAGCGGAAAGACACGTTCTCAAAGGCAAGGACGTTTTCGCTGTCCGGAAGTGCCGCGTCAACCCCCGTTTTGTCCTGTATCTGCGGATTGTACGACAGAACCTCGGCAATCCGGTTGGAACACTCCATCGCGCGCGGGAGCGAGAGAATCACAAACTGCGCCATCAGCATGCTGAACAGCGCCATGATGGCATACTCAATGATGGCGACAATATCGCCGTCGCCGAATGCCCCCGAAGCGATTCGGCTGCCGCTGAGCCAGTAAACCAGAACTACGAAGAGGTTTATGGAAAAGTTCGTCAGTCCGTCCAGTCCCGCAAACATCTTGTTCGCCCGGACCGAGGTTGTCTTATACTCCCGGAACGCCGCATTGAGCCGCCCGGTTTCGTATTCCTGCTTGTTGAAGGCGCGGATAACGCGGACACCCGTGATGTTCTCAAGCAGAACCGTGCTCATTTTGTCAAGCAGGTTCTGCAGTTTGCGGAAAAGCGGCGAGGCGCTCCTCATGATGAAGTACGCCACAAAAACGATTACGGCAAGCACGGCGAGCAGAACCGTGCCGATAAGCCAGTCCTTCATGAACGACAGGGTGATTGCCGCGGCAAAGATAACCGGAACAGGCAGCATCATCTGAAAAATGCTGACCACCGCGAACTGAATGGTCGCGACGTCGGACACCGTGCGGGTAGTCATGGACGCCGTGCCGAAGGTCTGAAAATCATAGACGGACAGGTCCAGCGACTTTTTGTACAGTGCCTCGCGGATGTCCGCACCGACCCGCGCCGCCAGCCGGGCGCAGACATACCCGCCGACTATGGCGCCGACTCCGGCTATTGCCGAGGCAATCAGCATTTTGATGCCGGTATGCAGCAGGTCGCCGAAGCCTCCGGCGGCGGCAGAGCCTTTGTTTATCATTTCGGCGGCGTATGTGGGAATCAGCATCATCCCCACCATATCCATCGCCATAAACAGGGTTGTGAAAGCGCACAGCTTCCAGTGCGGTTTCAGAACCCGCAAAATCAGTTTCATAGAAGGGCACCTCTAAAAATCCTGCCCATATCTTGCAATTTTCCGCAAGATAAGGTATA
>CAVIJF010000041.1:0-11662 GCA_963643175.1 bacterium
TATCGTTGTGTTCATGAACAAGACTGACCTGGTTGACGATGAGGAGCTGCTGGAGCTGGTCGAGATGGAAGTCCGCGAGCTGCTGTCTTCCTACGACTTCCCCGGCGACGATATTCCGATTATCCGCGGTTCTGCCCGTGTGGCTTTGGAGTCCACCAGCAAGGACATCAACGCTTCCGAGTATGCGTGCATCCTGGAGCTGATGGACGCTGTGGATGACTACATCCCCACGCCCGACCGTCAGGCTGACAAGCCCTTCCTGATGCCTGTCGAGGACGTCTTCTCCATTTCCGGTCGTGGTACCGTTGCTACCGGTCGTGTGGAGAGAGGTACTCTGAAGGTCAACGATACCGTTGAGATCGTCGGTCTGACCGAGGAGAAGGTCACCACCGTCGTTACCGGTGTCGAGATGTTCCACAAGCTGCTGCCCCAGGCTGAGGCCGGCGACAACATCGGCGCTCTGCTCCGCGGTATCGCGAAGGACGGCATCGAGAGAGGTCAGGTTCTGGCGAAGCCCGGCACCGTGCATCCCCACACCCACTTCAAGGGTCATGTGTACGTCCTGAGCGAGAAGGAAGGCGGCCGTTCCAAGCCGTTCGTGGCTGGCTACCGTCCGCAGTTCTACTTCCGCACCACCGACGTTACCGGTACCATCGAGCTGCCTGAGGGCGTTGAGATGTGCCGCCCCGGCGACAACGTTGATATGACCGTCACCCTGATCACCCCCGTCGCGTGCGAGGTTGGTCTGCGGTTCGCTATCCGTGAGGGTGGTCGTACCGTCGGTTCCGGCGTCGTCTCCGAGATTCTGGGCTAATCCCTGATTCGCTCATACTCCGCTCCCCGCCTGCTTGCCGCGGCGCGGGGGACGGGTATCCCCTGCGGCAACCTGCCGCAGGGGATATTTTTGCGCTGTCGGTACGGACTGTACCGCGCCGCAACACAATAAACAGGAAAATATACCTGTAACTGCAATCTTTGGGAATCGGTGAAATTCCATACCGGTGGTGAAAGCCCACGAACGCACGCGCGCCATGTGCCGTGCGCCGAGCAGGTGTGATTCCTGCGCCGACGGTCAGAGTCCGGATGGGAAAGGATAATGAATATGTTGAATCAATCTGCGCAGGCGCATCGGATGTCTGTCCGCCGCCTGGTTGTGACTGCCGTGCTGTCGGCTTTGTCGGCGGCTTTGATGTACCTTGAGTTTTCGGTTCCGTTCGTCCCCGGTTTTCTGAAGTATGACTTTTCCGACCTGCCCGCCCTGATTGCCGCTTTCGGCGTGGGTCCGCTCGCGGGCGTGGCGGTCGAGCTGATAAAAAACCTGATTCATCTGCCCATGACCGTGACCGGCGGCGTGGGGGAGCTTGCCAATTTCATCGTTGGCACGTGCTATGTCCTGCCTGCCGGGCTGATTTACCGCTTCCGCAAAGGGAAGTCCGGCGCCCTGCTGGGGGCATTGGGCGGGGCACTGCTGGCATCGCTCATGAGTCTGCCGGTCAATTACTGGATTACGTATCCGGTCTATACCAAGTTTATGCCCATGGACGCGATTATCGGAGCATATTCAGCCATTATTCCGGCGGCGAACACGCTCTGGCGGGCGCTCCTGATGGTCAATCTGCCGTTTACGCTGGTCAAGGGACTGGTCAATGTGGGCTTTACCTTTGCCCTGTATAAGCGCATATCCCCCCTGCTCCACGGAAGTGCTCCGCAGGAGCACCGTCCCTGCACCGGGGGACATCCCGAACGATAAAAAAGGGCAGCATCGCCGCCCGGATGGAGAATGCCATGGTATCTGTAAGACCCATTGGAAAACGCGTGCTGCTGTTCTTTTGCCTGACACTGCTGTGCGCACTGGCTGCGACAGCCGTCGGCAATGCCGCCGGAGCCGCGACCGCCGAAACCGGCACGGTCGCAGCAACGGACACGGCATCGGAAGCGGAAGCGGAAACGCAGCCTGCCACGCAGAGTTCCGGCTTTACCGGCGCAATCAAAACCTTCTTTTTGGAGACGGTCGGGAAGCACTGGTGCGTGTTTTTCTGCTCCATGATACCCATCATTGAGTTGCGCGGCGCCGTTCCGATGGGTGCCGCCTTCGGGTTGCCGTGGTGGCAGACCTTCCTCATCAGCGTGGTGGGGAATATGCTGCCGGTTCCCTTCATTCTCCTGTTCATCGGGGCGATTCTCCGCTGGATGGCTGGATGCCGCGTGAAACTATTCAACCGCATTGCCGGCTGGCTGTTCCGCAAGGCGGAGAAAAACCGCGAAAAGGTCGAAAAGTATGCCTTCTGGGGGCTGGCGCTGTTCGTGGGCGTACCCCTGCCGGGAACCGGCGCGTGGACGGGAGCGCTGGTTGCCGCGGTCATTCATATGAAGTTTTGGAAGGCATTCCTGTCCACTTTGCTCGGTGTGCTGGCGGCGGGCGTCGTCATGACACTGCTGTCCTACGGTGTCGCTGCAATTTTCTGACGGCGGCAGGCGCAGGATTCCGTTTTTACGGAAGATTCACAATAATCCCTTGACAGGATAGGAAAAGACGTGTATAATAAATCGGTGATGGTGACGCGTCCTGCTGCATGGGATGCGTGGCTGCTATAATACCAAGGAGGAGAGAACCATATGCAAACGAGAAAGAACCGCTTCCGCCTGATGGCTTTGCTTTTGGCGGCGCTGATGCTGCTTTCGTCTTCGGCTGTTCTGTCCGGCTGTGCCAACAGCGGCGAGGATGCTACGAGTGCTGCGGGCACCGACGGCACCGGAACGGGTACGTCCGGCGAAGAGAGTACCAAAGCCGCACCGTACTCGGAGATTGAAAAGATCAAGTACGACAAGGAATTTGTTATCCTGAACCGGAGCGACATGAAGACAGACTTCGAGGGCGTTTCGGAGGACAGCAAGAGCAGCCTTCTGAGCGAGCTGCTGGTGGAGAGGAATACTGTTGTGTCGGAGGACTTCGGCATCACGTTCGTCTATGAGTACGAGGATTCCTACGATGCCGTCAACTCGCGTGTGAGCCAGCAGGCGCTGAACTCGCTGGATGACTACGATGTTGCCATCGGACACAAGTACAGCGTCACGAGTTGCCTTGTGAACAACTACCTGACTGACCTGTCCTCTATCGACACCATGAGCCTGTCGGAGGAGTGGTGGGACCAGGGCTGCCGCAGCAACATGGCTGTGAACGGCAAGAGCTACCTGATGACCGGTGATATTCTGCCCAGCTCCATGCTGATTTCCGCGTGCTTCGCCTTCAATAAGAGACTGATGAAGGAGCTGAACAAGACTGAGCCGTATACGCTGGTGCGAGAGAACAAGTGGACGCTGGATGAGTTCAACGCCATGACCAAGGATGTCACGGCGGACGTGGACGGCGACGGCACGATTGACTACAAGAAGGACCGCTACGGTCTGTCCTCGTGGATGATGGACGTTCCGTTCTCCATGTTCTACGGCGCAGGCGGAATGTTCGGCTCTGTCGCGGAGGACGGTTCGCCGGCCATCGCCTTTGAGAACGCGGATATCATCAACCGCTATGAGAAGATTTATCAGGCACTCATCGAGCAGCAGGCATACTTTGTGACCGACGTGACCCTGTACGAGACTTCGTATGAGATGTTCGCAGCGGGTCATGCCCTGTTCTACGATACCTCCCTGAACAAGGTGCGGAACTTCCTGTCGGAAATGTCCGACGACTACGGCATCGTGCCGGTGCCCAAGTATGACACCAACCAGAAGGAGTACCTCTCCTTCGTCAACGGTGCCAGCGGCTTTATCATGATTGTGAACACCGAGAAGGATCTGGAGTATGTCGGCACGATTCTGGAAGCCATGGCGCGCTACAACTACGAGAACGTCTCGACTAAGATGTTTGAGATTATCACCAAGCTGCAGAGCGTCCGGGATGAAGATTCCAGCGAGATGGTGGAGTACATCATCCGCAACCGTGTGTACGATTCCGCGTACTTCTTTGACCTGACTGTCTCCAACGTGGTGCTGGAGCAGCTGAAGGCGGGCAAAGCGGAGATTTCCTCCAAGCTGACCAGCGCAAAGAAGGCTTCTACCAACGAGCTGAGAAGAATTATCAAGACGATGGCGAAGACCGCCAAGTCGTAAGACCGGCGTCAGCCCTGCGTCTGGCAGAAACGGAAAAGGAACGGGTGCCCGTCGGGACGGATGTGTCCCGGCGGGGCGCTCTCCGGTTCTCATATCAAGAGTGATGGAGGGACAGGCCCTGTGAAGTCACGACAACCTGCCCCCCTGCAAGGGTAAGGTGCCAATTCCTGACAGATAGGAGCAAGCGGCAAGCCTATGACCGATTCCGGAAAAGGTGCACAAGCAGCCCCTGTCTGCGAGGACAGGGGCTTTTTCCTGCCCTCGCCCCCTGACATGATACAGTGAAAGAAAGGATACATACAGTATGAAAAAACAGCTTTTTACCAGTGAGTCCGTGACCGAGGGGCATCCCGACAAGGTTTGCGACATCATTTCCGATTCGATTCTGGACGAGATGCTCCGGCAGGATCCTCTGTCGCGCGTGGCGTGCGAAACCTTCTGCACGACGGGACTTGTTGCCATCATGGGCGAGGTCACGACGCACGCGGATGTGGATCTGCAGACGGTCGTGCGCGAGGCGGTGCGCGGGATTGGCTATACGCGGGCAAAGTTCGGCTTTGACTGCGACAGCTGCGCAGTGATTTCTTCCATCCATGAGCAATCTCCTGACATTGCGATGGGCGTTGACTGCTCGTTGGAGGCGAAGGCAGGCGAGGGAGACGGACTGGACATAGGCGCGGGCGACCAGGGTCTGATGTTCGGCTACGCCTGCAGCGAGACGCCGGAGCTGATGCCGCTGCCGATTTCTCTTTCCCATGCGCTTGCCAAGCGGCTGACGGCTCTGCGCAAGTCCGGCGAGGTGGGCTACCTGCGCCCGGACGGCAAAACGCAGGTGACGGTGGAGTACCGCGACGGCGTTCCGGCACGGGTGGACACCATTGTCATTTCGACCCAGCACAGCCCGGACGCGGAGATTACCACCATCCGGCAGGATATGATAGACCGGGTGATTCTGCCGACGGTCCCTGCCGCCCTGCTGGATGCGCAGACAAAGGTCTACGTCAACCCGACCGGACGGTTCGTCATCGGTGGTCCTGCCGGGGACACGGGGCTGACAGGACGCAAAATCATCGTGGATACCTACGGCGGCTATGCCCGTCACGGCGGCGGTGCCTTCTCCGGCAAGGACCCGACCAAGGTTGATCGTTCCGCCTCCTACGCCGCCCGCTATGTGGCGAAGAATATCGTCGCGGCGGGACTTGCCGACCGCTGTGAGGTGCAGGTGGCGTATGCCATCGGCGTGGCGCGCCCGGTGTCCGTGCTGATTGACACTGCCGGAACAGCCCTTGTCCCGGAGGAGGAGATTGCCCGCGCGGTGCTGCGCCATGTGGATTTGCGCCCTGCCGCCATCATTCAGCGGTTTGACCTCCGCCGCCCTATCTACCGTCCGCTTGCCGCCTACGGTCACATGGGACGCGAGGATCTGAACGCGCCGTGGGAGGCGCGGGATCTGGCGCCCGTCCTGAAGGACGAGCTGCTGTAACGCAACTGCCGGTTCAACCGGCGAGACACATTCCGGCGCCGCCTCATATACTGCCTCTGAGGGGAGGGAGCTGTATGGGTGAGACGGTTGCCGGAATGGTTGCGGCAGTGCTGGAGCGCTTCGGCGCGGACAGGTATGCGGTGGATATGCCTGTCGCCGGCGGCAGGGAACGGGAAGAATGAACGGACAAAAAAGGGGGGATAGCACAGTGTGGGACGGTATGAATGACGCACCGGCGACAGACGGGACTGACCGGGAAACGGCGGAATCCCTGCGCGGTACGGTGGAACGCGTTATCTACACCAGCGGGGACACCGGGTACACGGTGTGTGACTTCGGGCTGGAGGACGGCGACGTGGTGACGGTGTGCGGCACCATGCCTTACATCGGCACCGGCGACGAGCTGACCGTGTGGGGCGCATGGACGCACAGTCCGCGCTACGGGCGCCAGTTCCGGGTGGATCAGTACGAGCGCTCCCTGCCTGCCGACAGCAACGCCATTTTGCGCTATCTGTCCTCCCGGACGGTCAAGGGCGTCGGACCGGCGCTGGCAAAGCGGATGGTGGAGACGTTCGGGGACGAAACGCTGGAGGTCATGGAGAACCATCCGGACTGGCTGACGCAGGTCAACGGCATTTCCCGGAAAAAGGCAGCCGAAATATCCGAGGATTTCCGCGCCAAGGCGGGCATACGCGCCGCGATGCTGTTTTTCCGGGAGTACTTCGGCGCGGCGCTGACCGTGCGTATTTACAAGAAGTTCGGCTCCGGCGCGGTGGATATTGCCAAAAGCAACCCATACCGCCTGTGCGACGAGGTGGACGGCATCGGGTTTGAAAAGGCGGATCGGTTCGCGTCCTCCCTTGGCGTTGACCCGGAGAGCGGGGAGCGCCTGATGAGCGGCGTGGCGTATGTCCTGTCCTCCAACGCGATGCAGAACGGGCACGTCTGCCTGCCGCGCGACAAGCTGGTTCCGGCGGCGGCGCAGCTTCTGCATACCGATACGGAGAAAATCGACCGTGCCATCGCGGCGCAGCTGGGAACCGGCAAACTGGTGTGCCGCCGCTTTTCCGGCGTGGATTACCTGTACACGGCGGCGGATGACCGCACCGAGCAGTACATAGCGGACAAGCTGCGGCTGCTGGACAGACTGTGCCCGGCGGTGGACGGCGGCGACGTGCAGACGTTTATCCGGCGGGAGGAGCAGGAGGTCGGGATGTCCTACGCCATGGGGCAGAAAAAGGCGATTTTCGACGCGCTCTGCCACGGGGTCATGATTCTGACCGGCGGTCCCGGAACGGGCAAGACGACGGTGGTGCACGCGCTGATCCGGATATTCGACTCCATGGGCATGAAGATTGCGCTGGCGGCGCCGACCGGGCGGGCGGCAAAGCGGCTGTCCGAATCGACCGCCTGCCGGGCAAAGACCATCCACCGCCTGCTGGAAATGAGCTTTGATGGGGACGGCGGGCGCGGCGGGTTCCGCCGCAATGAGCAGGATCTGCTGGACGAGGAGGTTGTCATCATCGATGAGGCGTCCATGGTGGACAGTGCGCTGATGGCGGCGCTCCTGCGGGCAATCAAGCCGGGGGCGCGGCTGATTCTGATCGGGGATGCGGATCAGCTGCCCAGCGTCGGCGCGGGGCGCGTGCTGAACGACCTGATAGACAGCGGCAGCTTTGCCACCGTGCGGCTGGACGAGATATTCCGGCAGTCGCAGGCTTCGCTGATTGTGACCAACGCCCACGCCATCAACCGCGGCGAGATGCCGGTGCTGACCGATAAGCGGAACGACTTCTTTTTCCTGCCCCGGCGCACCGACGCGGACATATCCGCCACAATCGTGGAGCTGTACCGGACGCGCCTGCCCCGCACCTACGGACAGCTGACCGAGAACGGCATTCAGATTATTTCCCCCTCCCGGCGCGGGGAGGCGGGCACCGAGCACCTCAACCGGATGCTGCAGGCGGCGCTGAATCCCGCCGCACGGGGCAGGGCAGAGATCAGCTTCCGGGACAAGCTGTTCCGTGTCGGCGACCGCGTTATGCAGACCCGGAACAACTATGACGTGCTGTGGGAGGATGACGAGGACGGCGAGGAGGGCGGTACGGACGAGCAGGAGCCGGAGGAAGTCTCCCCCGGACGCGGCCGTGCCCGACCGCCGCAGTCTGCCGGGCACGGCGAATGGGACGAGGAGGAGCGGAGCGAGCGCGGCGGCGTGTTCAACGGCGACATCGGCGTGATTACGGATATTGACGTGCCGGAGCGCACCATGCGCGTGCGGTTTGATGACCGGGTGGCGGTTTACACGGCGGATATGCTGGATGATCTGGAGCACGCATGGGCTGTGACAGTGCACAAGAGTCAGGGGAGCGAGTACCCCTTTGTCATCATGCCGATGTACAGTGCTTCGTCCCTGCTGCTGACGCGGAACCTGCTGTATACGGCGGTGACGCGTGCACAGCGCATGGTGATTCTGGTCGGGCGTGAGTCGGTCATCCGGACGATGGTGGAGAATAACAGGCAATCCATGCGCTATACGGGACTGTGCCGCCGCCTGCAGGCTGCGGACGGGGCGGAATGATATGCGGGACGCGGTATCGACGGTCGGCAGAGCACTGACCGACCTGCTATTCCCGCCGCGCTGTGCGGGCTGTGGGGCGTTGCTGCCGCCGTTCCGGGGACTGCGCGGCGGGGCTGTCCCGGCGTTGTGCGAGGACTGTCTACCGCTGTGGCGGGCGGCGCGGGCGCAGGCGCCGGACGTGTACCCGGCGGGGGCGGTCTGGCTTGTCCCCTACTGCCCGGAGGAGCCGGACAGCGTTCCGCAGCAAGTGATTTTCCGGCTCAAGCACCGGGATGACCGGCGGCTGACCGACTGGCTGTCGGCGGAGTTGGCGGAGCCGGTGCGCCGGTCGCTGGAGGTGGCGGGCGCCGATGTGCGGGCGGCGGTCTGCCTGTACCCGCCCCGTCGCCGCGCCGCCGTCCGGAAGGACGGCTTTGATCAGGCACAGCGGCTGGCGTGCGGTTTGGCGGACTGTCTGGGGACGGATTGCCTGCCCGCCATCCGGCGCGTGTCGGACGGCGCGGGGGCGCAGAAAACGCTGGATGCCGCCGGGCGCCGTGCCAATGCCGCCTCCTCGTATGCGCTGGACGAACGGCTTGCTCCGCGCCTGTCCGGGCGCTTTGCCGTGCTGGCGGACGACCTGTTCACCACGGGCGCGACGCTCGCAAGTCTTGCCGACCTTGCCCGCACTGCCGGGGCGTCCGGCGTGCTGTTTGCCACGGTGGCAAGGACGCGGGCGCGGCGGGGGCTGAATTGACCAATTTTTGCAAAATCGTGGCCGAAACCTTGTACAGAACCGGAAATCTCCTTCCGTGACACGGTTTTTCCTTGACAAAGCGGTATTTGAGGCATATAATGAGTATGCAAATCTGAAGAGTAAGGATACGGGCGTACAGTGCCGACGGGACGGGGAGTTGTCCGCCGGACGAAATGCCGCGAGGGGGAAGCCCGGCGGCTGCGGTCCGCATTCTGCATCCCGCTTCATCTGGCTGAATCAAGAGGTTTTTCTGCGCGCGGCGCCGTGCCTCCTTTCCTGCCAAATGGCTGTGGGGAAGGAGATATTTTTTTATGACAAACCAGAAGAGTTTTTCCCGGATCCGGCGGCGCACGGCGGTGCGCCTGACCACGGACGCCATGCTGACCGCCGTGTACGTGGTGCTTGCCTCGTTTGTGTCCATCAATCTGCCCATCGCCCAATTCTCCCTGTCCTCCCTGCCGATTCTGCTGTGTGCGCTTGCTTTCGGCGTTCCGGATGCCGTCGCGGTCGCGCTGTGCGGTTCGTTCATGGAGCAGGTGCTGTACGGACTGTCACCGACGGCACCGCTGTGGATGGCGGCACCCGTGGCAACGGCGCTGACTGCCGGGGGGCTTGCCGCGCTGTTCCGCCGCCTGTCCGGCAGGGAAATCCGGACATGGCAGACAGTTGTGACGGTGGTCGCGGCTGAACTGGTCATGACGGCGGTCAATACCGGAATGCTGTATCTGGACGCCTACATTATGCAGTACACGGTCAAGGCGTTTTGGGTCTCGCTTCCGCTCCGGCTGGGCAACAGTGCCGCCCGGACAGTCTGCACCGTACTGCTGACGCTGGGCATTCTGACGCCCCTGCGCCTGATTGCGGACAGGGATCGCACCGACCGCGACACCGGGAAGCGGGGTGGCTCCGTATGACGGCAACCATCCGCACCGCCGCCGATGCGATCGCGTACATTCACTCTAACACGTGGACGCGGCACGCGCCGGGGCTGGAGCGGATGCGGGAGCTTTGCGGGCGGCTGGGCAACCCGCAGAAGTCGCTGCGCTTCCTGCATGTAGCCGGCACGAACGGCAAGGGGTCGGTCTGTGCTATGCTGGATGCGGTACTGCGCACGGCGGGCTTCCGCGTGGGGCTTTTCACCTCGCCGTATCTTGTGAATTTCAACGAGCGCATCCGGCTGGACGGTCAGCCCATCCCGGATGCGGAGTTGGCGGAGCTTACGGCGCGTATCCGTCCCATCGCCGACGGCATGACCGACGTGCCCACGGAGTTTGAACTGATAACCGCCATCGGGCTTGCCTTTTTTGCCCGCCACGCCTGCGATTTTGTGGTGTTCGAGGTCGGCATGGGCGGGCGGCTGGATTCCACCAACATACTGGCGCCGGAGGAGGTCGCCGTGTCGGTCATCACCGGCATCGCCATGGATCACACCGCCTACCTGGGGGACACGCCGGAGAAGATAGCCGCCGAGAAGGCGGGCATCATCAAGCCCGGCGTTCCGGTGGTATTCGGCGGGACGCACGAGCCGCTGATTCCCGCCGGTGTCGTGCCGGCAGTCCGCGTGGATCCGGCGTCCTGCGGGCAGGTTATCCGGGCGCGGGCAGAGCAGCTGGGGGCACCGTATATACCGGTTTCCGCCGACCTTCTGCACGTCACCCGCACGGGACTGGACGGCTCGGATTTCGATTTCAGCGCCCGGCACGGACTGCACATCCCCCTGCCGGGGCTGTACCAGCCCTTCAACGCCGCGACCGCCCTGTGTGCGTTGGATATTCTCCGGGAACGCGGCACCCGCATCCCGGAGGAGGCAATCCGCGCCGGGCTTGCCCGTGTCGGCTGGGCAGGGCGCTTTGAGGTGCTGTACCGCGACCCGGACGACCCACGCGTGGTGGTTGTGGCGGATGGCGGACACAACCCGGAGGGCGTCGCGGCGGCGGCAGCCAGTGCCGCCGCCTGCTTCGGGGAGGAGCGCGTCAACCTGCTGACCGGCGTGATGGCGGACAAGGACTATACGACCATGGCACACAGTCTTGCCGCCGTGGCGCGCCACGTGTTCACGGTCACGCCGGACAACTGCCGCGCCCTGTCCGGCGACGCCTACGCCGCTCTGTACCGCGCACAGGGCATCCCGGTTCACGATTTCCCGTCGGTCGCCGCCGCCTTTTCCGCCGCGCTTGCCGACTGCCGCCGTGCCGGGGTTCCGCTGCTCTGCCTCGGCTCCCTGTATATGTACCGGGATGTGAGGGCGGCGGCGGAGGGGCTGTAAACGGAAAAACGGGGGGGAGCTGCCGTACTTGTCCCGGCTTTCGACGATGGCTCGCTCGTTGCGGTCGAAGAAGAGCTGTATGATTTCCCGGTCTTCCATATGTGTTCCTCCTCTGTGTAAACGGTACTCCCACTCTGTATGCCGACAAAACGGGTGCCGGAATGTCAGCAATTACGTGGATTTTTTGCTTTTTTGGGGGGGATCTTTCCGGGAGTGTTCTTACAGTATACCATATCTGTTGATTGCTGTCAAATATGGGACGAAAAGTTTTGCGGACACTTGCCCCGGCAGCATATTTGTTCCCGGCATTCCGGAAGGTAACGGAAAACCGTGCCGCCCCGGCGTAAGTTTGGGGGTACCGCAAACCTCCCGGCACGCCATGCCGCTCCCGGCGCGGCCGCAGGGTTGCAAGGGGCGGCAGCCCCTTGCAAAAGAAAACTAAAAATCTCCCCCTTCCCCTCCGGGGAAGGGGGTCGGGGGGATGGG
>CAVIJF010000042.1:0-11531 GCA_963643175.1 bacterium
GTGACATTCCGGAATCTATGCGGCAGTCGCAGATGGTCGAGCTCCGCGTCTGCTACTTTGCAGGCGGTATCGTCAACCTTTACAAACAATGGTTCCGCGGCGATCTGCACTGTACGCTGAACGATATTGCGCTGGAGGTCAGCAAGCTGCTTCATCTTGAGGCGGAAGAGCTGTTTGGGAAATGAACGCATTGAGTTTGTGTCTGCGTGTTTAATGTCATTGAGTTCTCAATGTCCGGTAAAACAGATTGAGCCTGCAGCGATTTCAAAGCGAAACCGTTGCAGGCTCAGAATTTTGCGTCTGAACAAGTAGGATTGTCAGCAAGCAAGAGCTGAATATCGCTCCTACTTGTTCAGACAAAGTTCAATTATTTCATTGGTAGATGATCTCACTCATGACGACTTCCTCCGCGGCAAACTTACAGGAATTCATCTGCGCCACCCATTCAAGCGGATCGGCAGCTTTCAGATTCTCATCAATACCACGGGATTTGGCGAGCTGAGCGGTGATCAACCGCACCTGTCCCTTTGCTATGATGTCAATGTCATGGAGATACGCATTCAATCGACACTGCGTCAAAAGTGTGGTGTAGGTGCCTTTCCGATGTTCCTTTATAAATGCAAGGCGTAAACTTCCGTATTTGCCAATGGGGTAGTGCGTTTGCTCTGGCAAAACAAAGTCGGGGTAGAGCAGACCGTTTTCCTCTTTGTAAGTGATTTCGTATTTCATATTTATCATCCTTTCAAGTTGTGTTCTTGTATTCATTGCAACCGAAAGGATTTCCGGCGTCGCCCGTGCGCGTTCAACAGACACGCTCATGACAAGTCACCGAGGCAAAAAGAAAATCCGAACCCAAAATCCATAAGGATTAGGTTCGGATTATTCTTGTTTGGTGCGGGCAAGAGGACTTGAACCTCCATGAAATTGCTTTCACTAGAACCTGAATCTAGCGCGTCTGCCAGTTCCGCCATGCCCGCATATCCGCTCACGAAGCACCGCCCCGTGAAACGGTGGTGCGAGGAACGGGAATCGAACCCGTATGGTGTGAACCACACGCCCCTCAAACGTGCGCGTCTGCCAGTTCCGCCACCCTCGCATCGTACCGATCGGCGATCGACCGTGAAGTTGACCGTCAACCGACAACGGATAAATTATACACGATTTCACGGCGTTTGTCAAGGGGTTTTCCGGAAATATTTGCGGCAATGGGCATTTACTTTTTCGGCGGTGCCGAATTGTCCTGCCGATCCGGGGCTTTGGGGGTGCCCTGCGCCATCTGATTCGGGGGGCGGTGCCCCTTTTTGCTACCAAAAGATTTCCGCTCTCTACCGGGAAGGAGGCAGCCAAGGAGTGTGGGGGGACCGGGGGGAGATGAAACTATCCGTCGCTATGCGACGCGCTGCGCGACGGCGGCGTTTGAGATGGTTCTCTCCCCCCCCGGGGCGGGGCAAGGATATGCTACCGGGGATGGGAACAAACAAGCTCTGCCAAGGCAGGGTAATCCGGTGACGCGGGGGCACAGGCGCCCTGTCGGGTACCGGAAGCTGCCCGCTACCCAGTGCCGCGTTGACGCAGACGCGGGGATGCAAGGGGCGAAGCCCCTTGCAAAAGATAACTTTGAATCTCCCCCCCTTTCCCTCCGGGGAAGGGGGTCGGGGGGATGGGGGCAGAAAAGTTTGGCGAACGCGGGTCGAGCCGGGTACACCGGGGACAGGCACCAAAAAACCGGTAATGCGGAAGCAAATCGTCACCCGGTGCCGCAAATCCAAAAAAATTTCAAAAACCCCGGTTTTCCCCCTTGTCAAGAAGCCGAAAATGGTGTATAATAGAGTGTAATTGCAATTGCGTTGCCCGGCGGCGAGTCCGGGATGCAAAAATCTGGAGGTATGAAATAATGGTAGTAGCAGGCGATTTCAGAAACGGTCTGACGTTCGATATGGACGGTGACGTGTATCAGGTCATCGAGTTCCAGCACGTCAAGCCCGGAAAGGGCGCGGCTTTCGTCCGTACCAAGATGAAGAACATCATGACGGGCGCCGTGACCGAGCGCACCTTTAACCCCACCGACAAGTTCGAGAATGCGTACATCGAGCGCAAGGATATGCAGTATTCCTACGACGACGGCGACCTGTATCACTTCATGGACACCGAGACATGGGAAGAGACGCTGATTCCCCACAGTCAGGTCGAGGATAACTTCAAGTTCGTCAAGGAAGAGATGATGTGCAAGATCAGCTCCTATAAGGGACGCATTCTGGGCGTGGAGCCCCCCACATTCGTCGAGCTGGAGATTACCTCCACCGAGCCCGGCTTCGCCGGCAATACCGCGACCAACACCCTGAAGCCCGCGACGCTGGAGACCGGCGCTGTCATTAAGGTGCCGCTGTTCATCAACGAGGGCGAGCGCATCAAGATCGATACCCGCACCGGCGAGTATCTGTCCCGCGCCTGAGCAACCAATCCGGAGCTGTCCGCGTTCAGCGGGCACGGCAAGACCGCACCTCTGCTGCGGAGAAAGGAAGGCAAACCATGGAACTTACCAACAAAGCAATGTATATCAAGGGACTGGCTGACGGGCTGGGGCTTGATGCCGCTTCCAAGGAGGGCAAGGTAATTGCCGCTCTGCTGGAACTTGTCAACGACATGGCGGGAACCATTGAGGAGATGCAGTCCAAGATGAGCGATCTGGAGGACTACGTTGAGGAGCTGGACGAGGATCTCGGCGATGTCGAGGAGGTTCTGGTCGGCGACAGTGACGGGGACGAGGATGAGGACAGCGACGAAGAGGACGGCGACTTCTGCAGCGGCGACTGCGCAGAATGCGACGAGAACTGCGACTTCGACGAGGATGACGACGACGATGACGAGGATGACGACGAGTACTTTGAGGTCGTGTGTCCCTCGTGCGGCGACGTTATCAACTTCGATTCCTCCATTGACCCGGAGAATCTCCGTTGCCCCAACTGCGGACAGAAATTTGAGTGCATCGTGGACGAGGACGACCTCCGTGCGCTGGAGGGGGACGACAGCGACAAGGAATAATCCTGTTTGACATAATCTGGCATAACCAGACAGGCGGCTGCCCAGCCTTGTGCAGCCGCCTGTCCTTGCACCGTGGTACCGTCCGGTACGCGGCACGACCAATACAGAGGCAGACCGAAAGCCTCATACGCCGCAGAGCGTTGCAAAGCATCCTGTGCGTGTGGGGCTTTTTACGCGGGCATTTCTTTACCGCAACGCCCCTTGCGATTTTCTCCGATATGTGCTGTAATAACGGTCAACTCTTTATTAAGGAATAGAAAAACTCCATCTGGAAACCGGCAGGATTTCCATGAGCGGCGATGCGGCTGTGCTTGCCAACGACGACAGCGTGCGCCGCGCCTATCTGGGCGGCTGAGGGTTGGTGTTTGCCGTCCGGTGGGGGGGCTTGTCCCGGCGCCGCCGGGGGTGCCTGCCCCCGGCGTTGGCGGCTTTATCCTGCCACCGGTTAAACTTTTTCGCCCCATCCCCCCGACCCCCTTCCCCTTCGGGGAAGGGGGAGATTTTTAGTTGAATTTGCCGGGGGCTGTCGCCCCCAGCACCCCTGCTTCTGAACCCGCGCGGCATCGGTTTTCCGGGCGGATTGCGGTGCCCGGCGGGGGCACCCCTCTCCCCATCTGGGTATATAGAAAATATTCGATTTGGACATTTACACATACCCATAAAGAGACTATAGGCTTTACCGCGCAATTCCGATGGTGCAATTGCGCAGTCGGATTTTTCGTCAGACGATACAAAAAGCCGCAGGCTGTAGTGTGGCGCTACAGCCAAGGGTTTTTGTGAAGTATGACGGGAAAGACGCAAGCAAGTGTGCCATGCGCGGATTGCGCGGTGAAGCCTATAACCGGGGGGGGACAGCGCAAACCACAAAAACAAACGAAATGAGGTGCTCACCGCGACCGCCGCCGAACCGGGGCACTGGTACGGCGCAAAATTCGAGCCGGTTCTGCCGCTTCTCATGCAGGAAATTTCCGCCGTGGCGGGGAACGCCTGAACAGGCACCGCACTGCCGGAGCGCCGCTCCCCCGGTTCTGCAGGAACAGCAACACCGCCAAGTGCGGGTTCCCCGCGCAACTTTTTATGTCTGCTTTTACCGAAAATGTTCCGGAGTTCTTGACAAGGCGGACTCTTTGTAGTACAATACTTATTATAGGGAAACGCTGCTTACGGAACCGCTGATTTGTCCGGCAGCACATTCCCGGTGCCTCTTTTCCCGCCTGCTGTCAGCCGAAACGTGCGCTGTTGCAGGCGAGAAAAACGTACCGGATGTGCACTGCCCCGGCTGAATCCGCACTTCCGCAAAATGCGGGCGTGTCGTTTCCGTGCCGTATTCCCCGGCTGACAAGCAGGCGGGGAATGCGGTGCCGGAGGGGCGCTGCCGGATGATGCGGCGGTTCCGCAAATGCGATTGTCCATGGAGGCACCCGATGAGAAGCATGACAGGCTATGCCCGCGCAACCGCCACGGTTCCTGCGGCAGCAGGCGGGCAGGATGTCCGCGAGGTGTGCGTGGAAATGCGCTCGGTCAACAACCGCTACCTTGACCTGTCCGTCCGGCTGCCGCGCAGTCTGACCGGGTTGGAGGAGCGCGTCCGCCGTGCGCTGACCGCCGCCGGTATCACGCGCGGCAAGTTGGATGTGACCGTGACCATGACGGTACGGGATGCCGCCGGAGATGAGGGCGGCGCCACGCCGCTGGAGCCGGATATGGTCTTTGCCCGCCGTTTGGCGGACGCCGCGGTCCGGCTGTCCGAGGGGCTGGGTATCCCGAACGACCTGACCGTCAGCCGCCTGATGACAATGCCCGGTGTGCTGGTGCCTGTCCGGGCAGAGGCGGGCGAGTCCGAGGAGGATGCGTGGAGCGTGCTGGAGCCGGTGCTTGCCGATGCCGTCGCGCAGTTCCTTTCCGCACGGGCACGCGAGGGCGAGCGGCTGGGCGCCGATATGCTGGGCAAGATTGCCCGCATCCGGGCACTGGCGGCAGAGCTTGCCGCCGCGTCGGAGGAGGACGTCCGTACCCTGCGGGCGCGCTTTGAGGAGCGCCTGCGGTCGCTGATCGGGCAGGCGGGCGTACAGCCGGACGAGGCACGCGTCATCACCGAGTGCGCCGTATTTGCCGACCGCATATCCGTGGACGAGGAGCTGGTGCGGCTGTCCTCCCATCTGGATACGCTGGAGGGTCTTCTGCGCACGGATGACGCTGTGGGGCGCAAGATAGACTTCATGCTGCAGGAGACAAACCGGGAAGTCAATACGGTCGGCTCCAAGTGCTCTAATGCGGGTATGGCGCGGCTGGTCGCGGAGATAAAGAACGAGCTGGAAAAGATCCGGGAGCAGGTTCAGAACATCGAGTAGCCCATCCGGGAGAAAGGAAGAAATTCCATGAAATTCATCAATATCGGCTACGGCAACATGGTGGCGGTAGACCGTATCGTCACATTGGTCAGCCCGGATTCGGCGCCCATCAAGCGCCTGATTCAGGACGCGAAGGACGACGGGCGCGTCATTGACGTCACCTGCGGGCGCAAAACGCGCGCGGTCATCATCACAGATTCGGAGCACGTTATCCTGTCGGCACTGCAGGCGGAGACGATTGCCAACCGGCTGGACAGCGACGCCGAGACCGACGACGCGGCGGAGGCGGGCGACGCCGACCTCACTGAGGATGACTGAACCGGGACACGGATTCCCGGGGAGCCGCAGGTATACCATATATAGTATATCACAGCAAGCATAAATCAGAAGAAGAGCAGAATAAGGAGAGCTATCCATGATTTTTCCTACCACCAGTGACCTGACCAAGGGTAAGTACAACCGATATGAGGTTGCGCTGGCAACCGCCAAGTGCGCCCGCATCATCACCAACGAGTATGTCCGGCAGCGTGCCGAGGCGGAAAGTTCCCAGACCGGCAACAAGGAAACCGACCGTCCTATGAACACGCTGATTGACCGGGAGGTGCGGGACGAGAAGGCAGTCAATATCGCCATCCGCCGCCTGTACGATGGTCAGTATGTCATCACGCACAAGTCCGTGGAGGAGCAGGAGCGCGAGGAACGCGCCGTGCTGGAGGGTATTGAGGATCCGGGACGGCAGGGCATCGGGCGTGACGAGGATGAAATCATTGACGGCGACCGGATTGCCGACGACGCGGCAGAGGATGCCGTGCTGGAGGACGGAGAGTATCCGGACGACGGCGCGGAGGAAGCCGGGGATGCGTCCGACGACGGATTGACGGAGGACGAAATGTCTGCCGGTGCCGAAGCGGAAGCGGCGGATTCCGGCGAATCCGACCGGACAGCGGAAAACTGAGCCGACCTGAGCGCGGCGGGCTACGTTGGTAGCGGGAAGGAGTCACGGTATGAACCAGCCCGAAAGTTGCCGCGCGGAGGGGGCACCGTCTGCCGACGTCCTGTATGCCGCCGTGCATATTCTGGAATGTCCCTTCGGTGTTGACCGGCAGTACCATTACTATATCCCCCGCCCGCTTGCGGATGCTGTCCGCCCGGGCGCGTTTGTGACGGTTCCTTTCGGAAAGGGGAACCGGAAGAAACTCGCTCTGGCTGTCGCAGTCTGCGATCGGGCGGGGCTTTCTGCACTTCCGGAAGGGATGAACCCGGACAAATTCAAGCCGGTGAGCGGCGTCTGCCGGGCGCGGCTGTTCCTCATGGAGGGGCAGCTTGCCATCTGCCGCTACCTGACCGCGCAGACGCTGTGCACGGTCGGGGAGGCGGTGCGCACGTTGGTTCCGGCGCAGGCGCTGGCTACGCTGGCGGAATTCTACCGCCCCGTGCCGGGTGCGACGCTCCCGGCGGAGCGCCTGCCCGCCGCCGGCGACCTGCTGATTTATGAGTACATCCGGGCGCGGGGCAGCGTGTCGGCGCAGGCACTGCGCGCCCGGTTCGGGACACGCGCCGCCGCCGTGCTGGATATGCTGACCGAGCGGGGGCTGGTCGAGCGCGAACTGGCTGTCCGGGAACCGGACGAGCGGCAGGAAAGCTTCTTTGTGCTTGCCCGCCCGGCGGAGGACATCCGCGCGGCGCTGGCACTGGAGAAGGGCGCGGGGCGCATTGCTTCATCCGGTCAGCGTTCCGTTCTGGGCGCCCTGCTGGACGCGACCGAGCCGGTCTCCGGGACGGAACTGCGGCAGCATTCCGGCGTGACGGCGGCGGTTCTGCGGGCACTGACGCAGAAGGGGCTTATCCGGGGCGAGGTGCGCCGCGTGCTGGCGGAGCGCCCGGAGGCGTCGCCACTGGGGGACGCGGGACTGCGCACGCCCTTCTCGCTCAGCGGGGAGCAGACCGACGCGGTGCGCGTCCTGTCCGGGCTTGCCGATGCGGGCGAGGCGCGGGCGGCACTGCTGTTCGGCGTGACCGGCTCCGGCAAGACCTGCGTCATCCTGTCCATGATAGACAGGATGCTGGACGCGGGGCGGGGCGTCATCATGATGCTGCCGGAGATTGCACTGACGCCGCAGATGCTTGCCATTTTCCGCGCCCGGTACGGCTACCGGGTGGCGGTCATTCATTCGGGGCTGTCGGGCGGCGAACGGCTGGACGCCTACCGCCGCATCCGCACGGGCGAAGCGCCGGTGGTGGTGGGCACCCGCTCCGCCGTGTTCGCGCCCGTCCCGAACCTCGGCATGATTGTCATGGACGAGGAGCAGGAGCACACCTACAAGTCGGATCAGAACCCCAAATACCACGCACGCGATGTGGCGCGGTTCCGGTGCGCGCAGGAAAAGGCACTCCTGCTGCTGGCGTCCGCCACGCCGTCTCTGGAGAGCTTCCGCAAGGCGGAGGAGGGCAAGTATACGCTGATTCCGCTCCGGCACCGCTTCGGGAATGCCCACCTGCCTGCCGTGCATATCGTGGATATGCGCCACGAGGCACAGCGCGGGCAGACCGCCCCGTTGGGGCAGGAGCTGGTGAATGAGCTGAAGCGCGTCAGGGCGGAGGGCAATCAGGCTGTCCTTTTCCTCAACCGGCGCGGCTACTCGACCCAGCTGGTCTGCCGCTCCTGCGGTCTTGCTGTGACCTGCCCCGCCTGCTCGGTCGCCATGAACTATCACACTCTGCGCGGCGGCTACGACCGGGGGGAAATGGTCTGCCACTGGTGCGGCTCGCGCCGTCCGGTGCCGGAGAACTGTCCCTCCTGCGGTTCCCCGCACCTGCTGCGCATGGGGTTCGGCACCCAGCGCATCCAGCAGGAACTGGAGCGGGAAATTCCCGGCGTGCGCGTCATGCGCATGGACGCGGACACGACCGGAACCAAGTCCGCCTACTTTGATATGCTGACTTCCTTCCGCAACCACGGGGCGGATATTCTGCTGGGGACGCAGATGGTCACGAAGGGGCACGACTTCCCGGACGTGACGCTGGTGGGGGTTCTGCTGGCGGATATGTCGCTGTACTTGGACGACTACCGCGCCGCCGAGCGCACCTTCTCCCTGCTGACGCAGGTCATCGGGCGGGCAGGACGGGCGGACAAGCCGGGGCTGGCTGTCATTCAGACCATGAACCCGGACAGCGACGTGCTGAAACTTGCCTGTGCGCAGGACTACGAAACCTTCTACGCCCGCGAGGTGCGCCTGCGGCGAAATCTTGCCTTCCCGCCGTTCTGCGACATCGCCCTGCTGACGCTGACTTCCCCGGACGAAAAGGAACTGCAGAAGGCGTGCCTGCGTCTGACCGAGGAGATACGGCGGCTGACGGCGCATGAGTACGCCGATGTCCCGATGCAGATGTTCGGCCCGTTTGAGGCGCCGGTGTACCGGGTGGACAACATATACCGGATGCGGACGGTCATCAAGTGCCGCCTGACGCGCCGTGCGCGTGCGCTGTTTGAGGACCTGCTGCGGACCTTCTCCGCCCTGCGCCAGCGCCCGGTGCTGAGCGTGGATTTCAATCCGAGCAGCATCTGAAGACATGGAAAGGATTCTGTTATGATACTCTGCGACACGCATACCCACACGCGCTTCTCCTTCGACGGTGCGCCGGACTCCACGCCGGACGCCCTGTGCCGGCGGGCACTGGAAATCGGACTGACCGACCTGTGCATTACCGACCACTACGACGTCAACGGCGAGGCGGAGGGCACCTATACCCACTACGACGCCGACGCCGCGTGGGATGCCATGACCGAGGCGCAGGAGAAGTACCGCGGGCGTCTGTACCTGACGCGCGGGCTGGAGTTGGGCAACGCCACGCAGTACCCCGAAGTTGCCCGGGCGATTCTGGAGCGCCACCCCTACGAGTTCGTCATCGGTTCCTTGCACAACTTGCGCGACGTGCCGGATTTCTCCCTGCTGCGCTTTGAGGGCATGAGTGAGGCACTGATTGACCGCCTGTTCTGCCGCGCCATGGACGAAACGGCGGAAATGCTGACCTTCACCCCGCCCACCGACGCACCGGATTTCACCACGCTGGGACATCTGACCTACATACACCGCTACATCACCATGGCAGGCAGGCGCTTTGACTTCTGCCCGCACCGCGACCGCATCGAGGCGATATTCCGCCTGCTCCTGCGCCGCGGCATTGCGCTGGAACTGAATGTCTCCACGCTCTGGCGCGGACTGGGCATCGCCATGCCCACGCTGGAGCTGCTCCGCTTTTACCGCGACTGCGGCGGGCGGCTGGTCACGGTCGGCTCCGACGCGCACGCCCCCGCCAATCTGGGGCGCTGTCTCCGGCAGGGCTACGCGCTCCTGAACGCCGCCGGACTGCACGAGGTGCTTGTCGTGCGGGACGGCGAGCGCCAGATTCAATCCATCGAGTAACGAAAGGACACCGAATACCGGCATGAAATTAGAAAACTTCAGCCTTCTGTACCCCGACAGCCAGACCCAGCGGGATCATTTGGCGGGGGTCAACGTCCCCGACATCGATATGTATACGCTTCAGGAGTTGGGAATGCTGGAAATCTTCAACCCGCAGAGTACCCCGCTTGCGGAGTTCTTCACCTCCGACCCGGCGGTCATAACCTATCGGAACCAGACCTTCGCGGATCTGCTGCAAAACCCCGCCCTGACCGATACCCTGCACCGGCTGGTGCCGGTTCTGCAGGACATCACCGAACTGCGGCGTCTGGAGAACGACATCACCGGGGAGGACACCGCCTCCTACCTTGCCAGCATGACCGAAATCGAGCTGTATATCACCTGCGTGGACATTCTGCACAAGGGCATGAAGGAGGTACGCGCCAATCTGCGCGGCGCCGCCTTCCGCCGGCTGGCGGACTGCGTGACCGAGCTGGCGGAGTCCGACTACTACGCCGAGCTGAACCGGAAGCTGTCCGAACTGACGCGGCGCGTGCGCGAAATCCGGAGCGTGACCATCGGAGTCAATCTGGACGCGCAGCTCCGTCCGGCGCAGGCGGGCGTGCTTTCCATCAACGCGCAGCCCTTCAAGTCCGGCGACGTGCTGGACAAGATTCTGCGCCTCAACCTCAAGGGGGACGAGTACACCTGCATTGCCAATCTGGTTCCCTTCGGCAAGAAGCAGACCGAGAACCAGAAAACGGCGCTCTCGCTTGCCTTCAATTCCGCCATCAACGACGTGTACCGCTCCTCCCTGCGCTCGTGGAAGAAGATTGTGCAGGGCTATGTGCTGGAGAACACCGACTTCCTGCTTGGTCTTCTGCCGGAGATTGAATTTGTGGTCAAGGGGACGCAGCTGCAGGAATCCCTGCGTGCGCGGGGCTGTACGCTCTGCGAGCCGGATCTGCGCCCGATGGCGGAGCGCGTCTTTGTCGCCGACCGGCTGTACAATCCTGCCGTGGCGCTCAAGATCCCGGAGGGGGAAACCATCGTGCCCAACAGCATCGCCTTCGATACGACGCCGGAGAACGCCATGATTTACGTGCTGACGGGACCCAACCGGGGCGGCAAATCCGTCATCACCTGCGCGGTCGGTCTGTGTCAGGTCATGCTCCAGCTGGGGATGTTCCTGCCCGCCGATGCCTGCCGCATCAGTCCGGCGGACGGCATCTACACCCACTTTCCGACCGGCGCGGACGACACCATCGACAAGGGGCGTCTGGGCGAGGAATGCGCCCGTCTGGGCGAGATTTTCGACGCCGTGACGGCGGACAGCCTTGTCCTGCTGGATGAGTCCCTGTCCTCCACCGGCTCCTTCGAGGCGTCCTATATCGCCGCCGAGGTTTTGATGGGGCTGTGCCGGGTCGGCTGTCGCTGTCTCTTCTCCACACACCTGCACGAGCTTGCCGCCGAAATCGACCGCATCAACGCGCAGTCCGCCTCCGAGGGCGGTGTCCGCGTAGATACGCTTGTCGCCGGCATTGAGGGTGAGGGCAAGCGCTCCTTCATCATCAAGCGCGCCAAGCCCGACGGCAAATCCTACGCCCGCGACATCGCCAGCCGCTACGGTCTGACCTATGAAGGCATCCTGCACCGTATCGGTAAGGACAAGGGGTAGGGGGAGAAGGAGAAGGAGAAGGAGAAGGAGAAGGAGAAGGAGAAGGAGAAGGAGAAG
>CAVIJF010000043.1:0-11082 GCA_963643175.1 bacterium
CGGGATACGCCCGCAATTTCGGGGCTTCTAACCCCAAGAAATACATGAAATTCGAGGCAGGCATGCGATTCGCCGCTCCGACTTCATTATTTTCACCATTGAATCGCGGAAATTGATGCGGGAACAGATTTTTAGAGGTTCCCTATTATACCATATCTTGCGAAAATTGGCAAGATATGGGCAGGATTTTTAGAGGTGCCCCTTATAGTATAGCACACCATACCACCCTGAACAGGTGCCGCCCCAGTCAGAATCCCCACCCTGTCACTTTGCCGGGAAATCCTTGACAAACCCATCCTTTTTGTGGTATACTGTACCCGGATTCTTATAATAGGAGGCGCTATGAAAAAACTCCTGTGTATAGACGGCAACAGCATCCTGAACCGCGCGTTTTACGGCATCCGGCTGCTGACCAACCGGGACGGCTTCCCGACCAACGCCCTGTTCGGAATGGTCAATATCCTTTCCAAACAACTGGAAGCGCTGGAACCGGACTACGCCGCCATCGCCTATGACCTCAAAGCCCCTACCTTCCGGCACCGGATGTACGATGCCTATAAGGCGGGGCGCCGCGCCATGCCGGACGAGCTGGCACAGCAGATGCCGGTTTCGCGGGACTTTGCTGCCATGCTGGGACTGCATATCCTCTCCTGCGAGGGGTACGAGGCGGACGATATCCTCGGCACGCTGGCACGCATGGCGGAAGCGGACGGCGACTGTACTGCCTACCTGCTGACCGGGGACAGGGATGCCCTGCAGCTTATCAGCCCGTGCGTCCATGTCCTGCTGGCAGGCAACAACGAAACTGCCGACATGGACGAGGCGGCATTCACCGCCCGCTACGGCGTCACGCCCGACCGTTTTGTGGACGTCAAGGCTCTCATGGGCGACACCTCGGACAATATCCCCGGTGTGCCGGGCATCGGGGAGAAAACAGCCGTTAAACTGATTGCGGAATACGGCTCGGTGGACGGCGTGTACAGCGCCCTGCCGGACGCGAAACTCACGCCTTCACTCCGGCGCAAACTGGAGGAGGGGGAGGACAGCGCACGCCTGTCGCGCAAGCTGGCTGAAATCTGCCGCGAGGTGCCGCTGGGGCTTTCGCTGGATGCGCTTACCCGCCGCCCGATGGATCGGGACGAGGCGGGGCGCCTGTTCTCGCATTACGGCTTTTCCGGTTTTCTCAAGCGCTTTGGCTTGACGGACAGCGCATCGGCGCCTGCCGCGGAGGCGGGGGCGGCACCGGCGTCTACCGTTCCGGATACCGTTCCGGATGCCGTCCCGCCGGATGCTGCCGTCCCGGCTGAACCGGCGGAAACGCCGACTGGAACGCCGACCGGAACGCCGGCTCCTGCCGGAACCGTGACCATCCGCCCGGAGGAGCTGCCGACTCTGCCTGCCGGGCGCTGGGCACTGGCACTGGACACCGGGGCGGATACGCTGGAATTGTGGGACGGCATCCGGCGGCTTTCCTGCCCGCTGGGCGAGGGTGCTGCGGCATTCCTCTGCGACCCCGCCCGGCAGTTTGTCTGCTATGACAGCAAGACTTTGTACAAGGAGCTGGACGTGCGGGGCGTCCGCTTCCGCGCCTGCGCCTATGACGTCATGCTGGCAGCATATGTCGCGGGGGAAGGGCAGGGGGACTGCGCATTGAATCGCCTGCTCCTGACATGGCTGGGGCGTATGCCTGCCGAGGGCGAGGATACCCTGCCACTCCTGTTTCCGCTGGCGGACAGCCTGACCGCGCGGCTGAATCAGACGGAGCAGTGGAGCGTGTTTGCCGACATCGAGATGCCGCTTGCCGCCGTCCTGTGCGACATGGAGGAGGTCGGCTTCAAGATCGACCGGGCGGCGGTGCGCCGCTACGGCGCCGCGCTGGACGCGCTGACAGCCGACATGGAAAAGCGCGTGTACGCGCTGGCGGGACACCCGTTCAATATCCATTCCCCCAAGCAGCTGGGCGAGGTACTGTTCGAGGAGCTGATGCTCCCCTCCGGCAAGAAAACCAAGACCGGCTATGCCACCGGCGCGGAAGTTCTGGAAAAGCTGCGGCACTACCACCCCATTGTGGACGACATTCTGGATTACCGGCAGTATACCAAGCTGCGCTCCACCTACGTGGAGGGACTGCTCAAGGTCGCGGATGAGGAGGGGCGCATTCATACCACCTTCAAGCAGACCGGAACTGCCACGGGGCGGCTGTCCTCCGCCGAGCCGAACCTGCAGAACATTCCCATCCGCACCGAACTGGGGCGCGAGATGCGCAAGTTCTTTATCCCGTCGCGGGCGGATATGGTGCTTATCGACGCGGACTATTCCCAGATTGAGCTGCGCCTGCTGGCGGACATCGCCGGGGACAGTGCCATGCGGGAGGCGTTTGTTTCCGGCTTTGACATCCACACCGACACGGCAAGCCGCGTGTTCGGGGTCGCCCCCGACGCGGTGACGGTTGAGATGCGCAAAAAGGCAAAAGCCATCAATTTCGGGCTGATGTACGGCATGAGCGACTTCTCCCTGGCGGAGGATCTGCACATTTCCCGCACCGAAGCCAAGACCTATATCGCCGGGTATATGGACAGCTATCCGGATATTGAAAAATACCTGTCGGATATAGTAAAGACTGCCTATGAGCAGGGGTACGTCACCACCAAGGCGGGGCGCCGCCGCCGCATTCCGGAGTTGGCGGAATCCAACAAGATGCGCAAGAAATTCGGTGAGCGCGTCGCCATGAACAGCCCCATTCAGGGCACGGCGGCGGACATCATCAAGCTTGCCATGATCCGGGTGCACAAGCGGCTGGCGGAGGCGGGGATTCCTGCCCGCATGATTCTGCAGGTGCATGACGAGCTGATCCTTGAGGCGGAGGAGTCCTGCGCCGGGCAGGCAATGGAAATTCTCCGCGACTGCATGGAGCACGCGGCTGCCCTGTCGGTGCCGCTGGCGGTGGATGCCCACATCGGGAAGAACTGGTTCGAGGCGCACTGAACCGCCCGCAAAAACGCATAGAAAAGGAAGGAAAACGGAATGCAGCTTCATCGTTCCTCCGGCGTGCTGATGCACGTATCCTCGCTGTACGGCACGGACTCCATCGGTGGGTTCGGGCAGGAAGCGCGGGAATTCATTGATTTTCTGGCAGACTGCGGCTTTACATGGTGGCAGGTGCTGCCCTTCTGCATGAGTGACGAGTACAACTCCCCCTATAAATCCTTCTCCGCATTCGGCGGGAATCCCTACTTTGTGGACATCCGCCGCCTGCGGGACGAGGGCTTGCTGCGTGCCGCCGAGGTTGAGGCGGTCCGCGAGGCGACGCCCTTTTCCGCCGAGTATGAATACCTGTACCGGACGCGGCTGGATTTGCTCCGGCTTGCGGCGGAGCGCACGGATGCCGCCGAACGGGCACGGATTGAAGCCTTTTTAGCGGACAACCCGTATTTGGCGCAGTTCTGCGACTTTATGGCACGCCGCCGCGCCAACGGCGACCTTCCGTGGTATCAGTGGCAGGATGCCGCCGCCCGCGATGAGCGGGAGTATGCGGCGTGGGGCTTTATCCAGTACCGCTTCATGAGCCAGTGGCAGGCGGTGCATGACTACGCCGCCCATCGGGGCGTGAAGATACTGGGCGATATGCCGATTTACGTGTCCTACGATTCCTGCGACGTGTTCGCCAACCGGGAGCAGTTCCTGCTGGATGCGGCGGGGGCGCCGACTGCGGTCGCGGGCTGTCCGCCGGACTACTTTGCCAAGGACGGTCAGCTCTGGGGCAACCCGCTCTACGACTGGGAGCGCATGGAGCAGGACGGCTACGCATGGTGGCGGGCGCGTATGCGGCATATGCTGTCGGTCTTTGACGGCGTGCGCATCGACCATTTCCGGGGCTTTGAGTCCTACTGGAGCATTCCTGCCGGTGCGGCAACCGCCCGTGAGGGGCACTGGGAGCCGGGACCGGGAATGCCGCTGGTGCAGGCGCTCCGGGAGGTTGCGGCGGATATCCGCATGGCTACCGGACGGGAGGTCACGGTGCTGGCAGAGGATCTGGGCGAGTCCACCGAATCGCTCCGGCACTTCGTGCAGGACAGCGGATTTCCGGGAATGCGCGTGATGCAGTTCGCCTTTGACGGCGACCCCGGCAATATCCATCTCCCCTATAACTATGACCGCAACTGCGCCGCTTATACCGGGACGCATGACAACAATACCCTGCTGGGCTTCATCTGGGAGGCTGACCCCACTACGCGCCGCCGTATCCTGCGCTACTGCGGTTTCACCGGAACCGACTGGAACTGCCCGGAGGCGTACCGTGCCGTCATCCGCACCCTGCTTGCCTCCACCGCCGGACTGGCTGTCCTGCCGATACAGGATATTCTCGGCTTCGGGGCGGACACCCGCATGAATGTTCCCGGCAGAGCCGAGGGCAACTGGTGCTTCCGCATCACGCGCGGGCAGCTGGCGGGTATCGACCGGGCGTACTACCGGGAGCTGAATCAGCTGTACGGGCGCTGATTTTTCCACACCATACCATATTGAAAGGAAGGGTTTATCATGAATGCAACATCCTGTCTGAAACGAGCGCTTGCCGCCCTGCTGTCCGGCGTTCTGCTGTGCGGCGGGCTGTCTGCCTGCACCCCCACGGGGAACGGAACCGGGACTTCTTCCACTGCCACGACCACCGGGAGCGAAAGCAGAACGGAAACGCCCGGCACCGCTACCGCGTCCGATCCCGCCACGGAGAGCGAAACCGCGACCGAGCCTGTGTCCGACACCTTGACGTTGGTCGGCGGCGGTGTGGCGGCGGGCATCGTGTATGAGGCGGATGACGCCGCCTGCCTGTACGCCGCCTACACCCTGCGCGACAGCCTGAAAGCCCTGTCCGGCGCGGAGCCGTCTGTCAGCCGGACAGATGAGGATTCGGGGGCCGGTGTGCGCGTCGTCCTGCGCCGGGCGACCGATACGGCGCAGACCGGCGACTGCGGCTATGCCATGCAGGTGCAGGAGCAGACGCTGACGGTGTCCGCTCCGTCGCTGGCTGGCTTTGACAATGCCTTCCGGCAGCTGTTTGCCGACGGTGCAGCCGACGGTGCGCTGGCTGTCCCGCTGACCTATGCCGCCGCCGGCACAGTCAACTCCGGGGCGCAGTACAGCTTTGACGCGGAGGATTTCAACACAGGATATACGAACGCGCCCTTTTACAACGACAAGAACGATTCGGTCGCCTACGTCTGCAATGCTATGTGGCATATGTTCGGCGCCGTTGACGACGGGCAGGGACTGGTCTACCGGTTCGGCAACGAACCCACCTACTTTGAGTGGATGTCCGAGAAAATCATGTGGAGCGGCGACACGAACTATATCAATGAGCTGAAAGGCAAGATCCGGTCCTTCCCGCAGACCGAGAACGGCTATATGTGGTCGTGGTCTACGTTCCCGTACTGGCAGGTGGGCGACACCTACTGCCTCCACTATGACGGCACCTTCCGCTATATCGCCGCCGTGTACGATGTCATCAGCTGGGAGAACAGCACGGAATTTCTGAGCGTCGTGGACGACAGTACGGCGGGCGGCGAGTATACGGAGCTGGACGCCTCCCGGAAACGCACGGTGCTGGACAAGGTGGAAGCCGCATGGAACTACATCTATTACAGCCTCCACGGCGAGGAGGGACTTATCCGCCTGACCGAGGATTCGACGTATCTGACCGCGGACGGCAGCTCCCGCTTCGACTATGTGAAGGCGACCGGCAAGACCTGCTGGGACAACACCGGACTCCCGCGCTCCGCCTCCTCCAACTACTGGGACAACCTGTGCTTCGGCAATCTGGATGCTTACGAGAGTGCGCTGTTCTACGAGGCGGCGCAGGCGATGATCGGCATCTACGGAATGCTGGGCGGGACGTATCTGGACAGTATCCCGGCACTGACCGGGCTGTGCAGCAAGGTGAAGGAGCAGTATGACAGCACCTTCTGGTCCGATACCACGGGACGGTACATCGCCTGCATCGACGTCAACGGTAATGCCGTGGACTACGGTCTGACCTTCCTGAACTTTGAGGCGCTCAAGTACGGGTTGGGTGACGCGGACAAGGCGGCGTCGGTGTTCTCGTGGATTGACGGAACCCGCACGGTCGAGGGCGATACCCGCACCGGCGCGGACGTCATGTCCTACCTGACCCTGATGCGCAAGACGGGACAGTGGCGGAGCATGAAGGCGTTTGACCCCGATCTGCGTCTGGCGGCTGTCACCAACACGCTGGCAATCAACAACAGCGAAAACAAAAAGACCGGGCAGGTGTGGTGGCATGGTCCCGCCGGCATTGATCCGTTCGGGTCCGCCGCCTACGGCGCACACTGCGAGAACGGCGGGTACATCTTCTACCCCGTGTTCTATGAGCTGATGGCGCGGGTGAAGTATCAGGGAGCGCAGGCGGTCACGGATCGGTATGCCCAGATAGCGCGGGTGTATGAGTTCCACCGGCTCAAATCCGACGATACGGTGCCCGGCTCTACCAACTGGCTGGAAGGGATGATCGGGGAGTTCCCGGAGAGCGGGCTTGTGCCGACGGCGTATATCTACGGGCTGATGGGCGTGTCCGCCGGAACGGACGGACTGCACATCGCACCCGTTTTCAACGACGTGTACGAAACGATGGGTGTTACCTCCACGACCTACGGCGGGCACGCTTACGGGATAGAGGAGAACCGCAACGGCAGTCTGACCGTGACCTGCAAGGACGGAACGATTGCCATGAAGCTGTGCTACCAGCCGCCGCGGTTCACGACCTTCCGCGTGACCATGTACACGCAGGACGGCGCATCCGATAGCTATGAGGCGACCGTGGGCGCGGACGGCGTGCTCCGTCTGGAGCTGACCGGCGACAGCATTGACCGGGTAGAGATTCTGCCCAAACTCGGCTGAGACGCTTTGCCGCCGCCCCGCCGGACGTCGGGGCGGCGGCTGATGTTCCGATTACGAAATCAAACTGTATGAAAGGGGGGCTATGCCATGTACACAGATGCGGAGGACAGACTGACGGACGCGGCGGAGGTCGCAGACGGCACCGGTTCCGGCTGGGATATGCCGGCGGACGCGGAGGGAACGCCGCCCGCCGTCCGATGGCTGCCGACGGTGTTTCTGTGCGGCAGTCCGGCATCCTACGGACTGCTGACGGACGCCATGCCCGCCGCCACGCGGTACCTGCTGACCGCGGCGAGCGGCTATGCCGCGCCGGGCGGCGCCAGTATGCCCCTGTACACCGCCTGCGAGGGCGGAACGGCGGCGCTGATGCGGGAGACTTTCCCCATGCTGCGCCCCGGCGGCGTGCGGGAGGACATCCTGCGCATGACTTTCGGAGACTGTGCGCGCCAGCGCGAGCATCCGCTGGCGCGGTTCTGCGCGGCGCTGGCAGAGGCGGTCGGCACGGATTATCTGACTGCCGCCGAGGAGGGGGACGGCTATGTGGAGCCGCTCCGGCGGGACGGCAGTGCCGCGGACGGGTTCCCTGACGTCTGCCGGGAACTGGGACTGCGGCTGTCCGAGGCGTTGGGGCATTTGCGGACGCACCTGACCGAGCGGGATACCGCCGGCGGGATACGGCGGCGGAGCGTACTGCCGTCTGTCAGCCCGGAATACTTTGAGGCGTCCTTCTGTGCCTGCCGCGTGACGCCCGGCGAGGGGGACGGAACCTTTACGGTTGAACTGTTTGCGGCGGGGGATTTCCATGTATTCCTGCTGGACGGGGAGGGACTGTTCCCGCTGTGGATACAGCGGACGGGACGCATTTCCCCCGAAACGGGAGAAACACTGACCGGGCGGCGCCTGACGCTCCGCCACCCCGAGCCGTGCGCCCTGCTGTTGCTGTCGGACAGCGTGTGCGCTCCCTTCCGGATTGACACGGAGGAGGGCGGCGCCGCGCCGGTTCGCAACCGCCTGCGGCTGGAGCAGCGGCTGCTTCGCGTTGTGCTGGCGTCCGCGTCCGAGCAGGAGCTGGGCGCACGCGCGGCGCAGGAACTGGCGGACCTTGCCACGGGCGAGGCAAGCGCGGCGGGGGCGGCGACGGTTCTGACCGGCACCGGCTCCGGGTACGAGGATTTCCGTGATGTCTGCCTTGCCCGCCTGCGCGTGCTGGAACAGGATATGGCTTTGCTGCCTGACGGATACGACCCGCACCCGCACACGGACGGTATTTCCTGTGCGGAAACCGAGCAGCGCTTTGTCCGCGACCTGCTGACCGCCCGCCCCGATCTGCGCGACAGGACGGTCGGCGTGCTGGAAACGCTCGTGCAGGGTTTCCTGCGTGAGTTGGAGCAGGCGGGGGACGGAGCGCCGCACGGGGATCCGGAGGAGGTGCAGGCGCCGCCGCCGGAGGGCAGCGATGACCCGATACGCTGTCTGGCGGTCGGCGATGTGTACCGGGAACTGCGGCGCTTTGACGCCGCCAATGACCTGCCGCGCGGGCAGATTGCCCGCAGCCGCCGCCTGATGCGGGAATTCCTGTCGGAGCACTGGATTACCCTGCGCCCGCTTCTGTGTGCGCCGGGTGCACCGGGGCGGACGGATATTCCGGAGACGGAGGCCGCGCGGGCGGACGGGCAGTACCGGTGCTGTATCGACCTGAACCGTCGGCTGGAGCAGATTCTGCGCACGCGCCGCGCCGGGCTTGCCGACCTGTGCGCCCTGCTTTCCGACAGCCTCTCGCGCGTGCGCAGGGAAGGGGAGGACTGGACGCTGGGGCGCGGCTATGCGTCTGCCTGCCCGGACTTCCTTGAGAAACTCGGCGTCACGCTCCCGGCACTGCTGGCGACAGTCGGTGCGGCGTGGGGGCAGGGCGTAACGCCGGACTCCGGGCACTTCGGGTCTTTGCAGACGGCGTACACCGCCGAGCGCGGGAAGCTGTTTGACCGGGATGCGGCGCCGGGCGGCGTGTTCTCGGAGCTGTGGCAGTCCCTTCAGGCGGGAGCCGTGCCGGACGCGACCGTTCAAACCTGCCGTGCGGCGGCAGTTGCCGGAGCGGGGGAAGCGTTCGGGACTGCGTGGGATATGCTGGCGGTGCTGTCCGCCGGAATCGGGCAGATGCAGGAGCAGATTGCGGCGCGCGGCGCCGGACGGCAGTGTGTCCGTGCCATTGCGGACAGCTTTGACTGGCAGTTTGCCTGCCTGCGGGGTGCCGTGTACGGCACGGACGGCGCAGGCTGGCGCGAGGCAACGGATGGGCTGGTGGACAGCGTGACCGCCGTTGCGTACCGTCGCGCCGTGCGTGAATGGCACGAGGCACGTGCCTTGGAGGAGCATCGCCGGAGAACGTATGCCGCCTACCGGGATGCATGGGACCGGTATCTGCGGGATTGACAGAAACGGGGAGAATTTCCCGGAAAGCAAAAAACAGGAGGATTTTACAATGAGAAAAAGTTTCGGAAAGAAGACATGGCTTTACCCCATGCCTGTGCTGATAGTCACGACCTACAACGCGGACGGCACGCCCAATGCCATGAATGCCGCATGGGGCGGTGTGTACGACACGGATCAGATTATGCTCTGTCTGTCGCAGGATCACCGCACAACCGAGAATATCCGGGCGCGGGGAGCGTTTACGGTCAGCATCGCCGATGCCGCCCACGCCGAAGTCTGCGATTATGTCGGAATGGTGTCCGGCAGGAAGGTGCCGGATAAGCTGACCCGCGCGGAACTGCACACAGAGCACGCGGAGACCGTGGATGCGCCGGTCATCCGGGAGCTGCCGCTGGCATTGGAGTGCCGGCTGGTCAGGTTCAATGAGGACGGCATCTGCATCGGGGATATTGTCAATGTCAGCGCGGACGAATCCGTTCTCGGCGCGGACGGGAACATAGACACCGACCGGCTGGGCGCCATTGTGTTTGACGGTATCCGGAACCTGTACCGGCGCGTCGGGGAAGCAGTTGCCCCGGCATTCGAGGCAGGTAGAAAGCTGCTGTGAGCGGAGGATACGGAAACATCATGACAGTACGTGGAAACAGGAAAGCGAATGGGACGGATACCCGGGTTTTGCGGTTCGGCGCGGCACTGCTGGCAGTTCTTCTGCTGGCGGCTACCTGCCTGAGCGGCACCGGATGCAGCATTATTTTCATTACGGAAGAGGAGCAGAGCGGCAGTGCGGTGCCCTCTGCCGCGGAGAGTGCCACCGCCCGGCAGGACGACAACCAGACCGGAAGGAAACGCATTGCCTTTACCTTTGACGACGGTCCGCAGGCACCTGCCGAGGATCTGGACGCGGGCTACTACCCTTATACCACCTATGTGCTGGACAAGGTGGAGGCACTCCAGAAGGCGGGGCATCGGGCAAACGTGACCTTCTTTGTGGTGGGCAGCCGGGCTATCGAGTACCCGGCGGCACTGCGCCGTGCCGATTCGCTGGGCTGTGAAATCGGCTCGCACACCTATAACCACGATTCCATCCGGGACAAGGATCAGGCGTTCATTGCCGAAACGCTGAGCCGGGCGTCTGCGGCGATTGCCGCCGCCGGGGTATCCAAGCCGCGCCTGTACCGTCCTGTCGGCGGAGCCATCACGGCGGAACAGCTGGCGTATACGGCTTCGCTGGGGTATACCGCCGTGGCGTGGAGCATTGACACCACCGACTGGAGCGGGCATCCCACGACGGCGGACAAGTTCTCGGAGGATGCGACACGCCGGGCGGCATACGAGCAGTTCGTGAACGAGAAGGTACAGCTGATTCTGAACAGTGCCGCCGACGGTGCTATTGTGCTGATGCACGACCTGTATATGTCGTCGGTGGATATTTTCATCCGTGCGGCGGACAAGCTGATTGAGCAGGGGTACGATTTGGTGACGGTCAGCACGATTCTTGGGCTGGACGAAAACAGTCAGCCGCCGTCGGTTATGTACATAGCGCGCGGTCAGACTGTGACGCATATGGATTGAGGAAAGGCAATCGGTTTTGTGTGCTTGCGCGGGATGGGGGTAAGGGCGGTGTCCCGGTAACCGCGGGGACTTTGCCCAGCGCCGCCGATTCGACCTGCCTTCGCAGAAATTTTTCGCCCCATCCCCCCGACCCGCGCTCGCAGAGCGCTCTTCCCACGCTGGGGAAGGGGG
>CAVIJF010000044.1:0-10750 GCA_963643175.1 bacterium
CCCCCGACCCGCGCTCGCAGAGCGCTCTTCCCACGCTGGGGAAGGGGGTCGGGGGGATGGGGGGCAAAATTATTGCACGAACGCAGGACAAGCCGGAGATAGTAGGGCACGGGCACCCCTTCCGGTACCGCAAGCCACAGGATTAGCCGGAGACGGCAGGGCACAGACACCCCTTCCGACACCGGAACCCGAAAAGTTAGCCGGAAACGCGGGGCACACGCACCCTCCCGCCACCGGAACGGCAGGACGAGTCGCCGGGCGCCGGGGGCAAGCCCTCTCCGTAAGGTGCGGGTTCCTTCCCCTCTTCAGTCCCCGGAAAACTTCTCCGCCAAAAGCACCGCCAACGCGGCAGGCGTGTTGCGCGACGGGTCGCACAGAACGGCGTCCAGCAGGAACGCCAGCGCACGCCCGGTCGCTTTGCCTGCCGGAATGCCCAGCGGCGGAAGGTCACAGCCGTGCAGGGCAAGCTGCTTCAGCGTGACAGGCTCGTCCGCGTCCGCCGAATAGCGCACCGCGGCGGCAAGCCCCGGCGGCACGGCGGCATACCCCTGCCGGACCGCCAGCGCCGGGAGCGCCTCCTCCCCCAGTCGCGCACGCAGACGCCGTGCCGCTTCGGGCAGGGGCAGCGCCGCCTCGGGCAGCTCCCCCGACAGCGCCAGCCGCGCACGCACGCGGTGCTCCTCCTCCCCCGACAGCCGGAGACGGCGCAGATTTGCCGCCAGATCCGGCTCCGACAGCCCCCAGAGCAGCGCCGCCAGCCGCGACAGAAACCCGTCCAGCTTGGCAAATCCGCCCTGACAGGCAAGGCTTTCCGCCAAGCCGGACGGACAGGGCAGGACATGCGGCGCCAGTCCCAGCCCGTACAGCAGGAGCACGCCGCGGTCGGGGTCGGGCGAGGACAGGATGCCGCGCAGTTCCTCCCGCACGCGCTCCCCGGAGATGTGCGCCAGCCCCGGCGCACAGCGGGTCAGTGCCGCGCGGGTTTCCGGTTCCGGCTCAAACCCCAGCCTGACCGAAAACCGCACCCCGCGCAGGACGCGCAGGGCATCCTCCCGCAGGCGGCGGTCCGGGTCGCCGACGCAGCGTATGACGCCCGCCCGGAGGTCGTCCAGCCCGCCGAACAGGTCGAGCACGCGGAAATGTCCCGCCGCGTCACGCTCCGCCGCCATGGCGTTGACCGTGAAATCCCGCCTCGACAGGTCGTCCTGAATGCGGTCGGAAAAGGCGACGCTGTCCGGGTGGCGTCCGTCGGAGTAGCCTGTTTCGGTGCGGCAGGCGGTGCATTCCACCGGCATATACCCCCCTGCCGGGGCGGGGACAAGCACAGTCACGGTGCCGTGCGCGATGCCGGTCGGCACAGTGCGCAGTCCGGCGGCGGTGCACAGGGCGACGGTTCTGTCGGGCGGGCAGGTCACGGCAATGTCCCAGTCGTGCGGGATTCCGCCCATCAGCACGTCGCGGACGCAGCCGCCGACGGGGTATGCGCCGACTCCCGCCGCCCCGAACATATCCAGCAGTTGCCGGACGCCGTTCGGGCAGAGTCTGTCCAGCGCTTCTGAAGCGGCTGTCTCGTGCATGGCTTTTTTCCTCCTGCCTTTTGGTTTTGCTGCTTTCTATTGTAGCACGGACAGGGGGAGATGTCAAGATGTGGCGGGATTTCCAGTGACGGAAGGGCATTTTCCCGGTGGTGGGCGGTGGCGGAAGGGGTGCCCGCGCCCTGCCCCGGCTTCCTCCGACCTCTCTGCGCCGTTCTGACGGCTGTCCTGACGACTTCCCTCGCGGACGCCTTGGCGGATTCCCTTGCGGCGGGAGGTGCGCCCCACGCAAAAGCCCCCTCCGGGCAGACGCCCGAAGGGGGTGAACCTGTATTCGGTCCTATCCGTTTTGCGGAACTGTCCGGGGCGCGGACGCCGCAGGACAGCGGTGTCCGGAACCGGCGTGCGAATCCCGCCGGGCGGACGCCCGGACGCTTCCCCGGTGCTTACTCTCTGCGCCGGCGTGCGGTGCAGACAGTCGCGGCGGTCAGCAGTCCCAGAACGGCTATGCCGGCAACACCCGTCACAACCGACGAGCATCCACCGGATGCCGCCGTCGTTTCCTGCACGGGCGCGGTCGTGCTGTCCGCAGGAGCCGCCGTCTCGGACTGCGTTTCGGTCTGCGGCGCAGCTGTCGTTTCAGGCTCGGTGGGCGCTTCCGTCTCACTCTCCGTGACCGTCGTCGCCGGTTCCGTCACAGGGTCGGTTTCGGTCTCGGTTTCCTTCGGGCGCAGGGACTCCTTGTAGGCAAGGAAGTCCGTGATGCAGCCATCCGGCAGCCATCCGGCTTCCACCGCCTCGGCTTCCTCAATGCTCGGGCAGAGGACAACGGCGCCGATGTACACCGTCACCCCGGCGGGCACCGTGGTGTTGTCGATGACGTCCAGCCGGATGTTGTTGATTGTACCGCTCCACTGGCTCGCCTTGCTCATGTCCACCACAGCATACTGCCACTCGTCCCCCGGCTTGACCGAGAATATACGGACGCACTGCTCGGTCGCGCCGCTGACACTGCCCGCGGCATAGTACAGCTTGAAGGAAGTGGCCTTCTCATAGGTGGACTTAACCTTGAACACGAGGTACGGCGCTTCCTCCGCCGTGATGGGTGCCAGCGAGGAAAAGCTCAGCGTGGCATAGGGGTCGCCCGTCGTGGCCGAGGTCGTCACGGCAAGCGCACGCTCCTCCGCGCTGTAAGACAGCGTGACCGCATTGGGTGCGCCGACCACCTCGGCAAGCAGAGCGCCGTCCATGTGCGTCGGCGGCACGGAGGACAGATCCACCGGAATTTCGATATAGGACAGGCTCCCCTGCTTCTCGCAGACCGGCGTATCGTTCCAGACGACGCCGATCGAGTTGATAACCTTACGGGGTGCCCCGTCGGAGCAGTTGTTGCGCGGGGTGTAGGTTCCTTCCTCCAGCGTGACAAACGTGCAAGAACCGCCGCCGTCCAGGTAGAACACGCTGTTGTAGCCCAGCTCACGGCAGAACTTGTAGGCATCCGCGAACTTCAGTCCGGCGTATTTCTTTTCCTGCGTGGAGGACACGGTGCAGAGCATGACCGAGCCGTCGTCCCGGTAGCCAATCAGCGTGGTGGGGTACTCGGCAGTGCTGCCATTCGCAACGCCTGCCTTTCCGTCCACCAGCACCTGCATATGTCCGCCCATGGCTTCCTTCACGTCCTGCCACAGCTCGGTGTTGCCCCAACGGTCGGTCAGCGACGTCTCAAAGGTCACAGTGTCGCCGATCTTGAAGCTGTCCTCCAGCAGGGACACCTTGTTGCCCCGCGCCGTCAGCACAACGGTCTTGTCGGTCAGCGCCGGACGGGTTTCGGAATTCTTGGGATAGATTGCCTTCACCTTGCCGGTCACGATGCCGCCGGCGCGGAAGGAATCGTCCTCCATCACCAGCTCCACCTCATAGGCGTCGTTGAGCGCATAGTTGGAGTCGTTCAGGCGCGAATTGTACACGATGAGCGAATCGCGCGCAGGCAGGCGGTTGAGTCCGTCCGCCTCCACGGTCTTGCCGTTGACGCGGATGTAAATGCTGATGTCGGGCGAGCCGACCAGCGGCTGGTTGGCGGACGTCACGCCGAACGCCGACTTGTCCCCGGCGGGAGTTCCCTTCTCGCCGTTGGTCGCGTCGCGGTTCTCGGCGTCCAGCTGCTGGGACGCCCAGATTTCGCCGTCCACGATCAGCACGCCGCGTGTGGTCTGGAGCGTCTTGGTCGTGATTGTGTCGCTGCTGTGCACCTTGGTCATCCACAGGTCGCCGTTGATGGCTGCCAGCACGGTCTGCCCCTCGTGGGTCTTGGTGTAAGTCTCCGCCGCCACGGCGGTCTTTTCCGTGGAGACCAGATACTTGCCGCTGTTGATAACCTCCAGCGACAGGTGTGTGTTGGACAGGCTGAATTCCGCCACGTTGACCACCTTGGATCCGTAGTAGCCGTCCAGCAGAATCTGCGTCCAGTTGACACCGGTGCCGGTGCCGTCGGCGAGCTTCAGCTCCTGCGTTTCCCGGCCGACCTCACCGGTCAGCGTGCCGGGAATCGTGTTTTCCGTCTCCGCCGCGACCGTCGCCGCGGGCAGTACCGCAACGGCAAGGCAGCAGAGCAGGACGGAAAGGGCAAGCGAAAGAATGCGTTTCATGGCAATTTCCTTTCTGTATCTGAAACAAACTGTATCGGTGAACTGTTCCGATTTCTAAGTTCCGGGAACCGCCGCCGCCCCGTGCGGGGGCGGTCGGCTGGTTCCTCAGTCGGGGTTGCGGCGTCTGTGCCGCCGGCAGGGTGCCCGGCAGGATGCCCGGCGGGGTGCCGTCCTGCGGGCGGACAGTACGCCGCACACGGGCAGGGCAAGCAGGCAGCCGACAACACCCGCCGCTCCGACGGCGGAGCGGCAGCCCCGCCCGGCGGTGCCGGTCGTGTCCGCACCGGCGGTATCCGCACCGGCGGTATCCGCACCGGCGTTACCGTCCCCGGATGTATCCGGATCCGGGACGCGCCCGGTGTCGGACGTTTCGGGTTCGGGCGGCAGTGCGGTGCCCGTTTCCGTGGCAGTTCCGGTATCGGACTCGGGCGGCGTCCAGATGTCGCCCTGCTCCGGCGTGAAGCTGTCCTGCTCGGCGCCGCGCTCCTCGCGGTCGTCCCGCATGACCAGTGCGTCACCGCTGTGATACACCGTGTTCGGGCGGTTGGGGTTCCCGGCGGCGACCTGCTTAGCCGCCTCTTCCGTGCGGAAGAACTGCACCGAGGCATAGTCCACCCAGTCCCCGGCGGCGGCGACTCCGTTAATCATATCAAACCGCCAGCCGTGCACAATCCCCTCCCACGTGTCCAGCGACGACAGGTCAAGCAGGCAGTAGTGCCAATGCCCGTCGGTCTTCAGGGTGCGCGAGACGGTGCATGCCTCGGTCGGACCGCCGATGTCCCCCGCGCAGAGGTAAAAGGTCATGCTCCCGTTCTTATTCCCGGCGCGTGCGCGCACCAGAATCACGACATAGCGATACTCGTCGGCATCGATGCGGATGCCGTGCTCCGCCAGCAGCGACTCGGCGCGGAAGTAAACGTAGGGGTCATTGGTGTCGGACGTGGCGCGGATGCGCAGGACGTCACCCAGCGCGCCGTCCTGCACGGTTTCGGTCGTCACCGCGTTGGCATCGGAGAAGTAGGAGGCAAGGTCGCCGGACAGGAATATCCGCGCGGCGGTGCGCGTCGTGCCCTTGCCCCGGTAGGTGAAGGTCAGGTCGGTCACGGTCACGCTATCCGTGCCGAACAGGTAGGCGGACAGGTACAGCTGCCCACAGCCGTCGGCGTCGGTCAGGTCAAGTTCCAGTGTCCGGGCACCGCTGCCCACCCGCAGTCTGCCCAGAGCCTGACTGCCGGTCATGTCGTACAGTCCGTCCGGGTCGTGATTGTAGGGTGTGGGCGCCGCCGTGTCCGCGGACAGCTTCAGCCCCAGTGCGGCGGCGCAGGTTCCCTGCTTCGCCGTGAAGGCGGCGGGCACCGTGTAGGTCACGGTCACGCGCTCGAATGCCGCCAGATTGAAGGTGCCCAGCGGGAGAACGCCCCCGGCGGTCAGCGTGACGTCGCCGTCCCGGGCGAAGGAAACACCCGGCAGCGTCCCGATGTCCCGCGCCAGCCGGGACAGATTGACGCGGTGCGTCTCGCCGTCGTCGGCGTCGGGCAGTCCCACCACCGTATCCAGCATGACCAGCAGGTCACAGCGGGAGCCGTCGGCGGCGATGCCGCGCAGGTAGAAATCATAGTAGCCGTCGGTTCCGGTCGGCGCGGTCAGCTCCAGCGAAAAGCCAGCCGTTTTGTGCCCCGATTGGTACGGAATCCCCGCCGACTGCAGGTCGGAGCGGGCGAATATGGCGGTCACGGCGGGGGTGCGCCACTCCGGCGAGCCGATGGCACCGTCTCCGCCGGCGCCGTCCCCGACCGGGACAAAGGCGTACTCGTACCCCCGGATGCCCCCCTCGGCGGCAAGCCAGCCGGAAAAATGCAGGGTCTCCCCGGCGGAGAAGCTCCAGCCGGACAGAATCAGCATCTGGTCACGCTGTCCGGCGGAGCTTCCGGCGAGGTTCTCAAAGCAGAAGCGGCAGGGCAGCCGCCCAACGGCTTCCGCCCGCGCCGGCAGGCAAAGTCCGCCCGCGAGGCAGAGTGCCAGCAGGCAGACCGCCAACCCGCGCACCGCCCCGGCGGCGCGTCTCCGGTATCTTAGAATCATGCTATTCCTTTCCCGATCCGCGGGTCCCCGGCACGGATCTGTCTTCCCCTTGGTTGGAAGTATCCCTCCCGTGCGGTTTAGCCCCTCATCGGCGGATAAAGGGGCTGCTGCGTTACGCAGCAGCCCCCCGTTTTCTTTACATCGGCTCTTCAGCCGCCGGGTTGCACCCGGCGGCTTTTTAGTTCCGGAACCTGTTTCGCGATTCCGTCAGTCGGTTCAGTCGTTCTCCTTCTTCTTGAGGACAACGGCAGCACCGGCAGCAGCCAGCAGAACGATTGCGCCGGAAGCAGCCACAACGGACTTGCATCCCTTGCCTTCTGCGGCAGCCGTGGTGGTGGCGTCCGCACCGGTAGCGTCGCCCGAAGTTGCAGGCTCAGCAGTGGTAACGGGAGCCGCCGTGGTCTCGACGGACTTCTCGGTCTCGGTCTCGGTCTCAGTCTCGGTCTCAGTCTCGACAGGAGCAGTGGTCTCGGGCGTGACATCCTTCTTGGTATAGACTACCTTGATGGTGATGTCCTCGGAGCCCAGCGTGTACTCTTCCCAAGCGGCGGTGTAACCGTCCTTGGCAGGGGGCACAGGCACGCCGACCAGCTTGGTCGCGCCTTCCTTGAAGTTGATGACCTTGATAACCTTGCCGTCCTCACGGACGAAGGTCGCGGTGAAGGTCTTGACAGGCTGCGGGAGAACGTGCATGTTGTTCTCCGCGTAGTACTCAGCCTTCTCATAGGAATCGAAGAATGCGTAGTACTCGATTTCAACCCAATCGCCCTCGCCCTGCACGTAGTCATTACGGAAGTGGTTGATGACGTTGGTCTCAGCGTTGTAGTCCGAGGACGCGCGCAGGTCAACAATCAGGTAGTGCCACTGACCGTCGCAAATGTATCCGTCGCTTCCGAACGGAACGTTGGAACCGCCGGTTGCGCCGGCGCCGACACCCACAAAGACTTCACCGATGCAGCTGACTTCCGTGCGGTACTTGACAACCATGAACGGAGCCACAACGGTGCCCGCAGGAATCTGTGCGGATCCGGCGTTGGGGTCACCGCCGGTAGCGGTGTAACGGATGCATCCCTTATCGTAATCGTAGGTGGAAGCCTCGGTGCGCATAGCATCGGCACCGGGATTCAGACCCTCGCCGTCCAGCACGTAAACAGGCATTGCCTCAGCGGGATTGAGCGGGGCTGCGGGAGTTGCCACATAGTTCAGCGCGGTATCCCAGACATACTTGCCGTGGACAACCTTCTCTGCGTAGTTGATGAAGGTGACCTTGGCAAACACCATGGTGTGCGGTGCGACAGAGCCGCAGGACAGCGCCACGGCACCGGCATAGTCGATCTTGGAGATGTCCAGACGAACCAGTCTCTCGGCGCCGTTCCAGCCCAGACCCTCGCCACGACCGGACAGGTTGGGCTTACCCTCAGAGCCGGCGGGGCAGAGTGCGGAGACCAGGTTGGCGGCCATATCCGGGTTATCCTTGTTCTGCGTGGAGCCGAACGTGTGTGCCACATCAGTGATGAAGCCGACCTGGAATGCATCGCAGCTCGGGTCGGAGCCGATGATGATCTCAACCGTGTTGTAGTTTGCGAACGGCAGGGAGCCGAACACGATCGCGCCGTTTGCACCCCACAGGACGTACAGCTGCTTGCCGGGAACCGTGTAGCCGGCGGCGACGAACAGGGATCCCTCATTGTTGAACATATCGGCGGTGTTGTTGCTGGCGACCATAACGTTGGTGCCCAGATCCAGCTCCCAAGAATCCACGACAGTGTCGTAGTCCAGTTCGCCGGTGGTCAGACCGTCGGTCACGTCCTTGGCGCCCACCAGAACGTACTTCTGCTCGCCCTCGGTCAGGATGACGGAATCCATCGGGTAGCTGTTGCCGTTGGCATCCGCATAGCCGGTCTGCTCCAGACTGCCGCCCTTGACGATCTTGAAGTCGCCCCAGGTAGACAGACGGAACTCAGCGCCGGACGTATCGCGGACAAACAGGTACACGTTATACCAGCCGTCCTCAAGAGACGCCATATCCACGTCGATCTTGTAACGGGTGACGTTGGCATGACCGCCGACAGCCGCATCCAGTCCGCCCTCGGGTGCAGTAACCCATGCGGCGTTCCATATAATCTCACCATTGTTCAGCGAGTAGCCGTACTCGGTGATGGCAGAAGAATCGTTTGCGGTGTACGCCCAGCCGCGGAAGGACACGGTGGAGTAATTGCGCTCGGTGTCGCGGATCACGCCGCCCAGCTTGTTCCGGATGTAGTCATGCGCGGAACCGTCCTGCACAATCTGCTCGTTGATGAAGAAGGTGTCGGGAGACATACCGGCACCGGCCAAGCCCGCCTTGTCGGAGACAACGGAGGTGTCCTCCGGGTCGTTCGCCTTGTAGGTTGCGGTTACGGCAATCTTCTGATCGTAGACATACTTTCTTCCGTCGATCTCGACCGCGCCTGCAAGCGGGTCCTGATAGGTCAGCGGAATCAGCTGATCGACGCCGACGATGCGACCGTCGTCCAGCACACCGGGCACGATGTAGCCGGTGTCAACGCCCTTCTCGTTCAGAACGCGGGCGCCCTTGAGCGTGTAGGTCTTGCCGTCGGAACCGGTGTACTTGCCTTCCCCGGCGTCAGTCAGGTACAGCAGGTTCAGCGCGGTGTAGTAGTTGCCGTTCAGGCACAGGACGGCGGGATCTTCGTAGGTCAGCTCGCCCTTGGTTTCCTTGCTCACGATCTCGGCAGCGGCATACGCCTCGGCAGCCTCGCGGGTTGCGAAGAAGGCGATGTAGGAAACGTCGATCTCACAGCCGGTGGGATCGCCTGCCGCCAGCGGGTCAAAGCGGAAGATAGTCAGCTTGGTGTCTGCCTTGCCCCACGAACCGGAGGCATCGACAATGGCAGTGTGCCAGAAGCCGTCACCGGTGATACCGGTGCAGGCATAGGAACCGTCCTGACCGGGGTTCACACCGTCGGCACGCTGAACGAAGAATTCCATCTGACCGGTGTGGTTGGTGCGGTACTTGACGACCATGAAGCCCAGCTTGGTGGTGGGAATGTCAAACAGACTCTTCTCTCCCATAATCCAGGTGTAGGGGTCACCGCCGGTCGCCTTGAAGGTGATGTAACCGCTGTTGAGCAGGTTATCCCACTCCAGCGTGTTGGGGTTCTGGAAATCGAACGTGGTCTTGGCATCCTCGACGTACTGCGAGAAGTCAATCACGCACTTGGGGTTGTTGTCCGGCAGAGCCTTTCTCGTGACAAAGCTGATGCAGAATGCAGCGCACTCCGTGCCGTTGTCAAAGAAGGTCGCGCTGTCAGAAACAACGCTCTGCGCCTGCCAGTAGGTGATGCCGTTATCCGCCTGATTGACGGTGGTGACGAACAGCAGGTCGCCCGTCAGGTTGCGGTCATCCGGAATCTCCATGTTCAGGGGAGCGTTATCCGCATGATCCTTCTCTATCCATGTGTAGAGAGGCGTGCCGGCAACCGTGGTACTATAGTCGGTGTTCCATTGGTAGACGGCGTGGGTCAGCTGCTGGCAGGCAGCCGAATAGGTTGCGAGCGAGTGGGACTTCACAGCCGTCAGGCGGCGGTCATCGCCGATGTTGTAGCGGACGGCGAAGGACTGCCCTGCCGGGTGAGCAGGGAAGGGAGAGCCCTGCCCCTCAGCCAGCACGACGTCGGTGGGGTCGTCCGTCTCGGGAGCCGCTACTACGGAGAACTCCTTGGTAGCGATGACTTCGTAGCTGTCGTTTGCGAACAGCACGAGCCGATACTCGCCGGCAGGGAGGTCAAAGAGATCCGAGCGGTCGGCGTTGCTCTTGGTTTCCTTGATATTGACGGAGGGGTTTTCAGCGGGATAGTACCAGTAGATGGAAGTCATGCTGCCGTCAGACGGATCGGACGCGGTATACAGACCGACCCAGTCCTTTCCCTCGCCGACAGCCGTTACGATGACATCCTCGCCGTACTCGAAGGTATCCTTCTCCAGCGTGATGCTCTTCTCGCTGGAATCCTCTGCCGACACGACGAACACAGGAACAAGTCCCGCAATCATGACCAGCGTCAGCAGGAGAGCCAGCAAACGGATAGTTTTTTTCATGGTTTCTGTCTCCTTTTCAGATTTTGGAGCAGCCGCCCGTCCGGCGTACTGCTTTGCGCTATTTCATTTTATACCAAATCCGGGTTTTTGTCAACAGGTATTTTCGCCATTTTCCATAAGTGCCCCAAGTTTCGTCGCTTTGACTATATTTGCCGTTCACTCTTTGAACATTATGACTACACACAAGCTGCACGGAGTGACTGCGGAGGGGGTTGGGGGAGGGGGAGGCGCGTTTTTGCCGGCAGGGTATCCGCTGTTCCGGGTGGTTTACGGTGCCGAACGGGGTGCCTGTGCCCGGCGTCGCTGTCCAATCCTGCCATTGCGCAGTCTTCTTGCCCCCATCCCCCGACCCGTGCTCGCAGAGCGCTCTTCCCACTCCGGGGAAGGGGG
>CAVIJF010000045.1:0-10686 GCA_963643175.1 bacterium
CCCCTTCCCCAGCGTGGGAAGAGCGCTCTGCGAGCGCGGGTCGGGGGGATGGGGGCAGAAGGTTTTCTGTGAACGCAGGTCGAACCGGCGGCGCCGGGAACGCTCCCCCACCTCAATACTTGTAATTCGTCCCGATTTCCTTCATGGTCGGAAGCGCGGCGTACAGCGTTTCGTCCACCGTCACACGCGCCATGTAAGGCTCGCAGAGCGCGGAGAAAAGCGTTTCCACAATGCGGTCGGACAGTCCGGTGAACCATTCCTCATACGCGGAGTTGGTCGCCGCGTCGGACGGCACCTTGTAGCGCATCAGGATGTGAATGCCGTTGGTGGACTCCACCGAGACAGCCTCCCCGACCTTGACCTCCACGCGGTTGCCCTCCGCATCCTCGCGCCACTGCAGCGCGTCGGCAATGTCGTTGAACTCCTGCAGGGAGTTGTCGGTCTTGTACAGGAAGCAGAGCGTGTCGTTGACCAGATAGGCGTCGTCACCGCTGTCCTCGTACTCCTGAAGCAGCGCCTCAAACTCCGCCGTGCCGCCGGTCTTTGCCTTGGTAAGCAGCTCCTGCGCCGCCTCCCGGTGCGCCGCCAGCTCCTCGGACGTGTACTGTTCGGTCTTGGGGTTTCCGTCCTCGTCGTAGGCGTAGGACCGGACGCCCTTCACGCGGTCGTAGGCAATCCTGCCGTCGTCGGTGTAGTACACGGTCGCGCCGTTGGTGTCGGTCACGACCTTGCCGTCCTTGTCCGTGCGGATGTGCCCGTTCTCCGAGTCGTAGGCGATGTTGCTGACCTTCTCGTTGTTCTCGTTGGGCAGGTAGTACACGTCATCGCCGTTGCTGTCCGTGACGTACAGGTAGCGGTAGGAGCGGATGAGCAGCTGCCGGAAGGCAATCGCGTTCCCGTCCAGATACTCCTGCCGGGTGGAGTCGGCAATCAGCGAGCCGTCCGCGCCGTACAGTGCGGCCTTGAGGGCGGAGTTCTTCGCTTCAATAATGTACAGGGCGCGAAGAATATCCACGTTGACCCCGTAGGTCGCCAGCGTCTTGTTCAGCGCCGTGACCGAACCGGCGGCGTCCGTCATGTCCTGTATTTCCTGCTCGATGGTATCCAGTGTCGCCTGCGGCAGGGTCAGTCCCTTCTCGTCAAACAGGACGACGCCTGCCAGATACTCCTTGGCGGTATGCAGCACCAGCTGGCGCGTATATTCGTCGTAGCGCGTACCGTTCAGGGACACGACCTGATCCCAGAAGCTGTCGCTGCTGACCGAGTAGCCGTTGGATGCCAGATTTCCCTTGACCCGTGCCATCAGCAGCTGCACCATGTTTTCGGATATTTCCTGACCGTCCAGTGTCAGGAGCGGCTTTCCGAGGTCGGCAGAGGAGCACCCTGTCAGGGCGCCCGCGCAGAGCGCTGTCAGCAGGGCTGCGCACAGGAGAAGCGCCGTCAGGGCGCGGCTTGGCGAGAGTGTTTTCATGGATACTTTTTAATCCTTTCCGGTATATGGTTTTTCTGGGAGTTTGCGGGGGTTCTGTATCCCGTACCGTCTGTTTTGCCCTGCCGCTGTCGGGGAGTTTCGGAGGGTCTGTGCCCCCGGCACCCCTGTGGCTGTACCGGACACGGCACTGCGCACCGGGAGGATTGCAATGCCGGATGCCCATGGGGGTGCGGCACCCTCTGCCGCACCAAAAGGTTCCCGCTTTCTACCGGGAAGGGGGTATTCCCCCCGGACACTTACAGGCAAAAATGCATGAACCGCATAACCTCGCGGTAGTCCGCCGAGGCAAAGGAAACGGTGTGCGGGTCAGGTGCGACGGCGCCGGGATAGAAGGACAGCCGGTGCGCCTGATTCCAGTCCTTGTACTCCACCGCAATCTCAAAATACGGCGGCAGAACAGGCACGCAGGCGGCACGGCGGTCGGCGTTCTGATGCAGCTCCGACAGCGCCGCCTGTACCGTGCGGCGGATGTCGTCGCATACCACGTCCGGGTGGCGCGACAGCACCGCACTGCCCATGCCGGTCTTGGAGGCAACCGTGGCAATGCCGGGAATCATAGCCTCCGCCGCCCGGCAGAGTGCCGCATCGCCCGACAGAAACACCACGGGAATGCCCAACAGCCCCGCCATGTACGCATTGATGGTAAACTCCGAGGCAGGCGCCCCGTTGATTGTCACGCGCTGGACGGATGTGGACATGGTGTGCGACAGCGGATTGCCGCCGCCGGTCGCGTCGCTGTGGTAGCCGGTGAAGGCAACCGCGTCGTAGGCGTCCGCGTCCAGCCCGCCCATCATGCAGAACAGATCGCGCGTCCAGCCGCGTATCAGCCGGGCGGAACGCGGCAGTCCCGCCGGGTCAAGGTTCCGGGCGCTGTCGTGCGCGTCCTTGACCGTTGTCTCATAGCCGGACAGCTCCGCGCCCTCGACGGCGGCGCAGACCTCCCTTGTCATCTGCTGCGCGAAATACGCATACTTTTCCCTGCCGATTTCGGTTTCGTCCCATGTGTCGATGCCGGCGGTGCCCTCAATGTCAGCACTCAGATACAGCTTCACGGTTGCATACTCCTTTCCTGCCGTCCGCAGACTATACGGACTGTGCACGTACTGCCTTGCCCCGTAGGAGGCGTCCGGATTCTGCCGGTTCACCCGCGCGGCTCCTTCCGTTTACGGAACACCAGCAGTTTACTGAATATATAATTTCCGATAATGACGATGACGGCTGCCACCAGCTTGGCAAGGATGTCGCAGACATTCCAGTCGCGTCCGAACAGGGCGACTGCCGTCAGGGTGGGGAACAGGGCGGTCAGCGCCCGTCCGCCGAAGTAAGTCACGAGAAAATCCAGGAAGAAGGTTGCCACGCGCCCGCCCGCGAAGGTGCCGAGCTGGGCGGGCAGGGAGACGGATCTGTCTGCGTCCGTGAACACCCACTTCCTGTTTGTGAAGAACGCGAACAGCACGGCGGCGATCCACTGAATTACCTGTGCGACGGTATAGCCGATGAAGTATGTCCGGCTTGCGGTATCGTCCGGGGCAAGTCCGAACGCTGCCCGCCATGTCCAGAGTATTGCGAAGTACACTGCCCATCCCACGAATGTTGTGAGCACTCCGAACAGCAGGTACATCAGCACCTCGCGGTGTTTTGTGATTGTGTCCTTCAGTTTACCCATTTGCGGTGAATCCTTTCGTTTTTGGTTCTCCGGGGGAGGATGGGGGAATTGCCCTGTGCGGCACGGCAACCCCGTCAGTTTCTCCGGAAAGTCGTCCCGTCCTTGGTATCCACCAGCGTGACGCCGCGGTCGGCGAGGTAGGCACGGATGCGGTCGGCTTCCGCAAAGTTTTTGTCCTTCTTGGCAACACGCCGCGCTTCAATCAGGGAGAGAATCTCGGCGGTGAAGGGATCGGAGGCGTCCGGCGCAGGCGCAGAGTCAGCCGCCGGCACAGCGGACGGTGCCGATGCCTCCGCCGCAGACCGCTCCCGCAGGGCGCGCGCATGATCCGCAAGCCCCAGAGCCAGAACAGAGTCAAATTCCTCAATCAACGCCTGTTTGGTCGCGTCATCGGTCTTTGCCTTGAGAACATCATAGACGGCGGTGACGGCAAGCGATGTGTTCAGGTCGTTGTCCAGCGCATCGGTGAAGCTCCGGCGCAGGGCGGAGGCGGCGGATTCGTCAATCCCCGCGCCCGCGGCGGGCTTCAGCGCCGCAATGCGGGCTACCAGCTTGCCGTATGCCAGCGCGGCGTTGTCCAGATTCTCCCACGTGAACACAAGGGACTTGCGGTAGTGCGACTGCAGGCAGAAGAAACGGTATGCCATGGGGTCGTAGCCCTTGTCCTCCAGCAGGGAGACCGTCAGGAACTCGCCCTTGGACTTGGACATTTTGCCGCTCGACGTGTTGAGGTGCAGAACGTGCATCCAGTAGCGGCACCACGGGTGCCCCAGATAGGACTCCGACTGTGCAATCTCGTTGGTGTGGTGCGGGAAGGCGTTGTCGATGCCGCCGCAGTGGATGTCCAGATGCTCGCCCAGATACTTCATGCTGATGCCGGAGCACTCGATGTGCCAACCGGGATAGCCGACGCCCCACGGGGAATCCCACTTGAGTGCCTGATCCTCAAACTTGGACTTGGTGAACCACAGCACGAAGTCGTTGCGGTTCTTCTTGTTGGTGTCCTCCTCCACGCTCTCGCGCACGCCGACAGCCAGATCCTCGGCGTCGTGGTCGTTGAAGATGTAGTACTTCTCCAGCTTGGAGGTGTCGAAATACACGTTGCCCCCGGCAAAGTAGGCGTAGCCCTTGTCCATCAGCGTCTGGATAATGCGGATGTAGTCCGGGATGCACCCGGTGGCGGGCTGCACGACATCCGGGCGGCGGATGTGCAGTTTCTCACAGTCGGAGAAGAAGGCGTCCGTGTAGTATTTTGCAATCTCCATCACGGTTTTATGCTCCCGGCGCGCGCCCTTGAGCATCTTGTCCTCGCCCTCGTCGGCGTCGGAGGCAAGATGCCCGACGTCGGTGATATTCATGACGCGCCGGACGGCATAGCCGGAGTAGCGCAGGTAGCGATCCAGAATATCCTCCATGATGTAAGTGCGCAGGTTGCCGATGTGGGCAAAGTGATACACCGTGGGTCCGCAGGTGTACATACTCACCTTGCCCGGCTCGTAGGGAACAAACTCCTCCCGCTTGTGGGAGGCGGAATTATACAGTATCATGACAGTTCAGTCCTTTCGTCAGGTATCAGCCGTCCGCTGTCCGGCGGCTGTCAGCTGCCGGCGCACAGCCGGCACAGCCGCCGCGCCGCCGCCAATGTACGCGCCGCGTGCAGGGCGCGCAACTGCCGGTCGTCCGGCATATCCGAGGTTTTCAGTTCCATGTCCATACAGCCGGTGTAGCCGACGGCACGCAGTCCCGCCGCGGCGCTGTTCCAGTCAACGCTGCCCTCACCGGGCAGGGAGTGGCTGTCGGTTTTCCCGTCGTTGTCGTGGATATGGACAAGCGCCAGCCGCCGCCCGACCGTGGCAAGGCTTGCGGCGGGGCTGTCCGCGCCGGTGATGTTGGCGTGCCCGAAGTCCCAGCAGATGCCGCAGTCCAGCGCATCGGCGAGCGCGGCAAGCTGTCCGGCGCGGGTGCCGTATACGGTTTCCCCCGGCGCGTCGGGGGCGGGTCTGGCCGCCATATTCTCCACGGCAAGCGTCACGCCGGAGCGCGCCGCCAGCTCCCGCAGGGGGGTCAGGTACGCGACATTTTCGCGCAGCCATGCGCTCTCCGCGCTGTCAGTGCTGCTGTCGGTGCCGCAGGCGCTGCCGCCGGGGCGACATCGGCTCCCGTGGCGCACGATGGGGTGAATCACGGCGACCTGAACGCCCAGCCGCGCCGCCGTGCGCAGGGCGGCTGACTGCTCCCCTGCGAAGCGGCGCATGGCGTCCGCGTCGTCGGGGGCGGGCATATAGAACGGCAGGTGGCAGGTCGGCAGGGACAGTCCCCGTGCCGTCAGTCGCCGCCGGAAGGCGTCCAGCAGTCCGGGTAGTCCGTCGTCCGTGGTATCGTATCGGTCAAGCGAGAGGTCAACGCCCGCGAATCCTGCGTCGGCGGCAAAGTCCGCCATGGCGGAGAGCGGGTAGCGTCCTTCGTCGCGTCTGTACGCATAGTATCGACTCGGTATCAGTATCTTCTGCATTCTGCGGTTGCCTCCTTCCTCGTATCCTCTTCTTTATCCCCCCTTATTATAGCACGGTTCCGGCGGTTTGTCAAATGGTTTATGGAGTTTTTGCGGGGGTTGTGACCCCGGCAGCGGTCTGCGTTACCCGGCGCGAGTTTGGGGGACGCGGCAACCGCTCGGAAAGTCAATGCCGCGCGGGTTCTGCCACGGGGTTGCAAGGGGCGAAGCCCCTTGCAAAAGAAAACTTTAGTTCTCCCCCTTCCCCAGCGGGGAAGGGGGCTGGGGGGATGGGGCGAAAAGTTTATGAGAGATCGGGGAGAGCCGGAGAAGGCAGGGCACAGGCACCTCTTCCGGCGCCGGAACCCCCGGAGAAACAGGGGAAAAGCTCATATGAATTGCGCGCGGAAACCTTGACTTTACCGACGGAAGGTAGTATAATAAAACTGACTGTCCGTACGCGATATGCGGAAAAGAAACACACGGACAGAGAGAACTGTTTCAGAGAGGTAGAAAGATAGTTCAGCCATGGCTAAAAAAGAAATCAATATGACAGAGGGGCCCATACTGGGGCGGATGATCCTGTTTACACTGCCCGTGATGGCAACGGGCGTGCTGCAGCTGCTGTTCAACGCATCCGACCTGGCTGTCGTGGGACAGTTCGGCGGAGCGGATTCCCAGATTGAGGTCGGCGCTGTGGGCAGCTGCGGCGCACTGATTAACCTCATCATCAACCTGTTCATGGGACTGGCAGTCGGCGCAGGCGTCATTGCCGCGCAGGACATCGGCGCCAAACGGTATGAGGCAGTGCGGAGACTGGCGGATACCGCCCTTACCGTGTCGCTCATCGGCGGCGTGGCGGTCGGACTGTTCGGATTCTTCGCAACAGAACCGCTGCTCCGGCTGATGGGAACGACAGAGGAAATCCTGCCGAGCGCCATCCCCTACATGAAGGCGTACTTCACCGGTATGCCGGGGTGCCTGCTGTACAATTACCTTGCCGCTATCCAGCGCTCCAACGGCGATACGCGCCACCCGCTGATTTTCCTGTCCATCTCCGGCGTCGCCAACGTCGGACTGAATATCCTGATGGTCGCAGGATTTCACCTGGGCGCACTGGGTGTCGGCATTGCCACGTCGGTGTCGCAGTACATCGCCGCCGCCGCTATCCTGATTTTCATGCTCCGGGAGGAGGGCTGCTGCCGCGTGACGGGCTTTGCACTGGACGGCGAACGCCTGAAAAAGATGGTGCTCATCGGACTGCCTGCCGGATTGCAGGGAACGCTGTTCTCGCTGTCCAATGTCATCATTCAGTCTACCATCAACGGCTACGGCACCTATGTCGTCGCAGGCAACGCGGCGGGAAGCAATCTGGACGGCTTCCTGTACATCTCCATGAACTCGGTCTATACGGCTGCCCTGACCTTCGTCGGGCAGAATGTCGGCGCGGGGACGTATGAGCGCATCAAGAAAATATCCTTCCTTTGCGTGGGACTTGTGACGGCAATCGGCGTGACGCTTGGCGCCGTGCTGGTGCTGTTCGGCAATAGGCTGCTGCTGATTTTTGCCACCGGTGCAAACAAGGATGCCGTCGTGCAGGCGGGCATGAACCGCCTGATGATTATGGGAACGACGTACTTCCTGTGCGGGCTGATGGATGTCGGGTGCGGCATCATGCGCGGCATGGGCAAGACCATCCTGCCGATGATTGTGTCGCTGATAGGCTCCTGCGTGTTCCGCATCGTCTGGATTGCCACGGTCTGCCCGCTTTTCCCGGACAACATCTTTGCCCTGTACGTCAGCTACCCCATTTCGTGGTTCATCACCGCTGCCGTCCACTACGGCTGTTGTATCGGCAACTACCGGGCGCTCATGCGCCGGAAGAAAGCGGCGGCGGGCTGAGGCAACGCCGGAGCTGTACGTCCGCCTGAATCAGCGGTTTTCCCAAGCCCCATACTGAAAGGAGTATTCCCATGCCCGAAATCAACCCGCAGGAACTGAAGGCGGCAGAGAACCGCCGCCGCTTCACCGAAATTTACCGGAGCACTGTAACGCGCGAGGGCGCCGACCGGCTGTTCGCCTATCTGGAGAGCACGGATTTCTTCACGGCGCCAGCATCCACCCGCTACCACGGGAACTACGCAGGCGGACTGTGCCAGCACAGCCTGAACGTGTACGACTGCCTCTGTGACATTCTGGCGCGTCCCCGGATGCAGGAGGTGTACGGAATCCGGTACCCCGACGAGAGCATCGCCATCGCCGCGCTCCTGCACGACCTGTGCAAGGTCAACTTCTACAAGACCAGCTTCCGCAACGCCAAGAACGAGCAGGGGAAGTGGGAGCAGGTGCCGTACTATACCATCGAGGACAACCTGCCCTACGGGCACGGGGAGAAGTCGGTGTACATTATTTCCGCCTATATGCGGCTGACGCGTGACGAGGCGTTTGCCATCCGCTACCACATGGGCTTCTCCGCCAATGACGACCCCGGCAACGTGGGCAAGGCGCTGGAGATGTTCCCGCTGGCGTATGCGCTGTGCGCCGCGGATATGGAGGCGGCGTACTTCTGCGAGGGGTCGCCGAAGAAGTAAGGGAAGGAAGCAGTGCACTGAGAAAGCAGGAGAGGAGAACCGCATGGGACGTATGCTTGGCAGCTTTGATCCGGAGGACGAGCTGGATCGCCCGGATCTGAACAAATGCCCCGACTGCGGGTGTTATTTTGCCGCTGCTGACTGCCCCCTGTGCGGCAAGCCCTGCCCGCCGGAGATGCAGGCGGGAGCGCGCGTCGAGCCGAAGAAGCGGAAACGCCGGCGTGCCGGGAGCGGCAGGGTGCAGTTTGTCCCGTGGTATCACACGTGGTGGTTCATCCTGATCATGATGTTCTGGATGCCGCCTGTGGGCATTATTCTGTTCCTGACCAGCCCCTACCGCGCGCGCTGGAAGGTGCTGTTCTGCGCGGTCGGTGTGGCGTACACGGTGTTTGTGTACTTTGGGCTTGGCTCCCGTCTGCTTGCGCGTCTGACTGAGAAGCCCCTTGTAAACACAAAGCTGACCGAGGTGCAGTACCGGGAGACCTGTCTGGCTGTATCGCCGGAGCATTACTACCGGAGCGGTGCGACCGACGGGTACTACACGATGGAGCTGACCGTTGTGCGTGTCGTGACGGACAACGAGTCTGCTTCCGGTGAACCTGTTGTCTATTACCTTTGCCGCGATCCGGACGATCCGCTTGTGGAGCTGCTTGTCCGGGACTGCCGTGTGCAGGGCGGCGGACGTTTTTTGCGCGGCGACCGCATTGCGGTCTGGGGGCAGCCGCACGGGGACGGGCAGCTGGTCGTCTATGACGGCGAGTCCGGTCGGCTGCTCAGCTATCCCGGGATCTGCATGGCGTACGGCGCGGTTATCGCGGAGGAAAGCTCCTGAAGCGGTATCCCGGCGGGGGGGCTTGCCCCCGGTGTTTCCCGACTGACCGGGTGGTTTTCCGGTACCGGAAGGGGGCGCAGGTACCCCCAAAAGCCTTGGATCCCGCCCCGCTTCCTTTCAAAAAAACAGTTGACAATCGCCCCGCGCACGTGTATAATATACTGTGTACTGTGGTCAAAAACCTGCGAATAGGAGGGGACAGATATGAGCACGAAGGAAACCCTGATTGAGATCGTGGCGGAATACAGAAATATCGATAAGGCAGAGGTTAAGACAGACGCCGCCTTCCGGGAGATGGGACTGGATTCGCTGGATGTGGCGGAGCTGCTGCTCAAAGTGGAGGACGAACTGCACGTTGTGCTGGAGCCGTCCCCGGAGCACGATACCATCGACAAGTTAGCCGCGTTCCTTGACGGGCAGGGAAAGTAACCCCCAAGCCCCCGAAAACCCCGGCGTGCCGGATACCCTGCGGAGAGCAGAGCATCCGGCACGCCGGCGCGGCGTTTCCGAACAGGACGAGTAACAAAGAACGGAAAGAAGTGTTCCCGAATCATGATGAAAGCCAACTATCACACCCACACATGGCGCTGCAGGCATGCCGAGGACAACGAGCGGGCATACGTGCAGGCGGCACTGGATACAGGACTGAAGGTGCTGGGCTTCTCCGACCATACGCCGTACCCCTTCGACGACGGATTCTGCTCCGACTTCCGGATGCGGTGCGATCAGACGGAGGACTATATCAGCACGATAGCCGCCCTGCGCGATGAGTACAGGGGGGACATTGATATCCATATCGGCTTTGAGGCGGAGTATTACCCCCGCTACTTTGAACGGCTGCTGGAAATGCTGGAACCGACCGGGTATGAGTATCTCATTCTGGGTCAGCACCTGCTGGGCAACGAGCGGGGCGAGCAGTCCTGCTTCGAGGAAACAGAGGACACCGCACGGCTGCGTGCCTACACCGACCAGTGCATAGAGGCACTGCACACGGGGGCGTTCTCCTGCTTCGCCCACCCGGATCTGCTGCATTTCGTCGGCGACGAAACGGCGTACAGGGCAGAGGCGCGGCGGTTGTGCCGCGCGGCAAAGGCGTGCGGCGTGCCGCTGGAAATCAACCTGCAGGGCATAGGACTGCACCGCCACTACCCCTGCGAACCGTTCTGGGAGGAGGCGGCAGTGGTCGGCAACGCGGTCATTCTGGGCTGGGACGCCCACAGGCGCGACTGGATGCGCCAGCCGGAGCTGGCGGCAGCCGGGGAGGCGATGATTGCGCGGCTGGGACTGCACCGGCTGGATTACATGACCCTCATCCGCCCGCACCCCTGAGGCGGGAACCGGCGCATGAACACCGCCTGCGTTTGGGTAAACCGCGCAAAAACAGACGGCAAACCTGTACAGAAAGCCGAAATATGCCAGCAAGCCCGCCCCGACCTTGACGGGCGGGCAAAAATATGCTATACTATATTTTGGGAACCTCTAAAAATCAGTTTCCGCATCAATTTCTGCGATTCAACGGTGGAAATAATGAAATTGGAGCGGCGAATCGCATGCCTGTTTCGAATTTCATGTATTTCTTGGGGTTAGAAGCCCCGAAATTGCGGGCGTATCCCG
>CAVIJF010000046.1:0-10662 GCA_963643175.1 bacterium
CCCTTCCCCAGCGGGGAAGGGGGCTGGGGGGATGGGGAAAAGCGATTTGCACGGGGCAGGGTCGAGCAGACACCGCCTGCACTCCGGAAGTTAAGAAAACTTAAAAACATGGCTTGACAAATACCGTCATGTGTGCTATACTAACGGCACGTTAAGCAAACTTAATTGCCCGAGTGGGAAAGGAGACAGTACAAATGGAAAACGTAAATGCAAATACAAATGCCAATGCAACTGCAACTGAAACTGCAACTGAAACTGCAGTCGCAAGCAGGAACGGCAACGGAACCGCCAATCCGGCTGCGGCGGGAGCCGCAACCGCAGGTGTGACGGCGCGTACAGCGGCAGAGGCGGGCGTATATACAGGAAGAAAAGCGGCGTGGGAGGGAACAGCGGATGCCGCAGGACATTGCCGGGCGCACGGCACGGAGCAGGAGTATCCCCGGAGAAGGCTCCGGCGGGAACAGGAGGAGGCGCCGGAGGGCGTCTGCCCGTACTTCATCCGCGACCGCGGCAGAGGCGTCATCTACTGCGAGTGCGCACGCTTCCACTTCCCGGACAAACTGGCACGCCGGGAAATCGTGTACGCCTACTGCGCCCACCCGTCCGGCTACAAGCAGTGCGTGCTCAAGCAGGCAATGGACGGTTTTTACCGCCGGAAATACGATCGGCTGGACGCCGTGCCGGAAGGAGGCGAGGCATGATGCTCGGCAGACACACCGACCGCACCGACACCATGCGCCCTGCCGGGCAGACAACCGGACAGTCCGTCCGGCGCCGCACCGATGCGGATATCGCCGTGAGCGAGACGCTGCGGATCTACCACGCATGGCTGGGATACCTCCTGCGGCGGCTGGGGCAGGATGAGGTGCGCGTCCCCGCCGCCGAATTGGGGCAGGCGATAGGACGGCTTGCCTGCCGCGTGCGGCGGGAGGGCGGCGATTATGTAATCTCCTTCGCGGCGGACAGACACGGGGCTGCGGGCGCCGACGCCTGCGCCGGGAAGGAGGTCGCGGGTGACGGAACAGAACGCAATTCCGGAAACTGACTGCCTTCCGCCTGACGCGCCGCGCCCGGCACCGGACAGAACCGGGGAGGACGCGCAGGACGCCGCACGCAGCCGGCGCGTCGAGGACGCGATATACCGGCGGGCGCGGGGCTACAAGGTGGCTGTCCGCAAGACCTACAAAGTCAAGCGGGTGGAGTACGACCCGGAGACGGGCAAAAAGACCTGCGAGCGAGAGGAATTGCAGACGGGGACGGACGAGGTTGTGGTGCCTGCCGATGTGCGGGCGTGCGCGTACTGGCTGGTCAACCGGGCGCCGGCACGCTGGCAGGAACATCCGGCGCCCGATGCGGCGGCGGATGCCGCCGTCGGCGGGACAGTGGATTTCCCGGAGCTGAAACAGCCGGATGCCTGCCTCGGCGGGGTTGTCGGGGACGGGGAGAACGCCGGCGACATTGGCGGCGTCGATTCGGCGGACGGGGGATCGGCATGAGCCGTGTCGTCTGGGTTCCGCAGATGCGTCAGCGGGAATTTCTCTCCCGTCCGGAGGACGAGGCACTGTACGGCGGCGCGGCGGGCGGCGGCAAATCCGAGGCACTGGTCATGGAGGCACTGCGGCAGATCGGCATCGGGCACTACCGGGCGCTGATTCTGCGCGGCTCCTACCCGCAGCTGACCGAGCTTATCGACAAGTCCCTGCGCTACTATCCGGCGGTCAGTCCCGGCGCGCGCTTCAACGCGACCAGTCACACCTGGACGTTTCCGTCCGGTGCGCGGATACGCTTCGGCAGTCTGCACACGGCGCAGGACCGCGTGCGCTATCAGGGACTTTCCTTCGACTACATCGCGTTCGACGAGCTGACGCACTTCTGCCGGGACGACTACCTGTACCTGCTTTCGCGCAACCGCCCGGGCGGTCCCGGGACGCGCGTCTATATGCGGGCAACGGCGAATCCCGGCGGCATCGGGCACGGCTGGGTCAAGGAGCGCTTCATCACGGCGGGACCTCCGGGGCGGACGCTGTGGGAAAGCTACCCCATCCGGTTCCCGGACGGGCACACCGAACTGCGGCGGCGTTCGCGTGTCTTTATTCCGTCCACGGTGTTTGACAACCAGATTCTCCTGCGCAACGACCCGGACTACCTGACGCGCCTGTCGGCTCTGCCCGACGCGGAGCGCCGTGCGCTTCTGTTCGGCGACTGGGATTCCTTCTCCGGGCAGGTGTTCCTTGAATGGCGGAACGACCCGGCGCGTTACGCCGACCGGATCGGGACGCACGTCATCGCGCCCTTCCGGATTCCGTCCGACTGGGACATTCTGCGCGGTTTTGACTGGGGCTACCGGCACCCCTTCGCGGTCTGCTGGTTCGCCTGCGACCGTGACGGCTGTCTCTATCACATCCGGGAGCTGTACGGCTGTGCGGTTGACCGCAACGGGCAGGATGCCCCCAACGTCGGCGTTATGTGGACGGCACGACGCATTGCGGACGAAATCCGCCGCATTGAGGCGGAGGATCCCAACCTGCGCGGGCACCGCATCCGCGGCATCGCCGACCCTGCCATTTTCCAGCGGGACGGCGGTGAGTCCGTGGGCGAGCTGATGGAATCCCGCCGCGTCTTCTGGGATCGCGGCGACAACACCCGTCTTGCCGGCAAGCAGCAGTTCCACAACCGCCTTGCCTTCGACCGCGACGGGCGCCCCCGTCTCTACGTCTTCCGCACCTGCCGCCACTTCATCCGCACTGTCCCCGCTCTTGTCTACTCCTCCGTCAACGTCGAGGACGTGGATACCGCCGGCGAGGATCATATCTATGACGCCTCCCGCTATGTTCTCATGACCCAACCCATCGGCTCCGGCAGATGTGAGTAGGGGGGAGACGGAGAGACGGGGAGGCGTTGGGGGCTTCTTGAAAGAAGCCCCCAAACCCCCAAGAACTTTTCCCGATTATTTTCATGAACGCAGGCTCGTGCCCGGTTCCATGGCAAGCTTGCCCCCGGATACCGAAACGGCAGAGTTTGTAAGTGCTGTAAGCGATTTAACGCCGGGGATGCAAGGGGCGAAGCCCCTTGCATGAAATAACCTTGGTCCCCCCCTTCCCCACCACCTACCAAAAAATCCAAATCACAGTAAGGAGAACTCATGAGTGAAAAACTACAATCCGGCTCCCCGCGCCTGCGGGAATCCATTGCGCGGCTGGAACGCTACCGACAGGGCAAGCGCCGACTGGACGCACGCCTGTACGATGAAGCACTGTGGTGGCAGAATCGCCACGAAATATCCCCGACCGAGGGCGACTCGCAGAGAAGCGGAAAACCCGTGTCCGCATGGCTTTTCAACAGTATCTGCAATAAGCACGCAGACCTTTGCGACCGCGTGCCGACCTGCACGGCACTGCCGCGGGAACCGGGCGACAGGGCGGACGCCGCCCTGCTCAGCGCCATCCTGCCGGTCGTGGTGGAACGCTGCCGCCTGAAGCAGACCTACTCCGACAACGCATGGATTAAGCTCCGGCACGGCATGGCGGTCTGGGGCGTGTTCTGGAATCCGATGCTGGAAAACGGCATCGGGGATATCGACATCCGGCGCGTGGACGTCATGAATCTGTTCTGGGAGCCGGGCGTGACCGACATTCAGGACTCGCCGCACCTGTATCTGGTGGGGTTGGAGGATCGCGCGGCACTGGAAAACCGCTACCCGGCGCTGGCGGAGGCGGTGCGGCTGGGCAAACTGAACCCGGACGGCGTACCGGCGGACGGCAGTTCGCTGCTGGAAAGCGGCGGCAGTTACCTGCTCCGCGACCGGGACGGCTGCCCGGAGAAGTACACCGTGGTGGACTGGTACTACCGGCAGACAATGCCGGACGGGCGGACGGTACTGCACTACGCCAAGTTTGTCGGGGACATCCTGCTGTACGCCTCCGAGAATGACCCCGCCTGCGCCGGGCGCGGCTGGTACGACCACGGACGCTATCCCTTCGTGACGGACGTGCTGTTCCCGGAGGCGGACAGCCCCGCCGGGTACGGTCTGATTGCGGTGGGACGCAACCCGCAGGGGTATATCGACGAGCTGGACGGGCACATTCTGGAGTATGCCAACTGGGCAAGCCGGGTGCGCTACTGGGCGAAGCGATTGCTGGGCATCAACGAGAAGGACTTTCTGGACCCCGACCGCCGCATCATTCAGGTGGAGGGCGACATGGACGAGGAGAAGCTGCGGCAGATTACGCTCTCGCCCATGGACGGAATGCTGTCCGAGGTGCGGCAGATGAAGATTGAGGAGCTGAAGGAGACGACCGGGACGCGCGACGTCAATCAGGGTATGTCGGGCGGCGTGACGGCGGCATCCGCCATCACGGCACTGCAGGAGGCGGGCGACAAGAGCAGCCGGGACTGCGTTGCCGGTTCTTACCGGGCATACGTCGCGGTGATGGAGCAGGTCGTGGAGCTGATCCGGCAGTTCTACACCGGGACGCGCTGTTTCCGCATCGCCGGGGACGGCGGCTGGAAATACATCCGGTACTCCAACCGGGGACTGCGCGACCGGGTGACGGGCACCGATGTCGCCGGGAATCCGCTCCGGCGCCGTCCCGTATTCGACATTGAGGTGCGCGCCGAGCGGGAGAACCCGCTGGATCGCGCCGGGCGCAACGAGCTGATGCTGTCGCTGTTCCGCACCGGGATGTTCGACCCCGACCGGTGCGCGGCGGCGTCGCTGGCGCTGTCCGGTATGGACTTTGACGGCATCGACGTCCTGCGGGCGGCGGTATCCGCCGGTGCGGTATCCGCCGGTGCGGTATCCGCCGGTGCGGTATCCGCCGGTGCGGCGGTATGATCCGTCTCCGGCTGCGGATATCGCCGCGCGGGGCGGAGGTGTGGGCGGAGGGACACGCGGGGTACGCCGCGCCGGGGGCGGATATTGTCTGCGCCGGTGTTTCGGCGCTGCTGTACGGCTGTCTTGCCTACCTGCGGGAGCAGTGTGCGGGGCAGACGTCCGGCGGACAGGCGCGGGTGGATTTCGCGGAGGGAACGGGCTATATATGGTACCGCACCCGGTGCTTCCGGTGCGGTGCGGACGCGGCTGCAACGGAGCAGTTGGCGGCGGGTCTGCGGCTGATAGCCGGAGCTTACCCGTCGAATGTATCGCTTACGGTGCTCCGGACGGATGATTGCAAGGAGGAAGGGTATGGACGAAATAGAAGAAAGAACAGCTGACACGGTAAACACGGTAAATCCGGTGAATCCGGTGCATTCAGAGAACACGGACAGCGGGCAGGATGCCCCGGCGGCGGATATCACATCAGCGGATGCCCCGGTGCAGGGGGCGGCGGGGGCGGAATCCCCGGTGCCTGCTCCGGCGGAGCCGGACGGGGGCACAGGGGAAGCGTCCCTGTCCCCGGCGGAACTTGCGGATCTGCGTGCGGCGTATCCCGATGCCGACGTGGAGCAGGATATGAACGACCCCGTATTCCGGGGGCTTGTGCGCGGCGAGGTCAAGCCGACCCTGCGGCAGGTCTACGAGCTGTTCCATCGGGAGCAGCTGACGGCGGCGGCTGTCGGGAGCGCTGTCTCCGACGCACTTGCGCGGGAAATCCCCGCCGCCGTTGCCTCCGCCACCGCTTCGGCTGTCGCCGAAGCCGAGGAGCGCCTGCTGGACGATATCCGCCTGCGCGGCACCCGTCCTTCTGAAAACGGCGTCGGCACTCCCTGTGCCGTTGCCTCTCACCCCTCTGTTGACCGCCTGACCCGCTCCGAACGCGCCCAGCTTGCCCGCCGCGCCGAGCACGGCGAACGCATCCGGCTGTAAGCGGATAATTGTTTGGTATGCCGGGAATTTCCGTTCCCGGTATCCCGGACGGAAACGGAAGCCAGAAGAATAACCCGTGTCGCGTCCGGAGCAGGCTTGGGGATGCAAGGGGCGAAGCTCCTTGCATAAGAAAACTATGGTTCTCCCCCTTCCCCGGCGTGGGAAGAGCGCTCTTCGAGCGCGGGTCGGGGGGATGGGGGAAAAAGATTTATCCGGGGGCAGGGGCAAACCGGAGATGGCAGGGCACAGGCATCCCTTCCGGACTGTATACCGCAGGGGGCGCCGGAAACGCCGGGGCAAGCCCACGCCGGGTACCGGAAACCTCCCGGTACGCAGTGCACCTTCCGGTGCAAACGCGGGGGTGCCGGGGGCGACAGCCCCCGGCAAAATAAACTATGAATCTCCCCCTTCCCCGCCGGGGAAGGGGGTCGGGGGGATGGGGGGAAAATGCCGTGACGGAGCAGGGCAATACCGGCAACACCGGGGGGCAAGTCCCCTGAAGAAATATCGGAGCGGCAGAACGGACCGACAACGCCGGAGACAAGCCCCCCGAAAAAACACCGGGGCAGGCATACCCAACATCAGCGCACAGCGCATAGCGTAAAGAACAGGGCGGAGGATGGGGAACAGGAGAAGGCAACAGACAGGAGACACACCAACCACCGAAAACTATAAAAAAAGGAAAGGAAAACCCTATGCATGACATCACTTCCGGTGCCTTTCTGCAGCACTTTGCGGCAGGCACCAATATCCAGGGCACGGCGGGCGTGTCCGATAACACCGCCGGCACTATGACCCCCTATGCCGCAGGCGAGGGTCTGAGCGCCGAAATGCATACCTATTACAGCGATTACCTCATTGATAACGCCGAACCGTACCTCTGCCACGAGCTGTTCGCGCAGAAACACCGCATCCCCAAGGGCGGAAAAACGGTCTGCTTCCGTAAGTATGACCTGCTGCCCAAGTGCACAACCCCCATCGTCGAGGGCGTCACCCCCGACGGACAGAGCCTGCGCGTCACCGTCGTGGAGGCAACTGTCGCACAGTACGGCGGCTATGTGGAACTGACCGACCTGCTGCTCCTGTCCGCCGTGGATAATAACCTCTGTATGGCTACCAAACTGCTGGGCGCACAGGCGGGACGGACGCTGGATACCATTTCGCGCGAGGTGCTGGCAGGCGGTACCAACGTGCAGTACGGCGAGGACGCCGTTTCCGCACGCTACCTGCTGACCGGTGGCAAGTCCTCCGGCAATCACTACCTCACGGTGGACTGCATCCGGCGTGCGGTGCGCTTCCTCAAGGCGCAGAACGCCGAGAAAATCCGCGGCGCTTACGTGGCTATCATCCATCCGGACGTCTCCTATGACCTGATGAACGACCCCAACTGGAAGTACCCCAACCAGTACGCCGACCCGAGCCACATTTTCGAGGGCGAGATCGGACGTATCGAGGGCGTCCGCTTCGTGGAGTCCACCGAGGCTAAAATCTTCCACGCCCCCGACCTGTCCGCTCATGCACGCACACTGACCGTCAACGGCACCGTGAACGCGAGCAATACCGTGAACTTCACGGGCACGGGCGTGACCGCTTCGTCTCTGGTCGGACGCTGGATTCTGATCGACAATCAGCACGCTTACGTGGGTGCCAACACCGCCTCCTCCATGACGCTGTATACCGACGCAACCAAGAACACCGCCTTCAGGGTGACGTGTGCCGACAAGGCTGTCATCTATCCCGGCGAGGCGGGCGCGGAGGGACGCGACGTCTATGCAACGCTGGTCATGGGTGACAACGCCTACGGCACCACCGAGCTGGGGCACGGCGGTCTGGAGCATATCGTCAAGCAGCTGGGCAGCGCCGGTACGTCTGACCCGCTGAACCAGCGCGCAACGGTCGGCTGGAAGGCGAACAAGGTCACGGTGCGGCTGGTCGAGGCGTTCATGGTGCGCATCGAAACGGCGTCCACCTTTGAGTCCGGCGAGAGCAACTGACCGGGCAGAGAGAGAAAGGGGAAAAATAAGTATGGCAACCGAATACGTGCATGATGTGGAGGCTTACCTCAACGAGCCTGTGAAGATCCGCCTGTTCCGCGACAACGACCGCTACCGCGACCGCGTGTATGTCGCCGTCAACGGACGCAACTGCCTCATTGAGCGCGGCAAGTGGATTACGGTCAGACGCAAGTTTGCCCTCGTGCTGGATCAGTCCGAGATTCAGGATATGTGTGCCGCGACGCTTGCCGAAGCCGAGCAGGACCGCTTCCGCGAGGCGGAAGCCAAAATGGGGTAAAGGGACTGCCGGCTGACTCGGCAGCGCTTCCCGGTACGGCAGTCCGGCGTTCCCGGACACGGTTCAGCCTGCCCGCGCGGCGGAATCCCGCCGCGTGGGGCTAACCGCCGACCCCATGAAAACGAGGAGGGAGATACATGACCATCAATACCTGTCTGTCCTTTGTGGACAGCATACTGCCCAACGCCGTGCCGCGCACGACAAAATGCCGCTGGCTGGGCGAACTGGAGGGACGCGTCCGGATGGAACTGCTGGGCGGGGCGCCGGAGCAGCAGGCGGAACCCGACGCGACGGAGGACGGCGACACCGAGCTGTCGGTTCCGTTTCCCTACGACCAGATATACTGGATGTACCTGACGGCACTGCTGGAGTATACAGCCGGCGACAGCGCCCGCTATGAAATCGGCGCGGCGCTGTTCAACGCGGCGTACCGCAACTACGCCAAGTACCTTGTGCGTACCGGGGCGGGGAGGTGACGGCATGGCGGATGCGGATGTGATTCTGACCGTCGGGCGGTTTGTCCCCGACTCCGGTGCGCCGGAGGGGCGCGTCGTGCGGACGGAGGAGTACCTTGCGGCGCTGAGCCGCGAACTGGAGACGCTGTGCGTCCGGCTGAACAGCCTGCTGCGGGAGTTTGACGCACGGGTCGCCGCACTGGAAAGTGCAGCGATTGAAAGCGCCGCGCAGAGCGTATCGGAAACGGGAGGTGAAGCGGTATGAGTATTCTGCCGGACAGCGGGCGGGGAGATATATTCGCCCTGCCCGACCGGATGCCGGGCAAGCTCCGGCACGGACGGAGCGGCTGCACGGTTTTCGGCGGATTGGCGGGTGCCGGAGAGACGGGCGCCGGCAGCCTGCGGACGATGAGCAATCTGGTTCCCTGCGGCTACCCGGCGCTCACGACCGGAAACGCACGCCTGCAATACCTTGCCGCGCCGGCGATCGGTACGGCGCACGGACTGACCGTCCACCGGGGGCGGGTCGTGTTCGCGCAGGGAACCGGACTGTTCGTGTCCTCTGCCGCCGGCGCCTGCACCCGTGCGGGCACAGTGAGCGACACCGACAAGCGCTTTGCCTCCTTCGGCGACCTGCTGTTCATCCTGCCGGACGGGCTGGTGTACAATGCCGCCGACGGCAGTCTTTGCCCGTTTGCACTGGATACAGGCAGCGTGGCGAACACCGTTATTGACAACGTGTACCTGACGTTCCCCAGTGCCCTGCTGCAGGATTCCGGCTTCCGGGTCGGGGACTGCATCCGGCTGGAGATTCAGGGCAACATCCAGTCCGCCGTGCTGGACGGGTACTACCGGATATCCGCCCTGAGCGACACGTACATCTGCGTCGAGGGCGGTTTCCCCGAGCGGGGCACCTTCACCGCGCGTGTGCGCCGGGTCATGCCCGACCTGGAGGGACTGTGCGCCGTGGGGGATCGGCTGTACGGCTTTGCCGGGCAGTCGGTGTATGTCTGCGAGGCGGGGAATCCGTGGAACTGGTACTGGGTGGATGCGGCATCGCCGGAGACGGCGCCGTTCTGCCTCGGTACGGCGGGCGAGAGCAGTTTTACCGCCTGCACGGTCTGGCAGGGCTACCCGGTCTTTTTCCGGGCGGACGGTGTAAGCCGCCTGATGGGACGTGCGTATGTGGCGGGGCAGTCGGCAGCGGCGACCGGCGTCACGCTAAGCGGGCAGTCGCTGCCCGGCATTCCCGCCGGGCAGGCGACGACGCTGTGCGAGCTGGACGGTGCGCTGTACTACTGCTCCGGCGGGGAGGTATACCGTTACACCGGCGCCGCGCCTGCGCGGGTCAGTGACGGACTGCCGGAGGGTGTGCGCGGCGTATGCGCGGGCACCGACGGGCGGGGACTGTACCTGTCCGCGACGGAGCCGGGCGGTGCGCGGCTGTACCTGTACAGTCCCGGGCGGGGCTGGTACCGGCTGGATGCGGTATCGTTTGCGGCGGTTCTGTCCCGACCGGTCGAGATGGCGGCGGGGCAGGGAACTGTCTGCCTGCTCCAGCGGGCGGACGGGAACCTGTACCTGACGCGCTCGTTCGGTCCCGCGCTGACGTCCGGTTTCATGACGGCGGCCGTGCCGACGCCGGACGCCGCGGCGGAATTCGGGGACGATACGTCGCTCCTGCCGGACGGCGGGCGTCTGCTTGCGGTTCACATCCGGGCACGCGGCACACTCGGCAGCAGCATGAAGCTGTATGTCCTCTATGACGGTGGCGGCACATGGCAGCTGTTGGGCAGTGTGACGGGCACGGGGCAGGAGGTGCTGACGCGCATTCCGGTGCCGCCGCATCCCTGCCACTGGTTCCGCCTGAAGCTCGTCTTTACCGGTTCCGGCGTGCTGGGTGTGCCGGGCAGTCCGGACGGTGCCTTCCGCGTGTCCGGGCTGTGGTGGGATACGGAGCAGGTTGGAAAATAATCGGAGGGGGGAATGCTGCCGGGGGCGGCACTGCATACCGGGAGGCTTCCGGTACCCGGCGGGGGCTTGCCCCTGCGTTCCCGGCTCAACCTGCCTCTGCAAAAACCTTCTACCCCCATCCCCCCGACCCCCTTC
>CAVIJF010000047.1:0-10550 GCA_963643175.1 bacterium
GCAGAAAATTTGTGCGAAGGCCGGGCAAGTCGGCAACGCCGGATACATCCCCCCTGAAAAGCACCGGAACGGCAGGGCAACCCGGTGCCGGAACAAAAATCAGACAGTCCCGCGATTTTTTGCTTTCCCTCTTGCCTTTCCGACGGCAATATGCTATAATGCCCCGTGAAAGCAAAACAGGCAGGCGCCGGCTACGGCGCCGGAAAGGATATTTCATGAAATTCAATCTCACAAACCCGTGGTCCCTGACCGTTCTGCCCCACCGGCTGTGGCGTTCGCTGACCGCCGACCGAGACGACCTGACGTGCGCCGCGGATCTGCCCGCCCCGGCGGCACCCGCTACCGTGGAGGGAGCCGTCACGGTTCCCGCAACCGTCCCCGGCAACTTTGAGCTGGATCTGTTCCGCGCGGGACTGATTCCCGACCCGTTCTTCGGCACCAACATCATCGACCTGCGGAAACTGGAAGACAGGCACCTGTTCTACGTGACCACCTTTGACGCTCCCCGGGACTGCACGGACAGGCTCGTCCTGCACTTTGAGGGCATCGACACGGTGGCAAAGGTGTATGTGAACGGCGAGCAGGTCGCCGCGTGCGACAATATGTTCATCCCGTGGGATGCGCCGCTGTCCAACCTCAAGCCCACCGGCAACGAGGTTGTGGTTCACATCCTGCCCACCATGATGGTGGCGCAGGAACGCCCCATCCCCCCCGCCGCCGGAGCATTCGACCACAGCTATGCCTCCCTGACCATGCGCAAGGCACCCTCCTCCTTCGGCTGGGACATCCTCTGCCGGGCGGTGTCGGGCGGCATCTGGCGCCCCGTCTGGCTGGAAACCGTCAAGGAGGCACCGGCGCTGGAGCAGGTGTACCTCTACACCTTCGCGGTCAATCCGTCGGCGGAGAACCGCAACCGCGGCGGCGCCATGCTGAACCTGTACTACGCCTTCCGGACAGCGGATGAGCTGACGGTCGGCTACGAGGTTGCCGTGGAGGGAGAGTGCGGGGAATCGCACTTTGCAGCGCGGCGCGAGATCTGGCACACCTGCGGAAACTACCACATTCCCGTACCGGATGCCCGTCTCTGGTACCCCAAGAACGCCGGTGAGCAGAACCTGTACGATGTACGCGTCACCCTGCTCCGGAACGGAACAGTGGAGGACACACGCACGTTCCGAATCGGAATCCGGCTGGCGGAACTGGATCGCACCTCCTGCATCGACGCGGACGGCAAGGGCGAATTCCGCTTCCTCATCAACCACAAGCCCGTGTTCATCATGGGCAGCAACTGGGTTCCGCTGGATGCATTCCACAGCCGCGACGCGGAGCGCCTGCCCGAGGCACTGCGCCTTCTGGACGAGGCGGGCTGCAATGCCGTCCGGTGCTGGGGCGGCAATGTGTACGAGGATACGCCGTTCTTCGACTTCTGCGACGAGCACGGCATCCTGGTCTGGCAGGATTTCGCCATGGGCTGTGCGCTGTACCCCGTCTGGGACAGCGGACTGCGCGAAAATCTCCGGCGCGAGGCTGTTTCGGTCGTGCGCAAGCTGCGGCACCATCCGTCCCTGTGCCTGTGGGCAGGCGACAACGAGTGCGACCTGTTCTGGATGAGGTGCTATCCCTTCCTCCGCAACCCTGCCGAGAACACGCTGACCCGCGAACTGCTGCGCGACGTCCTGCGGGCGGAGGACTTCACCCGTCCCTACCTGCCCTCCTCGCCGTATGTAGATGAAGTTGCATTCGCGCGCGGGGCGCAGAGAACCTCGGAGGATCACCTCTGGGGACCGCGCGACTACTTCAAGGGCGAGTTCTACCGCACCGCGCCCTGCCATTTCGCTTCGGAAACCGGCTACCACGGCTGCCCCGACCCCGCTTCCCTGCGGGAGTACATCCCGGATGATCAGCTCTGGCCGATCTTCGACGGCGGGACGGCGGAGGATCCGTTCCGCGGCTCGCCCAAGCCCGCGTGGCTCGCGCATCAGACTTCCATGGAGCTGAACGAAAACAACACCTTCGGCTACCGCATTTCGCTGATGACCTCGCAGGTGCGGCATATGTTCCGCGACACACCGGATGGCATCGACACCTACGCCCGCATGAGTCAGATGTCGCAGGCGGAGGCGTTCAAGTACTTCATCGAGCGCTTCCGGACAGCCAAATGGAACAAAACCGGCATCATTTGGTGGAACGTGCTGGACGGCTGGCAGCAGGTGTCGGATGCGGTCGTCAACTACAACTTCCGTCCCAAGCTGGCGTACTCCTTCATCCGGCGGGCGCAGGAGCCGGTGCTGCTGGCGTTCTCCGACCTGCAGCCGGACGGGCGGTATGAGCTGCACGCTATCAACGACACGCAGTCCGACGCCGTTCTGACCTACGAGGTACGGGACGTACACGGCGCGGCATCGCTGGACGAAGCACCGCTGCTGCTGTCCGGCACTGTGACGGCACCCGCCGACGGCAACACGGTCGCGGCACGGCTGGATCTGACCGGACGGCTGGATCATGTTCTCTATATCCGCTGGACGGACGCGGACGGCAACACCCGCGCCTCGCACTACATTGCCGAGCCGAAGCAGCTGGCGTACCGCCCGTATGCGGACGCCCTGCATCTGTGTGGATTCGACTGCTTTGCAGGGTTCTGACTGTCCGCTGCCGGAACCGATTTCCGCAGGTACTGCGGGCTGACCGTGCGATGATTCCCTCTTATCTCCGCCCCCGCACATCCGTGCGGGGGCGGACTTTTGTCACCGCCGGGCAGTGCCCGCGCGGAGTTCGCGCACGAGGGAGGAGCCGCCGGCGAGCGCCAGCATACCCCCGAACAGGCGGCGGACCATGGCACCGTCCAGACGGCGCATCAGTCCGGCTCCCGGCAGGGTGCCACCCACCGAGCCGAGCAGTCCGTTGACAAAGCCCGCCCCGACGCCGGAATGCCGCGGGCGTTCCGGATTTCTGTCCGATTTTTTCATGGCGGTTCCCTCTCCCTGAATCCGTTATTCCGTTGCCACGGAAATGTTACAGGAATCCCTTGCTTTTCCGTTCCGCATATGGTATAATGTATTCTGTATAGGGAATCGCTGATTTATTCGGCGCTCCCGCAGTTGCAGTGTGTTCCGCAGAGGCGGTTTTATCCGGTGACGGACCGTATCGGATACGGCAAGGGAAGCACTGCCAAGGAAGTGCTGATTTCAATGAGGCGGCGCAGATCCGGTACAGAACAAGATGAATCGGAAGGAGTCATGACTGTGGCAAAGGAAGTGAGAAAGCGCGAGACTTCCGGACAAGGTGCCGGGGACGGACGCACACCCGAACGCGGCGGCAATCGCGGCGCGGAGCGCGACCGCCCGGAACGCGACCGTCCGGAGAACGGCAGCGGTGCCCCGCAACGCGGCGCTCCGCCTGCCGGACAGCCCCCGGAACAGATTGCAATAGACAGGTTGATGCCCATGTCCGGGCGGAGACGATTCTCCGAGCAGTACGTGCCCTATCTCTGGGCGGCGCTGGCGCTGTTCCTGACCGTGTGCTTCGTGTTGGATCTGGCGGGCAGAGCCGAAAATCCGCAGGAACACCTCATGGGCGTGGTCGGCTACTGGCTCTGCCGCGTGCTGTTCGGGCTGTTCGGGTGGGCGGCGTTTCTGCTGCCTGCCGTCAACATCATGATGACAATCTCGTGGCGGCGCTACTGCCGTGAGCACATGGTCGCCTTCCAGATTTCCATGTCCGCGCTGTTCATGCTGCTTCTGTCGGCGTTCATTCACGTCTGCGTCTGCACCTCGGACATAACCTATCTGACCGCAGACCCCGGCACGCTGTTCCGCACCGGTGCCGCGTTTGAATCCGGCGGTGTCGTCGGCGGCTGGCTGGGCTGGCTGCTGTATACGGGACTGCGCCTGCCCGGCTCCATTGTCCTGATGGTCATTGCCATGCCGCTGGTCATCATGTTTCTTATCGGCATCACACCGATGGATGCGTTTGCGAAGCTGAAGACATTGGTACGCCGGATTGTGCAGGCACGCCGTGAGAAGAGCGCCGCCCGCCGCGAGCAGCAGGCAGAAGCCCTTGCGGAACGCCGCCGCACGGAACAGCGCGACCGGATGGCGGAACGCCGCCGCGCAGCGCGTGAGGCGCGGGAAGCGGAAGATAGCCGGCAGGAACCGACCGGACAGCCGGAAACGGCTGTCTGCCCGGTGACGCCGGAGGAAACCCCTGCCGCCGCGGCAGACAATCCGGCTCCCGCCGAAGCCGACGCGCACGCCCCCGGCAGAGGCGGGGCGGCGCCTGCCGACACCGACCCTGCCGTGCCGGACAGCGATACGCGCACGGCGGCCGAAAAGCGTGCCGTGTGGGTGGATCCCGTGACCGGGGAAGTACTCCGCGAGGGCGGGATGCACCGGGGAACGGCTGAAGCCGACGGACAGCCCGCCGGGGAAAAATCTCCTGCCGGAGCCGGGGAACCGACCGGGGATCGCCCGGTCGCGGACCACATGGAAATCGACATGGACGGCGACACGGAGCCGGAGCGGGAGGACGACCTGCCGTCGCCGGACGACCCGCTGTCCGAGTTGCCCCGGCGCGATGTCCGCACAGAAGCCGGAAAAGAGGACGGGACACCCGCCGCAGGCGAGCGGATAATCCGGATGGGCGGGCAGAACGCCGTACACGTCACGGTACTCCCCCCCGAATCCGCCGCCCTGACCGGAACGCCGGACAATCCCGTGGAGGGCTTGCCGGACGAGGAGGTCACGTCCGCCGGCACCACCGTTCCCGACGCGCCCGCGTATGTGTTCCCGCCCCTTGACATTCTGACCAAGGGCTGTTCCCGCTTTGAGGCGGACGACGCCCAGATACAGAAGAACACGCAGATTCTGCAAAGCACACTGGAGAGCTTCAAAATCCGCGTCAGGAGCGTGTCCTGCTCCTGCGGACCGACTGTCACGCGGTACGAGGTCAGACCGGAGGCGGGCGTGCGCGTGCGCTCCATTTCCAACTTAGTTGATGACATTGCCATGAACCTTGCCAAGGCAGGCGTGCGTATCGAGGCACCCATCCCGGGTAAATCGGCGGTCGGTATCGAGGTGCCGAACGACACCCCCTCTACCGTCTACCTGCGCAACCTGCTGGAGACGCCGGAATTCCGGAATGCCAAAAGCCGCATTACCGCCTGCCTCGGCTGTGAGGTATCCGGACGCCCCGTGATATTCGACATCAATAAAATGCCCCACCTGCTGGTGTCCGGTACCACCGGCTCCGGTAAGTCGGTGTGCATCAACTGCATCATTCTGAGTATCCTCTATAAGGCAACGCCGGAGGAGGTCAAGCTGATTCTGGTTGACCCCAAGAAGGTTGAGTTCAGTATGTACCGGGATATTCCGCACCTGTACTGCCCCATCGTCACCGACCCCAAGAAGGCGGCGGGCGCCCTGTATTCGGCGGTTGCGGAAATGGAGCGCCGCTTTGAGCTGATTGAGGAAGTGGGCGTGCGCAATCTGGCGGGCTACAACGAGGTGACGGCAGGGGACAACGAGCATCCCCCCCTGACGCAGATGATTATCATCATCGATGAGTTAGCCGACCTGATGATGACGGCACCCGCCGATGTGGAATCCGCCATCTGCCGGTTGGCACAGAAGGGACGCGCCGCCGGTATCCACCTGATTCTGGGTACCCAGCGTCCCTCCGTGGATGTCATCACCGGTCTTATCAAGGCAAATATCCCGTCGCGTATCGCCTTTACGGTCAAGTCGCAGGTAGACTCGCGCACCATCATCGATGTGGCGGGCGCGGAAAAGCTGATCGGGCGCGGCGATATGCTGTACGCACCGGTCGGCGCCACCAAGCCGCTCCGCGTGCAGGGCGCGTTCGTCAGCGACAGCGAGGTCGAGAGCGTCATCGATTTTGTCAAGGAGCACAATGAAAAACCGGTGTACGACGAATCCTTCATGCAGACAATCGACGCCGAAGCGGCACGGTGCGGCTCCGGAAAGAAGCGTGGCGGAGAGGATCTGTCGCTTGACGACATCGGCGGTGCCGGGGACGGCGAGGATCCCAAATTCTGGGAGGCTGTCGAGGTGGCGGTCGATGCCAACAAGGTGTCTACCTCCCTCCTCCAGCGCCGTCTGGAACTGGGATACGGACGTGCCGCCAAGATTATTGACCGAATGCAGGAAATGGGCTTTGTCAGTCCCGCCGACGGGAACAAGCCCCGTAAGGTACTGCTCTCGCCGCAGGGGCTTGCCGAACTCAAAATGAATAAGCGGAAATAAGGAGTATCCGGTATGTATCCGAACAAAATTATCTGGGATCTGGATTTGTACAGCATTCTGATCACGGTCGGGCTGATCGTGTGCATGATCCTCATCCGTGTCCTGTCCGACAAGCGGGGGCTGTCTGCCAAGTGGCAGAATTTTGTCCTCGTCACCATGATTTTTGCCGTCGTGCTGGGGTACGGTTCCGCCGTCGTCTTTCAGGCGTTGTACAACATGGAGCGGGATGGCGGGTTCCACATCACGGAATCCACCGGGCAGACCTTCTACGGCGGGCTTATCGGCGGGGCGGCATCCTTCCTGCTGATTTACTTCGGCATCGGCTACCCCCTGTTCCGGGACAATGAGCATCTGCGCAATTTTCCCGACCTTCTGTCCATTGCCGCCTGCGGCATCACCGCCGCGCACGGCTTCGGGCGGCTAGGCTGTCTGATGGCGGGCTGCTGCTACGGGCGGGCGACCGACGCATGGTACGGCATTGAGATGGTCGGCATCGGGAAGCGCATTCCCGTTCAGCTGTTTGAAGCAATCTTCCTGTTCCTGCTCTGCGGCTGGCTTGTCATCCGCTACTGCGAGGGCAGACGGTGCGGGATGCCGCTGTACATGATGCTGTACGGAACATGGCGCTTCTTTGCCGAAAACCTGCGCGACGACTATCGGGGCAACTCGCTTGTGACCGGTCTGACGCCCTCCCAGCTTATCTCGCTGATACTGGTCGGTTCCGGACTGCTCCTGCTGATTCTGGAAGCCACCGTCGAGCGTGCCGCGCGTCTGCGCGCGGAGCGGGAGGCGGCTTTCCGGGCGGAACTGCTTGCCACCGGGACGGATGCCGCCGGGACGGATGCCGCCGCACCGGAAACACCGGCGGCACCGGAGACGGCTGCGGAGCCAACCGCACCGGCGGAAACGCCGGATACGGCGGATACGGCGGCAGCAGCCGCGGGCGATGCGCCCGCAGAGCCGGCTCCCGCGGCTGCTGCCGCCCCTGCCGAACCGGAGAGCAAGCCTACCCCGCCCGCCTTCGGCGTGATTGACGTGTCCGGCATCGCACCCGCACAGCCCGTCGGGGAGGATACCTTTGTGCGTGCGGACAGCTTCCGGACCGAGAAGAACTTCATCAAGCCGGAAACCTTCCGCTACGTTCCCGGACAGGAGCCGAAAGCATGACACAGCCGGTTCGGGCGCGGGGAACGCACCCCTTTCCCGTGTGGGTCTGCTACCTTGTGATTGCCGTCGGGATGGCACTGCTGCTGTGGTTTGAAATCGGAAAGCCGGCGCTGAGCGACGACCCCGTCCTCCAGCCCATCATGACCATGACGCTGACACGTGCGGCGGGAGCGGCGGTATTCCTGTGCATCCTGCTCTGGCGCGGCTACCGGGTGCTCAACCCCCTGCGCAAGCCGTTTCTCCGCTCGCTTGCCTTCTCCCTGCCCGCGTGGGCGGTCGTGATAAACAACGCCCCGCTTCTTTCGCTGGCGTGGGGGGATGCCTTCCTGATACATACCGCGCCGGTGTACATCGTCTGGTTCTGCGCCGAATGCCTTTCCATTGGGCTGTTCGAGGAATTTGCCTTCCGGGGCGTCATCTTGCTGTCGTTTGCGGAAACCCGCCGCACCACGCGCTTTGACCTGTTCCGGTGCATTCTGCTGACCTCGGCGGTTTTCGGCGTGGTGCACCTCGCCAATCTGATAGCGGGGGCTGGGCTGGGCGCCGTCATCCGGCAGATCGGCTACTCCTTCCTGATTGGCGCCATGTGCGCGGTCGTGTTGTACAGAACCGCAAACCTTTGGCTGTGCGTGCTGCTGCACGCCGTGTACGACTTCGCGGGCGATCTTCTGCCCTCGCTGGGCGGCGGCACGTGGTGGGACACGCCGACCGTCGTCTTTACCGTCCTGCTCGCCGTCGCCGTGACCGTATACTATGTGGTCGCGCTCTGGCGCATGAAGCCGGAGACGTTGAATCGCATCTACGGGACGGACGGTGCCGAGTCGTGATTTCTGTACACTCTGATTTACAAATAAACAAGGAGTTGATTTTTTCGTGATTTATCTGTTTCTTGCTCCCGGCTTTGAGGAGGTCGAAGCCCTGTTCCCGCTGGACATCCTGCGGCGTGCGGGACTGGAAGTCGCAACCGTCGGCATCGGCGGGCGGCACGTTCCGGGCGCACACGGTATCGTCGTGGAAGCGGATATGTCCGACCGGGACTATGACCCCGCCGCACCTGCCGAGGCTGTCATTCTGCCCGGCGGTATGCCGGGGACGCGCCACCTGGATGAATCCCCGATTGTGGACGCGGCGCTGAAGCACGCCGCCGCAAGCGGCGCATGGCTGTGCGCCATCTGCGCGGCGCCGTCGGTGCTGGGCAGGCGGGGATATCTGCGCGGTCTGCGCGCGACCTGCTTCCCCGGCTTTGAGGACGCGCTGGACGGTGCAACGGAAATCGGCGGAAAGGTCATCCGGGACGGGAAGGTCATCACCGCCGCCGGAGCGGGTGTCGCCATGGAATTCGGGCTGGAGATTGTCAGCGCACTGCAGTCGCCTGCTCATGCCGGGCGCATCCGCGCCGGGATTCAGGCACCCTGACCGCCATGGGAGCCTTCCGCAACCGCCCCCTGCCGGGGAGCCTGCCCGGCAGGGGCGTAACGCAGCCGGCAGACGACGCGCACAATGCGGCGGCGGCTGCCGAAAAGAAACGCCTGCGCTCGCTGTGCCTTGCCCGGCGGGCATCGCTGACGCGGGAGGAGCGTGCCGCCGCCGATGATGCCCTGTGCGGGGCACTGCTGGTGTCCCCGCTCTGGCAGGCAGCGCGGCTGGTCTGCCTGTACGTTCCCATGCGGAACGAGCCGGACGTCCTGCCCCTGTGGCGGCGCGGGCAGGCACTCGGAAAGCGGATTGCCCTGCCGGTGTGCGGCGCGGCGCGGAGTCTGTCCTTCCGTCTGATGCCGGACTACGGCGCGGCTTTTCTGCGCCCGGGTCCCTACGGCACGCAGGAGCCGACCGGGGACTGCCTGCCCCTGCCGCCCGCCGACCTGAACGGTGCGCTAATGCTGGTGCCGGGGCTGTCCTTTGACCCGGACGGCTACCGTCTGGGTTACGGCGGCGGGTACTACGACACGCTGCTGCATTGGTTGGCATCGCACGGCATCGAGCCGGTCACGGTCGGCGTGACGTATGCCTGCTGTATGGCGCCCTGTCTGCCGCGTCAGACGCACGATATACCGGTTCGTTACCTACTTTCCGAAGGGAGGCTTACAGCCGCTCATGCAAAACGAGACAATTTCCCCCGCTGACAGCTCCGGCACGCCGGGCAGGCGGTTCCGCTTCCGGCAGTTTCTGCGCGGTGAGTATGCAGTCGCGCCCCGCGCCGCGCGGCTGGTGCTGGTTATTTACGCCCTGCTTCTGCTCTCCCGGCTGATTGACCGGGCGTTTCTGTCGCGGGAGGGGGAGTACCTGAGCACGGTTCTGCTCCAGCTGCTCATCTTTCCGATTCCGGCGTACCTGTACATCCGCCTGCGCGGCAGGGCGTTTGTGCCTGCCCTGCGTCTGCGGCGCGTGTCGCTGTCGCATATTCTCATTATCCTGTCGGCGATTCTGTTCCTGATTGCGGGCTGTACCCTGCTCGCCATGGTCTGCGGAATGCTGAATGCGCAGACCTCCTTCACGCTGTACGACACTTTCTCCTCCTCCAACGACGGCACGGCAGGGGCGACCCTCCGCCTGATTCTGACCTACGGCGTACTTCCCGCCTTCTGCGAGGAGCTTGTTTTCCGGGGCATTCTGTGCGCGGAGTATGAGGAAAACGGCATACTGTACGCGATGGCGGTCAGTTCGCTGTTCTTCGCCTTCCTGCATTTTGACTTGACCGCCCTGCCGGTGTACCTGTTTGCCGGACTGCTTCTGGCGCTTGTGCTGTACATGACGCGCTCCGCTGTCGCCGCCATGCTGGTGCATCTCGGCTACAATCTGTTCGGCGTTCTGGCACAGGCAGGGTTATCCGGGTACTGCCGCAGTACCGGAAATCTGGGGTTGCTGGTTGTGTTGCTGATTGCGTTGCTTCTGCTGTCCGCCGCGGTTTTCTGCGGCGAATCCGCCCGGATACTGCGGCGCCGCGCCCGTCTCCGTCTGACCGATGCGCCTGACGCCCAGCAGACGCCCGGTCTGTCCGCGCTCTCTGCCCGCGAGTTTCTGCCTGCTCTCGGACGCGCCTTCTTCTGTCCGGAAGCCATGCTTGCGGCGGTTCTGTGGGCGGTGGGGGTTGTAATCAATCTGGTGCGGTAAGTGGGTTGGGGG
>CAVIJF010000048.1:0-10012 GCA_963643175.1 bacterium
CGGCAAAATAAACCAGAAAACTCCCCCTTCCCCGGAGGGGAAGGGGGGCGGGGGGATGGGGGAGGAAATTTAGCGCCAAGGCAGGTTAAGCCGGAAACGCCGGGCGCAGATAAGCCTTCCCACAAAAAGCACCGGGGAGGCGCCAAAAATCCTCCTTCCCCCCGGAAAAACACCCCCTCCCCCACTTGACGCCCGCCGCAAAAAATGATAAAATATACCGGCATACAACAGCCAGCAAAAAACGCGGTACCACATAAAAGAAGGTAATATAAGGAAATGAACAAAACACAGATAGCTGTAATCGGTGCCGGTCACGCCGGAATCGAGGCGGCATTGGCGGCGGCAAGAATGGGCGTGGATACAGTCCTGTGCACCATGTCGCTTGATTCGGTGGCAAATATGCCCTGTAACCCCTCCATCGGAGGAACGGCAAAGGGGCATCTGGTGTACGAAATCGACGCACTCGGCGGCGAAATGGGACGCGCCGCAGATCTCGTCACACTCCAGAGCCGGACACTCAATACCGGAAAAGGCGCCGCCGTGCAGTCCAAACGCATTCAGGCTGACAGACAGCGCTACCATGCCCTCATGAAGCATACGCTGGAGATGCAGGAAAACCTGCGCCTCCTGCAGGCGGAAGTTGTGGAGATATACGAAAAAACAGTTGATGGAAAAGGAAAAATCACAGGATTCCGGACAAGGCTCGGCGAGGAGTGGAGCGCGGAATGCATTATCATTGCCACCGGAACCTACCTCTGCGGGCGGGTGTTCGTCGGCGATGCTTCCTACCCCTCCGGGCCGGACGGTCTGCTGCCCGCCGAGGGACTGTCCGATTCGCTCCGCCGTATGGGCATACGCCTGATGCGCTTCAAAACCGGTACCCCCGCACGCATCCGGCGGCAGACCATCCGGTTGGATGCACTGGAGGAACAGCCCGGCGAGGAGCGGATTGTTCCCTACTCCGCCCGCACCGACGCCGACGCTTTCCGGAATATTGCGCAAATTCCCTGCCATATCGTCTATACCAACGCCGAAACGCACCGTATTATACACGAGAATATCCATCGTTCCGCTATGTATTCCGGCAAAATCCACGGGACGGGACCCCGCTACTGCCCGTCCATAGAGGATAAAATCGTGCGCTTTGCCGATAAGGAGCGCCACCAGCTTTTTGTCGAGCCGCTGGGTCGCGACACCGAGGAAATGTACCTGCAGGGCTTTTCCACCTCCCTGCCGACCGACGTCCAGCAGGACATGGTGCATTCGCTGACCGGCTTCGAGCACGCTGAAATCATGCGCTACGCCTACGCCATCGAGTACGACTGCGCCGACCCGCTGCAGCTCTTCCCTACCCTTGCCTTCCGTCAGCATGAGGGGCTGTACGGCGCCGGACAGTTCAACGGCACCTCCGGCTACGAGGAAGCGGCGGCGCAGGGGCTGGTCGCCGGCATCAACGCGGCGCTGACCGTGCTCGGCAAGCCGCCCCTGATTCTGCCGCGCTCCGGCAGCTATATCGGCACGCTGATTGACGATCTGGTCACGCGCGGTACCAACGAGCCGTACCGGATGATGACCAGCCGGTCGGAATTCCGCCTGCTCCTGCGGCAGGACAACGCTGACCTGCGCCTGACTCCGACCGGCTACGCCTGCGGGCTGATTCCGGAGGAGCGCTACCGCGCCTTCCTGCGCAAGCGCGAGCAGGAGCAGACCGAGCAGGCGCGCCTTGAAAAAACGCACCTGTCACCCGAAAAAGTCAATCCCCTGCTGCTTTCGTGGGGCATGGATCCTGTCGCCTCCGGCGTCTCGCTTGCCGATCTTCTGCGCCGCCCTGGTGTGACCTATGACGCACTTGCCCCGCTGGATCCCGACCGCCCTTCCCTTCCCTTCGCCGTCTGCCGCACCATCGAAACCGATGTCAAATACGCCGGCTATATCCGGCGAGAGCTTGCCGAAGTCGAGCGCCAGAAAAAGCTGGAGGATAAAAAACTTCCTCTCGACCTTCCCTACTCCTCCATCCGCGGTCTGCGCCTTGAAGCCGCCCAGAAGCTTGCCGCCCTCCAGCCCCTCACCGTCGGGCAGGCGTCCCGCATCAGCGGCGTCAGTCCCGCCGATATATCCGTCCTGCTGCTGTATCTGGGGTTGAGGTAGGGGGATTGGGCGGGGGGAGAAAACTTCTTGAAAGAAGCTTTCTCCCCCGAACCCCCTCTTTCAAGAACTTCTGCACGGATGAAATAAAAAGTGGCGTGCTGTTCCCGGCATACATCTGAACGCCGTCTTTTTTAATTTGCCTGAACCTCTTTCCTCCATCCCCCCGCCCCCTTCCCGGCGGGAAGGGGGAGAACCAAGGTTTTCTTATGCAAGGGGCTGCCGCCCCTTGCATGCCCGCGCCTGTGCCGGCAGCAACACTGAAAGCGGGGCGGCTTTTTATGCCCCCGGTCCTCCTTCACTCCTTGGCTGCCCGTTCCCGGTAGGCAACAGAAACCGCAGGGGTAGCCGGGGCGCCGGGGATATCCCTCCTCCGGTACCGCTAACCGCCCAGCACGCAGTTTCGCCCCGGCGCAGACGCGGGGTGTCGAGGACGCAGCCCCCGGCAAAATAAACCTAAACGCACCCTTCCCCGTGGGGGAAGGGGGTCGGGGGGATGGGGCAAAATGTACACAGGAACGTGGAAACAGCCCGTACCTCAAAGAAACAATGTTTCACGTGAAACAATTCCCTGAAACCACAGAATCCGCCGCCCACAGAACACCGCAAACGCTCCGGTACGCCGCACCACTTTCCGGCACAGGCGCGGGGATGCAAGGGGCGACAGCCCCTTGCATAAGGAAACTAACAATCTCCCCCTTCCCGGCGGGAAGGGGGCGGGGGATGGGGCAAGCGCACGCAGGAACGTGGAAACAGCCCGTACCCAAAAAACAATGTTTCACGTGAAACACTTCCCTGCCCCGTATGAAACACCCGCAGCCACAAAATATAATGAAGAAAACAGGGAGAATCCAATGATAAACAGCACCGACTTCACCCGCCTGTTCACAGCGGTTTTCAGTGCAAACAACCTGAACGCCTACATTCAGCAACCCATCATCGACGCATTCCAAGCCCTCACCGCCCGCCTGACGGAAGTCAACGCCGTCATGAACCTGACAGCCCTGACCACCCCGGAAAAGATCATCCCCCTGCATTACGCTGACTGCGCCCTGACCGCCGACCGCTTCCCAGCAGGCGCATCGGTCGCGGATGTCGGCTGCGGCGGCGGATTCCCAACCTTCCCGCTGGCGATTCTGCGTCCCGACCTGCAAATCACGGCAATCGACAGCACCGGCAAAAAGATTAAGTACGTGCAGGAAACGGCGAGCCTGCTGGGACTTTCCAATGTCCGCGCCGTGACCGCGCGGGCAGAGGAACTCGGCAGGGACGCCGCGTGGCGGGAACGTTTTGACGTAGTGACCAGCCGGGCAGTTGCACGGCTGAATCTGCTGGACGAACTGTGCCTGCCGCTGTGCCGTGTCGGCGGGTCACTGCTGCTGCTCAAGGGCGCGGCGGGCATGGAGGAGCTGGAGGAGGCGCACGACGGCATCCGGCGTCTGGGCGGTGGGGAAGCCGTTGGGGAACGGCTGACGCTTGACACGCTGACCGACCGGGAAGAGCGCGTGCTGATTTCGGTATGCAAGCAGGCACCGACGCCGCGGGAATTTCCGCGGCAGTTCGGGCAGATACGGAAAAGACCGCTGTAATTTCTGAGATGTTTCACGTGAAACAGGCTCCACAAGCAGGGCAGGGAAGTGTTTCACGTGAAACAATTTCAAAAGTCGGAGCAACGCCAGATGTTTCACGTGAAACAATCGCAAGCACCGTCCTGCCGGGCGCCCGCTTCCGACACCGGGAACTGAAAAAGTCCCCGCCGCGCCGCCGAAACTTTGCAAATCCTCTTGCAATGGAAAGCAAAGTGTGCTATACTATACGCATCGCGAAAAATCGGATGAAAACGCGGAGGAGGGAAGAGAAGGATGGGAAAAATCATATCCTTTGTAAACCAGAAGGGCGGAGTCGGAAAAACCACATCGGCAGTCAATGTCGCCGCCTGCCTTGGCATATTGGGATACCGCACACTGCTGATTGACCTTGACCCGCAGGGCAACGCAACCACGGGCGTGAAAATCGCAAAGAAAAACCTGAAATATACGGTGTGCGATCTGCTGACGGGCAGCATCAACCCGGCGGACGCTGTGATTCAGACAGAATACGACAAACTGTGGGTCACGCCCGCAAACGGAAGACTGGCAAACGCGGAATTTGAACTGTATAACGGTGAGGAGCCGGTGTTCGTCATGCAGAAAGCGCTGGCATCGCTCAAAACCGTGTTTGATTACATCATCGTGGACTGCCCGCCTTCACTGGGTATGCTGACGGTCAACTCGCTGACAGCGAGCGACGGCGTGGTGGTGCCGATGCAGTGCGAATTTTACGCGCTGGAGGGACTGTCCCAGCTGAGCAAGACCATCCGGACGGTGCACGACAACTACAACAGCGCACTCAACATCACGGGCATCCTGCTGACCATGTACACCAAGCGGCTGCTGCTGACCCAGCAGGTGGAACGGCAGATTGAAAAGCACTACGGCGGCAAGCTGTTTTCCACGCCCATCACGCGCAGCGTCAAGCTGTCCGAGGCGCCCGGCTACGGCGAACCGATTTACTACTACGACAAGTCGGGGAAGGGGACCAAGGAGTACCTGAGCGTGGCAAACGAGCTGGCGTCGCGTATCTGAGACACATCTGAGAAAGGAAAAAAGTATGGGAAAAAGCAAAGGCGGTCTCGGACGGGATTTTTACTCCCTGCTGGATGACAACAACTTTGAGAGCAAGGGACCGGTCACAAAACTGGCGCTGAAGGACATCCAGGCGCGGCGCGACCAGCCCCGCAAGGATTTTGACATGAACGCACTCCAGCTTCTGGCGGATTCCGTCCGGGAGCACGGCGTGATTCAGCCGATTCTGGTGCGGGAAATAGAGTTCACGCCCGGAAAATACGAGATTGTGGCAGGCGAGCGCCGCTTCCGGGCGGCGGAAATGGCTGGCATCGACGAGATTCCGGTGTCCATCATGACGGGGGACGATCTGGAGGTCGCCAAGGTCGCACTGATTGAGAACGTACAGCGCAAGGATCTGAACCCCGTGGAGGAAGCCATGGCGTACCGGACGCTGATGGACAAGTTCGGACTGACGCAGGATCAGGTGGCGGCGCAGGCGGGCAAGAACCGTTCGACCGTAGCGAACCTGCTGCGTCTGCTGGATTTACCGGAGGAAGTGCTGGTCATGCTCCGGGACGGCAGCCTGTCGGCGGGGCACGCGCGGGCACTGCTGATGCTGGATGACGGCGAGAAGGAAATATCGCTGGCGCAGCGCATTGTTGAGAAGGAACTGTCCGTGCGGGAAGCTGAACGGCTGGCTGCGGCAACCCGACAGCAGGCAGAGCAGGCGGAGCAGGACGGGGCGGAGCAGCCGCTGGATCAGAAATTCGTGTACATGAAGGATCTGGAGGAGCGCATGATGCGCACGCTCGGACGCCGCGTGAAGATACGCCAGACACCGCGCAAGCGGGTCGTGGAGTTGTCCTTCGAGGACGACAGCGACCTTGAAGAGCTGCTGAAAAAGCTTGCGGGACAAGACATTTTTGCATAATTTGCCTGCCGGGGAGACAGGGCAGGGAAGAATAAAAGGGAGAGAAAAACACCATGCTGGACATTAAGTATATCAAGGAAAATCCGGAGGAAGTCATAGCCCGGCTTGCCAAGAAGGGCAAGGATGCACGCGCAGACATCGAGGAGATTCTGAAGCTGGACGGCGAGCGCCGGGCGCTGATTGCCGGGAACGAGGCAATGAAGGCGGAGGCGAACAAGACCAACAAGCTGATTCCGCAGTACAAGCGGGAAGGGAAGGATGTTGCGGAGCTGTTCGCCGAGATGAAGGAGCTGTCCGCCAAGACAAAGGCGAACGACGAGAAGATTAAGGAAGTCGAGGAGCGCTACACGGCGCTGATGCTGGGACTGCCCAACCTGCCGGACGAGGATCTTCTGCCGGGCGGCAAGGAGAACAACCAGCCGCTGCGCTACTGGGGCGAGCCGCGCAAATTCGACTTTGAACCGAAGAATCACGTCGATCTCTGCACCGATCTGGGGCTTATCGACTATCCGCGCGGCACCAAGCTGGCAGGTTCCGGCTTCTGGATTTACCGCGGCATGGGCGCGCGGCTGGAGTGGGCGCTGCTCAACTACTTCATGGACACGCATCTGGCGGACGGGTACGAGATGATTCTGCCCCCGCATATGCTGGAGTACGAGTGCGGACTGACGGCGGGGCAGTTCCCGAAGTTTGCCGACGAGGTATACAAGATTGAGAACCCGACCGACGGGCGCGTGCACTATATGCTGCCGACCGCCGAGGCGGCGCTGGCGTCCCTGTACCGCAACGAAATCCTGACTGAGGCTGACCTGCCCAAGAAGATGTTCGCCTACACGCCCTGCTTCCGCCGTGAGGCAGGCTCCTACCGCTCCGACGAGCGCGGCATGGTGCGCGGACACCAGTTCAACAAGGTGGAGATGTTCCAGTACACGCTGCCGGAGGCAAGCGACGCCGCCTTTGATGAACTTGTGACCAAGGCGGAGAATCTGGTCAAGGGGCTGGGCTTCCACTTCCGGACGGTCAAGCTGGCGGCGGAGGACTGCTCCGCGTCCATGGCACGCACCTATGATATTGAGATCAACATTCCGTCCATGCACGGCTACAAGGAGGTATCCTCCGTGTCCAACGCCCGCGATTATCAGGCGCGGCGCGGCATGATCCGTGTCAAGCGGGCGAACGGCAAGGTGGAGTACGTCCACACACTCAACGGCTCCGGACTTGCGACCAGCCGCATTCTGCCGGCTCTGGTCGAGCAGAACCAGAACGCGGACGGCAGTGTCAACGTGCCGGACGTCCTGCGCCGGTACGTCGGCACCGACGTCATCCGCAAGGCCTGACACTCCGCGCCCCGAAAGGAGTAACCCATGTACAGATTTCTGAAATTTTCCGACAGCCTCGTGTATCCCGTCCGCACGCTGGCAGAGGAGTCCCAGACGCTCTGGGAGGAACTGTGGGCGTACTTCCGGGACCGCTACTTCACGCTGGATGTGACGGGCAGGTACGAGCATATTGATCTGGGCACGGGGACGCTGCTGTCCCTGCGCAACATCATTCTGGGCATATTTCTGGGCATCATTGTCGCGTCGGCGTTCGCGTCCTTTGACAAGAACCATCTCGGTGGGTTTGTGCGTAAGCTGGTGCGGGAGGACTGTCTGTCGCCGGAGAAGGCAAAGACGCTCCGGGAGCTTGGCTATCACCGCAGTCCCGCCGTGCGCGGCAGTCTGAAGCGCGGCACGGTACTCGGCAGGGTTGTGCACTGTGTCGAGTGCGAGCAGCACGAGCGGGACATGGAGGCGGCACGTGCCGCCTACGTTGCCGCGACCGGCTCCTCCGCCGGCTTTGTGCCCGCCCACTTCCGCCTGAATCCCGAAACAGCCCACTTCTACATCCCCGACGAGCAGCACTACGCCGCCGAAGTCCGCTTTGAGAAGGAAGGGTCCGGCTGGCGCAGCTTTCTCCTAGTTCTGATTCTCTCTGTCGTGGCTGCCGCCGTTGTCATTTTCTTTCTCCCAGACATCCTCCAGCTTGTGGACAATATGATAGGCATCCTGCAGGGGGACAGCAAGGTGCTGAACTGATTTTTCCAGCATCAATGGTCTTTTGATGTTCTGCTTTGGCGGTGGTTGCTTGTGCCCTGCCCCGGGGGAGAGGACCATCTCAAACGCCGAGGTTCCTCTCCCCCGGTCCCCCTCACTCCTTGGCTTCCCGCTCCGCCAGTAAGAAAGCTGAAACTTTTTTGGAAAGCCGGGGACTGCCGTTTCCGGCATTCCGGGAGGTAACGCAAGCCGCAGAGGTTAGCCGATACCGCCGGGAAGGAGCCCCTTCCGGCGCCGCAAGCCGCCCGGTGCGCAGTACCGCCTCCGGTGCAGATGCAGGGGTGCCGGGGGCTTCGCCCCCGGCAAAATAAACCTGAAATCTCCCCCTTCCCCACCGGGGAAGGGGGGTCGGGGGGATAGGGGGAAAAATCCTTTTGCGATGTCAGGCTAAAGCCGCCCAGCGCCGGGCGCGGGGCAACACAAAAAAAGCAAAAATCCTTCCCTATCAACAACAATTCCATCACTAACGAGGAAAAAGCAATGAGAAACGACAGACCCGTAATCGGTATTCTCGGCTCCCACGACGGAGCAGAGCTGCGCACACCGGCGCGCTATCTCAACGCAGTCTGGCAGGGCGGCGCATTGGGCGTCACATTGGTGTATACCACAGACGAGGAGAAAATCAGAGGATATGTCGATAGCTGCGACGGATTCCTGTACTCCGGCGGTGTGGATGTCGATCCGGTGCGGTACGGCGAAACAAAACAGTTCGACAGCGTGGAAATCGACGAGGCAAGAGACGCCTTTGAATTTGCCATGTTTCCGGCAGTCTATGCGTCCGGAAAACCTATCCTCGGCATATGCCGCGGTATCCAGTCCATCAACGTGGCGCTGGGCGGCACCCTGTACCAGCACATGGACGGACACCAGCAGACCCAGCCCGGCACCGAACGCCACCAGTTGCTCCGTCTGACCGCCGGAACACCGCTGGCGGACATCTGCGGCAAAAGCGAGATATATGTGAACACCTTCCACCACCAGAACGTGAAGCAGCTGGCACCCGGACTGGTCACGGACGGCGTGTCCGGCGACGGATACATCGAGGCATTCCATGACCCCCGCCACCGGTTCCTGCTGGCGGTGCAGTTCCACCCGGAAATCTACTGCGCCTGCCCAGACGACGACCACGCGGCACGCATTTTCCGCGCCTTTGCGGACGCCTGCCGGCAGTGAGTATGCGCACAAGAAAGAGCGCCCCCTTTTCGGAGGGGACGCTCTTTCTGTTACGCGAAAATCATTGTCAGGCGGGGATTTTTTCGGTCATTAGCCTGCGGGTCGCGGGGACTTTGAACAAGACAAGGCAGGCGATGCAGGTAAACACGATTTCGGGCACCATGTAGGCGGCGTTGTAGGCGAGGCTGTACAGGTAGGGGTTGTTGATGTTGATGTCCATAACCTTTCCGGCGGACGCGAAGATGAACGCGCCGCTGAAGAAGTGCGACACCAGCCGCAGAGCCAGCGCGAACGCCGCGCCGCCGATCCAGCCGGGCATTCCCTGGGTGCGGAAGCAGCCCGCGACGCCGATGAGCGTGAAGGGCACGAGGTAATCCAGCAGCAGGCAGCCGATGAGCGAGGCGGGGGTCAGTCCCCAGCCGGCGACTTCGGCGATGTCCATCAGCATCTGCAGGACGGCGTACGTGAAAGCGGCGCCCAGACCCTTGGCGACGCCGCGCCGGATGCTGAACAGCACAAGCGGGAGCATGGACAGCAGGGTAATGGAGCCGCCCCACGGGAATTTCACGATTTTGACCAAGCTGAGCACGGTAGCCAGAGCCACCATCATGGCGCCCTCCACGAGGGACAGGAGCGCCTCTTTCTGTTCGTTTCTCATACGAACACCTCCGGAAACAAAAATGTAACCGCACGGAAAATCTCCGCCGGTCACACAACGAAACGCCCGGAAGCGTTCCCCGAAAATGCTGCCTACGCCGGTATTATCCGTATCAGGTAAAGGGTTCGCGCACTGGCGCATCTCAGCCGGGCATTGCAGCCCAGCACCCCTGATTCTCTATGCAGTTCGGGGGGTAAGTATAGCACAAAAGCGTTGATTTGTCAAGGGTTTTGGGAGAGTTTTCGGGGGTATCCGCCTCGGTGCTTTCCGAGTTTTCCTCCCGCCGGGGGGCTGCTATGCTGCTCCGTGACTGCCCCCGCGTCCACGGCTGCCCCAGCGGTTTTCGGTGCCGGAAGGGGTGCCCGTGCCCTGCCTCTCCGGGTTGCCCCGACCTCGCATAAGT
>CAVIJF010000049.1:0-9810 GCA_963643175.1 bacterium
CGGGAGCAGGGAATACCGATAACGCAGATGGAAAACCCCCGACCGATAAAAAAACAAAAAACAGCACCTTGACAGCGGCACGCCGCTATGGTATCATATAGGTGCGTTCCCTACCGACATAACGAAAGGATGCAAAACAAGCATGTTCAAATTCATCCGCAATGCCAATTACCATCAGAACCCACACACCCTGCATATCGGGTGCGAAGCGCCCCGCGCGTACTTTGTCCCCTTTCACAGCGAGGCGGCAGCGCTGGGCGGGAACCGCGCCGCCAGCTACGATTTTCTGACCCTGTGCGGAGACTGGGACTTTACTTTTTACCGCTCCATGCACGATGTTCCCGACTTCACAGCCCCCGACTTTGAGCCGGGACGGACAGACAGCATCACGGTGCCGCGCTCCTGGCAGACCTACCTCGACCGGGACTATGACACCCCTCAGTACGTCAATGCCTGGTATCCCATGACGGTGGATCCTCCCTTTGTGCCGGACGCAAACCCCTGCGGACTGTACAGCCGCACGGTCAGCCTGCCCGCCGCCCGGCTGGAGAAAAAGGTTTACCTCAACTTTGAAGGCGTGGATTCCTGCTTCTACCTGTTCGTAAACCGCCGCTTTGTGGGGTACAGTCAGGTCAGCCACATGACCAGTGAGTTTGACCTTTCCACATACCTGCACGAGGGGGAAAACCTCATTCAGGTGCTGGTGCTCAAGTGGTGCGACGGCACCTATCTGGAGGATCAGGACAAGTTCCGCTGGTCGGGTATCTTCCGGGAGGTGTACCTTCTGTTCCGCGACCCGGTTCACATCGTGGACTTTGAGGCGCATCCCGCCCTTTCGGAGAACTATGCCCGCGGCGGATGCCCCACCACGGTGCGCCTGAACGGGCGTGCGCTGGTGGAATACCGCCTGCTGCGCCCCAACGGGATGCAGATCGAGTCCGGCTCGCTGGAAATCGACGGGGAGGGAACCTTTGATTTCCTCGTGGATGCGCCGGAACTGTGGAGCGACGAGGAGCCGCTGCTGTATACCCTGATTCTGCACTGCGGCAGTGAGTATATCGTGCAGAAGGTAGGCTTCCGGGATGCCCGTGTCCGGGACGGCGTGCTGTACTTCAACGGATGCGCAATCAAACTCAAGGGCGTCAATCGGCACGACAGCCACCCGCTGCTCGGCTCGGCAACGCCGCTGGATCACATGATCCGCGACCTGAAAATCATGAAGCAGCACAACGTCAACGCCATCCGCACCAGCCACTACCCGAACGACCCCCGCCTCCCCGGACTGTGCGACGAGTACGGCTTCTACCTCATCGACGAGACAGATCTGGAGTGCCACGGCATGGCGTGCGTCGGGAACTGGGACAGGCTGACCGACGATCCGGAGTGGGAGGACGCCTACCTTGACCGCGTACAGCGGATGTACGAGCGCGACAAGAACCACGCCTCGGTACTGCTGTGGTCGCTGGGCAACGAGTCCGGCATCGGGCGCAACCAGAACAAAATGGCGGAGTACCTGCACAGCCGCTCCGACCGCAACCTTGTCCACTGCGAGGATATTTCCCGCCGGTGCTCCGACCGCCTGTACGGCGACATGAAGGGAAAGACCGATGCGGAAATCGGCGGCGCCCTGCGCAGTCCGTACATTGATGTGGAAAGCAGAATGTACCCCTCGCCGGAGGAAATCCGGGCAACCTATCTGGAGCGGACGGTCTTTGACCGCCCCCTGTTCCTGTGCGAGTATTCGCACGCCATGGGCAACGGTCCCGGATGCCTCAAGGATTACTGGGATCTGATTTACGCGCACGACAACCTCATGGGCGGTTGTGTCTGGGAGTTTATAGACCACTCGGTGGCGACCGGAAAGAACCCCGCCTCCGACCCGCGCTACACCTACGGCGGCGATTTCGGCGAGGTGCCGCATGACGGCAATTTCTGCGTGGACGGTCTGGTCTATCCGGATCGCCGCCCCCACACGGGACTGATGGAGTACAAGCAGGTTATCAAGCCGTTCCGGCTGGAGTCCTTCGACCCGACCAGCGGCGAGGCGGTCATCCGCAACCTGCGCTACTTCACCGACCTGTCCGATCTGGACTTTGAGTGGACGCTGGAGCAGGACGGCACGGTGTTTGCCTGCGGGCGCGCCTGCCTGCCGATTGAACCGCAGGAAACCGCCCTGCTGACCGTGCCGACCGACGCGGTTCCCGCCGTCGGGGACGTATACCTGACGCTGACCGCCCGGCAGAATCTGCCCACGCTGTGGGCGCCCATCGGGCACGAGGTCGGCTTTGCGCAGATCCGGCTGGATCTTCCGGCTGAGGAGAAGATTTCCCTGCGTGACGCGATGTCGCCCTTCGCAACGGTTTCCGCGGAGGAGACGGACGAATCCGTGACCGTGCGGACGGCGGATACGGTGTACCGCGTCTGCCGCACCTGCGGGCTTATTTCCTCCGTGTGCCATCAGGGACACGAGTTGTTGGCGGCGCCTGTCCGCCCGACTGTCTGGCGCGCCCCGACCGACAACGACCGCAACATCCGCTGGCAGTGGCAGAATGCCGGCTACGACCGCGCCGCCGTCAAGTGCTACGACTGCGGGATTACCGCCTCGGATGACCGCTCCGTGACGGTCACGGCGCACCTGTCGCTGGGCGCCGCGCCGCAGCTGCCGATTCTGCACGCGACCGCAACCTACACCTTCCTTGCCGAGGGCGGCGCGGTTCTGCACTGGGATGTGGATGTCCGGGAAAATCTCCCGTACCTGCCGCGCTTCGGCGTTGAGTTCCTGATGCCCGGCGGCAATGAGTACCTGCGTTACTTCGGGCGCGGTCCCGTGGAAAGCTACGCCGACAAGCGCCACGCCTCGCGGCAGGGGCTGTTCGCCTCCACGGTAACGGAGCATTTTGAGCACTACGTCCGCCCGCAGGAAAACATGGCGCATACCGACACGGTCTGGATGACGGTGGCAAACGCCGCCGGGCAGGGATTGATGGCTGTCGCCTCCGGGGCGCCGTTCTCCTTCAACTGCGCACACTTCACGCCGGCTCAGTTGACTGCCACCGGACATGACTATGAGCTTGTTCCGCTGCAAGAAACCTGCGTCAATCTGGATATGCGGCAGAGTGGCGTCGGCTCCAACTCCTGCGGTCCCGAACTGAACCCGCGCTTCCGGCTGGACGCGAAACGGTTTGCTTTTGCGGTTCGCCTTCTGCCCGTGTTTGTCAACAGCACGGACGGGTTTGAGGAAGCCGGAAAAATCTGACAGACCGGCGCGTTGCCGCCGAAAAACCCGCCCGCCGGGTGTCACGGATGTGACACCCGGCGGGCGGGTTTCCTGTTATCTGTCAGCGCAGCAGCTTCCGCACGCGGGCGGCGATGCCTGCCGCGTCCACGCCCGCCGTGTGGCGGACAGGCTCCGGAACAAACTGGAGAACAAAACTGTCCTCCACCGCCAGAATGTCAAAGCGGCGGTCTTTCAGCTCGCCCCGGCGGAACAGCGCGTCCGCCAACATCATGCCGAAACCCCCGGCGCGGATTTCCTCCTCCGCGAACAGGAGCGGAACGGCGGGCGGCAGGCTGGCGGCGACTTCCTCCGCCAGCCTGTCATACGGTTTGAGGTACTCGCACAGCAGGATGCCGACCCGGATGCCTTCCGCCGCCAGCGTCCCGGCGGCGTTCAGCGCCTCGGACACCATGGCGCCGTGGCACAGGATTACGGCGTCCGGTCTGTCGCCGGGCGCGTAGCCGGGACGTACACCGACCATCTGCGGTACGCCGTCCGGATAGAACATTGCCCGGACGCGCGTGTCCTCCCGGCGGTTGGGATAGCGGATGGCGCTCGGCATTCCGGACGCGACCGCCGTCCGGAACGCGGTTTCCAACCCGGCGAGGGTGGCGGGGGTGTACAGCGTCATGTTCGGAATGGCGGACAGGAAGGACACGTCAAAAATGCCGTGGTGGGTTGCCCCGTCGCTCTGGCTCAGTCCCGCCCGGTCGATGCAGAGCAGGACGGGCAGCCGCTGTAGGGCGATGTCGTGCACTATCTGGTCGTAGCCGCGTTGCAGGAAGGTGGAGTAGATGGCGACAACCGGACGGAATCCGTCTGCCGCCAATCCTGCCGCGAAGGTCAGCGCGTGCTCCTCCGCGATGCCGACGTCAAAGAACCGGTCGGGGCGTGCCGCCCGGAAGGCTTCCAGCCCCGTTCCCTCGCTCATGGCGGCGGTGATGGCGCAGAGGCGGTCGTCGTGCGCCGATTCCTGTATCAGAATCTGACCGAGATGCCGGGAAAAGTTGTCCTGCTCCGCATTTTCGGTCTGCGGCACGGCGGCGGAGGCAGGCGGCATCCCGTGAAAGGTACCCGGATCGCGTTCGGCGGGCAGGTACCCCTTTCCTTTCCGCGTCTTGAGATGGATGACCACGCTGTCGCCGGAGTCCCGCGCCGCCTGCAGGAGGCTGACCACCGCGCGGTAATCATTTCCGTCGGCGGGACCTAAATAGTAAAGCCCCATGTCCTCAAAGTAGTTGCTGCCGTACATGGCGTCCTTGAAGGACTTTTTGACCCACCGGATGGCGCGGAACATTCCGTCTCCGACGAGCGGGATTTTCCGGATGATATTGGTCGTGCGGCGTTTGGTGCGGAAGTAGCCTTCCTTCTGCCGCAGGCGTGCCATATGCATGGCGAAACGTCCGATGTTCTTGGAGATGGACATTTCGTTCTCGTTGATGATGATGACCAGGTGCAGTCCTCGGCTCATGTTGTTGAGTGCCTCGTGGATCATGCCGCCGGTGAAGGCGCCGTCCCCGACGACCGCGACGGTCCATGCATCGGAACCCTTCATGCGATCCGCCTGTGCAAAGCCCAGTGCCGCCGACAGGGACGTGGAGCTGTGTCCCGCGCCGAAGCAGTCATACTCGCTTTCCGCGCGTTTGGTGAAGCCGGATATGCCGCCGCCCTGCCGCAGCGTATGCATCCGCCCGTAGCGTCCTGTCAGCATTTTGTGGACGTAGCTCTGGTGCCCGACGTCGAAAATAAAGTGGTCGCGGGGGCAGTCGAACACCCGGTGCATTGCCACGGACAGTTCCACCACGCCGAGGTTGGAGGCGAGATGCCCGCCGGTTTGTGTGACGGTGCGCAGCAGTTCACTGCGTATTTCCCGGCACAGTTCCGGCATTTTGTCTTCCGGGAGCGCTTTGAGATCGGCGGGAGAGTGGATGCCGGGCAGCAGTACCGGTTGGAGTGGGCTTTCCGCCCAAGTCTCCGCAGGGCGCGATTCGCTCTCCGGTATTTGTTTTTGGTTGGTTCCCATTCTGCACATCCTCTTTCCGCCGTGATTCCTTATATTGTACCATACGATTTTGAATATTCCGTGAACGAACGCCTCTTTTCACGGAAAGAGCGGGGCAGGGCAGCGGCGGATGTTTTTTGCGGGGGCTTGTCCCCTGCACGTCGTCGGTTTGCGCTGCCCTTGCACAAATTTTCTTGCCCCCCATCCCCCCGACCCGCGCTCGAAGAGCACTCTTCCCACTCCGGGGAAGGGGAGGATTTAGGTTTATTTTGCCGGGGGCAGTCGCCCCCGGCACCCCGCGACTGAACCCGCGCGGCATTGACTTTCATGGCGGATGGCGGCGCCGGGAGAGAACGGGGGCGGGAGGCGGCTCCTTTCATAAGGAAACTCAAAAGCGGCGGAGAACAGCCGGAAACATCGGGCGCCCGCCCCAAAAGAACCGGAACGGCAGGTCTAACCGGCACAACTTTTCGCCGCCGGAAATCCCGCAGTCGTAAACCGTCGAACGCTTCCCGGAAAAATTCACAAATACTTCTTGCATTTTCCGGGCAGATGAATTATAATGAAAGGGCTTGCATACAGGACACGCCGGAGAATCCGCCGCATGACGGCTTTCCCGGAACGTCCTATACCAAAAACGGGAGAATACGGATTTGTCAGGCAATGCCCCGCGATAAACCGACGTTCCCCCGACCGAAAGGCTTCCGTATGAACCGCAAACAATCGCCCACGCCGGATTCTCCGGCATCCCTGCTTGCATCCTGCCGGGTACTGGTGCTGCACGCCTGCGCGTGGTTCACCGTACTGACCGCAGTGATGCTGGTAATTTACGCCGTCATGGACAGGGCACCGTCCCCCCTGCGGCTGCTGCTGTTCCTGCCGCTGGCACTGTGCCTGACCTGCGCGGGGCGCATCCGGCGCAGTTCCCTGTCCCGTGCTGCCCGCATCGTGCTCCATGCCATCCTGACTCTGGGCAGCATTTACGCATTCGCCTACCTGCCGGTGCAGATTGAGCAGACGCTCGCCGCACGCAGTACCCTGCTGTTCCTCCTGCTCGCCGTGCTGATTTATGCCATCGCGGCGGCTGTTTTTGCCGCTGTGGCGCATCGCCGGGACAGCCGGACGGTCAACGAACAGCCGTACCGGTCGCAGTTCGGCAAACGGGACAGCTGATTTTTCGGAGGTTTTGCTGATGAATACACGCACCAATGCATGCTTTGATACCGCAGACCGGATTCTTCGCAGTGCCTGCGCCGTGCTGGCACTGCTGTGCCTTGTGCTCGCCGTTGCCGCGCTGATTTCGTCCGGCTGTTCCGGGGGCTGTGCCGTGATAGGCGGCAGTGAGGACGAATCCGCCACCTCTGCCGTGACGACCGCGCCGACTGCGGATACCGTGACGCTGCCCGAAACGGCGGACGCCGGGCAGGCGTACCAGGACAGGCTTACCTTTGTCGGGGATTCCCTCACCGCGCACCTCGTCAGCCGCGGCGTGCTGACCGATGGGCAGAACACAAAGCAGGTTTGGCGTACCAAGGACAATATGCTCAATCTGGATTCGCCTATCACGTCCTCCAAGATTAACTTGCCCGGAACCGACCGCTACGTGACCATTGCGGAGGCAGCCGCCGAGCTGAATCCGGAAATTTTAATCATTACGCTGGGAACGGATTACGGAGTTTCCTACCTCACCGAAACGGACTTCAAGGCGTACTACGCCAAGCTGATCCGCGCCGTTCAGGCGGCGTCGCCCAATACGGTTATCCTGTTGCAGTCCATTTTCCCGGTTACGGCGGGGTGTAAGGTTCTTTCCAATGAGAAAATCGACAGAGCCAATGTCTGGGTCAAGGCGGTTGCCGCCGAGAACGGCTGCCGGTATCTGGATACGCAGTCGGTGCTGAAGGACGAGAACAACTGCCTGCGCGACGCGCTCTGCGACAGCGATGACGGCATCCACCTGACCACTGAGGCGTACCGTATCATCCTGTCCTATATCCGAACCCACGCCTATACCGCTTAAGGAGGTTACACCATGAAAAAATATCTGATTTGCCTGCTTGCGCTCACTATGGTGCTGACGCTTGCGCTGTTCGGCTGCGGGCAGAGCAACTATACTACCACAATGTCCTCCGACAAGGTTGCCGATAAGCTGCTTGAGGCGCTGGACGGACGCTACCACGGCGCGGATGCGGACTATATTTCGGAGTCCCGCTTCGGGGCAGGGTACCGCGACCTGACCGAAAAGTGCTACGACCACATCATTCTGCTTTCGGATGATGAGGAGACCAACATCAACCAGTTCGGTGTTTTCCATGTCATCAATCAGGGCGATGTGGACGGTATCGCCGCCACCGTTACCTCGTTCGTAGAGGCGGAGAAACTGCGCCTGCGCGACCTGCTCGCCTCCTACAACCCCGGCGAACTGCCCAAGCTGGAGCAGGCGCAGGTCAAGGTCTGCGGCACCTATGTGTTCTACTCCATCCTCTCGGAGACGGACACATCCGCTGTCACCGCCGCGTTGGAAAAGGCGCTTCAGGCATAATCTTCCGCAGAAGAATCCCACATAAAGATCCGCCGCCGGTCGCTTGCGACCGGCGGCGGACTTCTGTGACGTTACGGTTTTCCGGCGGCAGCAGGCGAAACAGCCTGCACCGGATCTGCACTGCCTCATGCAAGGAAGCCTTAAATCAGCGCTTCCTTGTCTTTTTTGTCCTTGCTCTTTTCCTTGTCCTTCACGGAGTCGCTGTCTCCGTCCGCCCCGTCGTCCTCCTCGTCTGCCATTTCCTTGGGCAGGACGTGAACCAGCGCGATTTCCATCTGGTGATCCGCGACGCTTTGCACGTGGACTTCCAACCGCCCGATTGTAATATCGCAGGTTGTGCCGTCCTCCGGAATGGTACCCAACTCGGCAAAGACCAGTCCGCCGAAGGTGTCGCAGTCCTCGGTGGGCAGCTCCACGTCCAGTTCCTCCTGTACCTCGGACAGGTCTGCGGTACCGCGCACTTCCCAGTCGCCGTCCTCACGCTTCACGATGTCCGCCGGAGCGGGCTGTGTGCTGTCGTCGGCGTTGGTCAGGTCGCCCACTAACCGCTCAATCAGGTCGGTGATGGTTACGATACCCGCCATGCCGCCGTATTCATCCAGCACAATGGCGAATTTGTTGCGCGTCGTGCGCATATTGCGGAACAGGACGTCCGCCTTGACGCCTTCCGGAACCAGATACGCAGGTCGGACTGCCTCAGCCATAACCGTGTCGCGGTCCTTGCTGTCCAGGCGGTAGTAGTCCTTGGCGTTCAGCACGCCGATGATATTGTCCTTGGACTCGCCGCACACGGGGTAGAAGGTAAAGCGCCCCTTGTGGATGGTGTCGTCCCACGTCTGCATATCGTCCTCAATCCACAGAATCGTGACCTCGGTGCGGTGTACGGCGATTTCCCCGGCGGTCAGGTCATCGAATTCAAACACGTTCTGAATGATGCTCTGCTCCTCGCGGTCGATGGCGCCGGTTTCGGCGCTGGCATCCACCATCAGTCGGATGTCCTCCTCGCTTGCCTGCTCGTCTGCCTGCGTGGGGTCAATGCCCATCAGACGCAGGACGCCGTTCGTGGATTTTTCCAGAAGCCACACCAGCGGAGCGAACAGAATGCCGACCGTCCGGAGCGTGCCCGACATACCCAGCGCCAGCGATTCGGCTTTGCGCATGGCAACCCGCTTGGGAACCAGCTCGCCGAAAATCAGCGTGAAGTAGGACAGAATCAGCGTAATCAGCACGACCGCAACCGTGTTCATCGTGGAGGCGGATACGTACCTGTCCGCGCCCTTCTTCACCAGCGCATCCACAATGGGATCGGCGAAGTTGTCTGCGGCGAAGGCGCTTCCCAAAAAGCCTGCCAGCGTGATAGCCACTTGAATGGTTGCCAGAAACCGTGCAGGCTGCTTTGTCATTTTCAGCAGACGGCGCGCCCGACGGTTGCCTTCCTCTGCCAATTTGTTCAGTTTGTTTTCGTTGACACTCAGCACTGCGATTTCGGCTGCCGCGAACATAGCGTTCAGCGCGATCAGCAGTATCTGCAGGAGTATCACAAGGAAGATGTTGTCTTTCATGACTGTATGTCGCTCCTCCCGGGTCTTGCACCCGATGCGTATTGTTATGTGTGTACCGTATCCTATGCCGACCGGCGGCAGGGTATAAGAAAAAGCCTGAGGTAATGTCGCACACCGACAGAACCCGTCGTCTACTCACGCAGACACAGGCGGCTGTCGCGCTCACACCACTTCAAGCGCACATAACGGCATAAAGGAGGCTTCTCACAACAGTGAGACGTACTGTCCCCGTCCATAATGGTAAACCACGGTCTCCTTTCCTCATGAATTTCGATAATTGTACCATAAACCGCCCGGTTTGTCAACCGGGATTTTGTGGGAAAATTCAATATTCATAGTTTGTTTACATATGCGGGCGCGAGTTGTACGGATATGCCCCTGAATCGCGTCCGGGCTTGGTGGGGGAGGTGCAATAGACCGGCATGTAGTG
>CAVIJF010000050.1:0-8919 GCA_963643175.1 bacterium
TTAGTCTTTCAAGTTGGGTTTCTTCCGCAAACAGGTTGATTTGTTTCATGTCTTTCCTGCCCTTTCTTGGTTTTCTCTATTATACCTTATCTTGCGAAAAATTGCAAGATATGAGCAGGATTTTTAGAGGTGCCCTAAACTAAAATCTCCCCCTTCCCCAGCGGGGAAGGGGGAAAAACAAATTTTGCAAAGGCAGGGTAAGTCGGTGCCGCTGGAGCAAACCTTCCCTTCCGGCGTCGCAAACCGCCCGGTACCCCGTGCTCTGTCCGGCGCAGTCGCGGGGATGCAAGGGGCGAAGCCCCTTGCATAAGAAAGCTAAAAGTCTCCCCCTTCCCCGGCGTGGGAAGAGCGCTCTTCGAGCGCGGGGCGGGAGGATGGGGGCAAAAGATTTCTGCGAGGTCGGGGCAAACCGGAAATGGCGGGGCACAGACACCACGAACCCGGTCAGTCCTCCGGCATCCGCACCGGGCGACAAATCCACGCAGGCACGCCCGCCGCACGCAGGGCGCGGTACACAGCCCCGGCGCCGCCGCGCTCAAACAGCCCGAACACACTGGGACCGCTGCCGCTCATGCAGGCACCGAAGGCACCCGCCGCCGCAATCATGTCGCGCAGTCTGCCCGCCGTGCTGTGCCGCGGCAGAATGACAGATTCAAACAGATTGAACATATGGGCACCCACCCCGGACAGATCGCCGCACGCCAGCGCGGAGAGCAGGATGTCCAGCTGCTCCGTGCGCGGACGGCAGAGTTCCGGCGCAAAGCCGCCGTAGGCGGCGTCCAGCGCATGGTAGGCTTCCGGCGTGGAAACGCCCTCCCCCTCGCAGGCAATCAGAATATCGCAGTCCGGCAGGGGCGGGCAGGGATGCAAAATATCCCCCGTCCCCTCGGTGACGCAGGCACCGCCCCGGACGCAGAAGGGAATATCCGCCCCCATGCGCCCGCCTGACAGTTCCAGCGCGGCGGCGTCCAACGGACTACCCGCAAGGCGGTTCAGCCCCCGCAGGACAGCGGCGGCATCGGCACTGCCGCCCGCCAGACCGGCAGGGTAGGGAATGTGTTTGTCAATGTGTACGGTCGCCCGGAGCGCCGTCTCCCGCTTCCCGTCCGCCCGCAGATGCGCAAGGAAGGCTTCCGCTGCCCGGAAGGCAAGATTGCCCCGGTCGGTCGGGAGGGCAGGGTCGGAGCAGGTAAGTTCAACGCTGTCGGTATCCGCAGGCGTCAGCGAGAGCGTTACGGTGTCCGCAAGGCTGACCGACTGCATGACCCCGGTCAGCAGGTGATAGCCGTCCTGCCGCCGTCCGGTGATGTCGAGGAACAGATTGATTTTGGCGCAGGCGTTCAGCACCAAAGGGGTATCGTAGGTCATAACGGAAACTCTTCCTCCTCGTGTAAATATAGCTTGTCGAGCCTGTCGGATCTGTCAAGGAACCTCCGCAGAATCCTCCGCCAGACCGGAATCTGCCCGAGATCGGCCGCGCACCGGACGGTCAGCAGTACGCCGTCCAGCGCAAGCAGGGGGGTGCGGGCGGCGCAGGAAGTCAGCTTGCGCTCCAGTTCCGCCGGAGCGGCATTCCCGCGCAGGCAGAGCGCTGTCCGCACGCCGGCAGGAAACGCCGGCGGCGTGTCGCACTTCTCCGGGTCAGTCACCGCGCAGACCAGCGCGGGCAGGCGGTGCGTGTCGGTAAGATAGCGTGCCAACTGTTCCAGTTGCCCGCACGCGCCGACCGGCTCCAATGTAAGCGCCCGCGCAAGGCAGACCTCAGCCGTTTCGCGCACGCGCTGGGTGAACAGCAGGTCGCGTTCCGCCGGGGTAAGGGTTTCGCCCGCCGCCTCCCGCCCGCGGTACAGCACGGCGTGATACGGATCCGGGCGCACGAAGGTATAACAGTCCGGCAGGGGCAGAATGATCCGTCCGTCCGGTGCGACGGACTCTGCGCCCATGCGGCGGGCAAGTGCGGCGAGCGTCAGGTCGCCTTCCGGCGAGTCGGGGGATGTATAGTGCACCAGATGCCGCCAGAGCGCTGCCGGGTCGGGGGCTGGGTTGTACCACGCAAAGCCTTCCGCTATCAGGGACAGTATCCGCCGCCGCAGGGGATGCCCCGGTGCCTGCGGCAGGGCGCGGCACAGTGCCGCGAGCTTGTCATAGTCCGATGCGCCGCCGTCCGGGAGCATTTCCGGCGGTTCCCCGCAGGCAGTCAGCAGGGCGGGCAGACCGTCGGCTTTCCGGAACAGGTCATAGGGGGAGGCGAAGCGAACGGTTTCCGGATCGCCAGTTCCGTCCGCGCACAGTACGGTGATTTTCTCTGTTCCCAATCCGATTGTCCTCCGTTTCCTTTGGCTTTGCCATGATGCCGTGTGTTGGTATTGTAGCACATTTTTCCTCGGATTGCAACACCGAATTGGTGCCGGACGGCGGTATTTATATGGATTCCGGATGGTTCCGGGGGGGGCCTGCGTCCTGTCTCTCCGGGTTGCCCTGCCTTGGCATAAGCCTTCTGCCCCTATCCACCCGACCCGCGCTCGAAGAGCGCTCTTCCCACGTCTGGGAAGGGGGAGAATCAAAGTTATCTTTTGCAAGGGGCTTCGCCCCTTGCATCCCCGCGCCTGCGCCGGAGACGGTACGGCGTGCCGGGAGGTTTGCAGGACGGATTATGGTTGCCTTCCGGAATTCTGGGGAGCGTGCCCCCGGCATAAGCAAAAGCTTTCTGCTTCCTACCAGGAAGGGGGGGAGCCAAGGAGCGTGGGGGCTGGGGAGACGGAACTATCCGTCGCTATGCGACGCGCTATGCGACGGCGGCGTTTGAGATGATCCCCCGGTGGCAGGGCAAAGCAGACCAACATGGGAACAGATACCCCTACCTTTCCTAATCCCGGAAGCCGCCCGGCAAGCAGGCGCCCCAACAGACAAACCTGCACACCGCAGATACCGTAACGCATCCGCGGTGTGCAGGCTGTTTATTCAATCAAAGCATTACGCGAGGGACGGCTGCTTTTTAGTAAATCCCGCCCATGCCGCCGCCCATACCGGCGCCGGCTGCGGCATTGTCCGCCTTCGGCTCGGGCTTGTCGGCAACCACGGACTCGGTGGTCAGAATGACCGACGCAATGGAGGCAGCATTCTGCAGGGCAGAACGTGTCACCTTGGTGGGATCCACGATACCGGCGGCAACCATGTCCACGTAGGCTTCCTTGTAGGCATCGAAACCGTAGCCCAACTTGCCGGAGCTCATAATCTTGTCAACCACGACGCCGCCGTCAAAGCCCGCATTCGCGGCAATCTGACGAACCGGCTCCTCCAGAGCCTTCAGTACAATCTTCACACCGGTCTTCTCGTCGCCCTCAACCGTATCCAGCACCTTGGCAACATCGGAAATGACGTTCAGGTATGCCGTTCCGCCGCCGGGGACAATGCCTTCCTCGACAGCCGCGCGGGTTGCGTTGAGCGCATCCTCAATGCGGAGTTTCTTCTCCTTCATTTCTGCCTCGGTAGCGGCACCGACTTTGATGACGGCAACGCCGCCTGCCAGCTTGGCAAGCCGCTCCTGCAGCTTCTCACGGTCGAAATCGGAGGTTGTGGTCTCGATAGCCGAACGGATCTGGGACACACGCGCCTTGATGGCATCGCTGTCGCCGTGACCGCCGACGATGATGGTGTTCTCCTTCGTGACCTTGACCTGACGCGCCTGACCGAGCTGAGAAACCTCAACGTCCTTCAGCTCCAGACCCAGTTCGGAGGAAATGACCTCGCCGCCGGTCAGGATGGCGATATCCTGCAGCATCTCCTTGCGGCGGTCGCCGAAACCGGGTGCCTTGACGGCAACGCAGGTGAAGGTGCCGCGCAGCTTGTTCAGCACCAGCGTGGTCAGAGCCTCGCCCTCGACATCCTCGGCGATAATCAGCAGCTTCTTGCCGGACTGCACCAGCTGCTCCAGAAGGGGCAGGATTTCCTGAATGTTGGAAATCTTCTTGTCGGTAATCAGCACCAGCGCATCGTCGATGACAGCCTCCATCTTGTCGGTATCCGTCACCATGTAGGGGGACAGATAGCCGCGGTCAAACTGCATACCCTCGACAACCTCGGAGTAGGTTTCGGCGGTCTTGGACTCCTCGACCGTGATAACACCGTCAGCCGTGACCTTCTCCATTGCATCGGCAATCAGCTCGCCGATAACCTCGTCGCCGGCGGAGATGGTGCCGACACGGGTGATGTCCTCCTTACCGTTGACCTTTTTGGAATTGTTGACCAGCGATGCGACGGCGGCATCCACCGCCTTCTTCATGCCCTTGCGCAGCACCATGGGGTTGGCACCGGCGGTGACGTTCTTCATGCCCTCACGGACAAATGCCTGCGCCAGCAGGGTCGCGGTCGTGGTACCGTCGCCGGCTGCATCGTTCGTCTTGGTGGCGACTTCCTTGACCAGTGCGGCGCCCATGTTCTCCGCCTCGTCCTCCAATTCAATCTCCTTGGCGATGGTCACACCGTCATTGGTAATCAGGGGAGAGCCGTACTTCTTGTCCAGCACTACGTTGCGTCCCTTGGGACCCAGCGTAATCTTGACGGTATCCGCCAATTTATCGACACCGCGAACCAGCGCGTTGCGTGCCTCAATGCCATACAGAATTTCTTTTGCCATAACTGAATTCACTCCTTTTGCGGTTTACACTTGTAAATCTTGTAAATGATGAAGGGAAACACAACCGTCAGTCAACGGTTGCAAGAATGTCATCCTCAGACAGCACCGTGTACTCGACGCCGTCTAACTTGACTGCCGTGCCGGCATACTTGCTGGCGATAACCTTGTCACCGACCTTGACGGTCATGGGCGCAACGGTGCCGTTATCCGTAACCTTGCCGGGACCCACGGCGATTACGTCTGCCACCTGGGGCTTTTCCTGTGCGGACGCGGTAAGGATAATGCCGGTCTTGGTCTTTTCCTCGGCTTCCTCAAACTTGATAACCACACGGTTAGACAGGGGATTGAGTTTCATAATGAATATTCCTCCTTGACGCTTGACAATTTGCGATAAGCCTGCCGCCGCACGCCGCACCGCTTCCGTGATGCGACTCGCCGCGGGGGGCCGGCGTTAGCACTCTGACTTCTTGAGTGCCAACTTACAATGCATATTCTACACCAATTCTCAGAAATGTCAAGGGCTTTCTTTCAATATTCACAGATTGTTAACAATTTGCCCGATGCCTTCCTTCTGTCCGACGTTGGGACGGCAAACAATTCTTCCGGAAGGGGGAGGCGAAAATGGTCACGATCATGACGGCAACGGCTGCATTTATCCTTTTCGCAAGCGGATATTTTGCGGTTCGCCTGCGCGGGATGCGCACCGTCCGCCCGTTCCGCCGCCTGCGCGCGGCACTGGCACCCCGACAGACGGACACGGGCGTTTTCCCGCTGGGTGGAATGTGCATGGCACTGGTGGGAACGCTCGGCGTCGGGAATATAGCAGGCGTTTCCACTGCCCTTTGGCTGGGCGGTCTGGGTGCAATTATCTGGATGATTTTCAGCGGTCTTGCGGTCGCGGTGCTGAAATATGCCGAAATCGTGCTGGCAATCCGCCACCGGCGGCAGACCGGAAGCGGCACGGTGGGCGGACACTGTTCACCTGCGTTTTCTGTGCCGCACTGGTTTTGGGTTCTGTGATTGCGCCGGCACTTGCGTGGACGCTGGCGGATGCGGCGATTGCCGCCATGACCTTTCTGAATCTTTCCTGCCTGCTTCTCGGTGCGCGGGAAACAGCGGATGCGTGGTGATTCCCGGCGGCACCGGCTCCGGCGTTCTGGGCAGGTACCGTAAGCCGCCTGAGTAGCCGGGGTGCCGGGGACAAGCCCCTTTCGGTATCGCAAACTGCCCGGTATGCAGTGCTGCCCCCGGCGCAGTCGCGGGGATGCAAGGGGCGAAGCCCCTTGCATAAGAAAACTAAAAATCTCCCCCTTCCCCGGAGTGGGAAGAGCGCTCTTCGAGCACGGGTCGGGGGGATGGGGGCAGAAAAGCTTTGCAGGTGATTGCTCCGTTCAATCACTATCCGAAACAATACAGAAGATACTTTGCATGGCACTCCGACAGCGGAAAGCAAATTGCAATGCCCCGGAAAAAAATTCTTGAAATCCCGTTTTCCCCACTTGCATTTTTGCCGACAGTATGCTATAATAGCACCACCATATTTTGAAAATCAGATTGGAGTACATCAAAACCATGAACAAGAGTCAATTGATTAAAACCGTTGCTGAGAAGAGCGAACTGTCCCAGAAGCAGATTGGGGAGACGTGGAAGCTGTTTGAGCAGACCATTCTGGAGACCCTGAATGCCGGGGATAAGGTTCAGCTGTCCGGCTTCGGAACTTTTGAGGTTCGCGAGAGAGCCGAGCGCAAGGGACGCAACCCCAAGACCGGTGAGGTCGTGGCGGTTCCTGCCTGCAAGTACCTGGCGTTCGTGTCTGCCAAGTCTGTCAAGGCTGACCTGAACTGATATGCGCCTTGACAAGTATCTGAAGGTTGCCCGCATCATCAAGCGGCGCACCGTGGCGAACGAGGCGTGCGACGCCTCCCACGTCACGGTCAACGGCAAGCCCGCCAAGGCGTCCTACGAGGTGCGGGAGGGCGATGTGCTGGAAATCACCTTCGGTGCCAGAACCCTGCGCGTGCGGGTGCTGGATGTCAGGGAAACGGTCGGGAAGGCGGGTGCCACGTCGCTGTACGAAGTGCTGGACTGAACTGCACTGACGGAACCGGATAAACGTAGGGAGAAAGGCGGGGTGACTGTATATGAGCACTGCAAACGGGAAGCATGAACTTGCGTATGCAGAAACATACACACCGGCGCAGGACGCCGACACCGAGAGGCGGCGGGGCGTGTCCCTGTTCGCACGGGTGGCGCTTGCGGCGGTCGTGGTTGCGTCGCTGATTATCAGCGTTTCTTCCATCATGCGCTACAACGAGCTGGAAGAGCAGAAGGCTGCGCTGCAGGCGGAAATCGACCGCTGCAATGACGACATAGAGGAGAAGCAGCAGCTGCTCAACGCGCCCGTTGACCGGGATTATATCGCCCGCATGGCGCGGGAACGTCTGGGACTGCATTTTCCTGACGAGAATGTATATTACAGCCGGATAAACGGCAGGACGGACGGAAACTGACGCAGGCGGCGCCGCGTGACCGGAAGCCGTTGCCGAAAGGAGGTTCCTTTGGCGGAACAAAAAACCGGGGGGCATAAGCAGATTGCTCAGAACCGGAAAGCGTTTCACGACTACTTTGTGGATGACCGGTATGAGGCAGGCATTGCCCTGACAGGTACCGAAATCAAGAGTGTGCGGGCTGGCGGCGTGAATCTCAAGGATGCCTACTGCCAGATAAAGAACGGCGAGGTGTGGGTCGTTGGGATGCACATCAGTCCGTATGAGCACGGCAGTTTCTTTAACCGGGAGCCGTTGCGCGACCGCAAGCTGCTGATGCACAAGCGGGAAATATGCAAGTTGGCGGGGCAGATTACGCAGAAGGGATTTACGCTGATTCCGCTGTCCCTGTACTTTTCCGGTCAGCGTGTCAAGCTGGAGGTCGGCCTGTGCCGGGGCAAGAAGCAGTACGATAAGCGGGATGCCATCGCAAAAGCCGAATCCGACCGGGAGATTGAGCGCGGTTTCAAGACACATACCAACCGGCAGGTCGGGCGCGGGGACAGTGAAGACTGACAGGGATGCCGGTTTGCGGCAACTGACTACCGGCAGACTTCTCAGGCGGACAGGACGGATATTTTGAACATGGGGGTGTACTGGTTTCGACGGGGGTTCTGAAGCGCAGTAAGCGGGTCAGGCTGGACAATCCTGTAAAAGGTCCGACTTAAAAAATTAAACGACAACAATTCTGTTGCACTGGCGGCGTAAGCCGCGCCGCGGCGCATAGCGCCGCCCGTTCGCCGGGGAGGACCACGAACCCGGAGTGAGCGTCATGCAGTGGTGACCGTGCACCGGGGTTTCGCCATTGAACCGGTCATGCATCAAATGGCTGCCGCTGCCTGGGTCTGTCCCCGGACGCTGACAGCGGGAGATTCAATCAGGGACTACACCCGTAGAAAGCCGCGTGAACGGACTTTCGGACAGGGGTTCGACTCCCCTCATCTCCACCATAATGCCACCGTAATTTTGATAGAATTACGGTGGCATTTTTCTATGCCCGAAAACCGCTTGAAATAAGGCTTTCCGGCTATTTCAGCGCATAAGCGAACCCCGCTGCGGAGCAATTCTGCGGCGGGGTTTCGTGCGTTTTATGGGGATTGCAGCTTTCTGCGCTGCTGTAACCGTTAAACAGCCGAGTAATCGTTGAACTACTGGGGGTATTCGTTAAACCGCTGAGTTCTGATAATTTAGAGGTTCCCATAATGAAACGCAGGACATTGCCGTTTGCGACCTGAATCTTCTCAATTGCGGAAATACTCATCCAGCGAGATCAGCCCCGCCAACATCAGTTGCCGTGCTTGTGCCAGAGCCGATTTGTAGTCGATGACGGTCTTGTAAAATGACTTATTCATCTGCGCCCCCCCGCTTCCGATAGCAGTCCTGAGAGCAGTATTTTCTGTCGGCACTGCCGTAATCCCTGAGCTGCTTTCCGCAGGCCCTGCATGAAAACTGCGTGATGGCAGAACTGCCTGCATGGTCGAAGCGGTGCCGGTTCCACCACACGCTCTTGCAGGCGTCGGAACAGAACTTTCTGGTGCGTGTGCGGGAGGGTTTAGTGATTGGCTTCCCGCAGAGGCGGCAAAAAACGCCGCTTGCTTTCAGTGCCTCGGTGTTCAATCCGCGGAGGGCAAAATAGGACGCATTCTCCAGGAGAGACACGCCCTCGTTGTACGCAAAAAAATAAATATTTTTTGCAAAATTGCTAAAAGCAATCCCTCCATGTGGCTGTGAAGACGG
>CAVIJF010000051.1:0-8292 GCA_963643175.1 bacterium
CGCTTCGTCGTCTTTTTCCGGTTTCCGTATTCAACATCCGCGAATGTTATCTGATTTTTCATACTGCACACCTGCCTTGCGTTCCTCTATTACACTACTTTTTGAATATTTTTGCAAGGCTGACATTAATCAGTGTTTCCCTAAATTCAAAAGGTTCCCGGAGGTATTCCCTCCGAGAACCTTTTTCCTTGTTTACTGCGTATCAGTTTTTCAATTGCTCCATATAACGATCTTCCTGCCGATTTCGTCGCACTTCTCACTGATTCTTTTCAATTCCAGAATCATTTCAACCAAGAGTTCTTTTTCACTCAGTTCCATGAGACGCGCTTTCTCGGCTTCCGGATCAATTGCCGGATCTTTTTTCAGCCAGTCGAACATGGCACTTCCTTCAATCTTCGATGATTTCGTATTCGACTCTTGAGCCTTTCACGCGACGCGCATGAAAGCGTTTTCCGTTTGTCCTCCAGTGTGGAAATGAATCCGCTTTTTCTTCGTTGGTATCACGATGGCAAATAACTATGTTCTCCGGCACGTTGCACCCGCCGTTTGAAAGCGGACGAATGTGGTCAAGGGTCGGATGATAGGAACTGTTCGGATTCCCACAAGCTGATTTCTTCATCAAGCGTCCCGCGTAATCGTAAGCCTCCTGCTTTTCACCGTATGCCTGATTCCAGATATCAATCGTTCTGTACTTCGACATTTTGACTACCTCCTTTCGTGTTGGTACCTTTATTATACTTTACGCCAAATAAAAAATCGAGTGGACAGCTGTCCACTCAATTTAATAGGTCTTGAATTTTGATGTTTGTGTATTTAGAAACCGCAATTATATTTTCAAGTTTCGGACAGCGAAAATGATTACCATTTCTGTTCCATGATTTTATCGTCTCAACAGAAACAAATAACTTGGAAGCCGCATCCTCCAATTTTTCGCCTTGTTTTTTAATTGCGTTGTAGCATTTCCTGCCTATCTCAGTGGTATCACCTTGCGCGTACATATCAAAAACTGTTTGAATATCAAAAATATCTTCTCCGATGATATCAGCCATTTGATTGATCAGTTCTTGATTCGATGAGACGCCATTCACCTTCGTGCCTCCTCCGCCATTGGTGACAAAGTGTACGCACCTCCATTCCTCGGGAATCAAATACGGGCTATGCGTGGAATACACCACTTTTATCCCGCGCTTTGTAAGTTCAATTAACTCGCGGAGCACCTCGCGTTGCGCGCTCGGATGCAGCATTGCGGCAGGCTCATCAATAATGAAAATATCGCCCTCACTCAATGTGTTTTTCATAAAGTAATAAGTGAAATACCACCTTCTGCCCGCACTCGTTTCATTGAGATTAATCTGCTCACCGGTATTTTCGTTAAGGAAAATAGAAATGTGTCCTTTTTCATCGGCATGAACTGATATGCTTTCATACATTTCTCTGTCGAATAAAGGAATATTGTTGTTTAAAAACGCTTCGAAATCCTTGACCGCTTGCTCTGAAAGAATCAATTCATTATTTGATGATTTAAGCAGATCTTCACGATCGCTCCCATCGTATACCTGTCGCAAATAAGTTTCCATTATGGAATTAGTATGATTGTTATAATAGTAATTACGATCCTCTTTTTTGAAGATTACATCACTGCTCTCTTTTTTCAGAATCAAGCATCGCTTGCCAATGATATGCTGAACATGTCGCAAAAATGAATAATAGCGGTCATCCTGTTCTTGTCTCAACATATGGTCGGTATCCGGCTCTTCATAGATGCGTTTTGTTCTATCTTCAATCTCCTTCATCAACCGATCAATACGCTCGCATGCATCTTTTGTTGCTTTATTGATTTTTGTGATTTCCCTTTTGATCGCAGCTCTGTTGATGGATACAAATTTTCGCTCAAAACCGGCAAGTGAGGGCTCTATGTATTCAAGTCTGAACGGTCTGTTTTCGCCCCTTCTTAAATAAAGAGGAGTTTGAGCAATGAAAGTCAGCGCCGTTTCATCATCTTCAAAGGTTCTCAACATGCTTTCAAGGACTTCACGCACATTATCTATAAAATACTCTGCTCGCCAAGATAACTCTTTGTAATTTGTCAACCCGCCATTTGAGTCTTTCAGGTTATAGCAATGAATCGGCAATTCTTCATATCCGTCATGAGATATTTTCGTGAGTTGCTTTTCGTATAAATCAACAGCGTCTTTTAATTGCAATGCCAAATCGCGAATATCAACAATTTCTTTCTTGATGGATGAGACAATATATTCAGAACGGAGTCTGTCAATCTTCAGATCAATACCGCTGCTATAGGCAATCACCTCACACTTGCCTTTATCGTATACGACTTCAGGTAACATCGCAACTACATCTTTTTCCGTCAGCTGAATGTGCGCACGATAGGCAATCTGTCCTTTTTCTCTATATCCATAGTAATTGGTATTCGCCAAAGCAACTGCCGATAAAGCTTCCAAAACATTCGTTTTTCCGCTGCCGTTTTTGCCTATCAGCACTGTCGGCAATCCGTCAAAAAAGGAAACTGTAACAGGCTTTTTTATTGATTTGTAACTTCCTATTTCAATCCTTGTCAGTTCCATGCGCTCCTCCTTGGGTGAGCCAACTGTCACGATAAAATGCCACGGTCCTCCGCCCCGGATGCACGCCTCACCCCTCCCGCACCACGGACACCTTCCGGATGCCGTAGTGCGCAAACAGGCGGATATGGTCACGGGTGATGACCTCGCCGGAAACGGCGATGGGAATGGCGGGCGGACAGCTTACGGTCGGAGCGGCGCAAACGCGCCCCTCTGCCTCCCCGATGGGTACCGTCTCGGACGGGGCGAATATCGCCTCGCGAACCCGCAGGGCAGTCTGCGCCGCCGGCAGGCGACAGGCGAAGGCGCCGTCCGCCGCCCCGGTTCCGGCTTCGCCCGGAGTGCAGGCGCCCAGCGCCTGCACCAGCCGGTGCAGTTCCTGCCCGGTGGTGCAGACGGACGGCATCATGACCAGATATTCCCGGTCGGCATACTCGCACACAATGCCCTCGCACTGCAGGACGTCCGCCAGCCGGGTACCCGGCAGTCCGGCGGGGGCGCGTAGGGTCAGCTTCATCGGTTCGGTATCCTCCACGCACCATCCGTTGGCACGCAAAGCTGCCCGTGTCGCCGCCACTTCTCCGACCCGCCCGGCAAGCTCGCGGCGGAACCCGTCCGCAAGGCGGCGGTTGCACAGATCCAGCGATGCCAACAGCAGGTAGGAAGGACTGGTGGAGCCGAACAGCGCCAGCGCGTCACGCGCGCCGGACGCGAACAGCGGCGGAGCCGTGCGGGCGATGTGCAGGTAGGCGGTTCCGGTCAGTGCCGGGAGCGTTTTGTGCGCGGAATCACAGCACATATCCGCGCCCATGGCAATGGGGTGCCGATCCTCCGGCAGGAACCGCAGATAGGCGCCGTGGGCGTTGTCCACCAGCAGCGGCACGCCCGCCGCATGGCACACGGCGGCAATATCCGCAACGGGCAGGAGATTGCCCAGATAGTCCGGCGACGTGATGTACACGGCGGCTGGGCGCTCCGGCGCTTCGCGCAGGGCGTCCGCGACAGTCTCCGCCGTAACGCGGCAGGCGCAGAGCGAGTCGGTTTCCGCCGATACCAGCCAGCGGACATCCAGATCGGTCAGCGCCAACGCATACAGGAAGGTTTTGTGCGCGTTGCGGGCGGCAAGAATATACGGGTTCCGGGTACCTGCGGCGCGGGCGTTCACCGCCGCCAGATACACCATCGCGCGGATGCACTGGCTGGAGCCTTCCGTGGAGTACAGCGTAGCGCTGGTGCCGAACAGCCCGGCGGCGTTGCGTTCGCTCTCCCCGATGATGCCGTCCGCGGCGTACAGCTCATCCGCACCCGGAATTTCGGTGATGTCCAGCGCCTCACAGCCCAGAAGTGCCTGCCCCTTATGCCCCGGCATATGCAGGCGCACGGGATTGTGCGCGGCGTAATCCCGGACGAAATCCGCTATCGGCGTGTTCATGTCTTACGCCTTGTCCGATGCCCCGGATGCGGCGTTTTCCTTGTCCTGATCCTCCGCAACCTTCATCATGATGGCGCATTCTATGCGCTTGCGGAACAGCTCGCACCCCGGCTTGTACACGCCCCGGATGGAGCCGGACGCATGGTAGGCATTGGCGGCACAGCCGCCGGAACAGTACAATTTTGCCCAGCAGTCGGCGCATTCGGGTCGTGCGTAAGCGTTGCAGGCGCGGAAATCCTCGCGCAGTGCCGTGTTGGTCACGCCGTCCCAGATGTTGCCCAGCCGGTACGCTTCCTCGCCGACAAACTGATGGCAGGGGTACAGGTCGCCCCACGGTGTAACCGCCATGTATTCGGTTCCGGAGCCGCACCCGGAGATGCGCTTGTAAATGCAGGGACCGGCAGTCAGGTCTATCATGTAGTGGTAGAAGGTAATCGGCTTGCCCGCCCGCTCCCGGCGGAGCATCTCGGTTGCCAGTAGTTCGTACTGCTGCTTGACGATTTCAATATCCTCCGGCGTCAGCGCCATGGGATCGTCGGGCGCCGCCACGACCGGCTCCATGCTCAGCTCTGTAAAGCCGAGATCCGCCATATGCAGGACATCCTTTGTGAAATCGGGGTTGCGGTGCGTGAAGGTGCCGCGCATATAGTAGCCCTTGCCGCCCCGCGCGGCGACTAACTTCTGGAATTTCGGCACAATGCGGTCATAGCTGCCGTGCCCGGCGTAGTCTACGCGGGTCGCATCGTGTATCTCGCGGCGTCCGTCCAGACTCAGAACCACGTTGCTCATTTCGCGGTTGGCAAATGCAATGACCTCATCGTTGATGAGCATTCCGTTGGTGGTCAGCGTGAAGCGGAAGTTCTTGCCGTGCTGTTTTTCAACCGAACGGGCATAGGCGACGATCTGCTTGACGACCTCCCAGTTCATCAGCGGCTCGCCGCCGAAAAAGTCAACCTCCAGATTGTGCCGCGTGCCGGAGTTTTCAATCAGGAAATCAATCGCGCGCTTGCCGACCTCCAGACTCATCAGTGCCCGCTCCCCATGGTATTTCCCCTGGCTGGCGAAGCAGTAGGAGCAGTTCAGATTGCAGGTGTGCGCGACGTGCAGGCACAGCGCCTTGACGACATCGCCGGAACGCTGCTTGAAGGTTCCTGCCATGGGCGCAAAGGTATCCGGTGTGAACAGCTGTCCGGCTTCTTCCAATGCGGCGATGTCGTCGGCGCAGTCACGCAGATCCGCCTCGGTCACGTCCGCGCGGTCCGCATATCGGTTCAGCATATTCCGTATGAGCGTTTCCCGGTCGGTGTCCTGCCATGCGGCAATCATATCATAGGCAACATCGTCCACCGCGTGAACAGCGCCGGAGCAGGTGTCCAGCACAATGTTGTAGCCGTTCAGTTTATACTGGTGTAGCATTTTGGGCTTTCTCCTCTTTAATAATCAGCGTTTCCCTTACTTTTGCGTCCGGATTGCCGGAGACTTCCGCAGTTCTCCGGCACAGACGCAGGACAGCCAAAAAAATGCCGCCCGGTCGGACGGCATTCTGGAAAGGTGTCAGTTCTTCTTTGCCTTGGCAGCCTGATTCTCGCAGGACTGGTTGGCAACGCCGCAACTGGTCTTGCAGGCGGACTGGCAGGAGGTCTGGCACTCGCCGCAACCGCCGTTCTTGGCGCTCTGGCAGAGATTCCGGGTGTTCAGGGTCTTGATTCTCTTCATAACTTGTATCTCCGTTTCTTTGGGTGTTCTTCCGATAATATGAATTATCGCAATCCGGTAACACATTATACCACGGCGGCACGGTTCTTGTCAAGGGGCAGGATGAAAAAGGTCACGGCAACAGCAATCAAAAATGCACAAAGAAGCGCTGTACGGTCTGTGGGAAACCCACAGACCCCGGCGGTGCGGCATCCGGCAGGGCAGGGAACCGGAAAACTTTGCAGCGCCGTGCCCGCGGCGGATTATTTCCGGTCCTGCCTCATCACGATTCTGTCGCACAGGGCAATGATACCGGGCAGGACGAGCAGAATCAGGAGTATGGCGGAGGTGCACCCCACCGCCAGCGTGCGGACAATCTGTTCGATGGTAGGGTTGCCGAATAGCGGACCGATTACGGCAGTAATCAGCACCATGATGGAGCCGGAAGTGAGAATGGTATGGATACTGCCCCGGTAGGCGGCAACGAGTGCCTCCCGCGCGGGGAGCGTTGCCCGCATTTCGCGGTAGTAGCTGGTAAACAGGATACCATAGTCGATGGTGGCGCCCATGAGAATGCACTCCACAATGAGGAGCGCCAGGTAGTACACCGAGCCGCTGAAGATTCCCAGAACCGAGACGGTGATGAGCACGCCGCCCTGCACAATCAGGACGAGTATCGCCGGGATTGACAGCGAACGGAAGGTCAGGGCGACCACGACGAAAATCGACACCGCTGTCAGCAGGGTGATGAACAGCTGTTCCCGGTCAAAGCCGGACTCCATTTCATCGACCATGACACTGTTGCCGATGAGATAATACCCGCCGGGCAGGCTGTCCCCGCACAGCCCGGACAGCCGGTTTACAAACTCTGCGGTTTTCCCCGACTCCACCGGCAGGCTGGTCGTGACGGTCAGGCGGGAATGCTGCCCGCCTTTCAGCTGCCGCGCACCGTCGTCCAGCTGCGCCCGCGCCTTGGCAATTCCGTCTTTCTGCCCGGCGGTCAGCAGGGACGAAACCGGCGGTTCGGAAGCCAGCTTTTCCATATACCCGACCAGCTCTTCCGGGGACATGGTGCGCTGTGCGTTGTCCGGCGCAAGGCTGTCCCGGTACAGATAGAACAGCCCTGCCGTTTCCCCGTTGAGACTGCCGCCCGCCCCGCCGAGAAATACTGCCATCTCCTCTGCCGTGAACGTCCTGTCGCGCATCACGGCATCGGCAACGGCTTTCGTCTGATACAGCATTGTTTTTTTCGCCTCCCCCATCATGGCGGAATACGCCGGATCCGGCAGGATATTTTCCGTCAGGAAGGAAAGAAATTCATACAGCGACACGGTTTTGTCCGGCGTATAGTCCGTGCCGTAGCGGAGCAGGAAGAGCTGCGTGACCTGCCCCGCGTCCATGTCCAGAGCCTGCGCCAGTGCCGCGGGCGGCAGCGGAGCGGTCAGGGCGGTTTTGTCGGTCAGGGGCTTCAGCGTCGCAAGCTGTTCCGCTGCAGTCTGGTCGATGTAGCCGGAGAACAGCGGGTCGGTCGCCACGGTGTCCGCAAGCAGTTCCGTCATGTCCCGGACGGTGCACTGCCTGCCGATAGTCGTGGGGTAGGAAACGACACGTTTCACGCCGTCCTGCTTGTCCAGAAACGATACAATATCCGCAATTCTGTCCTCGTCCGCGTTGTCATACAGCAGAACCACGGTGTTGTCCTTGGGGAACACCTCCGCAATCGTGTCTTTGTCGGACAGCGTGTAGACGGTTTTTGTCCCGGACTGCAGCCAGCCCGTACCGATAAACAGCACGGCGAACAGCGCGGCAATCACCCCGCGCCAGCGGTAGCTGAGGTTGCCCAGCACCGCAGACGGAACCGCCTGATATTTCCTTTCCCGGCGCCGTTTCTTTTCGGCTTTTTCAATCAGCCTGCGGGAGAGCAGGATGAGCGCCGGCAGAACGGTAAACACGCAGGACAGGCTGAACGCCACGCCCTTTGCCAGCACAATGCCGATATCGGATCCGATCCGGAAACTCATAAAGACAAGCACCAACAGCCCGACAATGGTGGTAACGGCACTGCCCGTGATGGAGCCGAAGGCGGCGCGCAGGGCATTTGCCATTGCCTGCGGGGGATCGGCTGTCCTTTTCAGCTCCTGCCGGTAGCGGTTCATCAGGATGATGGAGTAATCCATCGACAGCGCCAGTTGGAGCACCGCCGCAATGCCGAAGCTGACATCCGATATTTCGCCGAGGAAGAAATTCGTGCCGAGATTCAGCACCACGGCAATCCCGATGGTGGCAAGAAACAGGATGGGTTCAAAGTATGAGCCGCAGGAAATGAGCAGGACGACAAGAATAATCCCGAACGCCGCCAGATAAACCGAAAGCGGAATATCCGGCGCCGAGGTGTCGTCGTTTTTCAGCGTCATCTCATAGTCTGGGAAGGATTCCCGCACCTGCTTCTCGATTTCCGCCTCTTCCGCAGTGTCGTAGCCGCACCTGGTGTTGAGGATGTAGAGGGTAGCCGTCCTCATCCACGCCGATTGCCACCAGAATGCTGACGTTTTCAAACTCTCCGCCCCAATTTCGCTTGAGATA
>CAVIJF010000052.1:0-8027 GCA_963643175.1 bacterium
AGCAGCCCCCCCCCCCCCGGGGAGGCGTGAGGGGCTAATCAAATGGTTAGCTTGCTACTTGATTCCGGGCAGGAGTGCCGGAGAATCCTTTCATTCCCCCACCCGCCGCGTCGGCTTGTGCGCCGCGACGGAATGCACCATGCCGAGCAGAATGAACGACGCCAGCACCGAGGAGCCGCCGCAGGACACAAAGGGAAGGGTCAATCCCACGACCGGCAGCAGAGCCAGACACATACCGAGATTCTCCGCCGATTGGGCAATCAGAACAGCGGCCACCCCCATGCAGATGTAAAACCCCGCGTCGTGGCTCGCCTGTCGCCCGATCCAGAGAATGCGCCAGACCATGACAACCAGCGCCGCAATGATCGCAAGCCCGCCGAGAAAGCCGAATTTTTCGCATACCGTGGCGAAAATGAAGTCGGTATGCGAGGCGGCAAGATCCTCATAGTTTCCGCCGGTGCGCAGTCCGACACCGAACAGCCCACCGTTTTCGATGCACTGACGGCTCATGAGCGCCTGCCAGCCCTTGTCCAACGGGTCAAGCTCCGGATTGAAACCGACCAAAATGCGCTCCTGCTGGTAGGTTTGCAGCCTGTTCCAGAGAAACGGAAACGCGATAATCCCCGCCAGCGCACCGCCCCCGAACCACCAGAGCGGCAGTCCGGCGCAGAACAGGAGCAGAAGAATCATGGCTATGTACACCAGAGCCACGCCGAGGTCGCCGGAGAGCAGAATCAGTCCCACGATGAGCAGGGCGTGGACAGCCAGCAGCGGCAGGACGCGCGGCGAGCGGATGCGGCGCTGCACTGTCGCCAAGTGCCGGGAAAAGGTGCAGATAAACGTGATTTTGACAAACTCGGAGGGCTGGATGGCAATCCCCACGACCGGGATTGTCAGCCAGCTTTTGTTGGAGGTTTCAATGCCCTCGCCGGTGCTGCCGGCAACCAGGGTCAGCGCTAAAATGCCCGCAGAGAAAAGGAGAAACGGCAGCCACAGGCGCTCTAAAATGATATGGTAATCCAGATTTGCCACGGCAAAGGTCGCGATGATGCCCAGCACCGCCATGGCAATCTGCATTTTCAGCTTGCGCTGTCCGAAATTGTCCACCGCCCCCCATATCGTGAGCAGTCCGATTCCCAACAGCACGAGCGTGCAGGCAAACAAAACGGGGTCCACACGCCGGAAAAAGTCGTGCAGGGCTGAGCGAACCGTATCGGCGGTTCTGCGGCGGCTGCGGGCTGTGTATCCGGTCATGGGGACCTCCTTGTTTTTTGAGGGGGGAAAATGTCGGGGGACTCCCGCCGGAGTCCCCCGACCCCCGGAACGTATCCCGATGGGTATGTAAAATGTAGACAAATGAATCCGCGTTTCCTTAAGCCGCAGGCTGTAGTGGCGCTACAGCCAAGGATTTTTGTGAAGTATGACGGAAAAGACGCAAGCAAGTGTGCCATGCGCGGATTGTGCGGTGAAGCCTTAATACTGTCTGCCCCACACGACCATGTGCCGGGCGGGTTTGCCGCAGCAGACGCACACGTCGGAGACGGTATCCTCGTGGAATGGGATGCACCGCGACTTGACGCCGCCGGTCACATCCTTCAGCTTGTCCTCGCAGGCGGTTTCACCGCACCACATTGCCTTGATGTAGCCGGGATGGTTGGTGGCGATGTCCAGGAATTCCTCGTAGGAATGCGCCGTAAAGGTCTTTTCGTCCAGGTTCTTCTGCGCGCGGGCAAGCAGCTCGTCGTGCACCTGCTGCAGCATGGTGTTTACCTCGTCCGTGATGTTATCCAGCGACACGAACTTCTTTTCGCGGGTCACGCGGCTGACCAGCACGCAGGAATTGGCGGCAATGTCGCGGGGACCGATTTCCAGCCGTACCGGCACGCCCTTCATCTCGTACTGGCTGAACTTCCAGCCAGCGGAGTTCTCGGAATCGTCCAGCTTGACGCGGATTCCGGCGGATGCCAGCCGGTCGCGCAGTGCGCCGGCAGCCTCCAGAACGCCCTCCTTGTGCTGGGCGGCGGGAATGATGGCCACCTGAATGGGTGCCACACGCGGCGGCAGAATCAGTCCGCTGTCGTCACCGTGCGTCATGATGATGGCGCCGATGGAGCGGGTGGACAGCCCCCACGAGGTCTGATGCGGATAGTAAATCTGATTATCGCGCCCGGTGAAGGTGATGTCGAATGCCTTGGCAAAGCCGGTGCCGAAGTAGTGGGAGGTACCGCCCTGCAGAGCCACGCCGTTGTGCATCATCGGCTCGATGGTATAGGTCTCCTCGGCGCCCGCGAACTTTTCCTTCTCGGTCTTGCGTCCCGTGATGGCGGGGATGGCAAGCGTTTCCCGGTAGAAGTCGGCGTAGACGCCCAGCATCCGCAGTGTTTCCTCACGCGCTTCCTGCTCGGTCTCGTGCATGGTGTGTCCCTCCTGCCACAGGAACTCGGATGTCCGCAGGAAGGGGCGGGTGGTCTTTTCCCAGCGTACCACGTTGCACCACTGGTTGTACAGCTTGGGCAGGTCGCGGTAGGAGTGGATGATGTTTTTGTAGTGCTCGCAGAACAGCGTCTCGGAGGTGGGGCGGACAATCAGGCGCTCGGAGAGCTGATTCTGCCCGCCGATTGTGACGATGGCGCACTCCGGCGCGAAGCCCTCCACATGATCCTTTTCCTTCTGGAGCAGGCCTTCCGGAATGAACATGGGCATATATACGTTCTCATGCCCCAGCGCCTTGAACCGGGCGTCAAGATCCTTCTGGATATTTTCCCAGATGGCGTATCCGTATGGGCGGATAACCATGCAGCCGCGCACACCGGAGTAGTCCACTAACTCAGCTTTCTTGACCACATCGGTATACCACTGGGCGAAGTCGGTATCCATGGAAGTGATCTGCTCTACCATTTTTTCTTTTGCCATACGATTTTTCTACAACCTTTCGATGCCTGCGCGGTGCGCCGCGCGATTTTTCCGTTAATTACACCATATTATATACCAAATTCTGCGGGTTGTCAAGGCGTGGTATGAGATTTTCCGCAGTGAGCGTGCATACTTCCTGCGGCGGCGCGGGGGACAGCCCCCCACACCGGACACGTAATAATCACGCAATAATTCAGTTGACAAATACCCTCCGGTATGCTATAATGGGAACCGGTTTTCCGATTTCTGATAAAGGAGATGCCCCGCCCTCGCGGGCGGTCGCCCGGGTTTCAGCCATGAATGATTTTCAGAAAGGCGTCCTGACACTCGTCCGGTATGCCCTGTCCCCCGAGGAGTCCTTTCCCTCCCTGCCCGACAGCTTTTCGTATACAGAGGCACTGATGTTCGCCGATACCCAGCAGATCATCCCCCTGCTCTACTACGGCGCCTGCAAAACGGAGAGTTTCCTCTTCTCCTCCGTTTTTCCTATGTTCACCTCCCGCGCGGGAGGCATTATCGCTCACAGCACGCGCCAGCTTGAGAATTTCGACAGTCTGACCGCCCGCTTTGAGGCGGAGGGCATCGACTATATGCCGGTCAAGGGAGCCATCCTCAAGCGCCTGTACCCCCAGCCGGAAATGCGCGTGATGGGGGATTGCGACATCCTCATCCGGCAGAAGCAGTCGGCAGCGGCACGCGCACTCATGAAACAGCTCGGCTATCGGTTGGAGGAAACAACCAATCACGTCTTTGAGTACAGGAACGCCGAGGGTATGATTATAGAACTGCACGTCAAGCTGCTGCCGGATGGCGAAATCGATCTGGAGCCATACTACGGCGACGGCTGGTGGACAGCGCGTCCGGGCGGGGTGCACCCCTGCCGGTACGAAATGCGCCCGGAGGATCACTACGTTTTCCTGTTCGCTCACTTCGTCAAGCACTTCCGTGGCGTGGGCGCGGGCATCAAGTTCGTCATTGACTTCCGCGTGTTTGAGCAGGCGCACCCCGACATGGACAGGGACTACATCCGGGGCGAGCTGGAAAAGCTGGGACTGGATGAATTTTACGACAACATCCGCCGCACCGTTGCGGTGTGGTTCGACGGCGCGGAGCCGGACGAAATGACCGACTACCTGACCGACCGGCTGTTCAACAATGCCGTGTTCGGCGACCGCCAGCGGGCGTTGGTGTCGGAAGCCTACCGCCGCACCAAGGCGGAGGAGGCGGAGGGCAAGCGTGCCTCGGATTCCACGCGCCGCCGCCGGAAGTGGTTTGAGCTGTTCTTCCTGCCCTACTCCGCCATGAAGGAAAAGTACCCCGTGCTGGTTCACTGGGCGATTCTTCTGCCGCTGTTCTGGATTGTGCGCGGCTTTGACATCCTGTTCTTCCACCGGAACAGGATCGACGAGGTGGATGACAGCATGGAGCAGATAAGTCAGGAAAGCGTGGACGCCTTCCGGACGGAAATCAATTACGTCGGACTGGATAAGAACATGAAACCGATCCAGCCGCAGAAGCGCAGAAAATAGCCGCTCAGGCGGCAGCGTGACAGCCCCACTGCGTAATACGCAGTGGGGCTGTCACGCTTTTTTGCGGAATCCTACCTTCTTATATCAGCTCCGCCAGGATTGCGTTGGAGACAAGCCAGCCGTCCTCTGTCAGAGCGAAGCGCCCGTCCCACCGGCGGGCAAGCCCGGCGCGAAGCAGCGGCTCGCAGACCGTGCCGCGCGTAGCCCAGAAATCAACACCGAAGCGGGCACGGAAATCGGCCTCCGAAATGCCCTCCGCCAAGCGCAGTCCCAGCATGATGTATTCCTCCATCTGCCCGCGGCGGTCGGGCGTGTAACGGTCAACCGTGATGTCCTCCCCACGCAGGAAGGCGGCAAGGTCACGCGACTGCCCGTAGCGCTCGCCGTGCAGGTAGGAGTACGCCCCCACGCCCAGCCCGATGTACGGTCTGTCCTGCCACGTGTGCAGATTATGCCGGGAGCGCCTGCCGGGGCGGGCAAAGTTGGATATTTCATAATGCTCGTACCCGGCGGCGGTCAGCAGGCGCTCCGACAGCTCATAGAATGCCGACGCCTGCTCCGCCGCCTCGTCCTCATCGGCGGGCAGTCCCAGTCCGGCGCGCCCGCGCCGCCCGAACGGCGTCCCCGGCTCCAGACTAAGGCAGTACGCCGACAGATGCTCCGGCTCCAGCGCCAGCGCCGCCTCCAGCGTCCGCCGCAGGCTGTCCGGCGTCTGCCCCGGTATGCCGGTCATGAAATCCAGACTGATGTTCCCGATACCGCCCGCCCGCGCGGTTTCCACTGCCCGCACCGCATCCGGAAAGCTGTGCAGGCGTCCCAGTGCCCGCAGCTCGTCCGCGTTTGCCGACTGCACGCCCAGACTCAGCCGGTTGACGCCGCCCGCCCGGAACGCCGCCAGTCCCTCCGCCGTCAGTGCCGCCGGATTACCTTCCACCGTCACCTCCGCGTCCGGCAGGACAAAAAAGGCGGCGTGAACCGCCTCTGTAAGACGCGCCGCCTGGGACGGGGTCAGCAGGGTCGGCGTCCCGCCGCCGATGTACACCGTATCCAGCGCCTGCACCTCGCCCGCTCTCTCCGCCTCCGCCGCTCCGGACTGCCGGATGCGGCGGATCAGCTCGTCCACATACGCCTCCACGGTCGCCGCCGCCGGGCGCGGGAAGGAGCAGAAATCGCAGAAGGGGCACTTGCTCCGGCAAAAGGGAATGTGCAGGTACAGCCCGACCGGCTCGCCGCCGGCGGGCTGTGCGTTTGTGTCCCTGTCCGTCATTTTACCAGATGCCGCTTGATCTTTTTGGATGTCGTCTTTTCAAACTCAGTCTGCCGGTACTCCACCGCCTTGACCTGCTTGAAGCCGGGCAGGCGGCGGTTCATGTCATTGATGGAATTCCGGATGGATTCCTGAATCAGCTCCTCGCTCGCGCCGGTCGGGAACTTGTCGTATGCGGGGAACACCACCGCCGTCAGGACAATGGAATCGCCGTCGGGTGCCCTCCGCCCGACCACGACGCTCTCGCAGATGGTGTCGATTTTGCCCAGATACTCTTCAATCTCTTCCGGAAAGACATTCTTTCCGTTCTCCAGCACGATGACGGACTTCATGCGTCCCGTGATGTAGACATACCCGTCGCTGTCCATGTACCCGATGTCGCCCGTGCGGTACCAGCCGTCCGCCGTGAACGCCGCCTCGTTTGCCTCCGGGTTATTGTAGTAGCCCAGCATCACGTTGTCGCCCTTAATCTGTATCTCGCCCTCGACGTAGCCCTCCTCGTTTTCGCCGGTGCCGGTTTTCTCGTCAATGCGCACCCGGCAGCAGGGGACAGCCGGACCGACCGAGCCGTACTTGCGTGCAAAATACGGCGTGACGCAGGTCAGCGGGGAGCATTCTGTGATACCGCAGCCCTCGAAAACGGAGATGCCGAAATCCTCAAACGCCGCAATCAGGTCGGGGTTGAGCTTGGCGCCGCCGCAGATGACGTGATCCAGCCGCCCGCCGAAAGCGTCCAGCACCGATTTGAATATCTTCCGCCGCGCGTCAATGCCCACCGCCATCAGTGTCTTGGAAGTGGCAAGCCCTGCCTTGAGGACAGTCTCCTTCTTGCTCTTTTTCGCCTCGGACCAGATTTTGGCGTACATTGTATTGAGGAACAGCGGAACCAGCACCAGTGCCGTCGGTCTGAACAGCTGGAAATTCTTCATGACATGGCGCAGGGAATCGTTGATGCATATCTCAATGCCGTAAACCATTTCCGCCAGCACGCACATCAGCTCATAGGTATGGTGCACCGGCAGGACGGACACTACCACGTCGTCCCCGCTGAAGCAGACCGTTTCCACTGCCGCGTTGACGGCTGCAAATATGTTCTTCTGGCACAGCATGACGCACTTGCTGGTACCGGTCGTGCCGGAGGTGAACAGCATCTCCGCCAATGTCTCGCGGTTGCGGACAATGGGATAGCGGTAGCCGTCGCGTTCGACGCGCTCGCGCCCGCACGTCAGCACCTGCTCAAAGGTAACGACCTTGCAGTCAAAGCTGCTGTCATAGGCGGGCGTGATGGGGATGAAGTACCGGATACCCGTATCGCCGTCCGAAATGGACTTGATGAATTTCTCGTTGAAGCCCTTGCTGTACACGATTGCGCGGGCGTCCACCATAGTGACAAAGCGGCGGATTTCCTCCGTGTCCAGCTCCTTATCCATGGGCACGATCACGCATCCTGCGGCAAGTGCGCCCAGATACGTACACACCCACTGGGGGGATGTATCCCCGATGACGGCTATCTTCTCGCCGCACAGTCCCATGACGGAAAAGGCAGCCGCTGCCTCCCGCACGTGTGCGCCGAACGCGGCATAGGTCATGCTCTGCACGTCCTTGCCCTCGTAGTATCGGAACAGGATCTTGTCCCCGTGGCGTTCGATGATATCGCACAGGTCGGTTACGTCCCACACGTGCGGCAGGACGCGCTCCATGCGGCGGCGGTTTATGGGCTTATACTTCTCCATTCTATTCCTCCTGTTGCGGCGGGCAAAGGTGCTGTTCCCTGACCGCATCCGTTTTATTGTAGCACAATTTTATTAGTATTCTGTAAACATATTCCCGCAATCGGGTAAATTCATGTGGCGGCGGGGGTGGTGGGGCGGTGCGCCGGCGGCTTGCGGACAGCTTGTCCCCGGCGGTTCCGGTTCGTCCAACTCTCGTGCAGTTTCCTCTGCCCCCATCCCCCGCCCCCTTCCCCGGCGGGAAGGGGGGAGAGCCATAGTTTTCTTATGCAAGGAGCTCCGCCCCTTGCATCCCTGTGGCTACACCGGAAGCGGCATTGGCGTTCCGGGCAGCTGGCGGAACCCTGAAGGGGGGGCCCCGGCGGTATCTGCGCTACCCCGCCACCGGGGGGAAAATGGGGAACAGAATCATTGCACGAACGCAGGACGAGCCGGGAACGCCGGAGCAAGCCTCCCTCCAGGTATCGGAAGCCGTCCGATACGCCGTGCCCCACCCGGCGCAGGTGCAGGGGTGCCGGGGGCGAAGCCCCCGGCAAACTTAACCCCAAAGCTCCCCCTTCCCCTCCGGGGAAGGGGGTCGGGGGGATG
>CAVIJF010000053.1:0-7751 GCA_963643175.1 bacterium
TGCAAGGGGCGAAGCCCCTTGCAAAAGATAACTTTGGTTCTCCCCCTTCCCCGGTGGGGCAGGGGGTCGGGGGGATGGGGAAAAGAAAAACAGGAGAGGGCAGGGAAGACCGGCAACGCCGGGGGCAATCCCGCCCCCGAAAATAAGCCCCGCCGCTGTGAAATTTAACAAAGAATACTTGATTTTTTCCGCGAAACGGTGTATCATGGGGAGCGATACCTTCGGCGCTCCCACGGAGCGCAATTCCACACAGAGGAGAACATGAACCGAATGAAAATCGCAAAGATCACCCTGCTTGCCATGGCGGTGGCGCTGTTTACCTGCCTATTCCTGCTGGTCGCCTGCAACGAGACCGGCGGAGATTCCGCAACCGAAACATCAACCGCGACCGATACCGCAACCGCAACGGATGCCACCGATTCCGGAACCGGCACCTCCAGCCTGAACGAGGACGTGACCGCACCGGTGCGCTATGACTACCTGTCCGCCAATGTGTCTGCCGACGTGGAGATTGAGCCGTCGGATTACACCGACATGAAGCTCACCCTGCCTGCCAGCCTGAACATAACCGACGAGGACGCGATGGACTATATTAATCAGACGGTTCTGTTTGAGTACCGCGTTGCCGACAACGGCACCGAGAAGATGACCGATAAGAAGATGAAGAAGGGCGACTCTGCGTTCATCTATTATAAGGGCGAGATTGACGGCAAGGAGTTCACGGGCGGCTCCAACTGGGACGACACATCCCCCTATGAGCTGAAGCTCGGCTCCGGTACCTTCATCCCCGGCTTTGAGGACGGACTGATTGACATCATCCCCGCGCTGACTTCCAAGGAAAGCCCCGTCGCGGTCAAGGCGACCTTCCCGGAGGATTACGGAAACGAGGAGCTGAACGGCAAGGAGGCAACCTTCTACGTGGTGGTGGAGTACGCTGTTCAGTATTCCCTGCCGGAGTATAACCGGGAGTTCGTGGAGAATACGCTGAAGTACTCTGCCAAGAAGGACGTGTACGCCAGCGACGCGGAGTACTTGCAGGAGTACTGCACGTATATCCGCCAGCAGCTGGAATCCAAGGTCGCCGAGCAGGTGGAGTACGCCAAGACCGATGCACTCTGGACCTACCTGACCGGAAAGGCGGTCTGCAAAAATCTGCCGCAGTCCGAGGTTGATTTCTACTATGACTCTTACCTCAGCCAGATAAAGTCGGCATACAGCCAGTATTCCACTTACTACGGCACAACCTTCACCGAGATTTATCCCGACGAGGCACACTTCTCTGTCTGGTATATGGGGCTGAAGTCTGCCGACACATGGGAGGAGGAGCTGAAGCAGCTTGCCGTCCGGCTGGTGCAGAAGGACATGATTACGCACGCCATTGCCGAGAAGGAAAACATGGAAACCGTCTCCGATGAGGAGTACCAGGAGGTCGTGGAATACTGGGTGGAGCAGTACTCCGGACAGATGACCTCGGACGAAATCGTCAAGAGCATGGGTGAGTTGTATCTCCGGCAGTCCGCGCTGGCGGATCGCATGAGCGATTGGCTCATGGAGCACGCGACCTTCACCTTTGCCGAGAAGTGAGGCGTATCACCCGGAAAAGAAAAGCGCACGGATGTCCGTGCGCTTTTCTTTTCCGGAGTGTCGGATTATTCAGCGGTTCACTTGTTTTTGACCGCTTCAACCAGCTCTGCCAACAGCTTTTCCTGACGGAGAATGGCATCTTCCACTGCGGTCTGGCGGGCGGCAACCGCTTCCTCGGCAGCCTTGGCAGCTTCCGCGGCGGCATCGGCTTCCGCCTGTGCGGCAGCTTTGGCGGCTTCCGCTTCGGCAATCTTCTTTGCCTCCAGCGCGTTCTTGGCGTGCATCATCACGCGGAGCACGAGGAAGATGCAGAACGCAACCAGAATAAAATCCAGAATGGTCTGCAGCCACGTTCCCCACAGAATGGCAACCTCCGGCACCGCCTCGGTGGTTTCGGTGGCTTCCACGCCCTTGCGGAGCACGGTCTTGATGTTATCCAGATCGGTTCCGTCAGTCAGAAGGCTGACGCAGGGGTTGATGATGTAATTGACCAGCCCCGTCACAATCTTGCCGAACGCGCCGCCGATGACAACACCGACTGCCATATCCACCACGTTTCCCCGCGTGATGAATGCTTTGAAATCAGACCAGAATCCGCCTTTCTTTTCAGACATACCTCAAAATCCTGCCTTTCGCACGTTTTCTCGCGCGGGAACCCCGCGTCTGTGTACGCGGATATTGTACTATAAATTCCGCCGGATGTCAAGGGGAAATTTCGGCATCGACCGGAAAACAGCTGTTCCTTTTTGCGGAATCACGGTCACGCATCGCGGGGCGATTACGGCATCTCCTGCATCAGCGAGAGAAACAGAACGAACGCCAGCCGCTGTCGGTATGCGTCGGTTGGCGGGAGCCAGCCGCCGTGACAGGCATCTATGACCACACTGCGGAACGGAAGGCAGAGGGACGCTGCACAAACATGCAGCGATGCCTTCCATATCGCGCCGGGCGTCGCAGGACTTACAGAATCGCCACGCCGCACAGGAGCATTTTGTCCGGTCCCTCGTAGTTGCCGCGGACAGCGACCGTCCCGGACAGGTGCAGACTGCCCAGCACATCGGACAGCTTGGCGCTCATGGTGATGCCGGTCAGCGGCAGGATTTCGCCGTCCTTATGGAGGTATGCTAACCGTATCTCGCCGCCGATGTAGTCATTGTACAGGTCAACCTGCAGACCGGACAGGGACACGCACTCAATCCACGGTTCCGCATTCAGTTTATCCGCCGTCAGACTGCCGGTCGCCAGCTTCAGGCAGGGCAGGTCGCCGGTTTCCGGCTCTCCGAGGTAGGAGGCAAACCGGTGTGCGCCGTAGTATGCCGACACACTGCCGTCCCGGATGACGGTTGTGTCGGTCAGCGCCACGCCGTCCCCATCAAAGAAGGCGGAGTTGCTGCTGCCGCGCACCTGTCCGCACAGGGTCAGCGTGAGCGGGTCGCCGGACGACGCATCGCCCTGCAGGGCGTCGCCCTTTTTGCGCAGGTTTGCCTGCACGTACACGTTGGCGTAATTCAGGTCGCCTGCCAGTTCGGACATCAGCTCGCCAATCTCCTTGCTGCGCAGAACAACTCTTGCTGTCATGGGTGTGGCGGGCCTCTGCGCCCGGCGGCGCAGGGCAACCTCCTGCATCTTTTCGGAAATCTCGGCGGTGATGCGTGCCGGGTCAAACTCGGTGAAGGTGTACGCCTCATACAGCTCCACGGAATCCTCCCCTTCCGTAAAGGTCGGGATGGCTTCGATCATGGCGCGGTATCTGATCTGCGTCTTGTCTACGCCGCGGCTGTTGATTACCCGCACCGTGTCGCGGTACAGGAATATTTCGGTCGCGTTGATGGAGCCGCCCTCCGTGCAGTCGGCGGCGAAAACCGCGTCCGCAATGTCTGCGGCGAGCGCGTGCGGCTCGGCGTCCTTGAGATTGGAGGGAAGTTCCGTCTCCAGCGTGCCGCCTTCCGGCAGTTCATACGGCTCATTGAAGACCAGCTTGGCGCGCCCGGCGGCAGAGGCAATCCGTTCCGCCACCTCCGCCTCGCCCATGGAACCGTAGACAGAGAAAGTCGAGTCGCCGACCTTTCCGTCGTGGTTGACATAGACAGTCACGCTTACCGTGTCCGTGTCGGTCGCACGGACTGTTTCCAGCTTCCGGTGGACAAAGAACAGCTCGTAGGAGTCGGTCTTGACAGAGGCGACCCGGTATCCGCTGATGTCCTGGTTCTGCTCCAGTAGCGCCTGAATATCCTTGATTTTCATCCTAACTTCACCCTCACTTTCAGATTCGGTCCGCCGTCCGAGACGCGCACCCATTCCTTGTAGCCCTTACCGCAGTGTCCGGCGCCGATGACTTCAAAGCCGTCGGAGATCATGGAGATGGACTTGAGCAGATCCGGCACAAAGCCGCTCATGACGACAGGCGAGACGTAGTGGTCGGTCAGCTTGCCGTCCACGATTTCAATCCCGTACTCCGCCGTGCACTGAATCTGCCAGTTTTTCGGGTCCTCCATGCCGTTGTTGGTTTCAAACAGCATATAGCCGTGCCGGACGGAGGCTATCATATCCTCCAGCTTATCCGTGCCGCGGTCAAAGAAGGTGTTGGTCATGCGGGCGTATGCCTTGCGGCGGTAGGACTGCCGACGACTGTTGCCGGACGGCGCACAGCCCAATTCGGCGGCGGAGGCGAGATCGGACAGTCCCGCGACCAGAATGCCGTCCCGGATTATCTGCGTGTCCTGCGCCAGTACGCCGTCGTCGTCGAAGAAATAGGATGCCGCACTCAGCGTCGCCGCCGCGCCGTCGCGCATATTGGCGATGGGAGACGCGACATACTGCCCGACGCAGTGCTTGGCAAGTGCGCGATCCTTGACGAACTGATCCATCTCCACGCCGTGCCCGAATGCCTCGTGCGCGATCAGTCCGGTGATGGAGCTGTCGGTGATGACATCGTACACGCCCGGTTCGATAGGCGTCGCGTGCGTCAGGCAGAGCGCCTTGTCAGCCAGCCTGTCCACAAGTCCCGGCATGGTCTGCATCAAATCCGCTATCCGGTTGGAGTAGGCGCTCTCCCGTGCCTGCACCATCCTGCCGTCCCGGCAGATGACCATCAGGTACCCGTTGACCCAGCCGTAATGCTGGGACAGTTCGCGGTTCTCAGTGACAAACAGCTTGGAGACCGTGAAGGGCTGAATCATCACGACGGCGTTGAGGAAGCGCTCATTGCGCTTCAGAATCTCGTCGCGCAGACCGGTGCAGAAGGACAGCACCTCACCGTCCGTGTAATCCGAGAAATCGGACTCCCGGACAAAATCCTGCTTTAGCGGCAGGTCCTCCGGAACGGGGCACGCAATCATGCACCCGTCCAGCGCCGGGTCAGCCGTGACCGCCGTGCGGATATGCTCTGCCAGTGCGGCGGGGTCGCCGGTTATGTCGTCCAGCGAATACTCAAAGAATGCGCGACCGTTGTGCATACGGACAACAAAGCCGCACTCGCCCTCCCCGTCACGGATAGCCGAGGAGCGGCGGTTGGTCTGGAATACGGTTGCACGGACGTCGGTTCCGAGAATGCTGACGTAGGCAAAACTGCGGCGCAGTTCGGCGACCAATGCGCGGCAGGCGCCGCGTTTCCCGTCCAGAAAGCTTGAAAATGCCATGGAAAACCTCCTTAATACGGTATATGTCAGCATTATATCACATCCGGCGTGTGCCGTCAAGGCGCGGAAAAAAAGATGCCGGATTTTTCCGGCACCTGCGCCCGACCTGCGGCAAAGGGGGCTTGCCCCTTCTGCCGCAGGTCAGGCGGAACATCAGAACCAGCGGCGGCACATCCGTTTCACGCCGCCGCAGCACCTGCGTGCAGGCGGCGGAAAGCGGCAGGCAGGAGAGAATATCCCCGCCGCAAGGAGCGGCGTCTGATTCATACGGATTATTCATAATACATTACCCCCGGAGCCTGCCTATGTGACAGGCTCCGGGGGTAGTTTGTGCAGGGCAGGCGGAAATGATTCCGCCTGTCGGAAAACCGGCAACAGCCGCTGGCGGTTTACTTGTCCTTCTTCTTTCCGCTCAGCAGGATATTGGTCAGAATGCCGAGAATCAGGGCGCAGGCAATGGACGTGATGGTGATGGAGTGACCGCCGCCAAGGGCAAAGGTCAAGGACAGACCGCCGATACCGGAAATCAGAATGGCAGATACCACGAACAGGTTCCGGTTGTCCTCAAGGTCTACCTTCTGCACCATCTTCAGACCCGACACGGCGATGAAGCCGTACAGTGCCATGCAGACGCCGCCCATGACGCAGTTCGGAATGGAGGAGAGGAACACCACGAAGGGATTGACGAACGCGACCAGAATCGCCATGACAGCCGTTGCCAGAATGGTCACGACAGAGGCGTTTCCAGAGATTGCCACGCAGCCGACCGACTCACCGTAGGTGGTGTTGGGGCAGCCGCCGAAGAAGGCGCCCACAGCCGAACCCACGCCGTCACCCAGCAGGGTGCGGGACAGACCGGGATTGGTCAGAAGGTCCTTCTCAATGATGGAGGAGAGGTTCTTGTGATCCGCGATATGCTCTGCAAAGACCACGAAAGCGACCGGAACGTAAGCGAACAGGATGTTGACAACATAGGCGCTGTTCAGATCGTTGATGCCCTTGAAGGCGTTGACGAAGGTCATCTGCTCGAAGATGTGCGTGTTGATGAAGGTGTTGACAGACACACCGTCGGCAGTCAGAGCCTTGAAGGAATCCAGATTGATGATGAGCAGGTTTGCCGTATCGGTTGCCTTGCCGATTATCGTCAGAACCAGCGCAACGGCGTACCCGGCGAGGATACCGATGATGAAGGGGATCATCTTCAGGGTCTTCTTGCCGTACACCGAGCAGATCATGGTCACAGCCAGTGTAATCAGACCGCACAGCACCGCGAGCAGCGTGTGACCGCCGGCGGGCGCAGTCTGCAGGTCGCTGACGGCGTTCCCCGCGAGCGACAGACCGATAATGGCGACCGTGGGACCGATGACAACGGCGGGCATCAGCTTGTTGATCCAGTTGACGCCGACCAACTTGACGACCACGGCGATGATGACATACACCAGACCGGCGGCGGCTGCACCGATCAGCAGTCCGAGGTAGCCGACCTGCATGGACACGGCGCCGCTGAAGGCAGCCGCCATGGAGCCGAGGAAGGCGAAGGACGAGCCGAGGAACACCGGGCTTTTGAACTTGGTGAACAGCAGGTACACGATGGTGCCGAAGCCTGCGCCGATCAGCGCGGCAGCCGTGCTCATCGACAGGTCAAAGTTGTCGTATTGACGAGAGGTAATCATAGGTACCGCGATGGTTGCCGCCATAATGGCGAGCAGCTGCTGGAAGGCAAACGCAAGCAGCTGGGGGAAGCGGGGCTTGTCCTTGATTCCGTAGACGAGTTTCATGGAAATCCTCCTCATAATTGAGTCCCGGCTCCGGTCGGTTCCCTTTGCCATAAAAAAAGCGTCTGACGCGTGTCAGACAGCAGACGGGCGTACCGATTCTGCCGGTGACATCCCTTTTCTATGAGCGCAGCGAACTCACTTAACGCATCTGCCGTTCCGTGACCCTGATTATCCAATAGTATATCACAGAATCTTCACAAAGTAAAGGGCAAACCACCATTTTGCGACATAAAAATTATCACGGAATTACGAAAAATATTTGTCTATTCTGACATACCTTTTCCGGCGGATTCCCTCTTGACAGCGCACGGCAAATGTGCTATACTCTTTGCATTAAAACCGAAGATGAAGAGGAGTAGCCCCCGATGGAATCGCACAGAGAGCTGCGGCACGGTGGAAGCGCGGCGGAGGACGCAGGGGTGAATGGACTTCAGAGGGCGGACGAACGCGGAAGGAATCTTCCGTCAGTAGCAACCGACGGGGTGCGTTCCCGTTACCGAAACGCCGTGTATGAGCCGCGAGACGGCATTACGCGATGAGTGCAGGTCAGAATCGGACAGTTGTCAGGGAGCCGGGGCGACAGAAGCGCCGGACAGAGACAGATGGCAGATGAGGTGACTTGAATGTGGGTGGTACCACGGGTGCTGTTTTATGCAGTATTCGTCCCGGACAGACAATGCGTCTGTGCGGGATTTTTTGTTTTTACGCACTTGGTACATGGAAGGGGGGAGCGACGATGATAGTCCCGATG
>CAVIJF010000054.1:0-7472 GCA_963643175.1 bacterium
GCATACGCAGGAACCTTGATCGGCAGAATAAACGATATATCAGTCATGTGCTTCTTGTACAGCTCCGTCTGCGATGTCGTTATCTGCTCAACGAGGTCAATCCCCGTTAGTGATGTATTGACCTCTCTGATAAGCGTAAGGTCCGTAAAAGCGTCAATCCTTGCGGAACAAGAGGGACTTTGAATCTGACGAATATGCGTGGCAAGCTCATTGCATTCAGTCGGATCTTCGGTTATTGCAGATAACTCATATTGTCTCCTATTAGAAGCCTCAAGTTTAATTACTCCAAGGTTCGCCGAACCGATGATAACAGATATAACCTCGCCTTCCTCATTGTAGAAAGCATAGGTCTTTCCGTGATATTTGAAAGCCCGGACAAGACGAATTTCGCCTATGCCATCGTTGACCCAACGCTCGTTGATTGCCATTGCAGTATGATAGATCGCTTCCGGGATTCCTTCAACATAGTACATTCCTATCGTTAGAATTACCTTGCGAATATTTGAAGCTCGAATGATTTCATCCAATTCTATGAGTGATGCTTTCGAGACATAGCCCACTGCGATTTCGATAGAGGAAGCCCGTTCTGACTGTTCACGAAAGCTGTCTGCAACGCTCTTCTGTCCGTCCTCAAGGCTCATCGGCAGAATATTGGAATATAGGATCTTCATTTATCTTCCTCCGTTCCATCAGTGTTTTGTACATCAACCTCTTGGCGGGTAAACTCCATAATGTCTGTTATCTGGCAACCCAGTGTATTGCATATTTTTTCGCGGACTTCAAGTGAAACGTACCCATTTCGGCTCATTCGTGAGACGGTGCTTGTCGCAATTTGTGCAGTCGTACTCAGTTCGCCCTTTGTCATGTCCCTGTCGATCAATAATTTCCAGAGACGTTTGTATGATACTCCCATTCAAGAATGACCTCCGTCAATATAGACTCAGAATAATTATAGCACAAGATGCGCCATTTTTCAATTCTACGCGCTGAAAAGTCACAATTTATTTGCAGTTCTCGTCAATAATACGCACATAGTGAAAGAAGCTGAGGCAGATAAACTGCCTCAGCTCCGGATTTACTCCAATTCATTCTTTGCGCTTTGTTCTTGGTCTCGCTCTGCGCTTGGCTTGAGGAAATCGTCCACGTTTGCCTTCAAAGTGTCGATCATCCGAGCTTCCTTTTTGAGCTTCGCGCGTTCATCATAGAGCCGCTGCTGCTCTTCAAGAAGTCTCTGCTGTTCCGCTTGCAGCGTCTTTAAGCACGGCAATTTTTCATTGCCTTGCATGACAAGCAATGTACTCTTCGCCGCCTCAAAGATCACAAGCTCTGCTTCGTGCTTTGCCTTGAAACTCGGCTTGTCTTTCGCTTTCTGGAAGGCGTCATATACGGGCTTTAGGCGCTGATAGTTGGAGATGTTTTTGATGAGCGGCTGGACTTTCCGCAGTCGCGCTTCAACGCCTTTCAGCTCCTTTCCGGTTCGGTCATAGGAGCTATGAACATCCTCGACCTTCTTCTCAAGATCGGCGTATTGGAGCAAGTTGTTTTCCGTGAGATAGTTGAGTGTCCGCGCCGCTTCCTTGAGGATCGTGAGCTTTGCTTTATGCTCATAGTCCTTGCTGTCGATGAGCCTGATCCGCTCCTGAATATCTCCGATGAGAGAGATGCCCTTCGGCGTGGTTTGCATCTGACTTCTTCGGGGTGTCCGTCCGGCAATCCGTTCCTTGATGCGTTCCTCGGTGTAGTTTTCCCCGATGGTTTTAGACCGGGTAAATCGCTCCTGACCTTCAGCGCGGAAGGAGATGAATTTTCCGGTCTTGATTTCATAACCGGCTTCCTGCATAAGCCGCAGAAAGTCATCATAATCCTTCGCTGTGATGACGAGCCGGTCGATGGTCTGCTTGAGTTTTTGCTTCCAGCTCGTGCCGCGTTTGGCTTCGGTGTATTCCTTGTAGTCCATACCCTTGTTCTGCGACGGAGGGATCACAGACAGCCCATGTTCTTTGCATATCTCATCGCTGAGTTGACGCAGCTCCCGATAGGTTCTCTTGTTGCTCCGGTAGGCGTGGAAGTCCACATAGTTCACGGCATTGAAGATGATGTGATTATGGCAATGCCCCTTGTCGATGTGGGTTGCAATTACATACTCGTACTTGCCCTTGAGCCATTCGTCCGCAAGCTGTTTACCGACCTCATGAGCTTCTTCCGGCGTCACTTCACCGATGTCAAAGGACTGGATCAGATGACGGGCAAGCACCTTCGGCATCTGCTTTCCTTGCTGCACTGCGAGGTTTCTTGTCCATTCAAATTCTTTTGCTGCCGCGTCGCTTGCAGTGCACCCATAGGACGAAACATAGAAGGCATCGTCGGTCTTCTGCGGGTCAAGAATATAGGCGAGAGCTTTGTTTACAGTTCCTCGGATTGGCTTGATTTTAGTAACTGCCATATCTCACCCTGCCTTTCTTTCAGCTCTGCAATATCGTCCGCATAGAAGTGTCCGGTGGAGTTTATGCGGCGGCAAATCTGATTGATATTCGAGGCAACACGACTGACAGCGGCGGCGAGTTTTTTCTGTTGTGTGTAGTCCACCTTGATGATATAGCCGTCAATCGCCATCTTCCGAAGATATGCTCCCATGTTCTTTGTTCCGAGCTGCGCCATCTTTGCCTTGATGATTCTTTTTTCATCGTCGGAGACGAAGAAGAGTATCTGATTTGGTCGCGTTCTGTTTGCCATAGGCGTTCCGTCCTTTCGTAAAGGAAGAGGGTTTGGGAGACTTCCCAACAAGCATTTCTTCGATTAAGGGGAGGGTTTCCTTAATCGGAAATCGCCGTGTGTATATACACCGGCTGTGCTTGCTATTCTCTAAAATCGTATTCCCTCGCAGAGACTCCCCGTAAAATACCCCTTCACTATACAACGGACATTTCGGAAGCGTTTTTTAAGTAACTCCTGAATTTAATTGCTTCAAGACCTCATTTCTACGACTGCTGATACCCAAATCTCCAAGCAAAAGCCTATGGTGACTGTTCTCGCCATTACCTCTTATCCTTTCTGGACTTGTAGTCCTCGTCGATACGCTTTTTCCAATTCGTACCCAAAGGAACGCTGCAACGGACAGCGGAAACCGCTTCGCTCAGAACCTCATAATTGAGCTGCGTTCCCTCATGGTCAGAGTGATAGTTGACCGCTCGGTCTGCTCCAATGCCGAAATGCTTTGCCGTTTCAACTGCGTCAATATTTGCGCCGAGAAACAGAAACTCCCAGCCGTACTTTTCCTTCTGTCGCTCGATCATTCTCTTGACTTCCGCGCTGTCATAACGGCGGCTTGCATTCTCCATACCGTCCGTTGTGATGACGAACAGTGTATGTTCAGGGACATCCTCATTTCTTGCGTATTTGTGGACGTTTCCAATGTGATGAATTGCTCCGCCGATAGCATCCAAAAGGGCGGTGCAGCCGCGAACGGAATAGTCCTTGTCGGTCATCGGCTCGACCTTCTGAACCGGCACACGGTCATGGATAACCTCGCTCACGTTGTCAAAGAGAACGGTAGAGACCAATGCCTCGCCATTCTCTTTTTTCTGCTTTTCAATCATGGAGTTAAAGCCTCCGATGGTGTCTGCTTCCAGTCCGCTCATAGAGCCGCTGCGATCAAGGATGAATACGATCTCCGTCAAGTTCTTTCTCATGTTCAGTACCTCCGTATATAAAAATATGACTGCTTGGTGTCTCACCTTACAGTCATATTGTACTTCGGTATTCACTTCATTTGGTCGCATGGCAAGCGACATTATTCTAAGGACGAGAACAACTCTCCGTCAATGCTTAGAACATCATCCATCGGAATCTTCGTGCCGTCCTGCATGGTGATCCGCCGCTCAAAATCATCGACCTTTTTGACCGCGCCGGTTGCTGTTATGTATTTGCCGCCAGCCTTCCGCACATCGGGCTGGAAGTAGGTAATGGTGACTTCCGGCGCGTCATCAAAAGCATCCATGAGAAGCTGATACTTCATGTCCAATGCAGTCAGAGCTTCCTCGTCAAGCTCAATCCTTTCGTCGGTCAGACGCCCGGTTTCCTTGATTGCAGAATCATAACCGGTGAGGGCAGCGAACGGTGCAAACTGCGCTGCACGATCCGACATTGGCATCTGCGGTCGCGTCTTGGAAATGTGGTGAGGAAGAGACAGGATCTCATCGTATTTGTTGCTCGTGCGCATTTTGCATCTCCCTTCCAGATAACCGGGGATTTATTTCTTATTCATCTCTTCGTTGTTGGGATTCTGATATGCGTGGTTCTCCACATACACCATCATACGATTATACAGTACCACATAGAAAAGTAAAGCAAGCATACTGCCTATTGCACCCAAAAGAGGATAAGAGTCGCTGCCTCGCAATTTCATCGCTGTCCATATTATAACGCCTATCCACGCCACAACGCACAGGACGATAGTTGAAATATGTTCGCGCAGCCATTTCCTCTTAAAAAATGCTATCTTTTCTTTCAGTGTAAAGGTGCTGTTGTTCAGTGCCGCAACAAGATTATTGTCGGCGGCTTTTTTGAAGTCCTCCGCTAAAAGTCGTTCTCCGCTTATAAGCTCGTTAATACTTACACCAAATTCTTTTGACAGCAGTGCCAGCATTTCAACATCGGGCGTATAGTTGCCGTTCTCCCAACGAGAAATGGTTTTGTTGGTAACGCCGAGCTTTTCTCCGAGCTGCTCCTGCGTCAATCCTTTCTCTTTCCGCAGAGCAGCGATAAATTTTCCTATCTTTATTTGATCCATTTTTATGTACCTCCGAAGAAAAGTTTAGCACGGCTTTCACAAAAATTCCTCCCCGCAAACAGCGAATGCGTTACCCACAGGCAGCGAAACGCATTTTCCGCGTATATGACACATTGACATAACCAAATATAAGAACCTGCACAATCCCGAGTTGTTTGATCCTTTATGCCTTATGCCCGCCGATCTGCGCATTACGGTCTTTGGCGGTTGCTCCTTCTTCAAGATTCATCGCCTTGAGGATGGCGTTCTTCCCGTACTTTTTCTTGATGGCAAGCGTGGCGGCTTGTATCTTCCGCTCACGCTCCAAAGCGGCGTCCTCGGCTTTCTGTTTTTTCTCTTCTGCGGCATAGTCAGTGAAGAGGTCAAGCTGAACAGCGCCGTCGTTTTTCTTCGGTGCATCGGCTTCCGGCAGGACATGATTTGCAACAACGTACATACGGCGGACAAGCAGATTCTTGTCCACGATCCGGTCAAACAGCTCTGACACAGCACACATTATTTTGCGGGTAGATGATGTGTGACCGTCGAGGTTGATAGAGCCGTGCGCCTGTTTGGGAATCTCCCGCCCGTAGTGATCTGTCTCAACCGCGCCGTGATACTTTGCCCGCCGCGCCGGATCGGTCAGGTTCTCAATGTCGTAGCCAACAGTGAGAACCATCTGATCAGTGACAAGCCCCTTGTCCACCAAGTCCAGCACAAGCAAGTCCGTCATCTCGCGGATGACGAGCTTTGCTTTATCTGCCTCATAGGGACAGTGTAAGACCTGACCGGAGCTGAGGCTGTTGGAACTGGGACGGTACGCCTTGATTGCCTCAATGGTCGTAGGCTCCCAGCCCCACGCATGGTCAATGAGTAGTTCCGCGTTCTTCCCAAACAGCTTGTAAAGCAAGTCCTCGTTCCGCTCTGAACAAAGGGCAACATCGCCCATTGTGAACATCCCGTTCTGCTCAAGTTTTTTGGAAATGCCCCGACCCACGCGCCAGAAATCCGTGAGAGGCTGGTGCGCCCAAAGCTCACGCCGAAACTTCATCTCATCCAGTTCGGCAATTCGGACGCCGTTTTCATCTGCTGGTATATGCTTCGCTACAATATCCATTGCCACCTTGCAGAGAAAGAGGTTTGTCCCGATCCCAGCGGTTGCAGTGATGCCGGTTGTCTCAAGCACGTCAAGGATGATCTTCATTGCAAGCTCGTGAGGTGTCAGCTTGTAGGTTTTCAGATAGTCCGTCACGTCCATGAACACCTCGTCGATGGAGTAGACCACAATATCCTCCGGCGCAATGTACTTGAGATAAACCTGATAGATGCGGGTGCTGTACTCCATGTAGTACGCCATCCGAGGCGGCGCGATGATGAAGTCTATCGCCAGAGACGGGTTTGCTTGCAGCTCCGAGAAGAAGTGCGATGTGCCGTCCAGTCTGCGTCCCGGTGCGTCGTGCTGCCGTCCGACATTCGCTTCCTTCACTCGCTGCTTGACTTCAAACAGCCGCCCGCGTCCGGAGATTCCGTAGCTTTTGAGGGAAGGCGTGACGGCAAGGCAGATGGTCTTATCCGTCCGGCTTTCGTCTGCGACAACGAGGTTTGTGTCCAGAGGATCTAAGCCGCGCTCCCGGCACTCCACGGAGGCGTAGAAGGATTTCAGGTCGATTGCGATATAGGTACGTTGCTTCATCTTCTATGCCTCCTTGCGCAAAGTGAATTTTATCCTCCAGTTGAACTAATCTTCTTCATGGTTCTTTCTTAAAGCATACAGTCTTACAATGTGTGGAATTGCAGACGGAAGAATAAGCAATAATCCCAGTGGGTAATCCATAACTAATACTATAACCGCTCCTACAAGTGTAATTACCAATCCAACAACCGATAACAGAAAGTCTTTTTTCTTATCCATATATTTCCTCATGTAATTCCGATTTACTTAATAAATTCTTTTCCCAAACGCATACGCTTCCTGCAAATGCTCTGTCTTATCAATCTGCGCTTTCCCGTTTGTATCACCGCAGCCTCCGGCAAGAACCATGCCCTTGTCGTGGAAGCCGATATAATTGACAAGTGCAAACTTGTAGTAGGAAACTGCCTGTTCAAATGTCCAGAAGAAGTTGTCGGCAGAGGTCATCAGAAGTGCGCAGTCATTGACCGGATATTTCTCATATCTGCCGAGCGGCGGATTCGGGTCTTCCTCTGCTATGCAGTAAAAGCGTTCTATGAATGCTTTGAGCTTTGAAGAAATCGTCCAGAAGTAGAGGGGAGAAGCAAAAACAATGCAGTCCGCGCCCTTGATCTTCGGCACAATCTCGTTGAAGCTGTCCTTCTGAACACACGGTTTCCCATACCGACAAGCATTGCAGCCGAGACAGCCTTTTACCTCGTGCTTATTGAGGGAAATGACTTCTACGGAGTTTCCTGCGTCCTCCGCGCCACAGGCAAAACTCTCAACGAGCTGCGCTGTATTTCCACGCGGTCTTCCGCCGCCTTGAATAACCAAGATTTTTTTCATGTTGTTCTCCTTATGCACCTATGAGACTCTGGTCAAAGGCAAACAAAGCCTCGTTGATCTCAAAGACGTTATAGTTTCCATGCTCCACGAAATACTCCACGATGATGTCAAACTTGTTGGAGTGGGAAAGTGCAAAGCCAGCCTTCATGAGCATATCCTTCATTTCCACAAGCGGCAGCTCAAGGG
>CAVIJF010000055.1:0-7404 GCA_963643175.1 bacterium
CGAAACAGGCATGCGATTCGCCGCTCCGATTTCATTATTTTCACCGTTGAATCGCAAAATTTGATGCGGGAACTGATTTTTAGAGGTTCCCTATAATGGGTCTGGACATGTTCTCTGAACTCCTTTCGAATGTTTGTGTGGTGACTTCATTCTACCAGAATTTTGCGAGCATGTCTGTATCTTTTGGCTCATTTCTTGATTTTGCGAAAAATATTATACCTTATCCTTAGAGGTTCCCTTATATGGTCGCAGTGTCGCTGTACCGCGCATTCTTCTGCCGTCGGATTGTCAGGAATCCGGTGAAAAGCTCTTGACGGTTTGTCGGATTTATGGTATACTGAAACACGGTTCGCGCACAGGATACAGATGAGGCGGAACCGGAAAAGACGGAACTGCATGAAAACGAATCCATCCCCCATAAAGCTGATTATTTTTGACCTTGACGGAACGACGGCAGACACGCTCCGCGGCATCACGGCAGCCATCAATCGCGCACTGTCCGCCTGCGGACTGCCCGTGCATACCGAGGAAGGCGTGCGGCGGTTCGTCAATTACGGTACGCGCCAGTTTGTCACGGAGGCTGTACCCGATCCCTGCCGCCGCGACGGGGCGCTTTTGGAGCGCGTCACGGCGCTGTATCTGGACGCTTACCGCGACACCTACATCCAGACCGAGGTATATCCCGGATTGCCGGAGCTGCTTGCCCGGCTGGGGCACCGTACCCTGCTTGCCATGAATTCCAACAAGCAGGATGAGTTTGTCGGGCGGTTGGCGGAACAGCTGTACGCACCCGGTACCTTCATTACCGCGGAAGGCTTTCGCACCGATCGCCCCGGCAAACCTGACCCTGCCGCCGCGCTGGATATTCTGCGCCGGGCGTCGGCGCTGTGCGGATGTGCCGTTGCACCCGGGGAGTGCGTGTATGTCGGCGACAGCGACATTGACTACATGACAGCCTGCCGTGCCGGTATGCGCCCGCTCAGCGTCTCGTGGGGCTACCGCCCATATGAGTTTCTACGGGCGCTGGGCGACCAGCCCATCGCGCGGACGCCGGCAGAGTTGGAGCAGCTGCTGACCGGCATGGGACTCTGACACGCCGTAAGCACCAATCGTAAACCGAAAACCATATACTATCGGCATACAGAAAGGAAACAACACCATGTATCGGGTAAAGATCGTATCCTCCCTTGAAAAAGCCTTCCTTGACAGCGACATCCGCGCCTTTGAGCCGCTGACCTTCGTCCGGATTCTGAAAAACCAGCGCCTTTCCTTTCAGCTGTTCTGCACATTGGATGCGCCGGATGACCCGTACCGCACCATGCCGGCTCTGACGGTTGACGGCGCGTTCACCGCCTGCACGACCGTGCGGACGGTGGAACTGGAGCCGGTCGTCTATCCCGCGCCTGCCGATGTGCTGGCGGCGGACACGAACTATCTGCGCGGTGAGCCGGGGCTGTACCCGGACTGGCTGCGCCCGCTGCATTACGGCGGCGCCGTGTCGGTACTGCGCGGGCAGCTGCACGCCCTCTGGATTCAGCTTGACCCGCGCGACACGGTAGCCGCCGGGGTGTATCCCGTGACGGTCAGCTTGAAGGGCGGCGACGAGGTGTTGGCGTCGGCAACGCTGACCGTTGAAGTGCTGGACGCGGACCTACCCGAACAGACCATGAAGGTTACGCAGTGGTTCCACTGCGATTGCCTTGCCAACTATTATGGCTGCGAGCCGTGGTCGGAGCGTCACTGGAGCATCGTGGAAAATTTTGCCCGCACAGCGGTGGAGAACGGCATCAACCTGCTGCTGACACCGCTCTTCACGCCCCCGCTGGATACGGCGATCGGCGGCGAGCGCACCACGGTGCAGTTGCTGGACGTGACGGTGACGGACGGCGTGTTCAGCTTCGGCTTTGACAGGCTGGATCGCTGGATTGATATGTGCGACCGCGTGGGCGTGCGGTTCTTTGAAATATCCCACCTGTTCACGCAGTGGGGAGCCGGGCACGCGCCCAAGATTATGGCGACCGTCGATGGCGAATACCGCCGCATTTTCGGCTGGGAGACCGACGCGACCGGGGAGGAGTACAGCCGCTTCCTGCGTGCCATGCTTACCGCGTTCCTGTCGCACATGAAGGCGCGGGGCGACGATGCCCGCTGCCTGTTCCACATTTCGGACGAGCCGTCCGGCGGACAGCTGGAGCAATATCGCCGCTCCAAGGCGGTGGTTGCCGACCTGCTGGAGGGTTATACCATCATGGACGCGCTGTCCAACTATGATTTTTACGAGCAGGGCGTTGTCACAACGCCGATTCCGTCCAATGACCACATTGAACCGTTCATCCGGGGCGGCGTGCCGGGGCTGTGGACATACTACTGCTGCGGGCAGTGCGTGGATGTCAGCAACCGTCTGATTGCCATGCCGTCCTGGCGCAACCGCTCCATCGGAATGCAGTTCTACAAGTATGACATCGCGGGCTTTTTGCAGTGGGGGTACAATTTCTACAACAATATGCAGTCCGTGAATACGGTCGATCCGTACAACGATGCCAGCGGCGAGTATTGGGTACCGGCGGGCGATACCTTCTCCGTCTACCCGGCGCAGGACGGCACGGCATACGAGTCGCTCCGGCTTGTCGTGTTCCATGAGGCACTGGAGGACGTGCGTGCCATGAAGCTGTGCGAAACCTTCTACGGAAAAGAGCGCGTGGTTGCCGAGATGGAGCAGGTTTTCGGCAGACCCATTACCTTCTCGACCTGTGCGACCTCTGCCGCCGAAATGCTTGCCGTCCGCGCCCGCGTGGACGAGCTGATTGCTGAGGCGATCGGCAAGCAGCAGAAATGAGTTTTCCATTCCGGGAACCGCAAAACCGACGGTTCCCGGAATACGGGAACGCAGAAAAAGCCGGGAACCCCTGTATGGTAGGGGTTCCCGGCTTTTTTGGGGGCGGTCACTCTGCCCGGTCGCTGTCTGTTGTGCCATGCACGGGAAGGTCCGCGTCTGCACGGCTTTCGTTGCCGGTCAGGTCGTCCTCCGGTGCGGCGACGGGCGGTCGGTTTCGTCCGGTATTGCGTGCGCTGCCGGTGTCCGCCGCATCCTCTCCGGGACGGGTTCCGGGCGCCTGCAGGGATACCGCATCCCGCTTGTAGCGGCGGGGGGCGGCGTCGGTCTGGTTACGCAGACTGACCTTGACCTCGCCGAGGATGGGCAGGACTTCCGTGACAACGCCGGGACCGTCCGGCGTCACGACGAAGCTGCCGGGCGCGGGCGAACGGCGCATTTCCTCCTGATATGTCTCGTGCTCATACCGCAGGCAGCACATCAGCCGCCCGCAGCAGCCCGAAATTTTGGAGGCGTTGAGCGACAGATTCTGCTCCTTTGCCATTTTCATGGATACCTGTCCGAAGTCGGACAGGAAGGTGCTGCAGCACAGCGGACGCCCGCAGGAACCCAGCCCGCCTATCATGCGTGCCTCGTCCCGGATGCCGATCTGACGCAGTTCAATCCGGATATGGAACACGCCGGCAAGGTCTTTGACCAGCTCCCGGAAGTCCACGCGCCCGTCGGACGTGAAATAGAAGAGCAGTTTGGAGTTATCGAACGTATACTGTGCCGCCACCAGCTTCATATCCAGCTTGTGGGCGCGGATTTTTTCGACACCGATGCGGTAGGCGTCCGCCTCGCGTTGTCCGTTCTGTTCGTGGTGCCGGATGTCCTCCGGGGTTGCCAGCCGGATGAGAGGGCGGAGTGGCTGGACGACCAGCGATTCATCCACCATGCGGTTGCCCATGCAGACCTCGCCGAACTCCTGTCCGCGTGCCGTCTCCACGATTGCCGCCTGTCCGACCTGACAGCGAACCGTTCCGGGGTCAAAGAAGTAGGTTTTTCCGCCCGGACGAAAACGGACGCCTACAATAACGGTTTTGCCCGTCGGGATTACGTCCGGAATCTGGCGGCTCTGCGGCGTGTACAGCTCATACTGCAGGATGCGGTCGATGTCGGCACTGCTCGGCACGTATGCATCCGGGCTGACATCCGGTTCGATTGGTACGTCGTCGATGAGCAGGCTGTCCATCCGGGGCAGATCCGCCGGGCGGGCGGCGTGATGCGGCACGCGCGTGGGGCGTCCCGCAGAGCGCGGCTGCTGTGCCGCGCTGCCCTTGCCGTTCTTATCGGGTGACGGCTTTGCCGCCGGCTTTCCTTCTGCCGCCCTGTCGCCGGTCGGGGCTTTGCCGGCGTCGGCGGGCTGTCTGCCGGCAGATGCACCGGATGCGGATCCGGCGGGAACCGGTGTTCTGTTGCCCCGGCGGCGTTCGCTGCTCCACACGGTTCTGGCGCTCCGCGCCTGCCCTGCGCCGGACGCGCCCGCCTCGGATGTCCCGGCGGCTTCGCGCGGTCGGGCATCCTGCGGCTGATTCTTTTCCCTGTTCCCCTCTGACCGGTTCCCGGCGGGCGGGCGGCGTCGGTTTCCGGCAGGTTGGCGGTTTCCTTCCGCCTTTCCCGCGCGGGATTCCGGTGTGTTCGCCGGAGATGCGCCGGTGTCTGTATTTTTCAGCTTTTCGTCATCCATACTTGTCTGTTTCCTTTCCGATGCCGGACGGTGCCCGGCAGTTACGCCCTCAGGCGTGGGATATTTCCTGCGCCATACGTGTCAGCGTCAGGCGCACATTTCCGTTGCTCTCCAGTGCTCCGCGCGCTTTCCACACGGCGTCATACAGCCGGATCAGGGCACGCGATGTGAAGCGATCCGCCAGCTCAGCCGCCGCGTCCCTGTCCGTGAAGAAAACCGGGCGGATGTTTTCCGTGCGCTTGAGCAGAATCAGATCCCGCACCGCAAGATGCAGCTCCGATAACATATCGCATACGGCATCCCGCTTGGTGTCCCAGCCGTAAACCGCCGTCATAACTTCGTCCGCCTTGCGGGCAGCCAGACACGCGAGCAGGTTTTCGCACCGTTCGCGGTTGCGCAGAATCGGTGCCAGCGTGCGCGGGTCGGACAGCTCCAGCGCCCGGCCGATGCTTCCGTTTGCCTGCAGGAGCAACGCGGCAAGTTCCTGCTCCGGAATATGGCGTCCGTGTGCCGCCAGCGCCTCCCTGATGTCGCGGTCGGGAAGCGGCGCGAGCCGCAGAACCGGTGCGCGGCTGCGGACGGTTTCCAGCAGTGCGTCCGTTCCGTTGCACAGGAGCAGAAACAGCACATTGGAGGGCGGCTCTTCCAGCGTCAGAAGCAGTGCGTTCTGCGCCTGCACGGTCATGGTTTCGGCGTCCTCTATGATGTAAATTTTGGTGTCCAGCCGGTTGGGCGGATTCAGCACGTCCTGCCGGAGGAACCGGACGCTGTCCACGCCTAACGTAGCCTTGCCCTCCCGCCCGATGATGCGGACGTCGGGGCTGGTGCCCTCCAGAATGCGGCGGCAGTCCGCGCATCTGCCGCAGGGCAGGGGCGCGTCCGCCGGGGGTGGAACGGGGGGAAGGGAATCGAACATTCCCAACTGGTCGTCATCCTCTGCGGTCGGTTGACCGGGGCGGTTGCGGCAGGCGATGACGCCGCACAGCCAGCGTGCGACCGTGTGCCGCCCGCTGCCGGGCGCACCGTCCAGAATGTATGCGTGGTTCAGCCGTCCCTCGCGCACATCGCGCCGGAGCCTGTCCAGCAGGGGCGCGTTCCCGATAACGGTAAAGTCCTGACTGCCTGTGCCTTCCATGCGACCGCCTCCCCCTTTTGACTAAAGTACCGCTGATGAATCAGCGATTCCTTGTAATTCGGCAATGTACAGTATAGCAGAAAATCGGCGGATTGTCAAGAGTCAGGAGGAAAGAGTCGCGGGGGGAGAAACACGAAAGCGGCATTTCCGGCTGTATTCCGGCAAGTGAAAAATCCCCTTGACAATCCTGTCGCCGGGTAGTACAATATATCCTGTGAGAATAAAAAATGGAGGTGCCACAATGAGCTTTGAATACGGGGAAACGGAGCTTTCCTATCTGCGGCAAAGGGACAGGCGGCTTTGCGAAATCATCGACCGCATCGGGCACATCGAGCGGGAAACGGACTCAGACCTGTTCTCCTCCGTTGTGCACCATATTATCGGACAGCAGATTTCCACGAAAGCGCAGGCAACGATATGGCAGAGGATGCAGGCGGCATTGGGAGTTGTGGACGCGCACCGTATCGCAAACGCGGGGATTGAACAATTGCAGGCTTTCGGCATGACCTTCAGAAAAGCCGGATACATACAGGACTTAGCGCGAAAAGCGGAAAGCGGCGAATTCGATGTGAATGCCGTCAAAAGTATGTCGGACGGGCAGGCGATAAAAGAACTTGCGTCACTGAAGGGAATCGGCGTCTGGACGGCAGAAATGATCCTGCTTTTCTGCCTGCAGCGCCCGGATATTTTCAGCTACGACGACCTCGCCATTCAGCGCGGACTGCGGATGATTTATCATCACCGGAGAATTGACCGGAAGCTGTTTGAAAAATACCGCCGCCGTTTCACTCCGTATTGCAGCGTGGCAAGCCTTTACATATGGGCGGTTGCAGGCGGGGCGATACCCGGAATGAAGGATTATCAGCCGAAGCACGGGGGAAAGTGAACGGCTTGGATTGCGGGCAGGCTCCTTCACAGTCCGGGGTGCTTGCCGATGCGCGGTCGTGGTTACGCGGCGGTACTTCAGGAACGCTCTCCACTTCCGTCAAAACTGTGCAGCAGGCAGGACAGCCTCGCTGAATTGTGCCGCGCGTTGTGGTTCCGGGCGGCAACTGCCAGCTGCCGCCCGGCAATTGACTGCCTGGAAACCTTTTCGTTCAGGCGGCTCAGGGACAGCGGCTGGCTGTCAAAGCAGACCGCGCATCTCTTGCTTTTCAGGTACTTCACCGACGAGATTTCAGACGGCGCATACGCGATAATCGGAATGCCGCTTGCCAGATACTCCGGGATTTTGGTGGAGATGGAATACCGCGTTGCCTCCATGTCCTTAAAATGAAAGGACTCTGCAAAAAGCAGAGCATCGGCTTCCAGAATGGCTTTTCGGTATGCGTCCCCGCCGACGTATCCGCAGAAGTCAAGCGATTCTACCGTATCAAACGCCCGCAATGCCTTTGGATTCGTTTCGCCGGAGTATACCTTCAGCCGGACAGTTTTGCCGTTGGCGTGATTGTAGGTGTCCAGCGCCTTCCCGAACTCCGCTATTGAGGCGTACCTGCCCAACCCGATGTTGCCCGCATATACAATATTTCTGACTTCATCAGTCTTTTTCATGGCAGATGCAACCGCCCGGATGCCCGTCATGACCGTTTCGGTCCTTATGCGGAAATCCTCCGCCAGCCGCCGGGCATACTCCTCACAGATCGTAACGGCGCACACGGAGCCGGCAAGCAGCTGGCGGAATTTGTGCCTGAGTACCCTGTACCGGAT
>CAVIJF010000056.1:0-7294 GCA_963643175.1 bacterium
TCGCTGAGATAGGAGGAAGCGATAACCGACGAGCCGGTGGAAGTGAACATCGAACACGAGCTGATTCCAGCGCCGAGCAGTATGAAAAGGAAAAGCCCGACGCCGATCCAGATGAAGGTTTTCTTGTTCTTCTCAAAGAACTCCTTGATCTTGTCGGACGCCTTCTCACCGAGTTTCTTACCGGTGCTTTTTGTGGCAGTACCGGCAGTCTGAGAACCGGCTTTTCGGGCGGCGGCATACTCCTTCTTGATGTTCTGCTTCTGGTAGTGCTTGTTCATGTTCTGCTTCTTCATCTCAGGATGCTCCTGCTGATTTCTCTCATATTGGAGCTTCGCATCAGCAACATCCGCCTTGTGTTCCAGCTTGGAGACCTTCTCATAAGGCTTGTTGACGCTGTTTTCCCGATGATGACTGAAATGCCGGGCGGCAGTCTCGGCGGCGATCTCCGTCTTATGCGCTGCCTCAACCGCCGAGTTTTCCTGTTCGACCTCATGGATTTTGCCGTGAATGCCGGAAGCGAGGGTGTCACCGACCTTGCGGACGGTTTTATCTGCCTCAAATTGCAGCTTGCCTTTGCCCTTCGGCTTTTTCAGCTCATCCTCAAAATGAAGGCGGGTTTTGCCCTTGCCGGTCTCTTCATCAAAGACGCGCTCTTTCTTGAGAACCTTGTGCGTGGGCAGCTTCTCACGGGCGGCATCCAGACGCTCATGCGCCTTCTCAGACTTTCTTTCGAGCTTCTGCATCCGCTTCGTGGGCGGGACGGCATTGTCTGAGACCGGCTTTGTGGAGGCAGTTTCCGCCGCTTGGGAGAGAACAGCATCCGCATCCACTGCTTCAACCGCAGAGGTCTTACGCAGCTTGTGCGTGACAACCGTTTCGGCAATCACTGTGCCGGTATGCGAAGAAACGCCGTGCTGCTCCAAAACAGGAGGCTTAAACGGCGCTTCCGACGAGGGCAGCAGTTCAGGCGCATTCTGGGGTGGATTTTCCGGCTTTTTCTCTTCTGAGACGGACGTTTCAGAGGATGGCTGAGTGTCGTTATCCTCAGCGTGTTCCGCCTGAAACTGACGCTGCTGACGGCGCATCTGCACCTTTTTCTGTTCATCCGCAGAAAGAGCTTCGGAAGGCTCGGCTGTCTCAACGGGCTTCACCAGCTCTGCATCTTCCAGCCGCTTTGACACACGCTGCTCGGTGCCAGCCGTCAGGTTTTCCTCAACCGCGCCTTCCCGCGTCATCCGCACGACTACCTTGTCGCGGGCTTTAAGTTCCGGTTCCTTCGCCATCAGATTTCACCTCCGATCCGCTTGTAGGCAAGCTCGGTGTACGCCGGATTCAGCTCGATGCCGACGAAATGACGCCCCATCTGTGCGGCAACCATGCCGGTTGTGCCGCTCCCCATGAACGGGTCAAGCACAATGCCGCCTTCGGGACAACCGGCGAGAAGACAGGTCTCAACCAGCTTCGGAGGGTAGGCGGCGTAGTGACCGCCCTTGAAGGGGACAGTGTTGATCTTCCAGACATCGCGCTTGTTGCGGAGCGGATTGATGTCACTATCCTTGATCGCCCCATGTTCACGCGGGCGGTTGATGGTCTGCGGCTGAGGCTGACCGGGTACAGGCTTGCCGTATTTGTTGCCGCCCTTCATGCCGCGCTTGAGGCGTTCTGCCGTTGCGGGAGCAATCGGTTCAGAGATCGCCTTGTAGTCAAAGAAATACTTCTTCGACTTGGAGAACAGGAAAATATGCTCGTAGCAGCGCGATAGACGGTCTTTGACGCTCTCCGGCATGGGGTTATCCTTCATCCAGATGATGTCGTTGCGCAGATACCAGCCGGTATCGCGGAGGGCAAAAGCCAGCATCCACGGAATGCCGATCATGTCCTTTGCTTTGCAGCCCTCAACCTTGTTGTTGAGAGCCACAGCCTGACCGTTTCTGCCGTTGGGGTTCTTCGGGTCAACGAAATCGCCCTGATTGCCTTTCCCAGCGTAGGTGTCCGAGATGTTCAGCCAGAGCGTACCATCCGGACGCAAAACGCGCCTGACTTCGGTAAACACTTCCGTCAGGCGCGAGATATATTCCTTCGGCGTGGTCTCTCTGCCGATCTGAGCCTCCATGCCGTAATCGCGGAGCGCGTAATACGGAGGGGACGTCACACAGCAATGAACGCTGTCATCGGGCAGCGTTTTCAGGATGTTGAGACAGTCGCCGGTATGAATGATGTCAAGCTCTATAAAAACCAGCTCCTTTCTTCTGATTTGAGCGCATATTAGTCGGAGTAATACTCGTCCGGCTCGTAGTCTTCATCTTCCATGAAGTCCTCGTCGAGTTCATCAAACTCGTCTGCCCAGCGGTCAAAGATGTCCTCAGCTTCCTTCGCCGCCTCACGATAGAGGCTCAGGCGGTTTTTCTCAAAGGAAGCGAAGGCGGGGACGAACTTGGCGAACTCACGGATTGCCTTTACATCCTGTGTGCGCATATCTGCAACGCACTGAATGATTTCGGACATCGTGAGCAGATCGTCGATCATGGTCTCGTAGTCTTCCTTGGCGATGGTGACGGTATCGGCATCGTCCTCAGCCGCTTCCTGCTTGCGGACACGGAAGGTCTCGTGGACATCCTTCATCAGTCCGATCACGCAGTCGGTGGTCTCGTCGAAAATCTCCTGCATACGTTCTGCCATCTCGTCGGCGCAGTCCTCCAGTTCCTCATGAACGTGGAGATAGGCGCGATGATGCTTTTTCAGCTCGGTTTCCTCGTGGATGAGGGCGATGAGATCGGCGCTCATGTCGATGACCTCAAGCAGAAGGTCAATCGGCTTGGTGATGCTGCCGAACGTGGTATTTACGGGAACACCGCTGGCTTCTGCGATGATGCTCTTGGCGTTCTCAAGGTTAAAGTTCTTATCCATATTCAAAATCCTCCTTAGTTCTGTACGGTTTCTTCGGGCTTGGTGGTCATGATGCGGTAGAGCTGCGTATTCTTGGGGAAATCGTCCTTGAAAGGCACGATGGTAGAGCCGTAGAAGATCAGCCCCTCACCGGCATTGGAATTGGTGATGTAGTTCTGCTGGCTGGGCGAGATGTTCAGAGCCTTCGAGAGAATTTCCCGGTCTCCGGACGCCTGATTCAGAAGGTAGACAAAATCCGAGTTTTCAAAGATATTCTCGATCTCACGGGACGCAAGCAGATCCTTGACGTTCTGGGTGATGCCGGTCGGGATGCCGCCCCATTTTCTAAAACGCTTCCAAATTTCCACGCTGTATGCTGCGGTTTGTTCCTCCTTTAAGAGCAAGTGAAATTCGTCCATGTAGTAGCGCGTTGCCTTATGCTGGGCGCGGTTGATCGTGACCCTGTTCCAAACCTGATCCTGAACGATGAGCATACCGAGCTTTTTGAGCTGTTTGCCGAGTTCGCGGATGTCGTAGCAGACGAAGCGGTTGTTGACATCCACATTCGTTCTGTGATTGAAGACATTCAACGAGCCGTGAACATAGATTTCAAGGGCTGTTGCGATGCGCTGTGCCTCCGGCTCCTTCTGATTTCTCAGAATGTTGTAGAGGTCTTCGAGGATCGGCATTTTCTCCGGCTTGGGGTCTGCAAGAAACTCCTGATAGACCATACGGACGCTGCGGTCAATGATGGTCTTCTCAACCGGCTGCAAGCCGTCCTTGCCGCCCACAATCAGCTCGCACATAGAGAGGATGAAGTCAGATTTCAGCGTCAGCGGGTTTTCCTCTTCGGAGTAGTTCGTGTTGATGTCCAGCGGATTGATGTAATCCGTGCTGACCGGCGAGATGCGGATGACCTGACCGCCGAGCTTCTGCACAAGGGGAAAATACTCGGCTTCGGGGTCGCAGACGATGATGTCATCCTCCGTGATGAGGAAGGCATTGGTCATTTCGCGCTTGGCGGAGAAGGATTTACCGGAACCGGGTGTGCCGAGGATCAGCCCGTTGGGGTTTTTGAGCTGCTTGCGGTCAACCATGATCATGTTGTTGGACAGCGCATTCAGCCCGTAGTACAGAGCCTCACCGCCCTGAAAAAGCTCCTGCGTGGTGAACGGGATAAAAACCGCTGTGCTGGAAGTGGTCAGCCCGCGTTCGATCTCCACCTGATTGATGCCGATAGGCAGAGAGGACATCAGCCCTTCTTCCTGCTGAAAATCGAGACGTTTGAGCGCACAGTTGTACTTCTGAGCAATGGCGGCGGTCTGGAATACCGCGTTTTCTAGCTTCTGGCGGCTGGACGCCGTGTTCATGATGAGGATGGTCACGAGGAACAGTCTCTCATTGCGGGTCTGGAGATCCTGCAACAGCCGCTTTGCCTCACCGCCGAAGGTGGCGAGATCGGACGGGATAATGTCCATATCGTAGCCGGAGCGGACTGCCTTTTTCTGTTCCTCAATCTTCATCTTGTCGAGATCGGTGATCTTCGACTTGATGCTCTTGATTGCCTTCGCCTGGTCAATCGTCCGGATATGAAAATTGACCGTGATGTTGCTGTCCATCTCAAGGAAGTCGGCAAGCATACGGTCATTGAGTTCCGGCGCGAGGATTTGGAGAAAGCTCACCGCGCCGATGGTTCTGCCCATTTTGAAGCACTTGCCTTCACGGAAGTCAAAGGAAGTGGGAGCGATGAAGTCCTTCGTGCTGAGTCCTGTCCGGGCAACCATATCGAAGGAAAAGCGGAACGGCTCATTGGTGTCCATGTTGAACACGTCATGAAGCACTTTCAGCCGTTCGTAGCCGGACAGCGGTTCAGTCCTCACACCGAGGGTTTTGAAGTTGTTGAGAATGTCGGTTTCAATGCGTTCGAGCTTCGGCTTTGCCGTGCGGAGGGAATCCGCCTCAATGCCGAAGGTGATGTACTTCTTCTTGATCAGACCGTTGTTGCCCTTGGTGAGCTGGCTTTGCAGCATTCCGGAATACTCGGAGCGGATGTCGTTGAAATCGTCCTCCTGTGCCGGAATGTTGATGCGCTTGCGGAACTCATTGAGGCTTGCCTTCTGATTGATGAAGGAGAGCTGGACGAAAATAGAGCTGTCAAAGTAGTTCAGAAAGTCGCACCAGTTCTCAAAGATGGCGGTCTTATCGTCGTTCTGGGCAAGCTGGTAGTTGATGTCCTCAAAGCCGATGGACTTCGTATAGAGCCGGTTATTCACCTTGCAGATACCGTCGCGGCACATCTCCACATAGGGAATGGTCTGCTGGGCGGACTTGCGGACTTTCTTTGCCTTCCTGTCCTTTTTCTTCTGCATGACGATCCGCTTCTTCTCCTGAGCGGAAAGGGCATCGCCGTAAACGACGCCGTTCTTGACCGTCATCTTAGGCTTTGCCTTTGCTGTGCTGTTGTTCAATCTGCAATTCCTCCTGTTCTTTGATTTTCTGCTGAATCTCAGCATAGAGATTGTTTGTGCGATAGGGACGCACTTTGTCTCGGATAAACATAGACTGTACGATGTGGTACAGATACTTCTCGGCGGGCTGACCGTCTTTTTCGTAAAGGGCAAAGAAAATGAACGGGAGCATGATCACCACCATCAGCATTGCCGCCGTGGACAAGCCGAGGTGGGCTTTCGTCAGAAAGAAGATCGGGACGCCGACTGCCGCAGCGATGGAAAAACAAATAAGCTGTCTCTTGGTCAAATTGAACATGACCTTCGTTTTGACGCGGTTAAGATCCTTCGGGACCGGAACAAATGCCATTGACTGTTTCCTCCTTTCCGAGAGTAATGCTGCATTCAACCTCGTTGCCCCAAACGTCCCAGCCTTCGGGAGACTGACGGGCAAAAAGCTCCACGCGGGGAAGGTCTCCCATGAGGCGGACAATGCGCTCCCGCGCTTCATCCGGCTTTTTGGAATGCTCTTCGATGTGACTGAGGATGACCTGACGCACACCGGCGTCAACACGCTTCGGATGTCCCTTTGTAGCAAGGATGCAGATTTCGGCGTTCGCTCTTGTCCAGTAGCCCATGCCGGTGAAGAGGTCATCGTTCTTGCGGTTTTGCTTGACCCACACAAACGCCACGGTTTTATAAGAAAATCCCCATGCCGTCAGCACTTCGAGTGCTTCACAGAGGCACGGGAACGTGATCCAGAGAAACAGAGCGCAGTCCTTAGCGGCAAGCTCACCAACCGGAAGCGCCTTGATGTCTTCAATGCACATCGTCGGATAGTGGCTTTCCGCTGACCGTCCCTGTCCCTTCTTTGAATATGTCCGATACGCCCAAGGGGGATCGGCGTAGATGATGCTGTACTTCTTCATGCTGCCGACCTCCTTAGTGCGCATGGAAAATGGATTTTGCGAGGCTTCCGGTCTTGAACAGCGAGAAACACAGAATGACCGTGTACGCTGCCACAGAGAACAGAGCTGAGTGAATATTGTCTGCGATAATCATGCCGTTGATCAGCACCGCATAGATGCCGACGCAGACCATGATGAGAAATCCCTGAAATGCCAGAGCGAACAGACCTTTGAGGTAATTCGTGCCGATGCTGCCCCATTCGCGGTTGCTCATCGTCGCAACGGGGATAGGTGCAACGCTCACGGTGCAGTAAATCTCAATCATGCGCCCGTAGAGGATGACCGTAATGAGGATCGACATGATTTTGAGACACAAGCTGATCAGAAGCGTTTCAATCGACAGTCCGAGCAGTTCACCGACCTCCATTGCCTCCATGCCGGTTCGCATCTGCGCAATCGTCGCGTCGATGTCGATGCTGGTATTGCCGTGAATGACACCGGCTGCACCGGAAACCACGTTCTGCCCGATGTCGAATACTGCCATCACGATGTCAAACGTGTGTGTCACGAGGTAGATCGCCACAGCCGCCTTGAAAAACCACTTGAAGAACATCCATGTGTCCATGTCGTGAAGGTTGTTTTTCTCGGTGATCATGGAAATCAGCTCGTAACACAGAACGAAGGTGATGATGATACCAGCGATGGGGACTATCACGTTTTCGGATAGTCCCCGGATCATCTGGTAGATGCTGCCGTTCCAGCCGGACGGGGTTTGTCCGACCTCGGCGGCAATCGTGCCGACCTTCTCATTGACATCGGTGAACATATTGGTCAGGTTGCTCTCGATCCACCCGATCAGCAGGTCTTTGATAGCCTGTTCGATCTTTTCTAAAATGCTGCCCAATATTTCACCACCTTTCGGTTAAGCTGGGCTTGCTGTGAATTAGCCGAACAAACCGGAGAGCAGGGGGATGAGGGTCGTGCCGATCAGCACCACACCGCCGCCAGCCATGAGCTGCTTGATGCCCTGAGATTTAGCGCCGGGATTGTCAT
>CAVIJF010000057.1:0-7037 GCA_963643175.1 bacterium
GCATAAGAAAACTTAAAAACGCCCCCTTCCCCCGGCGGGGGAAGGGGGTCGGGGGATGGGGGCAGAAAAGTTTAACCGGAGGCGGGGTACAGCCGATAACGCCGGGAAGCACCCCAAAAAATAAACGGAACCGAGCACTGCCCCGGTTCCTTTTTTTCATCATTACCCAAATTCAAAAAAGTTCTTGGGGGGTTGGGGCTTCTTTCAGAAAGCCCCAACAACGCCTCTCCCCCGGTTACATCTGCCGGTAGAGCGCCATATACTTGCCGGCGGAGGCATCCCACGAGAAGTCGCTCTGCATGGCGCGGCGGCGCAGGACAGCGAAGCTGTCGCGCTGGTCATGGAGCGCGAGGGCTGCGTTGACACGCTCCTCAAGCTCGGAGGCAGCATAGTTGGCAAAGGTGAAGCCGTTACCGTGCATACCGCGCTCGTCCTCGTAGTAGGGATGAATGGAATCGTACAGACCGCCGGTTTCACGCACAACGGGAACGGCGCCGTAGCGGCAGGCTATCATCTGCGACAGCCCGCAGGGCTCGCTCCGGGAGGGCATGAGGAAGATGTCCGCCGCGGCGTAAATCTTCTTGGACAGCGCACGGTCATACTGGATGAAGGAGCGCACACGGTCGTGACGCTCGTTCTCCAACTGACGGAAGAACGCCTCATACTCGCCGTCCCCTGTGCCCAGCACAACAAACTGCGCGCGCGGATGGGTGTCCAGAATGTGCCGGATAACCCCCGCAATCAGGTCGATTCCCTTGTGGGCGACCAGACGCGATATGACCGCGATAAGCGGCGCGTCGCCGTCCTCCGGCAGGGCGTAGTCGCGCTGGAACGCCAGCTTGCAGGCGGTCTTGCCTGCCGGGTCGTCCGCCGTGTAGCGGTACGGAATATCCTTGTCCGATGCGGGATTGTAGTAGTCGGTGTCAATGCCGTTGAGAATGCCGCTGACCTTCTCCACGCACCGGTTCAGGATGAAGTGCAGGCGATGCGAGTAGGCGGGCGTCATGATCTCCTGCGCGTAGGTCGGGCTGACGGTCGTCACGCGGTGGGCGCACTGAATCGCCGCCTTGACCAGATTGATACAGCCGTCATATGCCATCAGCGGCGCGTGCTCCGGCGCAATATCGAACACGTCCTGCAGAATATCGAAGGAATACTGTCCCTGATACTCGATGTTGTGGATGGTGAACACAGACCGGATGTTTTCATACCCCATGCGGTGGCAGTAGTCGGTGGACAGGTAGACCACCGACAGGGCGGACTGCCAGTCGTTGGCGTGCAGGATGTCCGGGAAGAAGCCGATATGCGGCATCATCTCCAGCACCGACTTGCAGAAATATGCGAACCGCTCGCCGTCGTCAAAGTGTCCGTACAACTCGCCGCGCTTGAAGTAATATTCGTTATCCACGAAGTAGAATGTCACGCCGTCCCGCACCAGCGACAGGATGCCGCAGTACTGCTGCCGCCATGCCAGCCGGACGGTAAACACTGCCTCTGTTTTCATGGAGGCGTGCACTTCGGGCGGCACGGATTCGTACAGCGGTGTAATCACGCGGATATCGGCGGCTTCGCCGTACTTCTTCTTCAGTGCGCGGGGCAGGGAGCCCATGACGTCACCCAGTCCGCCCGTTGCGGCGAAGGGCATGACCTCAGCGCCGACGAACAGAACCTTTTTGGGGGTGACAGGCTTAGTTGGAGTCGGCTCCTGCGGCTCCGGCTTGGCGGGTGTTTCGGGTGCCGGTTCAGCCGGAATCGGTTCCGGGGCGGGTTCTGCGGCGGGGGTTTCAACCACCGGAGCTTCTGTCGCGGGTTCTGCCGGGGCGGATTTTGCCGTTTTGGCTGTTTTTCTGGCGGCGGGTTTACGTCTCGGTTTTTTCTCCGTTTTGACGGAGGGTTTCTCAGTCTCGGTTACGAGTTTCTTTTCGTCTTCCATGGTTGGTATATTGCTCCTTTCTGCGCCCCTTGCGACCCTGCGGGGGGCGTTTTGTTTTTTTGTTTCAATGGGGGTTGGGGGGAGGTAGTCTGAACCCTGCGCCTGTACCGGAAGCAGCAAAGTTCTGGGGGGTCCGGGGGACTCTTTCAAGAGTCCCCCGGCGTTCTCCCCCTTACAGATGACCGCCTTTGCCGATAAAGTAGGGGAGTTTTTCGCAGCCGGAGAGGTGGCGACCGTCGCGGATGACAACGTCCTTGTCGGTGATAACGGAGTCAAGGAGGACGGAGGAGCCGACGTAGGTGTTCTGCATAAGGATGCTGTTCCGGACGACGGCGCCGCGCCCGACGCGGACGCCGCGGAAGAGAATGCAGTTCTCGACGGTGCCCTCAATGATACAGCCGTCGGCGATGACGGAATTGGTCACGGAGGCGCCGGCGCAGTAGCGGGTGGGCGGCGAATTGCGCAGCTTGGTCAGGATGGGGCGGTTCCGCACGCCGAACAGACCGTCCCGCGCTTCCTGCGTGAGCAGCTTCATGGAGCAGGCAAAGTAGTTTTCAAGGGAGCTGATGTAGGCGTACCAGCCCTCGTAGTTGTAGACGCGGTAGCGCACGGAGGGGTTGTGCTCGTTGCGCGCCAGCACGTCATGGAAGAAGGACGTGTACCCGCGCGCGGCGGCGTCTGCCAGCAGCTGCAGAAGGTACTGGCGGCGCACAACCATGATGTTGGTGTACAGATCCACAATGCCCTCGATAGGCTGACGCATGACGAAATCCGTCACATTGCCGTCCGCGTCGGCGGTGATGCAGGCGACCTGCTCCGCCAGATACATCCGCGACGCATCCACGCGCTTGGTCACGAAGGTGATGTCCGCACCGCTCGCGGCGTGCGCGGCAATTACGTCGGACAGGTCAATGTTGCAGATGATGTCGCAGTCCGACATGACAAGGCAGTCCTCGGTGCAGTGGGTTATGTAATCCATGGCGCTCAGCATGGACTCCAGACGGGACGTGGGCAGATGCCCCGCCCCCGAAGCCGTCAGGTTGGGCGGAATCAGCTTGAGTCCCCCCGCACGGCGCGCCAGATCCCAGTCCTTTCCGGTGCCCAGATGGTCAAGCAGGGACTGGTAGTTGTAGTGCGTCACCACGCCCACGCGGGTGATGCCTGAATTTACCATGTTGGACAGCGTGAAGTCAATAAGGCGGTACCTGCCTCCGAACGGAACGCTTGCCGTGTTGCGGACGCGCGTCAGCTCCGGCAGGCTCCCGTCATGGATGTTGGCAAAAATCAATCCGGCAGCAGTCATATCGTTACCCTCCTTATTCCGACAGCATGGCGCCCGACTCGACCGTCGCGCCGGAGGCAATGTTCACGTCCTCGCCCACAACCGTGATGGCGGCGCCCGACGCACGGTCGGCTCCCACCGCCGCGCCGGCTCCTACCGTCACGCCGGTGTCCAGTATCGTGTACTTCACAACGGCGCCGGGCTGCACCGTCGCATCCCCCATCAGCACCGAATCCTCCACGACCGCGCCGTGCATGATCCGCACGCCCGGTCCCACAACCGAATTCTTCACGGTTCCGTATATCTCGCAGCCCTCCGTGATGTAGCTGTTCTCAATCTGCGCACGCGCCCCGACAAACTGCGGCGCACTCGCGCTGTGCCGGGCAAATATGCGCCAGCTTTCGTCCGAAAGATCCAGCTCCGGCGTCTCGCCCAGCAGATCCATGTTGGCTTCCCACAGGGAAGAAATCGTCCCGACGTCCTTCCAGTAGCCGTTGAACGGGTAGGCGAACATTTTCTCGCCCGCCGCCAGCATGGTGGGAATGATATTCTTGCCGAAGTCGTTGGAGGACGCGGGATCCGCCTCGTCCGCCGTCAGGTACTCCTCCAGCTTGCGCCGGTTGAAGATGTAAATGCCCATGGACGCCTTGGTGCTGTCCGGGTGCTTGGGCTTTTCGGAGAACTTGTAAATCGAACCGTCCTCGTTGGTGCTCATGATGCCGAACCGGCTCGCTTCCTCCAGCGGCACGTCTATGACCGCAATCGTGCAGTCGGCGCCCTTCTCCTTGTGGAAGCGCAGCATCCGGTCATAGTCCATCTTGTAAATATGGTCGCCGGACAGAATCAGCACGTAGTCCGCGTCGTACCGGTCAACGAAGGTCATGTTCTGGTAGATGGCGTTGGCGGTACCCTTGTACCAGTCCGCACGGTTCTGCCCCTGATAGGGCGGCAGAATCATAACCCCGCCGAAGGCACGGTCCAGATCCCACGGCAGTCCGTTGCCGATGTACTCGTTGAGCACCAGCGGCTGGTACTGCGTCAGCACGCCCACCGTGTCAATGCCCGAATTGACGCAGTTGGACAGGGTAAAATCAATGATTCGGTACTTGCCGCCGAACCGGACAGCCGGCTTGGCGGTCTTTTTGGTCAGTGCGTACAGGCGCGAGCCTTGCCCCCCGGCAAGCAGCATCGCCACGCACTCCTTCTTGCGGAACATCATGGATTCAGCCTCCTTTACTCTCTTCTCTGTAACTTATATATTGCTATCTTGCCTGTTGCTTAACGATGAACGGTTATCGGTTTTCCCTGCCGTCGGAACCCGTCCGGGCAGGCGTCAGGACTTGCCCTTGGGATGCGCCGCGCAGTCCGCGGTGCCCTTGGTCGCGGGCACCCCGCCCGCGTTCGCGGTTTCGGAATACGTCACCCGCCGCCGGGGCGGACGCGCCTTGTCCGGCAGTCTGCGGCTGACTCGCACGGGGGCAAGCAGGACGCAGCCCATGGGCGGGATGTCCAGCGTCAGGACGGAGGACAGCGTTTCGCCGGCGGGGTCGCGGGGTGCGGTCAACGGGTCGGGGTTGGTCATGCCGCTCCCACCGTATGCAGTCTCGTCGGAATTGAACACCTCGCGCCACTGCCCCGCATACGGCACCGGAACCGGGTGCCCGGGACGCGGCACCGGGGTGAAGTTGAGCACCGCTACCAGCTCCTTGCCCTCGCGGGATATGCGGCGGAACACGTATATGCTCTCCGGCGCGTTGCTGACATCCAGCCACGCGAAGGACGCCGCCGGATCCGCCGGATCCTCGTCCCACAGGGCGGGATGCTCCAGATAGAAGTTCTGCAGGGAGGCAAAGTAGTGCTGCAGTGCGGCGTGCGCCGGGTAATCCAGCAGGAACCATTCCACGGACTTCTTCTCGTCCCACTCGGCGAACTGCCCGATTTCACAGCCCATGAACCACAGCTTGGCGCCGGGATGCGTCATCATGAAGGCGGCGAACACCCGCGCACCGGCAAATTTCTGCTCGTAGTCGCCCGGCATTCGGTCAAGGAACGACTTCTTGCCGTGCACCACCTCGTCGTGCGAAATGGGCAGAATATACTGCTCCGTAAAGGCATAATCGAAGGTGTGCGCCAGCATCCCGTGCAGGTGCTTGCGGAACAGGGGGTCTGTTCCGGCATAGCGCAGCGTGTCGTTCATCCAGCCCATGTTCCATTTGTAGGAAAAGCCCAGCCCGTTCTCGTAGAAATCCGTGATGTGCGGCCACGCGGTGGACTCCTCCGCCACGGTTATCACGTCGGGGTAATCCGCGTGCAGGTCGCGGTTGAGGTGCTGGAAGAAGGCTATCGCCTCCAGATTCCCGTGGTCGCCGAAGCGGTTGGGCTTCCACTCCCCCGGTGCACGGTCATAGTCCAGATACAGCATGGACGCAACGGCGTCCACCCGCAGTCCGTCTACGTGAAATTCCTCCACCCAGTAGTACGCATTGGAGACAAGGAAGGACACTACCTCCGGGCGCCCGACGTCAAAGCAGCAGGTACCCCAGCCACGGTTTTCCTGCCGTGTGGGTTCGGCGTACTCGTAGGTCGGTTCGCCGTCAAAGCGGTACAGCCCGTGCGCGTCCTTGGGGAAGTGCGCCGGCACCCAGTCCAGCAGGACGCCAATTCCCGCGCCGTGCAGGATATTCACGAAGGCGCGGAAGTCGTCCGGGGTTCCGTAGCGCGCGGTCGGGGCGTAGTAGCCGCATATCTGGTAGCCCCATGAGCCGTCAAAGGGATGCTCCATGACCGGCATCAGTTCGACGTGCGTATACCCCATCTGCTTGAGGTAGGGGGCAAGCTGATCCGCCAGCTCGCGGTAGCCAAGATGCGAGCCGTCCGGGCGGCGCATCCACGAGCCGAGGTGCAGTTCGTAGATATTCACCGGGTACTTGCGCCCGGACGCGGCATGGCGGCGGCGCTGTGCCAGCCAGCCGCGGTCGTTCCATGGAAATGCCTGGCGGCGGGCAAAGACCGTGGCGGTTCCGGGCGGCGCCTCCATGGACTGTCCGTAGGGGTCAGCCTTCATGTGGCAGTTTCCATCGCGTCCGAGGATGCGGTACTTATACAGGGCGCCATCCGGCACGCTGCTGCTCTGCAGGGCGAGGACGTACAGTCCGCTGTCGTCCGCACGCCGCATGGGGATTCCGCTCTCCCAGTCGCAGAAGGAGCCGACCAGCGCGACCTGCAATGCGTGGGGCGCCCACACGCGGAAGACGATGTGTCCGTCCTCCTCATGTGCGCCGAGGTACTCCCATGCGCGGTGCGCGGTGCCCTGCCGGAACAGGTACTCGTCCAGCTCCCGCTGGAGGGGATCCGGCGTGGTCTGTCCGGCGGTCGTGGTCTGCCCTGCGTCTGGGGTCAGTCCGGCGGCGGGCGGCTGTACGCTTTCCGGGTGGAGCTTCTCCTCTTTTCTTTTGTTTTCTGCTACTGCTGCTATCATTCGACACAATTCCTTTCCGGGAATCTTACACGTAATTGTATTATATCACAAGAAAGGCTTTCTGTCAATCACTCCGGGCACGGTTTTACCGGGATTTTACTGTTTTTACGGATTCTGGGGGAATTGCCCCTGGCGGAGTGGGGGATAGCTGCCGTTTCCGGCGATTTTTGGGGTGTCCGTGGACGCGGGGGCAGGCACTCCGCCGGGTACCGCATACCACCCGGCAACCAGCAAACCTTCCGGCTCAGGCACAGGGGAGCCGGGGGCGAAGCCCCCGGCAAAATAAACTAAAAGTCTCCCCCTTCCCCAGCGGGGAAGGGGGGCAGGGGGATGGGGGGCAAAAG
>CAVIJF010000058.1:0-6653 GCA_963643175.1 bacterium
AGTCTGGACCGTATCTCAGTTCCAATGTGGCCGTTCAACCTCTCAGTCCGGCTACCCATCGCTGACTTGGTGGGCCGTTACCTCACCAACTATCTAATGGGACGCGAGCCCATCCTTGCGCAATAAATCTTTGGTACTACGATCATGCGATCGCTTGTACTTTATGCGGTATTAACATCCGTTTCCAGATGGTATCCCCCGCGCAAGGGCAGGTTGCTCACGCGTTACTCACCCGTCCGCCACTCGGTATTGCTACCTCGTTCGACTTGAATGTGTTATGCACGCCGCCAGCGTTCATCCTGAGCCAGGATCAAACTCTCGAGCAAATTGTATATCAACCGTCTCCGGTTAACATCAAATGTGTCGAGCTTGTGGCTCTTTTTACTTTTTGAGTATGCACCCCGTTTCCGGGATGTGTTTTCAAAGAATGACGAGATTTTCGCACTTGCTTCTTTCTTGCTTGTACTTAAATCTCCTGTTGTTCAATTGTCAATGATCAATCGTGGCTCACCTTGGGTTCTTGCGTTTCCGCTACCCGGCTCGCCGTGGCTCTCTCGTGGACAGCTTATCTATTATATCACGTTTGCTTCCACTTGTCAAGAGGTTTTGCAAAACTTTTTTGAAAAAGTTTTATTGCTCGCCTCATCGGCGGGCTTGCTGTTCCCTCTCGCAAAGCTTTTGGATTATACCACACTTCCCCTGCTTTGTCAAGGGGGTCCGGCAAAGTTTTTGCCGGTTTTACGGGACTTTTTTGCAGAAAACTGCGGAGGCTGCGCTCCGGATTCCGGAGTTTCCCTTGTGGATGAAGGGCTTTCGGGGTGGGGGAAGGCTGCTCCCTGCTCCGGAAGGTTTCCGTTGCCTCTGCTCCCTGCGTCTCCGGCTCGACCTGCGTCCGTATGAACTCGTTTGCCCCCCTTCCCCTTCGGGGAAGGATAGACCCCCGACTCCCTTCCCCGAAGGGGAAGGGGGCTTCAGGTTTATTTTGCCGGGGGGGCTGTTGCCCCCGGCTCCCCTGCGTCCGAACCCGTGCGGCACCGGTTCGGGGTCGCGCTCCGGCTCCCCGCGCCTGTACCGGAAGTGACAACACCACCACCGCAGAGAAGGCGGGGCGTGTAGCCGACAAACCAGCGGTCGCAGGTGTTCTGCGCCGTGCCGGTCTTGCCGGCGACCGCAATGCAGGAGTCCGGCATGGTCAACGCAGAGGCGGTGCCCCTGCCGATAACCTCCTCCGGCATGGACGCGACCAGCGTGGCAGTCACCCTGTGCAGGCAGACGTCGCCGCCGGCATAGACGCCGGGACATGGCAGGAGATGACGGACAGCGCAAGCCGCACCGCCGGGAAAAACCCGGCGGTGCGGCTTGCCTTGAGCGGTTCTGCGTCGGTTCTACCTCTGCCGTGCATCGGCGCCCGCCCGCCATTCGTCCGCCAGAATCGAGCAGGTTCCGACCGTCCGATAAGCGGTGCCTGTCTTGATTGCATCACGCGCCCATCCCTCAAAGCGCATTCCGACGCGCTCCATCAGGCGGTGGGAACGGTCGTTGCCCTGCAGGAACCGCGCCTCCTGCCGGTGCAGATCCAGAACCTCAAAGCCGAAGCGGAGCACCTCGCGCACCGCCTCGGTCGCCAGTCCCTGCCCGCCGTAGTCCGGATTGAGGACGTAGCCGATTTCCCCGGAGTCGGCTGAGAAATTGAAGGACGTATAGCCGCAGGTGCCTATCATGTGCTCCGTTTCCCGGCTGATCAGTGCCCAGTCGAAGAAATCGCCGGTGCGGTAGCGCTGTCCGATATAAGTAAGGTAGCGGCGGGTATAGCCAATGTTTGGGTGCGGCGACCAGAGCAGGTAGCGCGTCACCTCCTCGCGGCTTGCGTATGCGTACACATCCTCCGCATCGCTGACACGCATCCCGCGCATGGTCAGGCGCGGTGTTTCCAGTGTCGGAATGTGGGAAAACAGGCGGTAGACAGTTTCCTTTTTCATACGGGAACTCCTTTGCGGTGTCGGTTGTCTGTATTATACGCCTGTTTTGGGCTTGGCGCAAGGGGGGTGACGGGGAAATATAAAAATATTCCGGTATTCCGGCGGCAGGAGGTCTGCCCTGCCCTCCGCAATTTTTATTTGCTCCCCTCTGAAACCGTCAAAGACTTCCGTTTCCTATCGGGAGGGGGGGCAGCCAAGGAGTGAGGGGCACCATCCTCGGCATCCCGGAGGATAACAGAAGCCGACGGTACGCCGGTTTTGCCGGGGCAAGCCCCCCCCAATGGGCACCGCAAACCGTCCGGCAAGCCGGTTTCCCCGCCGCGCAGTGCCGTTAAAATGCACAGTTTGCGCTTGTACAGATTGTGCAAGTGTCCGAAACTGAAAAAGTCACGATTCTGTTATTGATTCAAAAAGGATTGTATGTTATAATGGCATGAGAAAACTGTACGGCTATCCTGTCGGATCGGACAGGGGTGCCGCGCATACGAGGAGGAATATTGATATTATGGCAAAACGTATTCTGGCTCTGTTGCTTTGCGCTGTCATGCTGGCTTCCTGCTTTGTCGGTTGCAGCAACGCGGACGACGGGGATAAGGGTCAGTACATCACGGCGTACCTGTCCAACGACATCTACGACCTGGATCCCGCCAAAGCCTACACCAATGAGTCGCTGACAAACGTGGTGGGGCTGCTGTTTGACACGCTCTTCAAGCTGGACTCCAATAAAAAGGTAAAGAAGTCCCTTGTGTCCGACTACTGGACGACAGAGGACGACAACAGCCAGGAGTACATCATGTACCTGCGCCTGAACAGTAAGGCGTGCTGGTCCGACGGTACCGCCGTCTCCGCCAACGATGTGGTCTATGCATGGAAGCGCCTGCTGGAGGTGGATGCCTCCTACTCCGCCGCTGCCCTGCTGTTCGATATCAAGAACGCCCGCGCCGCCAAGGAGGGCGACTGCTCCATTGATGACGTCGGCGTCACGGCGCCGGAAACCACGTTGGTGGAAGTGCGCTTTGAGAAGTCTATCGACTATGACCAGTTCCTCCTGAACCTGACCAGCGTCGCGCTCGCGCCCCTGCGCAGCGACATCACCGCCAAGAGCGACGACTGGGCAAAGAAGCCCGGTACCATGGTGTGCAGCGGTCCTTTCCGCCTGGCGCGCATCAACCTCTCCACCAGCGAGACCGAAGCCTACGAGGACGTGAACTGGAGCGAGGAAAGCCCCGACGAGTCCGGAAAGCTGATTGACGGTTCGACCGAGGGTCCCAAGTCCTTCGCCGCCGCCCGCATTGTGGACTTCATGCTGGAGCGCAACACCTACTACTACCGCGATGTGGAAGAGGACGCGCTGGACAAGTCCGTCACGCCGTACCGCATCAGTGTGGACTGCTCCCTGACGCCCGAGCAGTTGGTCGCCCAGTACGAGGCGGGCATGATGATGTACATCGGCGATATTCCGCTGAGTGCCCGCACCAACGAGACCATTCAGAAAAATGTTGAGGTTTCCTCCTACTCCATGTCCACCAGCGCCGTTTACCTCAATGAGAAAGCCCTGATTGCGGACGGAACCGAGACCGGCTCCGCGCTGTTCGCCAACGAGAAGGTTCGTCAGGCTCTGTCGCTGGCGGTTGACCGCGCCGCGCTCGCCGACCTGGCAGTCTATGCCGACGCCGCAACCGGACTTGTGCCGACCGGTGTCTGGGAGACCGGTGCCAACCGCAAGAAAACCTTCCGCAGTGCCTGCAGCACGGACTACGAGTTCCTGAAGCACGATCTGGACAAGGCAAAGAGCCTGCTCTCCGAGGCGGGCATCAAACCGGAGCAGTACAGCTTCAGCCTGACCGTATCCAGCTATGACGACGTGCAGAACGCCCTTGCCGAGAAGATCGTGGAGGCGTGGAATGCCCTCGGCTTCAAGGTGACGCTCCGGGTGCGCGGCACCATTCTGAACAACGACTACTACAAGTACACCGCGTCGGTTCCGACCGATATGTGCGACGACCTCTATGCCGAGGCTATGCGCAGCAACGACTATGAGGCAATCCTGTTTGACTATGTTGCCTACTCGACGGATCCCTACGGTATGCTGGCTCCCTTCGCCAAGCGGTTCTCCGGCATGGCTATGGATATGTCCAACCCGGACTACTACGAGCTGCCCGGACACGCCACCGGCTACCAAAGCGATGCCTACGACGAGCTGATGGAGAAGATTTACGACGAGAAGACGATTTCCGCGCGTGCGGACAATCTGCGTGCGGCAGAGGGCATTCTGATGAACGACCTGCCCATCATCCCGCTGATCTTCAACAAGACCGCCTCCCTGACCAGCTCCAAGCTCAAGAAGCTCAGCTCCACCTACTATGTGGATGCGGTCTTCACCAAGGCGTCCATCCGGAGCTACAACAACTACCTTGCCGCCGGTAAGGCATATGTCAACGAGCACTTCAGCGAGCTGGCATTCAAGGACTACAAGGACTGCACGTATGCCGACTTCGAGACTTTCAAGTCTGCGAACACCGTGTACGCGCACTACTACCTGGACGAGCTGGAGAAGTAATCCTGCCCCTCATCCGTATTCTGCACGGCTGCTGCCTTCGGGCGGCAGCCGTGTTTTTTTGGTGGGGCGGGGGATGGGGGCATGAAATTTATACAAGGGCGGGGTGAACAGGCAACGCCGGGCGCAACTCCTCCCCACGGATACCGGGAGCGCAGGGCAAACCGGAAACTCCGGAGGCAAGCCCTCCAATAAATAAATCACCGGGAGGTTCCCGCAGGAACCTCCCGGATAACCTCACAATTTCCCGACAAACGCTTCAATACGTTCCAGCGCCTGCGTGATATGCTTGACAGAGTAAGCGTAGGAGATGCGGGCGAAGCCCTCGCCGCCGTCCCCGAAAGCGGAGCCGGGGATGATGGCACACCGGTTCTCGTAGAGCAGACGCTCGCAGAAGGTGTCGGAGGACAGCCCGAAGCGGCGGATGTCCGGGTAAATGTAGAACGCCCCCTCCGGCTCGAAGGACTCAATGCCGATGCTGCGCAGTCCGTTATAGATGTACCGGCGGCGGCGGTTGTACTCCCCGGTCATGTCGGCAATGTCCTCGTCGCCGTTGCGGAGTGCCTCCACGGCGGCAAGCTGGGAGGTGGTCGGCGCGCACATGATGGCGTACTGGTGAATCTTCAGCATCTGCCGGGCAAGCGGCTCCGGCGCGCAGAGATAGCCCAGACGCCAGCCTGTCATGGCATACGCCTTGGAGAAGCCGCTGGCAAGCACCGTGCGCTCCCGCATTCCGGGCAGAGACGCAATGGATACGTGCCGTCTGCCGTAGGTCAGCTCGGCGTAAATCTCGTCCGACAGCACGATAATCTGACGTTCCCGCAGGATCTGCGCAATCTTTGCCAGATCCTCCGCGTCCATAATGGCGCCGGTCGGGTTGTTCGGGTACGCCAACACCAGCATTTTAGTGCGCGGGGTAATGGCTGACTCCAGCAACTCCGGCGTCAGCTTGAAGCGATCCTCGCTCCGCGTCCGGACCGTAACGGGCACAGCGCCGCACAGCTCCGCAATCGGCGCGTAGCAGACAAAGCAGGGCGTCGGAATGATAACCTCGTCCCCCGGCTCCAGCAGGGCACGCATGGCGATGTCGATTGCCTCACTGCCGCCGACCGTCACGACGGTTTCGTGCGCCGGATCGTACTGCAGGGAGAAGCGCCGCGCAAGATAGGCGCATATCTCCTGCCGCAGTTCCAATGTTCCGGCGTTGGATGTGTAGTAGGTTTTGCCCTTCTCCAGACTTTCGATGCCCGCCTCGCGGATATGCCACGGCGTGACGAAATCCGGCTGACCCACCGTCAGCGCGGTTACGTCGGTCATGCCGTCCAGAAGGTCAAAAAACTTACGGATGCCGGAAGGCGGCATTCCGGCAATGCGGCGCGGAATAATGCGCTCATAATCCATTGATACAGCCGCCATCAGTTCAGGTTTCCTCTCTCATCGGTCTCCGGTGCTCCGTAAATGACGCCCTTGTCCTTATACTTGCGCAGGACGAAGTGAGTGGCGGTGGATGTCACAAACTCAATGGGAGCCAGTTTCTGCGCCACGAAGAAGGCGACCTCCTTCATGGTGCGTCCCTCGATGATGACGCACAGGTCATAGCCGCCGGACATGAGGTACACGCTCTGCACCTCCGGGTAGTTATAGATTTTCTCCGCGATGCGGTCAAAGCCCCGGTCACGCTGGGGGGCTGTTTTGACCTCGATCATGGCGGTGACATATTCCCGTTCGGTTTTATCCCAGTCGATGATGGTTTTATAGCCGAGAATGACTCCCTCCGCTTCATACTCCTTGATAAGGGCTTTGATGTCGCCCTCCTCTTTGTCAAACATGACGGCGAGCTGTGCGGGTGTCAGGGTGGCGTCGTCTTCTAATGTTTTCAGAATCTGATCCATGGTTGCGGTGCTCCTTTTCTGTGTATAGTTCAGTGGTTTGGAGGGGGTTCTGTACCCGGCGTCATCGGATTTTCGGACGGTTTACGACACCGAAAGGATAATAAGATGCCCCAGCACAAATTCGGAAAAGTTCTTGGGGGTTGGGGGGCTTCTTTCAAGAAGCCCCCACCCCTTCTCCTTCTCCTTCTCCTTCTCCTTCTCCTTCTCCTTCTCCTTCTCCTTCTC
>CAVIJF010000059.1:0-6419 GCA_963643175.1 bacterium
GCGCAAAACTTCATTTTTCCAGATACAATTTTGCGAAAAACTATTGACAGGACCTTGACAGGATTCCGAGCGGATTCGTGTACGGAATCAGCTATGCCCTGTTCGGCATCGATACCATGTCCGGGTATGTACTTGCCTCGCGGGCGCCGGTGGATGCGTGGGAACCGGGTGCCTACCTGACAAGGGAGGTGCAGTTCCCGGAGGAAACCCGGACATGGTTTGCATCGCCGGAAACGCGCCCGCTGCTCATCATGACCGGGCAAGGGCTGGGACTGGAGTGCCGCCATCTGACGCTGGCGATGACAACGCTGAGAGACCCTGCCGTTGACGCGCAGATGAGCCTGCGCTCCAGTGCAACAGAGCTGTTCCGGTTCTGAATGGGGGAAAAAAACGGCGATACGGAACACAAGCCCGCCGGAACGCACCGGGCACCATGTCAGCCGCCGACACCGGCTCACTCCCTCGCCGGTTTCCGGATCTGTTTGCGTAACTTTTCACGGAAATAAGAAATGAACCGTTGCCCCTACCCGCTTGACTTTTTTTCCGTTCTGTGTTAATATATCCGTAGAACGGAATTGCAGATACAGGAAGGAGAGCCTGCCCGGCTGCGGGCAGGGATATGCTATGAGCAACGAATACAGTACCGAGGAAAAACGGCTGGCTGTCCTGATTGACGCCGACAATGTTTCTCCCGCTTACATCAAGGTCATTATCGATGAGGCAACCGCGCGCGGAATCGTCACCTACAAGCGCATCTACGCAGACTGGACGCGCAATGAGATGCAGGGCTGGAAGTCTGTCCTGCTGGAGTATTCGCTGACGCCCATGCAGCAGTACAGCTATACAACCGGGAAGAATTCCACGGACTCCGCGCTTATCATAGACGCGATGGACATTCTCTACACCGGGCGCGTGGAGGGATTCTGCCTTGTTTCCTCGGACAGCGACTTCACCCGGCTGGCGGCGCGTCTGCGTGAGGCGGGGATGCTGGTCATCGGCATGGGGGAGAAGAAAACGCCGCGTCCCTTCGTTACCGCCTGCAACGAATTCAAGTTCATTGACAAAATCGGGAAAACTGCGCAGTCCGCCGATGCGGATAGCGAAAAATCCGCAGCCGTGCCTGCCGCCGGGCGGGATGCCAACACCTCGCAGACCGACCTGTCCGCTATCCGCGGAACCATTCTCCAGCAGCTCGCGAATTTCTCGGACGAGGACGGCTGGATGATGGCGTCCCGCATCGGGGACGTTCTGACCCAGCGGTACCCCGATTTTGACGTGCGCAATTACGGGCACAAGAAGCTGACTACCTTTCTCAATTCGTTTGACGAGTTTGAGCTTCGTACCGCGAACGAAAACAATGCCGACAACCCGAACGGGCACACGGTGTACATCCGCGTAAAGCCCAAGAACGCACGGAAGCATTGAGGAGCCAATACCTCGCATCCATACGCGCATCGCTTCCGAGCGATGATCCCACCGGAATCAATCTGCCATTATCTTATGAAAAGCATGGCTGTAAATTCTGTCGCGGTACCGACTGCGGTCATGCTGTAACCGTACCGAAGGAAGGATATGTTATGAAAAGAAAACTGCGTATCGGCGTGTTCGGAGGAGCCAGAGGCAACTCCATGATTCAGGTATTGCTGCACCATCCGGAGGCGGAGTTGGTGGCGGTCTGCGACAAGTACACGCCGCTGCTGGATCAAGCGCGCCGGAACGCTGAGAATGCGGGTCTGCACATCGCCTGCTTTGAATCCTTCGACGATTTTATCCGCTACGACATGGATGCCGTCGTGCTGGCAAACTATGCGACCGAGCACGCCACATACGCTGTCCGCTGCCTGAAGGCGGGCAGGCACGTGCTGTCGGAAGTGCTGCCCAGCGAGACGATGGCGCAGGCGGTTGAATTGATTGAAGCGGTGGAGGAGACCGGGCTGGTTTATGCCTACGCCGAGAACTACTGCTACATGGATCTTACCTTTGAGATGTGGCGGCGCTATCGGGAGGGGGACATCGGGGACGTCACCTATGCAGAGGGGGAGTATATCCACGACTGCGCCGGCGGCTGGCTGGACATCACCTACGGCGACCCCGACCACTGGCGCAACCATCTCTTCCCCACCTTCTACTGCACGCATTCGCTGGGACCGATTATGACCATTACCGGGCGCCGTCCGGTGCAGGTCGTTGGCTTTGAGAATCCGCCCATTGAGGAGTTTTACCATCTCGGTCATGCCGGCGGTCACGCCAGCGGCATTGAAATGGTGACGCTGGACAACGGCGCAATCGTGAAATCCATTCACGGACCGCTCAAGCGGGAGCCGGCGCAGACCGCCTACAAAGTGTTCGGAACGCGGGGGTTCCTTGGCACCTGCGCCGATGCGGAGGGAGAAAAGGTACGCCTGTATCAGGAGTCTCCCACGCAGACCTGCACGGGGGAGAACCGCTATATCGTGCCGGAAAAATTCGTCTCGGCAGAATTGGCGAAAAACAGCGGCGTGGCGACGCACGGCGGCAGTGATTTCTATCCCACGCACTTCTTTATCGAGAAAATTCTGGGGCATGAGGACGGGAAATGGTCCATCGATGTGTATCAGGCGGTGGACATGGGCATTTGCGGCATTCTGGCGTTCCGCTCCATCCTGAACGGCAACACGCCGGTCCGGGTGCCGGATCTGCGCAACCGGGACGAGCGCGATGCATGGCGGCACGACAACGCCTGCACGAACGCGGTGATCGCGGGGGATCAGGTACTGCCATGCTCCTCCTATCCGGAGCGGGCTCTTGACCCCGGGGAAATTGCCCGCAACCGTGCAATCTGGGAAAAACGGCAGGGACGCGGGTAAAGCGGACACTGCCTGCATACCTGTTAAGGAGGAAAACGGCTCATGAAAAAGAGATACATTCTGTACGTTCTGTGTGCACTTGCGGTAGGTGTTTTCACTGCGGCGGTGCTGACCGCCTGCCGCGGCGGGGAAGGCACGGCAACATCCGCCGACAATGCGGTCACGTCCGATGAGCCGACCGGCACGGCGACGGAACCGGCAGATAGCGAGCCGACGTACAGCGAGGCGACGGACAGCGTAACCGCAACCGAAACGACCGCGCCGCCGGAGAGCGAGACCGAGGAGCAGCTGATTGTCGAGACGGGGCACGCGGCGGAGGAAGCGGGTGCCAAAACCGCCGAGGTGCTGTCCGCGTCGGATTTCGGCGTTGTGGGGGACGGCGTGACGGATGACGGTCCCGCAATCGGCGAAGCGATGCGTGCCGCCGTCGCGCGGCAGGCGACGCTCCGCTTTGAGGCGGGCAAGACGTACTATATCGGAACGGCAGACAATACCGCCTCGGTGTTCCGCAGTCCCTTTGCCATCAACGGCGCATCCGGGGTCACGGTGGACGGGCAGGGCGCGACATTCCGCATGATGCCGGGCATTTCTTTCTTTGCCTTTGTCGGATGTGAGAATATCCGGCTGGAGAACTGTGTCTTTGACATGGCGGTGACGGTGTACCTGGTGGGGCGCGTGGAGTCGGTGGACGGTACCGCCGTCACCTTCTCGGTTGACGAGGAGCCGAACCTGTCCTACTACGATTACACCGGCGTCAACGGATTTGCCATCCAGTACAACGAGGGCGTGCAGGCGCGTCCGCACAGGTTCCTGCGCACGATGGAGCGCACCGGGGAGCGGCAGGTCAGGGCTACGTTCCAGTCTGCGCCCGGTTACGCACCCGGGGATCTTGTGTTCCTGCCCAATCCCGGCATCGGTCATGTGTACAGAGAGGTAATCTATGTCGGCGGATGCAGCGGTGCGCTGGTGTTTGAGAATGTCACAATCCGGCAGGCACCGTCCTTTATCATGGCAATCAAGGGGAACGACGCCGAGATATACTTTGAAAACGTGGACATGATGCCCGATCCGGACAGCGGACGGGAGATTCATATGGTTTCGTGGCGGGATGGCTATCACTGCAAGGACAACCGCCAGCCCATCCACTGGAACGAGTGCGACGTCGGCGTACTGTTCGATGACGTGTTTAATATCAGCAATACGCTGGGGTATGTCACCAGTGTGACGGATGAGAACGTATTCACCGCCGTCAGCTACGAATTCTGGCTTCAGGGACAACTCGTTTCGCCCGGATACTGCGTCGGCGATGTGGTGGACGTCTATGACCTGATCAGCGGCGCCTTCTGCGGTACCGGAACCGTGCGACGCGCCGTCTCCAACGCGGACGGCTCCGCCACGGTGACGCTGGAGTACGGGGAGACGCTGAGCGGCGTCCGGACGGGGTACGTGGTTGCCAACCGCGCGACCGGAGCGCCCGGCTCCACCATCACCAACAGCCGCTTTACCGGCACCTTCCGGTTCCTGCGCGACCTGCGGGTGGAAAACTGCAGCTTTGAAACGCTGGCAACATGGATTATGGTGGAGGGCAGTGTGGAAGGTCCTCTGCCCGGCAACCTTGACTTCGTCAACTGCACCTTTGACGGCAGTATCCAGATAGACGCGCTCAACCGGGGCACCGGACGCAAACTGCGCAAGATTGCCAAGGAGATACGCGACATTGGTTTCTGGGGCTGTACGTTTGTGGGTGACACGCAGGTTTCGAGTGACCTCAAATGCGAGTACACCGTATCGGAGCAGTGGACGGAGCAGGATCTGTTTACCGTGAAAAACCGGAAATCCCCGGTCGTTGAGGCGGTTGTCATCGCACCGACCGAGGCGGACTTTGCACGTACCGTGACCTATGACTGGACGCGGCACACCATGCCGACGCACGGGGCGTCCCCGCGGCTGGTGTCCGGCATATCCGATGCGGACGTCCGGACAGCGCTGGAAAACAGCGACGGCTTTTCCGGTCGCGTGCTGGTACCGGACGGCGGCACGCTGACGCTGGACGGGCTGTCGTCGCTGCCGTTCCTGTTCGAGGAGGGCAAGGCATACGCGGTCTGCGTGACGGTATATGCTACCGCGGACGGCACCGCAACGCTGGAGGGCACCCGGGACGGTGCGTCCGTCCGGATTGCCGGTGCGCAGGCGATGCGGGCAGGCAAGACGACAACGCTGTATTTCCCGTGGACAGCCGGGGCGGACTGCGACGGTCTGCGGCTGACCTTTGCGGACGGCGGGCAGGTGTATGTGGGGCATATTGACATCTCCACCTCCTCCAACCGCAACCCGTCGCGGGCGCAGCTGGAGAACGGGCACACCTTCCTCTGGTCGGATGAGGTGACGGTCGGGGACGGCACGGCTATGTCCATGTCCGATATTCCGGATGAGGCGGTTCGCGCCGCCATTGAGGGGGCGTCCTCCGGATTCACGACAGGCACGGTTCTGCACCTGACTTCCGGACTTGGCGCCTTTACCGGACTAACCGACCCGGGCTTCTACACGCAGGGGCAGACCTATCACCTGTCGCTGGATGCGTATATCGCCTCCCCGCTGGTGCCGCAGAACGGCACGACGGTGTACCTGCTGGCGATAGATGCGACGCCGGGCAACCGGGTGCTGGCACAGGGGCTTCTGACCGGCGAGGGATTCTGGCACTTTGAAATGGATTGGACGGTGGGGAACACAGGGGAGACGGCGCTGAGTTTCTACATCGGCAACCAGCCTGCCGCATACCCGGACGTGTATTTCGGCGACTTTACCGTCACGGCGGCGAAATCCTTCAAGCCGACGCGCTTTGAGACGCACGAGCAGTTTGCATACCCCACGGCGGAGGAGCTGGCAGGCGGGTATACCTTCGGATTCGCGGACGACAGCCTGCTGGATACCGGCGTGGACTGCTACGCGCAGCTCTCCGCGCTGGATGACGATGTGGCGGAAAAGCTGCGTGCGCTGGGCTTCGGCGAGCGTATCTACTATTGCAGTGAAAACTTCATGCTGAAATCCGTCAGCCCGGCGCTTCAGGGCGGACAGCACTACGTGATTACGCTGCACGTCTACGACACGCGCGGCAATCTTGCCACATCCGGTGAGCGCGGTGCCTTCGTCCTGCTCCAGATGACCGGCGGTATCCAGAACAGCGCGGAGGTGCACTACACCGTGGAGCGCGACCCCGCCGACAGCCGCCTGCTGACCCTGACCTTTACCTGCACGCCGCCCGCCGGGACCGATGACCTGCTGCTGTACAGCCTGACCGGAATTGAATTTATTATCGGGTACGTGACAGTTTCCGGCGGAAACGGTGCATAACCCGCACAGAAAACAGAAGGGCACCTCTAAAAATCCTGCCCATATCTTGCCAATTTTCGCAAGATATGGATAGAGAAAACCAAGAAAGACATGAAACAAATCGATTGACCGACGAACAGAAGCAGAACAACCGCCGAAAGTCTAAGATCCGTTGTCATATCGAGCACATTTTCGGCTTTATGACTATGTCCATGAACGGTCTGACCGTGCGTTCCATAGGCA
>CAVIJF010000060.1:0-6032 GCA_963643175.1 bacterium
CTGCCCTTTCTTGGTTTTCTCTATTATACCTTATCTTGCGGAAAATTGCAAGATGTGGGCAGGATTTTTAGAGGTGCCCAACATAATGATGTTCAAGGTACTGGTGTTGCAAAGGTTGGCTTAATCGAAGGGGATGATGTGATTTGCTTAGATCCCCGAACCGGACGAATAAGCTTATGGCTGATTCAAACAGGCAACAAGGAATATATTGCTGTTGCAATATCATTTCAAGATTTCATCAAACGCTGCTGCGATAATTAAGGCTTCACCGCGCAATGCCGACAGTGCAATTGCGCGGTGAAGCCTGTCCTGTTCCGTAACGGCAATGCTGCCTTTTTGTTGCATTTTCCACGACGGCGCGGAGATGTCAAGCTGCGTTGCAAAAGAATTGCCGGAATGCCGCGGCGGCGATACCGCCGGGTTGGCGCACAGCAGAATGCGACTTTCTGCACAAAAACATATTGACATATCCCCCTGATTGTGGTAAAGTATAGTAGTAGAACAGAAAGCCCCCGTTGGCACCGCATGGGTTGCAGGGAGAATCTTTCGTAACACGCGAAGCACGAAAAGGCATCGGAGGAGTCCTATATGAAGCAGCTGAAAGAATTACATCTGATTTGTAACGCGCACATTGACCCCGTATGGCAGTGGGACTGGGAAGAGGGCTTGGGTGTGACGGTTTCCACGTTCAGGCAAGCCGCCGCGTTCTGCGATGAGTACGATTACGTATTCTGCCACAACGAAAGCATTCTGTATGAGTACATCGAAAAGGTCGATCCGGCTCTGTTTGCGCACATACAGGAGCTTGTAAGGCAGGGCATGTGGGTCATTGCGGGCGGCTGGTATCTCCAGCCGGACATCAATATGCCCTGCGGTGAGGCAACGGTTCGCCAGATTGCACTCGGCAGAAAGTATTTCGCAGAAAAGTTCGGCGCCCGCCCGACCACAGCGTACAATTTCGACGGGTTCGGGCACAGCGTGGGACTTGTTCAGATTCTGAAAAAGTGCGGCTTTAACGGATATATTATCTGCCGTCCGATGGAGGAATACTATCATCTGCCCGAAAACGAATTTATCTGGCAGGGCGTGGACGGGAGCGAAGTCAAGGTCGCCCGCGCAACGGACGAAGGCATTTATACAAGCGGTTTCGGCACGGCTCTTGAGGAAATAAAACGTAAAATGAGCCATTATGCAGGGCGGGAGTACGCCCTGGCACTGTGGGGCGTCGGCAATCACGGCGGCGTAAATTCGAGAAAAGACCTGGAGGATATAAAGAAGTTCCGCGAGGAAACAAAGGATTTTGCAGTCATCCACTCCACGCCGGAACAGTATATTGCGGCGGTCAGCCCTGCACTTACAATACGTAAATCGCTGCCGTTTTTCCGTGGCGCCTACTCCTCCATGAGCAGCGTCAAGCAGATGAATTCCTTGCTTGAAAGCAGGCTGTGGGCAACCGAGAAGCTTTGCGCATTCGCTGAGGAAAGAGGGGTATACAAAAAGAACGCGCAAGCGTTTACCGACGCGGAAAAATCGCTTGCCTGCCTCGCCTTCCACGACTGCCTTGCAGGAACGATTGTAAGGAGCGCGGAAATCAGCTCGCTCAGGAAATGCGAATACGCCCTTGAATTGCTGCAGCGGGAATTTGATTCCGCGTTTATGGCAGTTGTTACGAAATACAGGCAAGCCGAACCGGACACGTTCCCCGTGTTCGTGTGGAACGGACAGCCGTATGAACGGGAACTCGTCGCCGAGACCGAGATTCTGCTGCCGACTGCTATGGTCTCCGATACCGAGGAGTACGCCGCGACGGCATACGTGGACGGCAAACCAATACCGTCGCAAACGGTCGCGGAGGAAGGCAGCATCAACTTTGAAAGAAGGAAGCGGATAGCCTGTAAATTCACCGCCCGCCCGTTTGCGGTCGAACGCATCGACATTAAATTCGACAAAAAGCCGAAGCATCTGCCGGAGTCCGAAAACGGAGACATCGTGTACAGCGACAGATGCAAAAGCCTGCGCATCAGCCGCTCGACCGGTCTGCCGGAAAGTTACATGGTAAACGGGAAAGAGCTTTTGACGGGCGGCGCATTCGCTCCCGTTATGTTTGAAGATAACGCCGACCCGTGGGGCTGGGATATGGTTCGGATCGGGACGAACCCGGAGGAATTCCGGCTGTCCGATTGCAGGCGCGGCGTGTTTGCGGGCAGAAAGAACGTGCACGTTGTGGAGGACGGCGACCTTCTGACCGAGGTGGAGAGCCTGTTTGAGCTTGGCTCCTCGTTCGTCAAGGTGTCGTACAGAATCTATAAGGATCTGCCGTATATCGACGTGCATTACTACGTGTTGTGGAACGAGCAGGAAAAGGCACTGAAAATAAAAATCCCGACAACGTTGGACGGCGACTTTTTCGGGCAGATTATGTTCGGACAGGAGACGTTTACCAAAGACGGCGAAGAGTACGTGGCGCAGAGATTTACAGGCATACGGGACGGTGAAAATGCGCTTGCGCTGTATAACAAGGGCGTGTATTCGTTTGCGTGTGAGCAAAATACCCTGTATGCAACGCTTCTGCGCGGTGCCGCCTACTGCGCGCACCCGGTCGGGAAACGCCCGATTCTGTTCCGCGACAGATTCACGCCGTATATCGAGCAGGGCAGGCACGAGTTTTCCTTCCGCTTCGGCTATGGCAGTCTGACCGGGCTGGAAAACAACGCGCAGGAGTTTGTCTGCGATACCTATTCGCTTTCCTTCTTCCCGCGTGGCGACGGCTACGATTTCGCAGGCGGCGTACAGATAGAAAACCGGGCTGTCTCGCTCGTATCACTGTACCGTGACGGCGACGGGTATACCTTCCGGCTTATCAACAACAACGAAAAAGAGGAACGTACAAAATTCCGCGTTTTCGGAGTTGAGGCAGAAGCAAGTTTCGGAAAATTTGAGGTTAAGACGTTCGCGCTTGCGGACGGAAAAATGGAAGAAAAAGAAATTTGGGTTTAAGGCTTCCCCGCGTAATACCGATGGGCAGTTGCACCGTCGGATTATTCGTCAGACGATGCAGAAATCCTTGGCTGTAATGCGTTACAGCCAAGGATTTCTGCAGTATCAGGCAAGTGTGCCATGCGCGGATTACCGGGGACAGGGGGAACCGGCGCCGCCGGGGGCAATCCCCCGCTCCGGGTCGGTTCAGTTCCCGCACTCCACGCTGATTTCGTTGAACAGCCGCAGGAGGTCGGAAACCTGCACCGCACGCTTGCCGGCGCCGGACACATCCAGTACCGCGTGCCCCTCGTGCATCATCAGCATCCGGTTGCCGTACTCCACAGCGTAGCGCAGATTGTGCGTGACCATCAGCGTGGTCACGCCTTTTTCGGCAACAATACGTCCCGTAATCTGCATAACCGTTTCGGCGGTTTTGGGATCAAGTGCCGCCGTGTGCTCGTCCAGAATCAGCAGGTCGATGGGCGTTACGGTGGACATGAGCAGCGAGAGTGCCTGCCGCTGACCGCCGGACAGCAGCCCTACCGGGATGTCCATCCGATCCTCCAGCCCCAAGCCGACCGACGCGACCAGCTCCCGGAACAGTCCCGCCTTCCGGCGACTGACAGCCGGCGAAAGCCCGTAGGGCTTTCTCTTGTTCGCCGCCAGCGACAGATTCTCCAGAATGGTCATGTCCGGCACGGTACCCATCGCTGGGTCCTGATACACCCGCCCGATAGCGGCGGCGCGCCGGTACTCCGGCAGATTGGTCACGTCCCTGCCGTCCACGATAATCCGCCCCCCGTCGCACGGGAGAGAGCCGCACAGGATGTTCAGCATCGTGGTTTTGCCGGAGCCGTTGGAACCGACCACCGACACGAAATCCCCGTCCTGAATGTCCAGGCTGAACCCCCGGAACAGGTGCGATTCGTTGACCGTGCCCCGGTTGAAATACTTCTGAATGCCCTCCAGCCGGATCATACCCGCGCACCTCCTTCCGCACGCTTTGCCTTCAGTCTGCCGAACAGGTGCGACAGCTGCCGGTTGCCGACCAGAATCAGGGCAAAGAGCACCGCGTTGAGCAGTTTGAGATAAATGCCGTTTGTATCGACCAGCACAAGATAATTGAGGCACAGGGAGTAAATGACGGCACCGACCGCCACCGCCGTGGTATTCCGCACAAAGCGCAGGCGTGCAAACAGGCTCATGCCGATGATGACGGACGCCAGCGCCAGCACGACCTTCCCGCTGCCGGAAGTATTGTCATAGCTCATGGTGTACTGCGTATAGACGGCGCCGGACACGGCAGAGAACCCGTTGGCAAGCGCCAGGCCGAGAATCTTATAGTTCCCGGCGTCCCGCCCCAGCGAAACCACAACCCGGCTGTTGCTCCCGGCGGCACGGAGCATATACCCCATGCGGGTGCCTAAAAACAGGTCTATCAGCAGCTTGAAGAGAACCACCATGCCGAGCAGAATACCTATCGTGGCGCCCTGCTCCGCCGCGCCGGACAGTCCGAGATCAAACAGACTGCGCACGCTGTTCCCCCGGTACGAAAAGACGGTTGTGGTATAGCCGCCCGGCGTCAGCAGCTGCGTCAGCGCCAGCGTGACCGACAACAATGCCGTCATGACGATGATAGCTGAGAGCAGCGGCGTAATTTTCAGCTTGACGTGGAGCAGTCCCGTAACGGCTCCGGCGAGTGCGCCTGCCGCAAAGGCAAGCAGAATGGCAGGCACCGGCGGTACGCCCAACCGGTACAGAACCACCGTACAGACAACGCCGCCCAGCGGGAAAGTACCGTCCACCGACAGGTCGGGGAAATCCAGAATGGTATAGGAGATGTACACGCCCAGTGCCAGCACGGCAAAGCAGAGGCCCATCTGCAGCCCGTCCAGCGTTGTATTCAGAAACAGCATGGTGCGGATTCCTTTCAGTTCTTCACGTCTGCGAGCGACAGACCATCCGGAACGGTCAGCCCCAACGCCCGGCAGACTTCACTGTTGTAGTAGTTCGCGGGGTCGGTGATGGTGGCAACCGGAATGTCGGAGGCGGATTTTCCGCCCAGAATGGCGGCGGCGGCAGAACCGGCAGACTTGCCGACCGTGATATAGTCAATGGAGGCCGATGCGGCACAGCCGACCTTGACCTGCTCGATTTCGGAGCCGAACACGGGAATCTTTTTCGCGTTGGTCAGCGGGAGAATATTGCTCTCCAGCTTGCCGACAATGGTGTTGTCCAGCAGGTTGACGAAGCAGTCCACACCCGCGTCCAGCAGGGCGTTCACCTGCGTGTCGATGGTGGTAATATCCGACACCACGCGGTCGGCAATCTCCATGCCGGTATAGGCTTCCGCCGCCTTCTTCAGCTCCGCGAGCTGGTAGGGAGAGGAGGACTCATCGGAGGAGTACAGCACGCCGATTTTGATATTTTCTTTGCCCATGAAGGCGGTGACAACCTCCAGCTGCTTGGCAAAGTTCGGTACGTCAGACGAACCGGTCACGTTTCGGTAATTTGCCATGGTTGCCTGATCCGTCACGGCGCAGTAGACGACCGGAACGGCGCCGTCCGCCTCGTTGGCGGCGGTGACGGCGGAAGGCGTGGCAATGGCAAGGATGACGGCGGCGCCCTTATTGACCAGCGTCTTTGCCTGCGCCTGCGCGGTGGTCATGTCAAAGTTGCTGTTCAGACGCTGGATGTCGTAGGCGGACAGATCCAGTCCGCTTGCCTCCAGCCCTTGGATAATGCCGTCGTAGCAGTTGTTGAGTGATTCGTGCGAGCCGAACTGCAGGATGCCGATAATCGGCTTTTTGCTTCCGCAGGCGGCAAGCGGCAGGACTGCAAGCAGGGTGAGCAGTACGGCGAGGGCGGCAGAGAGAGTTCTGAATACCCAGTTATTGCGTTTCATAGGTTTGATTCCTTTCTGATTCAGGGGAACCGCTGATTGATTCAGCGCTTTCCGAGATATATTTCATACATTCAGGGATTGCGGGATGGCTACATACCGTTCGCGGTGTCCGGCGGCACTCCGCCATCGCGATACCATCATCGGGACT
>CAVIJF010000061.1:0-6019 GCA_963643175.1 bacterium
GTTGCAAGGGGCGAAGCCCCTTGCAAAAGATAACAAAAATCTCCCCCTTCCCCGCTGGGGAAGGGGGTCGGGGGGATGGGGGCAAGAAAGATATGCGAGGTCGGGGCAACCCGGATACGGCAGGGCACAGGCACCCCCGGACATCCTCTATTATTCTTCTGCTTTTTCGGCTTCATCCATACGGCATTCGGTCAGCCTGCCGTCCCCGGCGCGGAAGGTGCGCACACGGAAGGCACCGAAACCGAGCGTCTCGGATATGCCGAGCTGAGGACAGCAGACGGTGCAGGAGACCGGTTCCCCGGTGGGATTGAACAGACGGAGCACCGTGTCCGCGCCGTCCTCCGACCGCTTGCAGGCGGTCAGCACGACCGGCGCCGGCGAAAGCGTCAGCAACGGCATCTCGGCGGGCGCCGGCGACTGCGCACCCGCTCCGGATGGGAACAGGTTCAGCACTATGGGCGCTTCGTTGAAAACGAGCGCCTGCCGCGCCGTGTCGCGGTCCCCGACCGTCCCCGCAAGCAGCCGCAGGGAAAATTGCCGTTCGCCCTGCTCCATATGCTCGCTGTCCCGGTCGGTGGGCATGACGTGCCGGTCGCCGATGGGGTGCGCGGTATAGCCCGGCGAACGCAGCAGCGACAGGTACACGGTGCCGTCCCGGAAGGAGGCGCCGTAAATGCCGCGGTTCAGCACGCTCAGACGTGCCCCGCAGGGGGACGTGACGGTCAGGTACTTCTGCCCGACCTCCTCGCGCCCGTCCCCGTGCATCGGCTCCTCGCCGAAGGCTTTCTCCAGTGCCGGGACGGGGTCGGGCAACGCCTGCGGCAGGCGCAGCCTGATCATGCGGCGCCGGGTCTGATTGACAATGCGGATGTCCAGATCTATCTGCGGCGCCGTATGGGAGATTGCATAGCGCACCGTGGCGCCAGATTCCTCATAGCCGAACACCGCCTCGATTACAACCCGCAGTTCCCCGTCCTCAATCACGCGGACGGAGGGAATCACGGTATCCAGATCCGAGAAGCGGGAGCCTGCCTCGTCGGACAGCAGGGTGAAACTGCCCAGCTTGTCCTGCCAGGACGTGAACGTCATGCCCCACGAATCGTCCGCGTCGCGCATGACGTCCAGCGCGCAGGCGCCGGAGCCGAGGTACTCCACACCCCGGACGCACCAGCGCTCCACCAGACCGGTCGTGCATCCGATTTCCACGGTCATGACGGGGGTGGTCACGCGCAGAACCGGGCGTCCGTCCGCGCCGACCGCCGCATAGGCGGACGCATCCGGAACCGGCTTTTTGTCCAGCGTGACCAGCCGGCAGTCAAAGCGGTTCATGGACATGGGCGCCAGCGTGGCGCGGAACACAACGCGCTTACGCCAGTCCAGCGGCAGGTTGGAGTACTCCTTCTCGCACTGGGACGGCAGCTTCTGCCTGCCGCGGTACGCGACCGGCAGCATAAAAGTGCCGCTCCAGTTCTGATCCGCCAGCATGAATTCGCAGGTCAGGTCGGTTTCCACGGACCACGGGTGCGGATTGTAGACCAGCACGGGAATCTCGCCCGGCGCCGCCTTCTCCTGCCCGGCGGAGAGTGCCATGAAGGCGCGCATCCGCACGCGGGAGAGTATCTCCAGGGCGTGATCCAGCATCCGGAGGGCGCTTTCTTCGGCGGGCTGGATGGAGGAGCCGGGCAGGACATCGTGGAACTGAACGGTCAGCAGGTCGTACAGCGCCTCGCCGAACTCCTTTTCCGGGTACTCCATCAGCCCCAGCAGTACGGCATGGGTTACGGCTTTCTCGGTCGAGAACAGGCTGTTCTCGGTCTGGCGGTACTTCTGCTTGATGCGCACCTGACTGGTATAGCAGCCGGGCGCCCATGCGTTCAGGTCGCCGCGGTGCTCCGGCAGGACATACCAGCCCGCCGCCGCTTCCGCCCGGACATCCGCGAAGTACGCTTCCGGCGTGGAGTGCAGCACCGTGACGCCCGCCGCCTGCGCCTCCTCCGCAAAGGCGTTGATGGCGCGGATATCCTCCCGGGAGGGTCCGCCGCCGTGGTTGCCCACGCCCCACAGGCAGAAGCCGAGCGGCGCGGCATCCGTCAGCGCGTCGGTCACGGGGCGTATCTTGCCCATGGCATTGCCCAGAGCTGTGCCGTACCCGGACTGCGACCGCTGCGCGAGGACGGTGGAGCCATCGTAGCCGACCCAGCGGAAGGTTTCGCCCGGCAGGGGACAGTGCCCCCCGTCCGGACGGCAGAACAGGTAACTGTCATACCCCGTGCCGGCAAGAATCTGCACCAGTCCCCGCGTGTGCCCGAACGGGTCGAAGTTGATGGCTGTCGTCGGCTCCGCGCCGAACTTCTCCCGGAAATAGCGCCGCCCCTCCGCTATCTGACGGACGAACGCCTCTCCGCTGGGCATATTGCAGTCGGGCTGTACGTGCCAGCCGCCCATGATATGCCACCTGCCCAGCCGCACCAGCTCACGTATCTCCCGGAACAGCGCCGGGTCATACTCCTCGACCCAGCGGTATATCAGGGCTTCGTTGTGGCAGAAGACGTAGCCGTCAAATTCCCGGCAGAACTGTGCCGCGCACCGGAAGGTCGCGACCGCCGAGGCGCAGCCTTCCTCCCACTCCCACTGCCAGATGGGGTCAAGGTGTGCGTTGCTGATGAGGTGCATGGTCTTGTTCATGGTGTGGCTCCTTTCCGGTTTTTGATAATCAATCCCTTTTCTGTCTGCCTGTCCGCTCCCCGCCGTCACATCTCGATTGCCACCATGCCGTGCAGGGTGAATTCCGGGACGGTATAGCGGAGGCAGCCGTCCGTGCAGGTAAAGGGAATTTCGGTGCAGTCCGGCACCAGCATGACGCGGCGCGGCGTGACGCCGCCGGGCAGGCGCAGCGTGACGGAGACATCCCGCAGGGGGATTGCGTCCTCAATGACCTCCGCCCGCCCGCGCTGTTTGGTCACGGCGTACAGAAGGTGCTGGATATAGCGCCGCTCGGCTTCCTGATACAGGAGCGTAGTCACGCCGTTGGACGGCAGGTCGGTTTCCAGCGTTTTGGCATCGCCCAGCAGGGCATCCAGCATATCGCACACAATCTGTTTCTGATGGTATGCCCCGTTCGCGCGGTACTCATCAAACACATACCATGCAATACAGCCGATACGCCCGTCCGCCGACAGAACACAGCCGGGGTGGTAGCTGTCCGGGTCATTGGGCGTGTAGAAATGCGAGCAGAAGTGCCGGAAGGAGCGGTTGAAGTAGGAATCCTGCATTTCAGCCAGCACGCGCACCCCGTCGCCGATGCGGATGGAACGCCCGCGGCGGTACATCAGGTACGCCGTCCGCCCGTTGCCCTTCATGTCGTAGGTCGGGCAGAGATACGTGGAGTCGTGCGGATTCTCCCCCGCATCCGTCACGCCGAAATCGGCAAAGAAGGCGTCGGAATCCGTCATGCGCCCGCTCTCGCCGGACAGCAGGACGCGCCCGCCTCCCGCCAGGTACTCCCGCACCCGCGCGGCAAGGTCGCTGTCAAAGCGCACCGTGTCGGGGAAAATAATCAGCTTGTAGGCGGAGAAGTCGCAGTCGCGGTCGATGACATTGTACAGGTACTTGCCCTCCAGCAGGATGCGGTTGGCGCCGATGTCGGGGCAGACGTGCTGGTTTTCCTCGGTATAGGCAGTGAAAAGCGCTATATCTGCAACCGCACGCGCACCGAAGCACCACGGCTCGCGCCGCTCGACCTCGGCATACGCCGAGCCGATCAGCCGATAGGTGGCAGGGTCAAACATTCCCAGCGGATGCAGCTGATCCCCGATCGAACAGCCCCCGCCCATCGCCAGCGACAGTCCCGTCTCGTAGCGCAGGGCGTTCGGGTGCTTGTAGCCGCCGAACTCGCCCCACGTCGTATGGAATTTCCCGGTCATGCCGACAAACTCCCGCCCCAGCACGCGGCAGTACGCCGCCGAAAGCGGGAAGTGGTCGTAGCCCCAGCCGCCGGTCGGGAGCGATTCCAACTCCAGATGGGCGGTGCTGGCAAACACCCACGCACGGTCATTGCGTGGCAGGGTGCCGCAGTTGTGGAACACCGGCATGGTGGGATTCTGCGCCGCGACCGTGCGGTTGATTGTGTCGGTAAACTTGCTGTACACCATGCGGGCGTGCCGCCGGACATCGGCGGGATTTTCCGGATCCAGCCCCGCCGCCAGCATAGAACGGATGCAGGTGGGGCAAACGCAGGGCGTCGGTGCGCAGATGTCGGTGAAAATGCCGTCGATGCTGTCGCCGTACCGCGTCATGACCTCCGCGACCTGTGCGCAGAGGTATTCCAGATACACGTCGTTATTGAGGCACAGCGTATGGAAATGCGCACCCAGCAGGGTATTGTCCCCGCCGACAACCACATTCCGGTACTCCGGGTGCGTGACCGCCATATGCTCGTCGAAGCCGGCGGAAATGTATGCCTGCGCACGCACGCCCATCTCCCGGCACACGGCAAGCTGGCGACCGAGCAGGTCGGTCGTCATGGTGGGATGCGGCGGCACCACGGCAGAGGGGTAGTATGCCCACCCGTGGTGGCATTTTGCAAACAGCGTAATGGAGGAGATGTGCCCCACGGTCAGTGCCTGCCGGAAGTTCTCCTCTGAAAACCGGCTGCCGACATCCGGCATTCCCTCTCCGGTATGGAAATCCAGATGCACCTGTCTGAGCTTCAGGTATGTCATGCGTTTCCTTCTTTCCCGCGTACCGCAAACTCCGTGACGTAGCGGATTGCTTCGCGTATCCACCCGGCGATAGCGGGGACATCCAGCCACGGATTCCCGATGCAGGTTTCCTTATTGGCAAGCGACAGACCGTGCACGCCGGACGGGTAGACATGGTACTCGAACGGCACGCCTGCGGCTGCCAGTGCGTTGGCGTACAGCAGGGTGTTCTGAATCGGCACGGCGGGGTCGTCAAAGGTGTGCCAGATGAAGGCGGGAACGGTGTCGGCATCCACGTGCTTCTCCACCGACCAGTGCGCGATTGTTTCCGCGTCCTTTGCGTGCCCGCCGCTGATGGTATCAATGGAGCCGTAGTGCGTGGATTCGGTTGCCGTGATGACCGGGTAGCAGAGCACGGTGGCGGTCGGCTTCCAGATTCCGTAGGGGGCGTCGCCCATGGCGGCAAGCACGGCGGCGTCTTTCCACATAGTTCCGCAGCAGGCTGCCACGTGTCCGCCGGCGGAGAAGCCTGTGATGAACACGTAGTCGGGGTCGACATGGTACTTCTCCGCATTCTCGCGGACATGGCGGACCGCCAGCGCCGCCTCAATCAGCGGGGCGCTGTTCTGCGCTTTCTCCCGGATGGAGTAGTTGAGGATAAACACGTTCAGTCCGGCGGCGAAGTATTGCAGGGCGATCGGTTCCGCCTCGCGGTCAGAAAGGAACTGATAGCCGCCGCCGGGGCATACGATTATGGCACGGCGAACCGTGATTTTCAGCTCCTCCGAGGGAGCGTGTATATAGGAGACTACGGTACAGTCCGGGTATGCGGGGGACAGGATGAATGTTTCGGTCGTCATAGTACGGTACTTCCTTCTCTGCTTTTATGTATTTTGCATCTGTGCGCGGCTCCTGCGCGGGTGCCGCAGTGTCAAGTATACCATATCGCACGGCGAAGCGCAAGGGGTTTTGAAAATTTTTCCGGGGTGTCGGCGCCGTTGGTCCGTCCTGCCCCGCACGGGTTTCTTTTCCCCGGCGAGTCCGGCTGACCCGGCGGTACGCGGTACCTTTTGGGGTGCCCGTGCCCTGCCGCCTCCGGTTTGCCCCGACCTCGCATAAACTTTCTGACCCCATCCCCCCCAGCCCCCTTCCCCGCTGGGAAGGGGGAGATTTTAAGGGAACCTCTAAAAATCAGTTTCCGCATCAATTTCTGCGATTCAACGGTGGAAATAATGAAATTGGAGCGGCGAATCGCATGCCTGTTTCGAATTTCATGTATTTCTTGGGGTTAGAAGCCCCGAAATTGCGGGCGTATCCCG
>CAVIJF010000062.1:0-2817 GCA_963643175.1 bacterium
GGCGCAAAACTTCATTTTTCCAGATACAATTTTGCGAAAAACTATTGACAGGACCCCACAGAGCCTGTTATCGTTAAAAAGTATCGAAAAAGCCTTGTAAATCAAAGATTTTTCAAAAGAAACTGGACGCCAATCATGATACGCATTGTATCAAAATTGGTGTCCAGTTATGGCGGAGGGAAAGGGATTCGAACCCTTGTGGGCGGGTGCCCAAACGGTTTTCAAGACCGCCTCGTTATGACCACTTCGATATCCCTCCGTGTATCGGACTGACCGCGTGGTCAGCGAATACCGCATTATTGATGCATCCCCACGCAATCCCCACTCGGAGCACGCGCGTGCGCTTTTTCTGTCCTGTCCCGCGGTCTGCCGTGCGCCGTTCCGCTTTTCAAAGCGTTCCGACTCACGGCAAGCGACCGCAAGCGCGCCGGCTCAGGAATTGAATCGCATGTATGCTTTGCTGATTGAGTTCAGATTCCTCTCAATGACTTTTTTGCTCCGCTGATAGGAGGATGCAAGCCCGCTTCCTTTCGTCGTGCCGGACAAGACCGCCGCGACGCCCATATCCCCGATGGTGGATATCTCGTACCGGACGGAACTCCGGATCAGATCCAGCATATCGGAATCCTCCGGCGCGTTCAGACGCTTGTACTTCAGCGTAATCTCGTAGAAAGCGTCCACCAGCGTGTCACTGGAAAGATAACTCCAGTAAGACATAATCGCCGCCGTCTTATCCGGATCCTTGACCGTGGACGGCATCGCCCATGCACAGGCGAACGGGTCTACCAGATGCCAGTAGCGTTCCTGGAATGTGTCGTATTTCGGATTCGGCAGGATACCGTACTCGGACTTCATATCCACAAAGCAGTCGGCCTCCCCGGCTCCGTTCTGGACAAACAGGAAGTGATCCTCGGCAAAAAGGGAGCGCCCGTAATCAAAGATGTGTCTGTATCCTGACGTGTCCTGTCCCTTGGCTGCCGCGCCGAATGACAGCAGATGCGTGCGGTCCTGCATCAGCTCGGATATCTTGTCGATTACATTCGATGTCCGTTCGGACACGAAGGACACAGTCAGGAGCCCGTCCTCGTCCTTGGTTGTAAACGGGACATCACAGCCGCTGATAAAGAAGGTTGACGTTTCGGAGAGCAGCCCGTAGCGGTCATGCCCGTCCATAACGCCATCGCCGTTGAGGTCGTCCGCAACCGTCTGCACCATCTTCATAAAGGCGTCCATGGTCCATGCGCCGGTGCGCACCGTATCATAGGGAACCGTCATGCCGTACAGATCGCAGAGGTGCTTGTTGATGTACAGGAACCGTGCACTGCGCGACGCATTCATGCTGGCATCGCTGACCGCAATGAATACCACATCCTGGATGGACAGTGCCTCGTCGGCGTTGCTGTCCCACCACGGGTCTTCCGGAACGTAGTGTTCCAGCTTTCTCCAATTGTAGTAGTACCCGGACAGCGACTGCGGGAACATCTGGTTCATCTGATCCGTGATGAGGTCGAACTGATCGTCTCCGGCAAAGCCGGTTTTCCGGACCAAACCGGACGGAGACTTGCTTGAAACCGCCTTGAGCGTAACGCCAAGATCGTTCTCAAGCAGGAGATTGCGCGTGTACACGGCATCGTTCACCGGTTCGCTGGTCAGCCCCTCGGCGTACACATCATCGACTTCGTATGACCCGGCATCGTAGCGGTAAAGAACCGAAAATGTCGTTCCCTTTACGGAAACTCCGGACATATCCGGCTTCGGCGCCTCGCTTTCCGTGTCCTCTGCAGCCGGTGCAGACGTCACCGCCGACACGTCCGGCGCAGATGTACCGGTCTGCTCACCGTCCATCCCGCAGGAGGGCAAAAGCAGGGAAAGAACCGCAACCATAACAATGCTCGCTATCAGAATCCGGTGCTTCATACTCGGTGACTCCTTCCGCATCTGGCAGAATTACAGATAAACCATAACCGGGATCGGGGCGTCTCAACGCGGTACGTTGTCATTATACCACAAGCTCCGGCGTCTGTCAAGCAAAACTTTGAGTAATTTTCAAGGGGCACAGGGAAGTCACCCTTACGGATGACCTCCCCGTGCCCCTGTCCGGTCTTACCGGTCAGTGTCAGTCATACTCAAACACGTCGTCGTCGCCGATGAAAATGTCCTCCGGCTCCTGGCGACCTGCGCTGGCGGCGATGTTCTCGTTCATCGGCAGGGAGATAACCCTTGCCTCAGCCTTTACGTATTCCTTCTTCATATATAACTATAACCCCTTCCTTGTTTATCAGGACTGTGAATCCTCATACATTTCTCTCACACGGGGACCCGTGCGGACGTGATCCTTCATGGCGTATACGTAGGACGCCACGCTGTAATGCAGGATATCCGAAGCGATTTCCCCGTCTGCATACATGGCAACCGTAAATTCCGTGTCGTATCGGGATGCGGGAATGTCCCTGATTTCGATATAGAAGAGCCCGTCCGCAATCTGTACCGCGTCGTCCTTTGTGAACGTGTAGTCGGTTCCGTCGGCAAAGCTGACGAGCATGACGTTGCCGTCCGGCACATTCTTCTGTATACGGAACTTGATGCGCAGGGACACGGTGTCCCCAATCACGATGGCAGCCGAAGACCATCTGATGAGGTCTTGCTCGCACACGTTTTCAACGGAGAAGACGCTCACGGCATCCTCTGCCGTCCGGGGCAGCGGCTTGCCGCAGATGTCGCACTTGCGGTCATGGTCGTTGTCCTCGTGCTCGTCCGTGGCAGGAACTTCCACCGTCACGCGGCTGATTTCGGTCAGGCACGCGGAGCAGTAGACAA
>CAVIJF010000062.1:2861-5942 GCA_963643175.1 bacterium
TTCTCGCGGACTGCCTCGGCGGGGGTGTGCGGCGTTGCGGGGACTTCCACCGTCACGCGGCTGATTTCGGTCAGGCACGCGGAGCAGCAGACAACCTCGTCGTAACTGCCTGCCTTTTCGCAGGTAGCGGCAATCTCGTTCTCGCGGACTGCCTCGGCGGGGGTGTGCGGCGTTGCGGGGACTTCCACCGTCACGCGGCTGATTTCGGTCAGGCACGCGGAGCAGCAGACAACCTCGTCGTAACTGCCTGCCTTTTCGCAGGTAGCGGCAATCTCGTTCTCGCGGACTGCCTCGGCGGGGGTGTGCGGCGTTGCGGGGACTTCCACCGTCACGCGGCTGATTTCGGTCAGGCACGCGGAGCAGCAGACAACCTCGTCGTAACTGCCTGCCTTTTCGCAGGTAGCGGCAATCTCGTTCTCGCGGACTGCCTCGGCGGGGGTGTGCGGCGTTGCGGGGACTTCCACCGTCACGCGGCTGATTTCGGTCAGGCACGCGGAGCAGCAGACAACCTCGTCGTAACTGCCTGCCTTTTCGCAGGTAGCGGCAATCTCGTTCTCGCGGACTGCCTCGGCGGGGGTGTGCGGCGTTGCGGGGACTTCCACCGTCACGCGGCTGATTTCGGTCAGGCACGCGGAGCAGCAGACAACCTCGTCGTAACTGCCTGCCTTTTCGCAGGTAGCGGCAATCTCGTTCTCGCGGACTGCCTCGGCGGGGGTGTGCGTATCGCAGCCGCCCGTATACACGGCATAGATGGTAATATCCTCATAGCCGAGGGTATACGGTTTCCAGACGCCGCGCTTGCCCTCGACTTCCGGCACCGCCGGCTCTTCCACCTGCTTGTGCGTGTTCCGGAACTCCAACTCGGCGATCGTTTCACCGTTGGCAACAAAGGTGGCGGTGTAGGTGGAGACGGTGACTGCATTGTCAAAATTTGAAGAAGAAATCAAATAAGCCGCATCGTTCTTGGGGTCTCCGGTAACAGTTTTCATGTTTATTGTATTCCAGCCGACCGTGTTTTCAAAATAAGCATCCTTTAGGTTCGTACAGTAGGTAAATGTATCGTAAGAAATAAACACGACACTTTCCGGAAATGTCACGGACGGCAGCGCGGAACATCCCACGAACGCCTGGTACTCAATGCTTTCCAGTCTGGCAGGCAGGTGCACGCTGGTCAAACCGGTGCAATGGTAGAAAGCACCTTCGGGTATATTCGTGATGCTGTCGCTCAGTACCACCCGGCGCAAGCCCGTGCAATCCCGGAAAATATAACTTCCTATGCTTGTGACATCCGGCAGAACAAGTTCGGTCAGCCCGGCGCAGCCACAAAATCCATACGCGCCAATACTGATCAGCCCGTCCGACAGGGTCAGGGAGACCAGCCCGGCGCAGTTGTGGAACGCATAGCCGCCGATGGTCAGCACGCCGTACGGAACGGACACAGCCGTCAGCCCCGTGCGCCCGGCGAAGGCGTACTTGCCGATAAACTCCACCGAGCCGTCATCGGGAATTACGGCGTCGTTGGTGCCGGCGATAAGGGTGCCGTTCAGCTCACAGATAAGGCAGCCATCGGTGACGGACCATGTGTCGTTGGTCTCGTCTACTTCAATAGAAGTCAGCGCGTTGCAGTAGGCAAACGCGCCCTCGCCGATGGCGGTTACGTTCGCCGGGATGCGGATGCTCTCCAGCGCCGTACAGCCGCTGAAAATGCAGCTTCCCAGCCTGACCAGCTGCTCGCCCAGCGTCACCTTGGTCAGGGCGGGCATATCCGCGAAAGCGTAGTCGCCCACTCCGCTCACGGTGTCCTTCACAACAATCTCCGTGACCGTCTTGCGGACGCTCTGCCACGGAGTGCCGGAGGCGGAGCTGTAATCGTACGTGACACCGGAGCCGCCGATAGTCAGCACGCCGGTGTCCTGGTCAAAGCTCCACGTGGTGTTCTTGCCGCAGGTGCCGCTCTGCAGTGCGGCGGTGCGGAGCACGCCGCCGGCATTGAGCAGCATACCGCCGGTTCGGCGGGCGGGCGTTTCGGTTCCGGTGTCCGCGGTCAGTACGTCGGAACCGGCAGGGACATCGCTGCCGGTATCCGCAGATGCGAAGGTCATGCCGCCGAAGCAGCCGATGACCAGAGTCAGGGCGAGCAGCGCCGCCCAGAAACGGTGGGTACGAGGGCGATACATAGTGTTTCCTCCTTTGCCTCTACTGTTCATTTTTGACGGATGCTATACATTTATAGAGGCCCGTACATTGAGTATATCACATTATGAGTAGTATTGTCAAGTCATTGGGGGAATATTTTGCCTGCGTGCGGGTGTTGGCTGTGGAGGGCAGAGTGATTCACAAACAGAGGGGCGGAATGCCCCGGCGCTGCGTTGCCGGAAAAATTTTCTCTTTACCCCTTGACAAGCCGCGCGGTTTGTGCTATAATACAGCCCGTTGCCACCCGCGCTGTGCCGGAAACGTCCGGCTGGCCGAGAAAAAGAAAAATTGAAAAGTTTTCCAAAACCTCTTGACAAGAGCAGCAGGATGTGGTATAATGATAAAGTCGCCGGGAGCAATTCTGAGCGGCATGGGAGGGAGCATAGCTCAGCTGGGAGAGCACCTGCCTTACAAGCAGGGGGTCACAGGTTCGAGCCCTGTTGTTCCCACCAAGTTCCTTAATTCGGCATGGCCCGGTAGCTCAGCTGGTTAGAGCGCTGCCCTGTCACGGCAGAGGTCAGGGGTTCGAACCCCCTTCGGGTCGCCACTTTCTTTATCAGATTTGACCGATTTGGCTTCAGTTTCTTGCTTATGACTGTTTGCCTCTGTAGCTCAGTTGGTAGAGCAGGGGACTGAAAATCCCCGTGTCGTTGGTTCGATTCCGACCGGAGGCACCAAAGAATATGACTTCTCATATTCTTTAATGCGGATTTAGCTCATCTGGTAGAGCGCCACCTTGCCAAGGTGGAGGTAGCGAGTTCGAGCCTCGTCGCCCGCTCCAAAAAAGAGGTCACAACGTAAGTTGTGACCTCTTTTTTGGATTCCTGTGAGAAATTAAAATGCTCGGGCGAAGTGAATTCGCCCTCCGCCAAGGTTTTGCTGCGC
>CAVIJF010000063.1:0-5598 GCA_963643175.1 bacterium
TGGTGGAAACGAGGGGACTCGAACCCTTGACCTCACGGATGTGAACCGTGCGCTCTAACCAGCTGAGCTACGCTTCCCTGTGACCTGCTTATTATAGCACAAGCGGCGGCGGATGTCAAGGCATTTTTTCAAAAACGCCGAATTTGTGAAGGTGTACAAAAATGATCGGGGGCGTTTGGGCACAATTCCGGGAGTTGGGAATGGGAGGCTCACGGCGTTGTCTGCTGTCCGTGCCGTACCGGCACCGCAAGCCGTCTGGTGCGCCGTGCCGCTCCCGGCGTGAGTTTTGAGGTACCGGAAACCTCCCGGTAGGCAGTGCCGCTCCCGGCGCAGGCGTAGGGGTGCCGGGGGCGACAGCCTCCGGCAAACTTAACTAAAAACGCCCCCTTCCCCGGAGGGGAAGGGGGTCGGGGGGATGGGGACAAAATCATTGTACGAACGCGGGGAGAGCCGGAGACGGCAGGGCACAGACATTCTTTCCGGCACCGGAAACCGCAGGGTCAGGCGACAACGCGGGGCACAAGTACCCTCCCGGCGCAGGGGGTCAGTCAAGCTCTCTGCCGCCGGTGTACAGCTCGTAGTAGCGCCCCTTGAGCGCAAGAAGCTGTTCGTGGTTGCCGCGCTCCATGATTTCCCCGTGCTCCAGCACCAGAATGGCATTGGCGTTGCGGACGGTGGAAAGACGGTGCGCAATGATAAAGGTGGTGCGGTTCTGCATCAGCGCGTTCATGCCCTGCTCGATAAGCCGCTCCGTGCGGGTATCCACAGAGGAGGTCGCTTCGTCCAGCACAAGGATGGGCGCACGGGACAGGGACGCACGCGCAATGTTGAGCAGCTGGCGCTGTCCCTGCGACAGGTTGGCGCCGTCGCCGGTCAGCTCGGTCTGGTAGCCCTTGCTCAGACGCATGATGAAGCCGTGCGCACTGGCGGCCTTTGCCGCCTGAATGACTTCCTCATCGGTCGCGTCGGGGCGCCCGTACCGGATGTTCTCCATGATGGTACCGGTGAACAGATGCGTGTCCTGCAGCACCATGGCGATGTTCGAGCGAAGCTCGTCACGCCGCCAGCTGCGGATGTCCACGCCGTCAATCGTAATGCTGCCCTCCTGAATGTCATAGAACCGGTTGAGCAGGTTGGTCACAGTGGTCTTGCCCGCGCCGGTCGAACCGACAAAGGCAATCTTCTGCCCCGCGTGCGCGTACAGGCTCACATGCTTCAGCACAGGGTGCTCCGGCACGTACCCGAAGGTCACGTCGTCCAGCACAACCTCGCCGCGCACGGCGGGCATGGGCACGGCGTCCGGACTGTCCGGCTCCTCCGGCTTCTGATCCATGACCGTGAACACCCGCTCCGCACCGGCAAGTGCCGAGAAGATGTTGGACATCTGCATGGAAATGTTGTTGATGGGGAAAGAGAACTGCCGCGATGCGTTGCAGAACGCCGTCAGTCCGCCCACATCAAAGCCGGTGGTCAGGCACAGGATGCCGCCCACCCCTGCCGTGATGGCGTAGGCAATGTTGGAGGAATTGTTCATGATGGGTCCCATCACGCCGCCGTAGAACTGGGCGCGGAACTGCTTCTCGCGCATATCGTTGTTGAGCGACTCGAACTCCTCCACGCAGACGCCCTCGTGGTTGAACACCTTGACCACCTTGGTACCGCTGACGGACTCCTCAATGTAGCCGTTGACCGCACCGAGCGCCGCCTGCTGGGCGCCGTAGTAGCGTCCGGACCGTTTGGCAATCGCCTTGCCGGAGAACAGGAACAGCGGGACAAACGCCAGCGTGATGAGCGTCAGCCAGATGTTGAGGTATATCATCATGATGAGCGTGCCCACCAGAGAAATGGCACCCGAAATCAGGCTTGTGACCGTGGAGTTTATCATGTTGTCGATGGCGTCGATGTCGTTGGTGAAGCGGGACATCAGCTCGCCGGTCGTGTTGGCATCGAAGTACCGCACCGGCAGATGCTGCAGCTTGCGGAACAGGTCGTTGCGCAGGCGCTCGGTCGCGTTCTGCGACACCGTGACCATAATGCGGTTCTGCAGGTAGTTTGTCAGGATGCCGATCAGATAGACGACGGTCAGCACCGCCGCGACCAGCACCAGACAGCTCAGCCGCTTATCCGCGAAATTCTCCTGCGTGACCCCCGGCATGAACAGCCGGACAACCGTGGAATTCGCCGGATCGGTGTTGCGCGGGTTGACGACATTGATGACGTCCCGGAGCAGGAAGGTGCCTGCCAGGGAGGTCAGCGTGTTGATAACCATGAAAACCAGCGCCAGAATAATGCGCCCGCGGTAAATGGCGATGTAGGACAGCAGGCGGCGCACCGTGGCGCGGCTGTACTTGCCCTTGCCGCCCTCGCCCATGGGGCGCCGGGGTCCGGGACCGCGCATTCCTCCCGGTCCGCGTCCGCCGCCCGCCGAGGCGGCGCTGGCGTACCGCTTCTGAAGCTCTTCCAGATTGCGCTTAGCCATTTGCGGTCGCCTCCTTCCGTCCCCGGACTGCCCGTTCGGCGGCAGCCGCGGCGTCTGCCGACATAGCGCCGGCGGCGGATTCCATCTGGGAATCATAAATCTCTTTGTACTCGCGGTTGCTTGCCAGCAGCTCGGCGTGCGTGCCCATACCGGTCACGCGCCCCTCGTTGAGCACGACAATGCAGTCGGCGTCCATGACCGACAGAATGCGCTGGGCGATGATAATCTTGGTCGCGTCATGCAGCTCGCCGCGCAGTGCCTGCCGGATGCGCGCCTCGGTCGCGGTGTCCACCGCAGAGGTGGAGTCGTCCAGAATCAGTATCCTGGGCTTTGCCAGCAGGGCACGCGCAATGCACAGCCGCTGCTTCTGTCCGCCCGAAACGTTGGTGCCGCCCTGGTCGATGTCGTGGCTGTACCCCTCCGGGAATGCCGACACAAAACCGTCCGCCTGCGCGTCGCTTGCGGCGCGGCGCAGCGTCTCATCGTCGGCGTTTTCGTCGCCCCAGAGCAGGTTGTCCCGCACGGTGCCGGAGAACAGCACATTTTTCTGCAGTACCATGCCGATACCCGCACGCAGACTGTGCAGGTTCCAGTCCTTCACGTTCACGCCGTCCACCAGCACCTCGCCCTCATCGGCGTCGTACAGCCGGGGAATCAGCGAGACCAGCGTGGACTTGCCGGAACCGGTCGAACCGATGATGCCGACGGTGGAGCCAGCGGGAATGCGGAGATTGATGTCGTCCAGCACGCGCTCGGCGCTGTCCTTATAGTAGCGGAAGGAAACGTGCCGCAGTTCCACACTGCCTTCCCGGACGGTCATTTCCGGGTGCGCGGCGTGCTCGTCGGAGATGTCGGGCACCTCCTCCATGACCTCCCGGACGCGGCGTCCGGATGCCATGGCGCGGGTCATCTGGATGAACAGCATACTGACCATCATGAGCGAGCTGAGCACCTGCGTGATGTAGGTGATGAAGGAAGTCAGGTCGCCGGTGGACATACTGCCCGCCATGACCAGCCTGCCGCCGAACCACAGCACCGAAAGCGTCGCGGCGTTCATGCACAGCGTCATGAGCGGGGACATGAAAATCATGAGCAGCCACGCGGACATTCCGGTCTTTTTCAGATCCGCATTGGTCTTTTCAAAGCGGTGAATCTCATGATCCTCCCGGACAAAGGACTTGACCACGCGGACGTTGGTCAGGTTTTCCTGCACGTTGGAGTTCAGTCCGTCCACGCGGCTCTGCACGGCGGTGAAGCGGGGCGCCGCCATTTTGATGAATATCCCGATGCCGATTGCCAGAACCGGCACGGCGACCGCCAGCACCAGCGACATACGCGTGCCCTTGCTGATGTCCATGGAAATGACCATAATCAGGGCGCCGATCAGCATACCGGGCGCCCGCAGTGCCATACGCAGCAGCGTATTGACGAAGTTCTGCAGCTGGGTGACGTCGTTGGTCAGCCGCGTGACCAGCGAACCTGTGCTGAAGCGGTCGATATTGTGGAAGGAAAAGCTCTGCACCTTGCGGTAAATATCGGCGCGCAGATCGGCGGCGAAATTGACCGACGCCTTGGAGCCGAAGTATGCACCGCCCACGCCGCCTATCATCATCAGGATGGCGGTCAGTATCATGGCGACCGCAATTGCCGCGATAAAGGGCACGTTGTCGGAGCCGGATGTCATGCGTCCGCAGACGTCATACAGCCAGAGGATGAAGCCGGGGACGTTCTCCGTCTCTCCGCTGACGCCGAAGTCGATGATGTACGCAAGGAAGCGGGGCATAAGCACTTCTCCCAGCACCTCCACAATCATCAGGACAGGTCCGGCGATGAAGTAGAACAGGTAGGGCTTGATGTACTTGCCCCAATGCAGTCCGTCCGGAACGGTTGCGGGCTGCGCGATATTTTTCTTGTTTGCCTTGTTCACGTGGTTTTTGCCTCTCATTCAGCGGGAATTTCTTCTTCGGGATTTTCCCCTTCGGGGGATTCTGCGTCGGCTTTCCCTGTAGCGACAAGGAGGTTATCCGCGATCCGCCGGAGCAGTCCGGTCAGTTCGGCAATCTCCTGCTCGGAAAAGCCCTTCAGTGCCGCCTGATCCATGGCGTCAAACATACGGCGGCTCTCCGCGACTGTACGGAGTCCCTCCTCCGTGATGCGCACGGTATTGCGGCGGTTATCGCCCTCGCTCATATTGCGCTCGACGCAGCCTGCCTTCTCCAATGCCTTGAGGGTAGCCGTGACGGCGGCGGGGCTGATGTTCATGGCTTCCGCCAGTTCACGCTGGGAGTTTGTTTCGTCGCTGCGTGCGATCAGCATGAGCATTCTGTGCTGGCTATGGTGGATTCCCATGGATGCTATGCGGCGTTCGATTTCGCTGTGGTGCAGACGTGTGGTCAGCAGCAGCAGACTCATTGCTTCCATCTGCGGGGTACGGGCGCAGGCGCCTTTCCCTTTGGCTTTTGCTTTGCCGACGCTATTCTTTTCGGCGGCGGCGATCTCCGGTGTTTTCTTCTTTCTCATTGCGATACATTCCTTTCTGCGCCCGAAGCGCATTTATTCACTGGTTAACCGTTAACGCTTTAATTATAGCACTGTTTCAGTATTTGTCAAGGGGTTTTGAGAATTTTTTTGGAGGAAAGTTTTGCTTTTTCCCGGCGGCATCGGTTCTGTCCTGCCGCCCCCATCTCCCGCCCCGCGCTTGAAGAGCGCTCTTCCCACTCCGGAGAAGGGGGTCAGGGGGATGGGGCAGAAAATTAACGGACGCTTTCCCTGGTAGAGAAAACTTTGCCCAGCCCCGGGGGGAGAGAACCATCTCAAGCGCCGCCGTCGCGTCAGCGACGGATAGTTCCATCTCCCCCCGGTCCCCCCTCACTCCTTGGCTGCCCCCTTCCCGGAAGAAAGTGGAAAGCCTTTGGTTATGCCGGAGAGCTAACGTCCTCGGCTTTCCGAAAGGCACCGCTTGCCCCCCGGCACGCCGCGCTGCCCCCGGCGCAGTGCGGGGTTGCAAGGGGCGAAGCCCCTTGCAAAAGATAACAAAAAACTCCCCCTTCCCCAGCGGGGAAGGGGGTCGGGGGGATGGGGGCAATAGACTTATGCGAAGTCGGGGAGAGCCGGAGACG
>CAVIJF010000064.1:0-5402 GCA_963643175.1 bacterium
GACGGAGCACTGCATACCGGGAGGTTTACAGTACCCTAAACTCACGCCGGGAGAGGCACGGGGTTCCGTTGCCTTCCGGGATGCCGTGTAGCTCCCGGTGCAGGCTTGGGGTTGCAAGGGGCGAAGCCCCTTGCAAAAGATAACAAAAATTTCTCCCCCTTCCCCTCCGGGGAAGGGGGTCGGGGGGATGGGGCAGAAAAGTTCATGCGAATGCAGGGCAAAACCGGAGAGGCAGGGCACAGGCACCCCTCCCGGTGCCGCATACCGCCGGAACGCAATGTCTCCCGCAGCGCAAACGGTAAATAATTCCCGCATTTTCTGTAAACTTTTTTGCGCCGCGCGGCGAAAATTTCAGAAATCCCTTTACTTTTCGCCGGGTTTGTGCTATGATAAGGGGTGCGAAAACTTTTCAGAGGACGTCACTTTCATAAAAAATGAGGAGGATTTACCACGAATGGCTGTTATCAACAGAAAAAAAGTGTCGATGGACGGTAACCAGGCCGCCGCGACCGTAAGCTATGCGTTTACGGAAGTCGCAGGCATCTACCCGATTACCCCCTCCAGCCCGATGGCTGACTATGTGGATCAGTGGTCCGCACAGGGACTCAAGAACATCTTCGGCTCCACCGTCAAGGTGATGGAAATGGAGTCCGAGGCGGGTGCCGCAGGTACCGTCCACGGCTCGCTGGGTGCGGGCGCGCTGACGACTACCTACACCGCTTCCCAGGGTCTGCTCCTAATGATTCCCAATATGTACAAGATTGCAGGCGAACTGCTCCCCTGCGTGTTCCATGTGTCCGCACGCTGCGTGGCAACACAGGCACTCAACATCTTCGGAGATCACTCCGACGTGTATGCCTGTCGGCAGACAGGTTTCGCCATGCTGGCTGAAACCAACCCGCAGGAGGTTATGGATCTCGGCGCCGTCGCCCATCTGTCAACCATCAAGGGTCGCGTTCCGTTCATCAACTTCTTCGACGGCTTCCGTACTTCCCACGAGATTCAGAAGATCGAGGTCTGGGATTACGCGGATCTCGCCGAAATGGTGGATATGGACGCCGTGGACGCCTTCCGCAGGCGTGCGCTCAACCCCGAGCACCCCGTCCTGCGCGGCTCCAACGAGAACGGCGATATCTTCTTCCAGCACCGCGAGGCGTGCAACCGCTACTACGACGCCCTGCCCGCCATCGTCGAGGAGTACATGGGCAAGGTCAACGCCAAGCTGGGCACCGACTATAAGCTGTTCAACTACTACGGCGCACCCGATGCAGACCGCATCATCATCGCGATGGGCTCCGTCTGCGACGTGACCGAGGAGGTCATCGACTACATGAACGCACACGGCGAGAAGGTCGGTCTGGTCAAGGTCCGCCTGTACCGCCCGTTCGTGGCTTCCAAGCTGATTGAGGCTATTCCGCAGACCGTCAAGAAGATTGCGGTTCTGGATCGCACCAAGGAGCCCGGCTCGCTGGGTGAGCCGCTGTATCTGGACGTCGTGACCGCGCTGGCTACCTCCGGCGTGACCGGTATCCGCGTTGTCGGCGGACGCTACGGCCTCGGTTCCAAGGATACGCCCCCCGCATCCATCTTCGCCGTGTACGAGAACCTTGCCAAGGACGAACCCAAGGCGCAGTTCACCATCGGCATTGTGGACGACGTGACCAACCACTCCCTGGAGGAGAAGCCCGCGCCCGATACCGCACCTGCCGGCACCATCGCCTGCAAGTTCTGGGGTCTGGGCGGCGACGGAACCGTCGGCGCGAACAAGAACTCCATCAAGATTATCGGCGACCATACCGACAAGTACATTCAGGCGTACTTCCAGTATGACTCCAAGAAGACCGGCGGTATCACCATCTCGCACCTGCGCTTCGGTGATGCGCCCATCAAGTCCCCCTACTACATCAACAAGGCAGACTTCGTTGCCTGCCACAACCAGGCGTACCTGCACAAGTACGACATGGTGAGCGATGTCAAGCCGGGCGGAACCTTCCTGCTTGACTGCGCATGGGCGCCGGAGGAGCTGGATGCCCACCTGCCTTCCAAGGTGAAGCAGTACATCGCCAACAACAACATCAGCTTCTACATCATCGACGCGACGGATATTGCCGCCAAGAAGATCGGCAACGCCAAGGTCAAGAACACCGTCCTGCAGTCCGCCTTCTTCGCACTTGCCAACATCCTGCCCGCGGCTGAGGCTGTCGAGTACATGAAGAAGATGGCATACAAGTCCTACATCAAGAAGGGTCAGGCTATGGTTGACCTCAACTATGCCGCCATTGATGCCGGTGCGGATGCCTTCGTCAAGGTCGAGGTGCCTGAGGCATGGAAGACCTGCGCGGACGATGCGCCCAAGGCACCCGCAACCGGCACCCGTGCCGACCTGGTGGATTCCGTCAACAACCTGTTGGATCCTATCGGTTCCATGGCTGGCGACAAGCTGCCCGTTTCCGCCTTCTCCCACAATCCGGACGGTACCTTCGTTCAGGGTGCTGCCGCTTACGAGAAGCGCGGCGTCGCCGTGACGGTTCCTGAGTGGCTCCCGGACAACTGCATTCAGTGCAACACCTGCGCGTTTGTCTGCCCGCACGCCGCTATCCGTCCGTTCGCTATGGATGAGAAGGAGGCTGCCGGCGCTCCCGCCGACACGCGCTTTACCGCAAAGCCGGTTCTCAAGACCAACTACAAGTACACCATGGCTGTTTCGGCTCTCGACTGCATGGGCTGCACGCTGTGCGTCAAGGCTTGCCCTGTGACCAAGAAGGCGCTGGACAACGCCGCCAAGCAGGTCACGGCGGAGCATCCGGAGTACGACGCCAAGACTGCCGCCAAGGAAGCCGCCAAGCTGGCTGCTCCCAAGTCTGCCCTGACCATGGTGCCGCAGGCAAAGGGTCTGTATCAGCAGGCTGCCTTCGACTACGCGGTCGCCAACGTCTCCGAAAAGACCGAGCTTATCAACACTACCGTCAAGGGTTCGCAGTTCAAGCAGCCGCTGCTTGAATTCTCCGGCTCCTGCGCAGGCTGTGCCGAGACTTCCTATGCGCGCCTTGTCACGCAGCTGTTCGGCGAGCGTATGTACATTTCCAACGCGACCGGCTGTTCCTCCATCTGGGGCGGCGCGGCTCCCTCCACGCCTTACACGGTGAACAAGGAGTCCGGTCACGGTCCCGCATGGTGCAACTCGCTGTTTGAGGACAACGCCGAGCACGGTCTGGGTCTGTATCTGGGTCAGAAGGTTATCCGCGAGCGTCTGGTCGGCTACGTCCGTGAGCTGAACGAGATGGTCGAGAAGCCGGAGCTCAAGACGCTGATTGAGAACTACCTGAACACGCTGGAGGACGGCAAGGCGAACGAGCCTGCCGCAAAGGCACTGGTTGCCGCTCTGGAGGACTGCACCTGCGAGAAGTGCGCGGATCTGCGCGCCAAGATTCTGGCGGAGAAGGAGTATCTGTCCAAGAAGTCGGTCTGGATCTTCGGCGGCGACGGCTGGGCATACGATATCGGCTTCGGCGGTCTGGATCACGTGCTGGCTTCCGGCGAGGATGTCAACGTGTTCGTCTTTGACACCGAGGTGTACTCCAACACCGGCGGACAGGCGTCCAAGGCATCCAACATCGGTCAGGTGGCACAGTTTGCCGCCGCGGGCAAGGCCATCGGCAAGAAGAGCCTTGCGGAGATTGCCATGTCCTACGGCTACGTCTACGTTGCGCAGGTCGCCATGGGTGCGGACATGAACCAGCTCATGAAAGCTCTGACCGAGGCGGAAGCCTACCACGGTCCTTCGCTGATTATCGGCTACGCGCCCTGCGAGATGCACGGCATCAAGGGCGGTATGCAGAACTGCCAGCTTGAGATGAAGCGTGCGGTGGATGCCGGTTACTGGCTGATGTTCCGCTACAATCCGACGCTGGAGACCGGCAAGCTGATTGTGGATTCCAAGGAGCCCACGACCGACTACACCAAGTTCATTGAGTCCGAGAACCGGTATGCTCGTCTGGAGGCATCGAATCCTGCGCGTGCTGCCGTGCTGTTCGAGAAGGCAAAGGAGAATGCCGCCGCGCATTATCAGCGTCTGCTGAAAATGCGTGAGCTGTATGAGTAATTTTCTCTGCTGCCGCGTATAGCGATTTTGGGAGGGGGACCCCTGTGGGGGTTCTCCTCCTTTTTACGGCTTCCGGTAGCCGAAAGGGTGTGCTTGCCCTCCGTGCCACCGGTTTTTGCCTGCCTTCTTGCTGTTTTCTTGCCCCTATCCCCCGCCCCCCTTCCCCGCTGGGAAAGAGCGCTCTGCGAGCGCGGGGCGGGGGATAGGGGGCGAAAGAGATTAACCGAGGGCAGGGTAAAGCCGACCACGCCGGGGCAGGGCAAAGACAACTCCCAGCCCCCACCGGCAACGGCAAGGATAAGCCGCCACCGGGGCAAGGGGTGCCCCCCTAAATTTCCCAAACACCTTGACATCCCGCCCGGAAACAGGTATAATGTGAGCACGCATCACGCATCAAATCAGACAGAAGGCAGGTAAAAACCAATGGCAGAAACAGCAGAAAACAGAGGATACCTCGGCATAATCGGTGCCATGCAGATTGAGGTGGAGGAACTGATAGCCCACATGACAGACCGGAAGGAGCAGACGGTCAGCGGCATCACTTTCACGGAAGGAATGCTGCGCGGCAGACGGACAGTAGTCGCACGGTGCGGCATCGGGAAAGTGTTCGCCGCCCTGTGCGCACAGACCATGATTCTCCTGTACCGCCCGGAGGTCATCATCAATACAGGTGTGGCGGGAAGCATGACCGACCGGCTCGGCATCGGGCAGGTCGCCGTGGCGGATGCCGTGATACAGCACGATATGGACACGTCCCCGCTGGGCGACCCGGTGGGGATGATTTCCGGGCTGAACATGGTCGTTCTGCCGACCGACCCCGCCGTGACAGACGGGCTGTGCGCCTGCGTCCGGGACGCGGGGGTGCCGTATGTCCGGGGCGTGATCGCCTCCGGCGACCGTTTCATTGCGGGCAACCCCGCCAAGCAGCGCATCCGGGCGGATTTCCCCACGCTTGATCTCATTGCCTGCGAAATGGAGGGGGCAGCCATCGGGCAGGTCTGCTTTGTCAACCGTGTGCCCTGTGCCATTCTGCGTGCCGTCTCGGACGGCGGCGACGAGCAGGCTTATTCGGATTATCCCTCCTTCCTGCAGGCTGCTGCCCACACGGCTGCCTCCCTGCTGGAATCATACGCGGAGCGGGGGTAAGTGTCGGTTCCCGGCGGGCTTTGCCGGAAGGGCGGTTTTCCGGCATCCCGGGCGGTTTGCGGTGCCGACGGGGCGCCTGCACCCGGCGTTGGCGGCTCTGTCCAGCCTTTGCAGAAACCTTCCGCCCCCATCCCCTCGACCCCCTTCCCCGGAG
>CAVIJF010000065.1:0-5322 GCA_963643175.1 bacterium
GGGGGGATAGGGGGTGAAAAAGCTTATGTCAAGGCAGAAGCAAGCCGGAAACGCCGGATTCAAGCGGTTCATTCGGTTCCGCCCCCCTCGCCCTCACTCAAAATACACCCCATTCTCCACCCGGATGGAGCGGAAGGAATCAGGGGAGAAGGAGGAGGAAATGTCCTCACAGCAGGTCATGATGACCTGACGACCGGAAAGCTCACGGAGAAGATAGGAGCGGCGGCGGCTGTCCAGCTCGGAGAGCACATCGTCAAACAGGAAGACAGGAAGATCCCCGCCCGCATCCTGCCCGCTGACAGTGCCTTCCGCCAGCTTCATGGCAAGCGCAATGGAACGCTGCTGCCCCTGAGAGGCGTACAGACGCGCAGGACGGTCGTTCAGCATCAGGGACAGATCATCCCGGTGCACACCGTACAGCGTGCTGCCGGCAGCGATTTCCCGCGCCGTGCGCTCGGTCAGAAGGCGGAAGTACAGCGGCTCAGTGTCCGCCGGGGACAGCATTTCGGAGGCGGACAGCCCCAGCGAATTGACATACCCCACCCCCGGCACTTCCCGGTTGCCGGTCATGTCCGCAAAGCAATCCCGCATGAGGGAATCCAGACGGATAACATACTCAGCCCGTCTGGCGGCAATTTCCGCACAGGCGGAGGCAAGCTGCGCAGACCACTGCTCGGCGGTCGCATCCAGACGACCGCCCGCGTCCTGCGCCTGCCGGAGCAGCGCATTGCGCTCCCGGAGCGCCCGGTTGAAACGCTTGAGCGCACGCACATACATCGGGCGCAGCTGGGAGATTGCCACATTCAGGAAATCCCGCCTGTCCTCCGGGGAACCCTGCACCACCGACAGGTGCGCAGGGCAGAACAGAACCACCCGGAAACTGCCGACCACCTCGCTCATGCTCCGCACGCGGACTCCGTTGCGGTCAACAGCCCTGCCCCCGCGCCCGCGGAGAAGCCGGAACAGCAGCGTGCTGTCCGCCTGCCCCGCCGGCGAAAAGCAGTTTTCCACCGTGGCGCAGGACGCGCCGAATCGGATCAGCTCCTCGTCATGCCCCGTGCGGAAGGTCTTGCCAAGCGCCGTATAGTACAGCGCTTCCAGAAGATTGGTTTTTCCCTGCGCGTTGTCGCCGTGCAGAAGATTGACGCCGGGGGAGAAATGTACCTCCGCCTCCTCGATGTTGCGGAAATCCCGCAGACGTACCCGCCTGCACTGCATCGCCGCCCCTTACTCCTTCGTGCGCACCGGGAGCAGGAAGAACAGCTCGCTCTCGCCCGACGCCGCTTCCTCCTCACTCAGCACCGGCTCAATGTTGATGCTGGACAGTGCGGAGGACATGGACAGCCGGATATCCCCGGCGCGGCAGGCGCGTAGACTGTCCATCAGGTACCGGTTGTTGAAGGCAATGGTCAGGTCGTCCCCCTCGTGCCGGATCGGCATCTCGTCGTAGGAACTGCCAAGTCCCGAAACGGCGGACACCTTGAGCATATCGCCCGTCACATCCAGACGGACGCTGGAGCGCACCGCGCCCGGTACGCGCTCCTCGGTAATCAGCGCCGCACGCTCCAGCGCGCCAAGCAGCAGATCCCTGTCCACCGTCACGGTAATCCGGTGATTCCGGACAATGATGCGGTTGTAATCCATGTACTCGCTGTCAATCAGGCGGGAGAAGAATACAATCCCGTCCAGATCGAACACGATATTCTTGCGGAACATATGGATGCGCGTCAGCGGTTCGTCCTGCTCCTCGCCGCCCTCGCCCTTGGTATCCAGCAGGCGGTACAGCTCCCCGACCGACTTGTTCGGCAGGATGAAGCGGTAGTAGAGATCCGAACCGTTCTCGTTGCAGTTCACGATGTCGGCGGGCGTGGAGCAGACCGCCAGCCGGAAGGAATCGCAGGCTACCGTGTCCAGCTTGCCGTCGGTCACGCACATATACATACCGTTCAGGAACGGGCGCTGATCGATGCTGCCCATGGCGTGCATACATTTCCCGATCATGGCGCGCAGCGTCCGGCGCGGCACGGTAAATCCGTTGGCGGAGCGCAGGCGCGGCAGGTCGGGGAAGTCGGCGGCGGGCAGAGCATTCATGGTATGGGACGCGCTGCCGCAGGTGATGGAAACCGCGTTGCGGTCGTCCACCGACAGCGTGATGTCGCCGTCTTCCATGGCGCGGACTGTCTGGGTGAATTTGGAGGCGCTGATAATCGCCGCGCCCTCCTCGATGACCTCGGCGTGCACGGTCAGCCGGACGCCCTTCTCCATATCGAAGGTTGTCATGCGGCAGATGTCGGGCGCCTGCGCTTCAAACAGGATGCCTTCGGATACAGTCAGGGCGGCTTTTCCGGATACGCCGCTCAGCAGCGGCGGTACGGCGTTGACTATTTCGTTTTTTGCGAATACAATTTTCATTACATGACCATAGCTTCTGCATCGGCAAAAGCTTCCTTTCAGCAGCAGTATTGTATCAGTATATGTGTGTCCGGGCAGGAGATTCCGGAACCGCGGCATTTTTCCGCCGTCTTTCCTCTGTCCGGCGTGTTGCACGTCGTGTCTGGGAATGTCGTCCTTCTTTTCCTGTCGGTTTTTCCGCGCGCGCACGCGCGATCAGTCCGTCAGTCTGTCTTTTTATCCCTTCTATCCAGCAGCAGGAGCAGTAGAGGGCGGGAAACTGTGGAAAACCGGAAGATACAGGCACGACAGGAATTTTTCGGATCCTCTTCCTGCCTGTTTCTGTGATGAACCTCCGGATTCTGTCCCGGCGGATTGTGGAAATCCTCTCCGAACGGTGTTTTTTGGGGGATCCGGGGGAAAAACCGGCGTTTTCGGTGCGACAAACCGGTCGTTGTGGACGGATTTTTCTGTTTTTCTGTGGGAAAACCGGGCGTTTCTCCACTGCGGTATGTGGAGTGTCCGGGTGGTACGTGTGGGATTCCGCGGGGGATTCCCTGCCCTGTTTTTATGCATATCCACAAACCGCACGACAGCACGACATTTGGCGGAAACTGTTGGACACAGGGGCAGTCTGTGCCGGTGGGGAAATGCATACGGGGTTGAATACCGGGGTTTTCAACACGGTTTTCCACAGGCTGTGAAAAAACCGGGAAAAGTCCACAGTCTTTTCCACACGGTGTGGAAAACCGGGTTGGTTTTCTACAACAGGGGGTGTGTGGGGATGTTGGAAGTGGTTTTCGGTGGGGTTGTCCGCTGTCCGTGACTCTGTATAAATCTTTTGCTCCCATCCCCCCGCCCCCCTTCCCGGCGGGAAGGGGGAGATTTTAGATTTCTTATGCAAGGGGCTTCGCCCTTTGCATCCCTGCGACTGCGCCGGGGGCGGCACGGTTTGCCGGGTGGTTTGCGGTTCCGGGAGGGAGTAAGGTTTACGGGAACTTTCCCCGGAGGCGTCAACTTTGCCACGCCCCGGGGGACAGGGGGAGAAAGTTTTTGGAAACCGCGAACAAACTCACCTGCCGGGACAGTTTTTACCCGGAACCGGGCACAAACTGTCCCTGTCCAAAAATCAATTTCAGAAAAGTTCTTGGGGGTTTGGGGGCTTCTTTTAAGAAGCCCCCAACGTTTCTCCCGTCTCCTTTACCCTCCCCTGACTTCTTTCTCCATTTCTTCCAGCTCGATGCGGAAGAGGTCGTCCTGCGCCTTACGTTTTTCAACGGCGTCGAGGGAGGAGAGGATGGTGGAGTGGTCGCGGTTGAAGAGTTTGCCGATGTTGGGAAGGGACATTTCGGTGATGGTACGGATGAGGTAGACGGTGATGTGGCGGGCGGAGGCAATTTCCTTGGTGCGGCGGGCGGACACGAGGTCTTCCCGCTTGATGTTGTAGCGGTGATAGACGGCGCTGAACACCTTGTCCACCGTCACGTTGACAGGCTCGGCGCCGTCCAGCAGGTCGGAGATGCAGCTGCGCGCCACGTTCATATTGATCTGCTGACCGGAGAGGAAACTCATGGCGCCCAGCTTCTTGATGGCACCTTCAATCTGCCGGATGTTGGAGCGCAGGTTTTCCGCAAGGAAGGCAAGCACATCGTCCGGAATTTTCAGATTGACCTGATCCGCCTTTTTCTTGATAATGGCGGTGCGCAGCTCCAGATCGGGCGGCTGAATATCCGCAATCAGACCCCACTCAAAGCGGGTTTTGAGACGGTCCTCCAGCGTTTTGATTTCACGCGGCGGACGGTCGGAGGTCAGGATAATCTGCTTTCCGTCCTCATACAGGGCGTTGAAGGTGTGGAAAAACTCTTCCTGCGTGGAGGTTTTGCCCGCGATGAACTGAATATCGTCAATCAGAAGCACGTCGCAGGAGCGGTAGATGTCCCGGAATTCCTTCATCGCCTGCCGCGTCAGGCTTTCAATCATGTGGTTGGTGAAATTCTCGCCCTTGATGTAGATGACCCGGACGTGCTCGTTCTTGCGCTTGAGCTGGTTGGTGATGGCGTAGAGCAGGTGCGTCTTGCCAAGTCCGGAGGGACCGTAAATAAACAGCGGGTTGTAATTCTGCGCGGGGTGGTCGGCGACCGCCAGACACGCCGCATGGGCGAACTTGTTGGAGGAGCCGACGATGAAGTTGTCAAAGGTGTACTCGAAATTGAAGGGCGGCAGGGTGGAGGGCGGGAGATGCTCCGATGCCGTGTCCGGCGTCGGATTCGCCGCCGGATTCGGCGTGTTCTCCGGCTCTGCGGGCGCGGGAGCCGCGGCGGGGGATGCAAACGCCTGCCCGTCCCGGATGCCTGCAGCGGGCGAATTTGCCCGCTTTCCGGCGGGGATGGCGGAGCCGTCCGCGGAACCATCCGATGTTCTGACGGGGAGATCGGGGGCACCGCCGCAGACGCTGACATTCCCCTCGCCGTCCGCCCGGTCGGCATCGGCGTCCGGTTCCAGCACGATCATGCGCTCGTTGAGGGTATAGCCTTTCTGGCGTGCTGTCTCGTTGCAGGCGGCTTCACTGACCAGCCGCACTGTGACCGGGTATCCGAGAATCTCCGAAAAGCGTTTCTCGATTTCCTCGCGGTACTTGAGGTTTACGGTACGCATTTTGATGGCGGAATCGCCTGTCATGATGATGGTTGTATCGTCCTCTATTCCGGTCACTGTAAGATCTCCCAGAAAGAGATCCGTGATGGTATTGGATAGTTCCTTCCGGAAGCTGTCCCTCACCATTTTCCATATATCGTTCAGTTCGTCAAGGAAAGACAAGGGCATAGGGAATCCTTTCTTTCCTGCCCTGCGGCAAGGGCTGTCGCAGGGCAGTCTTATAAGTATAATTATATAATTATAGTATACCATAACTCCGGCGAAAAATCAAGCCCC
>CAVIJF010000066.1:0-5248 GCA_963643175.1 bacterium
CCCTTCCCCCTCCGGGGGAAGGGGGAGACTTCAGGTTTATTTTGCCGGGGCTCCGCCCCCGGCACCCCTGTATCTGAACCCGCGCGACACTGCTTCAGGGAAATCCCCGATCCCCCTGCGTCTGTGCGGGGATGCAAGGGGCGCAGCCCCCGCCGGATGCCCGCTGCGGCTCGCCGAACCGGTATTCCGGGAGAATCCCCGCCGTTACCCGGATCATTTTTTCAAAAAACTATTGACAACACGCGATAATCATGCTATAATATGTATTCGGTACGGTCTGCGATACGCAACCGTCTCCTTACTGCGCGGAAAATCTGAAGCCGCGCGGTCTTTCAGTCCATAGGGAGGTTTAACATGGAGAAGATCAACAAGTATTATGAGTGCCTGTTCGTCGTGGATGTCACCGGCGGCGATGAGGCAGTCAAGGCAACGGTCGATAAGTTCGTCGGCATCATCAATGCCAACGCCGAGACGGTTGTCGATGTGGCACAGTGGGGCAAGCGCCGTCTGGCATACCCCATCAACGACAAGCCCGACGGATACTACGTCGTGGCTACCTTCAAGAGCGCGCCTGAGTTCCCCAGCGAGCTGGAGCGTCTGCTCAATATCGATGAAACCGTTATGCGTCAGGTAACTGTCCGCCTTGAGTCCGCGCCTGCCGCCAAGGCTGTCGCGCCCGCCGAGGAACCCGCTCCCGCCGAGGAGACTGCGCCGGAGGCTCCTGCCGCCGAGGTCGCCGCTGAGGCACCGGTCGCCGAATAAGTCAGCAATTCCTGATAAGCCCCGTTCGCACGGAAGGCGGATGCGGGGAACGGGAGTTCCCGCAATGCCCCGCGACATACCGTGGGATGTCCGGGTGCTTCCGAAATGCTATCCGGCGGCGGTTCTCCGGAATCGTCAGCCGCCCGGAAAGGAGAAACCGTATGTCTCTTAACCTGAACAAAGTGATTCTTGCCGGTCGCCTTGTGGCGGATCCGGAACTCAAACAGACCCAGAGCGGCATTTCGGTGGTTTCACTCCGTATTGCCGTCAACCGTCGCTATGCGTCCCGCAGTGAGGGACAGCAGGGTCAGCCCGAAGCGGATTTTTTCAATGTGACCGCATGGCGGACGACCGCTGAATTCATCGCCAAGTTCTTCCGGAAGGGCTCTGCCATCTGCGTGGTAGGCTCGATCCAGAACCGGAGCTGGGTGGATCAGCAGGGCGTCAAGCGCTACGCCACCGATATCATTGCGGATGAAGCCAATTTTGTGGAGAACCGCAATGCGTCCTCTGCCCCCGAGGCAGGCGGTGACAGCTATGCGCCCGCGCCCGCTTTCTCGACCCCCGGTGCCGGCGCCAAGTTTGAGGAAATCAAGACCGACGACGACCTGCCGTTCTGACAGCGGCACGTCTTACCTGCGGCGCAGTGCCGCACAAAAAATGAGCCGGGCTGTGCCCCGGCATGAAGGAGAATAAACAAACATGGATAGAACTGAGAATACCGCACGGCCTGCTCGCCCGTTCAACCGCGGCAAGAGAAGAAAGGTCTGCATTTTCTGCGCAGACAAGGTCGAATACATTGACTACAAGGACACCGTCAAGCTGAAGCACTTCATCAGCGAGCGCGGCAAGATTCTGCCCCGCCGTGTCTCCGGCGCCTGCGCAAAGCACCAGAGAGAGGTCAATACCGCCATCAAGCGCGCCCGTCAGGCAGCGCTCCTGCCCTTCATCACCGACTGAGAAGGGCGTATTCCGAGAGGGGAAAACCGGAAATCCGGCTTTCCCCTCTCTTTTTTCGCCCGGAACCGCCCGCCGGCGGCACTTTCCCCCGCCCGGCTCTGTCACAGACCGCGCCGCGCCAGAAAAGGGGAGCCTTCCGAAGCGGAAGGCTCCCCCGTAACACCGAAAAGCGGTCGGCGGGTAACTGGTAGCCGGTAACAGGCACTGCAACTGTTATCTGACCACAATATTGATAATCTTCCCGGGCACGACAATCTCCTTGACCACCGTCTTTCCCTCCAGCAGGGCACCGAGCCGCCCGTCGGCACGCACGGCAGCAAGCGCCGTGTCGCGGTCGGCATCGGCGGGCAGTGTCACCTTGCCACGCACTTTTCCGTTAATCTGAACGGCAAGCTCGACGACCGCATCGCGGGTCTTTGCCTCGTCAAAATCAGGCCACGGCGCAAGGGAGCAGAAGCCCTTCCAGCCCTGCGCTTCCCACAGTTCCTCGCACAGGTGCGGCGCGAAGGGGCAAAGCAGGCGCAGCAGCACCGACAGCTGGTCGCGTGTCAGTCCGCCTGCGGCATCAATGTCGTTGAGCAGACCCATCATGGCGGCAATCGCGGTGTTGAACTTCATGTCCTCAATGTCGGCGGAAACCTTGCGGATGACCTTGTGGAACCCGGATTCCAGTCCGGCGTTCTCCTCCGTCACCAGCTTGCCAGGCAGGTCGGCGACCCGCTCCAGAAAGCGCTTGCACCCGCGCATACTGTTCTCCGACCACGGCGCCGCCGCGCCGTAATCACCCATGAACAGGATGTAGACGCGCAGGACATCCGCGCCCATCTCGTCCACCACGTCGTTGGGATCCACCACGTTGCCGCGCGACTTGGACATTTTCTCGCCGTCCGATCCCAGAATCAGTCCCTGCGCCGTGCGCTTGGCATACGGCTCCGCCGTCGGCACCTCGCCGATGTCATACAGGAAATGATACCAGAAGCGGGAGTAAATCATGTGCCGCGTGACGTGCTCCATGCCGCCGTTGTACCAGTCCACCGGCATCCAGTACTTCATCTTGTCCGGATCGGCAAGGGCATGGGTGTTGTGCGGGTCGATATACCGGAGGTAGTACCACGACGAACCTGCCCACTGGGGCATGGTATCCGTTTCGCGTCTGGCGGCACCGCCGCACTTCGGGCAGGAGCAGTTCACAAAGGATTCCACCTTGGCAAGCGGCGATTCCCCGCCCTGTCCCGGCTCAAACTCGGTCATGGGCGGCAGACGGAGCGGAAGCTGATCGTAGGGAACCGGCACCATGCCGCACTGCGGGCAGTGCACGATGGGAATCGGCTCCCCCCAGTACCGCTGGCGGTTGAATGCCCAGTCCTTCATCTTGTACTGGACGCCGCCCTCCCCGACGCCGTGGGCGGTCAGCCAGTCGATCATGCGGGCGATAGAATCCGCCTTGTTGTCCAGCCCGTTCAGGAAGTCGGAATTGATCATCTCGCCCTCGCCGGTATAGGCTTCCTTCTCCATGTCGCCGCCCCGGATGACCGGAATGATGTCAATGCCGAACTTTTTCGCAAAGGCGTAGTCCCGCTCATCGTGTGCCGGAACCGCCATGATAGCGCCGGTTCCATAGCCCATCATCACGTAGTCCGCGATGTAGATGGGGATTTCCCTGCCGCTCACCGGGTTGATACCCCGGACGCCCTCCAGCCGGACGCCGGTCTTGTCCTTGACAAGCTGTGTCCGCTCAAATTCGGTCTTTTTCTGGCACTCCGCCTGATAGGCGCGCACCTCGTCCATGTTGGTGATGCGATCCGCCATATCCGCGAGCATGGGATGCTCCGGCGCCATAACCATGAAGGTCACGCCGAACAGCGTATCCGGGCGGGTGGTGTAGATGCGGAGCTTCTCCTCCGTGCCGGTCACGCCGAAGTTGACGAACGCACCGCGGGATTTCCCGATCCAGTTAATCTGCTGCTGCTTGATGTTGGGCAGGTAGTCCACGTCCTGCAGCCCCTCCAGCAGCTTGTCCGCATACGCGGTGATGCGCAGGTACCAGACGTCCTTTGACTTTTGGATGATGTCGCTGTGGCAGATGTCGCACTTGCCGCCCTGCGAATCCTCGTTGGACAGCACAACCTTGCAGTGCGGGCAGTAATTGACCAGCGCTGTACTGCGGAACGCCAGTCCCTTCTCAAACATTTTCAGGAAGATATACTGCGTCCAGCGGTAGTAATCCTCCTCCGTCGTATCAATGACGCGCGACCAGTCAAAGGAGAAACCGACGCGCCTGAGCTGCTCGGTGAACTTGCGGATATTGCGGTCGGTCAGCTGGCGGGGATGAATGCCGGTCTTGATGGCGGAGTTCTCGGTGGGCAGCCCGAAGGCGTCAAAGCCGATGGGAAACAGGACGTTATAGCCCTGCATCCGCCGCTTGCGGCTGACCACCTCCAACCCGGAGTACGCCTTGATATGCCCGACGTGCATTCCAACGCCGGAAGGATAGGGGAATTCGACCAACGCATAGAATTTTGGCTTGTCGGAGTTGTCCTGCGCTTCAAAGACGTGCGCCTCCTCCCAGCGCTTTTGCCACTTGCTCTCGATGGCGGAAAAATCGTACTTCATGTTGTGCATCCTTTCTGATATGAGGGGAAACTGCCGGCGGCACCGGCTGTGCATCGACACTGCCGTATGTCGGTCAGTATTCTCCCGGATTCGGCTGCGGGCAGCTTTTCGGGGGTATGCCGGGCGTGCGGGACAGACAAATCCCCCGTCTCCGATCAGAGACGGGGGACAATCCCGTGGTACCACTCTGCTTGACGCGCCGCGCATCGGGCGGGCGTCCGCTCATCTGCGACCCATGCGGCAGACTGCCGCGGGCTGCATCCCGTATAACGGCGGGTTCCGTCCTTCCTGTGCCGGCGGTGTGCCGGGTTCAGTCAGCCGCTCATGGGTGAGGGGACCTGCCATTGCCTGCCGTGTTTCACCGACCCACGGCTCTCTGTCAAGGCGACCTGCCTGTCCGTTCCCAGTCCTTGCGTTTCAAACAGCTTCATTTTAGCACGAAACGGTTCTGTTGTCAAGGGCTTTTTGAAAAAAGATTCCGTTCCGGGTGAGGGAGTGCCGCCGGTGCCCGGCGGGGGTGTGTTTATGCGTCACCGGTTCATCCTGCCCCGCCTTTGCATAAGCCTTTTTGCCCCCGCAGTCCCTCCCCAACGGTTTCCGCTTTACCGGGAACGGGGCGGTTCCCGGCGTTCCGGAAAGCAACAGAAACCGCAGGTTAGACCAGCATACCTTCCGGCGCAAGCGCGGGGGTGCCGGGAGCGACAGCCCCCGGCAAAGTAAACCAAAATCTCCCCCTTCCCCAGCGGGGGAAGAACACTCTGCGAGCGCGGGTCGGGGGGATGGGGGCATGAAAGTTTTGCGAACACTTTCCCCGGTAGCATATCCTTGCCCTGCCCCGGGGGGAGAGGACCATCTCAGGCGCCGAGGTTCCTCTCCCCCCGGTCCCCCCACTCTCCTTGGCTGCCCCCTTCCC
>CAVIJF010000067.1:0-5231 GCA_963643175.1 bacterium
CGAAACAGGCATGCGATTCGCCGCTCCGATTTCATTATTTTCACCGTTGAATCGCAAAATTTGATGCGGGAACTGATTTTTAGAGGTTCCCATAACAAAAATCTCCCACTTCCCCAGCGTGGGAAGAGCGCTCTTCGAGCGCGGGTCGGGGGGATGGGGGGAAAGGCTCTGCAAATACTTGCCACGGAAAAGCGGGGGAACCGACAGTACATCGGTTCCCCCGCAAAAGGTATCGGATTCCGGTCAGAGAACAGTTTAATCCTTCTTCTTCCGGATTGTGGCGCCCACGCCGGCAAGAATCAGGGCGGAAACACCGACCACAGACGCACTCACAACAGAGGAGCAGCCGGATTTCTTCGCATCACCCGAACCGGTGGTGGTAGCGGGTGCTTCGGTCTGCGATCCGTTCCCGCCGGTCTGCACCTCGGTGTCGGTTGCCTTCTGCGTTTCGGTCACGGTGTCAGACTCGGGCGCAGCCGTCGTCTCGGGCTCATTAGTCTCCGTGTCCGTGTCCGTGTCCGTGTCCGTGTCGGAGCCACCGTTCAGAGCCTGCACCATGCTGTCAATCTTCGCTTGCGCATCCGGCGTCAGCCCGGCAACCAGAATTGCGTTCGCCAGCGATGCATCGTTCTCCTGCCCGTCCGCAACAAACAGGATGTCATCCACAACCTGAATCCGGGTAATGCAGGCGCCGTAAACCCCCTCGTACTTCAGGGTGGCAATCTCTCTCATATCGTCGTCACTGTACACCTTGACGGTTGCCCCGCTCTTGTTGCCGATCAGAATGTACTTGCCGGCATGGCAGACGGAGTAGGGATTCTCCAGCTCGTAGGAAGCGGCGCAGGCAGAGCCGTCGGGCGCAATCTTCATGAGCGCCTTCTTGCCGTTCTTCAGCTTGGCAGTCAGCCAGACAACGCCGTCCGCGTCAACTGCCATGTAGTAGCCCTCGTCCAGCATGGAATCCTCCGTCCGGACGGGGCACTGGTCATCGGAGAAGTTGATGTAGCCGTTGGTGCCGAAGTTGCTGTTCAGAACCGGCTTGGAGGGATCGGTCACGTCAAAGCAGTACAGCGCGTCATAGGCATAGTTGACCATCACGTAGCAGTAGTACTTGTCGCCGACCTTGGCAACCTCCACACCGTTGATACCGACCTGAATGCCGGTCGAATCGCCGGGCTTGTCGCCGAACTGGTAAACGGGACCTTCCCACAGCTCCTCAAAGGTCTTGGTTTCATCGTTGATGTGCGCGATGCCCAGAGACACCAGATTGTAGTTGGTGGAGAAGGAGAAACCGCAGTACACATTGCCTCTGTCATCCGACGCGATACCCTTGACGTAGGAGAAGGGACCATTCGAAATATCCGGGTCCTGCTCGGAGTCATAGCGGTAATAGACGTCGGTGATGGCGCCGGTCGCAAAATCGAACAGAGCGCAGCCGCGGAAATCGGAACCGTTGAGGTGTCCCATCAGAGCGTACTTGCCGTCCTGGGTGACGCTGAAACCTCTCATGTTGAGGGAGCAGATTTCGCGCTCATCGCCGTCCAGCTCGGAAATCTCCTTCCAACCGCTGTCGTAGTTCTCATAGTTATTCGCCAGATCGGAGAAAAAGGACTTTCCCTCCTGGAATACAAGCGCCTTCAGCTCGATCTCGGACCATGTGCTGTCGTTCACGCTGTCGCTCAGAGCAGCGGTGGGAACCGTCACGGCACCCAGCGTCAGCAGCATCGACAGGCACAGCAGAATCGGAATCATCTTCTTCATATTTTTTTCCTTTCTGAATTGTAAGCGTGACACAGCCGTGCGGTGCCCCTTGCAAACCGATCAGCCATACCCGCCCGCCGGGGTGTGTCCCCCTTGGCATTGCCTCCAGTATATCATGTATATATTACAAATTGTCGCAGAATTCTGGAACTTTTCGTGAACGAGCCTTTAAGAATTCCACAGATTCAACAAAACCGCCGAATATGCACTTTGTCCGGCAGGTAAAAGCGCCGATAAAAAAGGTTTCCCGCGGACGGACGTCCGGGGAAACCTTCCGTGACCGGAAAACCGGTCTTACGCCTGCATGGCGTTGAGAGCCTTGGTGAACTCGCTCTTGCGGTGTGCGGCGCAGTTCTTGTGGATGATGCCCTTTGCAGCGGCAACATCGATCTTCTTGCAAGCGACCTTGTAAAGCTCCTGCGCGGTAGCCATATCGTTGGCAGCAACCGCCGCGCGGTACTTCTTGACATCGGTCTTCATCTGCGTCTTGAACATCTTGTTCTGCAGGGTCTTTGTCTCGGTAACGCGCACGCGCTTCTTCGCGGACTTGATATTCGGCATGACAGCTTCCTCCTCATAGAATGATTTCTATGCTCCCGTCCCGCCTCATCTGAGAGGGTATGCTGCGGGGCTCACATATACCCTTGTATCATACCACATTTCGTCGCAAATTGCAAGGGGTTTTCAAAATTTTTTCAGAAATTCAAGCGGCGCAGTCTGTCCTGCAGCTCCGGCGGAGCCGGAGCCGCGTTATTTGGTCCGCATTTCGCCGCCCAGCGTTTTGGTCAGGCGACGGATGACGGCGGCGGCGGCAGTCTCAATCTCCTGCGAGGTCAGCGTTTTCTGGTCGGAGCCGATGGACAGCCGGAGCGTCACCGACTTCTTGCCGTCCGGCACCTGCCCGCCGCGGTACTCGTCCACAAAGGCAATATCCCGGAGCGTCCTGTCGCCGTGCTGCGCCTTGGCGAATGCCTCTGCAATCTGATCCCACTTGGTGTCCGCGCCGAACAGCATGGAAACATCGTAGTCGGTCACGGGGTACTCTGCCAGATGCGTGAAGGTGTTGGTGCGCGAACGGAACGGAACCAGCGCATCGCTGTCCAACTCGAACAGCACCACCGCCAGATTCCGGATGCCGCAGGTCATGGACACCTTCTTGGACAGCAGGGCAAGGTCGCCGATGTGCGTCTCGCCCAGGTACAGGTTGAGCCAGACCACCTCGTCTGCCCAGACCGGCTTCTCCACGCGGCGGAAGGTATACGCCTCCATGTGCGTGTAGCGCGGCATGGCAGCCAGCACGCCCTTCGCAGTGCGGAACAGCCCGGTGACATCGTTTGCCGTTCCGGCAAACGCGCCCGCGATATGCCGCCGCTGAACCGGCAGGGTTTCCTGCGGATCGTAAGCCGAGCCGAACGCATCGCTCCGGAAAATCTGTGCCTCCTCAAAAAGATTGAAGCTGTCATAGAAGCGCTCGTTTTTTGCCACCGCCTGAATCAGGTTGGGCAGCAGGGAGGAACGGATATACCTGTTCTCGGGTGCGGGCGGTGTGGACAGCGCCAGCACACCCCGGTCATCGCCCAGCACGGCATTCATGACCGCCGTGTCCATCCACGGGTAGGTGAAAATCTCCTGCATATTGCAGCGGAACGCCAGATACTCCTTGATACGCCGCAGCAGATCCTTGTCCAGCTGGTTGATGGCGCCGGTAAACGCCGTGACGATGGGCGTCGGCTCGAAATTCTCGTAGCCGTACATCCGCGCGACCTCTTCCATGATGTCCGCCTTGATGGACACATCGCCCGTGGAGCGCCATGTGGGCACCGTCAGGTGCATGGTGTCGCCCTCAAAGCCGACCTCAAAGCCCAGCAGTTCCAGCTTGGCGGCAATCTCGCCGTTCGGAATGCGCTTGCCCAGCCGGCGCTCCAGCCACGACAGCGACACATCCAGCCGGTTGCGTTCCGGCTTGCGCAGATACCGGTCGGAGAAGGCGGTCACGCGCATCTCCGGGAACTGCTCCTCCAGCAGCTGCACGGTCAGCGAGAGTGCCATATCGCACCGCTCCGGGTCGATTGCCTTCTCATAACGGGAGGACGCCTCGGTGCGGTTGTCATAGCGCAGTGCCGTGCGGCGCACGCCGGTGGACTCAAAGTTCGCCACCTCCAGAATCACCCGGCAGGTATCCGGCAGAACGGAGTCCTTGTCGCCGCCCATGACGCCGGCAAGCGCCACGGCTTCGGTGGCATCGGCAATGACCAGATCGTCCGGCGTCAGCGTCAGCTGCTTGCCGTTGAGCAGGGACAGCTTCTCGCCCTCCGCGGCGCGGCGCACCGTGATGTGATCCACGATGTGATCCGCGTCAAACAGGTGCGTCGGTTGACCGGTCGCCAGCATGACGTAGTTGGAAATGTCCACCAGCGCATTGATGGGGCGCATTCCCACGCGCCAGATGCGGCTCTGCATGGCAAAGGGAGCGGGTCTGACCGTCACGCCCTCAATCTTCGCGCCGATGTAGCGCGGGCAGCGTTCGGGGTCGGCAATCTCCACGGGGTATTCCGTGTCGCAGGCGGGGCGGCAGGGCGTGAAGGGCTTGAGCGGCAGGTTGTAGAGTGCGGAAATCTCGCGTGCGATGCCGTAGTGCCCCCACAGATCGGGGCGGTTGGTCATGGACTTGTTGTCAATCTCCAGAATCACGTCGTCCAGATCCAGCACCTGTGCCAGCGGCGTGCCTGCCGGGGCGCGGAACGACGTGATGTCCATGATTTCGGCTTCCTCATGCGCCGGGAACAGGTCGGCAAGACCCACTTCCACCGAGGCGCAGATCATGCCGAAGCTGGCGACCCCGCGCAGCTTGGCGTTCTTGATTTCGACCGGTTCGCCCTCCCCGTGCCAGCGCACATAGGAACCGGGGCACGCCACCACAACGCTCATGCCCGTCTCCAGATTGGAGCCGCCGCAAACGATGTCATGCAGTCCGCCGTCGCCGATATCCACCCGGCAGATGCGCAGCTTGTCCGCGTTGGGGTGCGGCAGCACCTCCCGGATATCGCCCGCCACGATGCCGTCAAAGCGGCGCGCCAGCTCGGTGACGCCCTCCACCTCGACGGTGGACATGGTAAGGTCGTATGCCAGATTCTTCAGATCCATGTCGGCGGGTATCTGAACGTAATCCTTTATCCAGTTCAAAGACAGTTTCATAACAGTACATACCCTCCTTCGTATCAGTGGAACTGACCCAGAAAGCGCAGGTCGGCGCTGTGGAACAGGCGCACATCATCCACACCGTAGCGCATCATGACCAGCCGGTCCAGTCCGATATTGACATAGAAACCGGTAAATTCATCGGGATCCAGCCCTGCCGCGCGCAGCACGTTGGGGTGCGGCGTGCCGCCGGGCATGATTTCAATCCAGCCGACGTGCTTGCACACCGAGCAGCCCTTGCCGCCGCAGACCAGACAGCCCATATCGATTTC
>CAVIJF010000068.1:0-4707 GCA_963643175.1 bacterium
GGGGCTGGGGGGATGGGGGCAGGAACAAAGCTAAAGTAAAAGGCAGGCGGGCGACAAAGAAGACAAGCCCCCAAAAGCCCATATATAGCCCACATCCCACACGAAAGGAGAAAAAAACCGTGTATCTCCACATCGGAAACCAAAAAAACATCCGCACACGCGACATCATCGGCATATTCGACGCAGACAGAACAACCACATCGTGGATAACAAGAAAATACCTCTCCGAGGCACAGAAAAAGGATATGGTGAGAGCCGCAAATGAGGAGATTCCGAAATCCTTCGTCCTGTACCGTGACAGGGCAGACGGGGACTGTAAGGTCTATTTCTCCCAGCTCTCCACCGCCGCCCTCATCGGAAGAATCCGCGGGGAAAACGAAGGCAGAATGCAGATCCGTTAACGGAATATATATATACAGCAACGACTTTTCAGAATCGCGACAGATACACAGGAAAGGATAAATGTAAGAAATGGCAGAGAACAGCATGGATGAAAAAAAGCTCCCGGAGGGCGTCAATACCGCCACCGACGAGGTGTACGACGAGAATCAGATACAGGTGCTGGAGGGACTGGAAGCAGTCCGGAAGCGCCCGGGTATGTACATCGGCACGACCTCCATCCGGGGACTGCACCACTTAGTGTACGAGATTGTGGATAACTCCATAGACGAGGCGCTGGCAGGGCACTGCGACCGCATCACCGTGGTTATCAACCCCGATAACAGCGTCACGGTGCAGGATAACGGACGCGGTATCCCCGCAGGCATCCACCCCAAGGAGGGGATTCCTACTCCGGAGGTCGTCTATACAATCCTGCACGCGGGCGGAAAATTCGGCGGCGGCGGGTATAAGATTGCAGGCGGTCTGCACGGCGTCGGCGCATCGGTCGTCAACGCCCTGTCCGAATGGCTGGAGCTGGAGGACACCGTGGACGGCGTGCGCTATACCGAGCGGTTCGAGCGCGGGCACGTGGCGCGTGCCTTCCGCAATGAGGGCGCATCCGGGCCGGACCGCACGCACGGCGTGAAAGTGACCTTCAAGCCCGACGCGACCATATTCGAGGATACGGTATTCGATTACAAAATGCTGCTGGGACGTATGCGCGAGCAGGCGTTCCTGAACGGCGGCGTGCGCATCTGCCTGCGGGATGACCGCCCGCGCACCGACAGCGAGGGCAACGTCCTGCCGCCCCTGGAAGAGGATCTGTGCTACGAGGGCGGTATCCGGCACTTTGTGGAGTATCTGGCGGAGCACCAGAAGCACGCCACGCCCTGCCATGAGCAGGTGATATTCATGCGCGGCGAGAAGGGTACGAGCGTGGCGGAGATTGCCCTGCAGTACACCGACAGCTACGACGAGTGCGTCATGACCTTCGCCAACAACATGAACACCATCGAGGGCGGCACGCACGAGACGGGTTTCAGGTCGGGTCTGACCCGCGCCATCAACGACTACGGGCACCGGGCGGGCATCCTGAAGGACAGCGACAAGAATCTGTCCGGCGAGGACGTCCGGGAAGGTTTGTGCGCGGTTGTGTCGGTCAAGCTGGAGAACGCGCAGTTTGAGAGCCAGACCAAGGCAAAGCTGGGCAATTCCGACATCCGGACGCTGGTGGAGAGCACGGTGACTTCCAAGCTGGCGGAGTTTTTTGAGGAGAATCCCGCCGTTGCGCGCGTCATTCTGGACAAGGCAATGACGGCGTCGCGTGCGCGGGAAGCGGCGCGGAAGGCGAGGGAAGCAACCCGCCGGAGCGCGCTGTCCGAGGGTTCGTCCCTGCCGGGCAAGCTCAAGGACTGCCAGGAAAAAAGCGCCGAGCTGACCGAGCTGTACCTTGTGGAGGGAGATTCCGCAGGCGGTACGGCAGGGCAGGGAAGAAACCCGCGCTATCAGGCTATCCTTCCGCTCCGCGGCAAGGTGCTGAACGTGGAAAAAACCCGTCTGGACAAGGTATACGGCAACCCGTCGCTGCTGCCTATCATTCAGGCTATCGGCTGCGGCATCGGCGAGGAATTTGACATCACCAAGCTGCGGTACGGGAAGATTATCATCATGGCAGATGCCGATGTGGACGGTTCTCACATCCGCATTCTGATTCTGACCTTCCTGTTCCGGCATATGCGTCAGCTTGTGGAGGAGGGGCACGTTTACTTTGCCATGCCGCCTCTCTACCGCATCTACAAGAAGAATCACAAGGGCGAGAATGACCGGTTTGCCTTCTCCGACGAGGAGCGCGACCGCATCATCGCGGAAATCGGCGGCAATGTGGAAGCCGACCGCTACAAGGGACTTGGTGAAATGGACGACCACGAGCTGCGCGAGACGACCATGGACCCTGCCAACCGCACGCTCCAGCGCGTCACCATTGACGACGCCATGGCCTGCGATGAAATCTTCTCCCTGCTCATGGGCGATAAAGTCGAACCCCGCCGCGCGTTCATCGAGGAAAACGCAAAGTTTGCGGAAAATCTGGATGTGTAAAGGGATGGGGGAAGCGTTGGGGGCTTCTTGAAAGAAGCCCCCAAACCCCCCAAGAACTTTTCTGAAATTGGCTTTGGTGTGGGGAAAGGTTGCGTCCGGTTCCGGTACCGGACGGGGCGTCTGCCCGGCGTTTCGGAAGGGACCGCAAACCGCCGGGATATCTCGTTTCACTGGGTGCCTGCTCCCATCCGGCACGGTTAATCTTCCGGAAGGAAGTGTCTCTTCCTGCGGGTATAAACCGCAATATCTGTCACGCTGCACAAATCTACGAAAAGAAACCTAAAAACTCCTGTATATTATGTCAGAAAATGTCGCCCCGCGTCACCCCCTGACACCCCGCGACAAATCTGCAGACAGCAGTTTTCCACAGGGTGTGGAAAAGGGTGTGGAAATCCGCCCCCCACACAGATACCGCTTGTCCGGACTGCCTTTTTCCGGGTTTCACACAGGTGTGGAAAACCACTGTGGAAAACCGGGAAAGCCGTGTGGAAATCCCCCCGGAACCGACCGGCGCAGAGTTTTCCACAAGGACATACCCATGACATACAGCGCAACGCACAACACGGAACACACAACGGCAGAAAGGAGAGCGGCGGAGATATGAGAAATAAATTTTTCCGGGTCTGCATCTGCATCGCCCTCTGCCTCTTCCTGTTCACAGGTGTGTTCGCAGTCATGGGATGGGGCTCCCTGCTCCGGCAGGTCGGCGGCGCGGTGATGTACCCCTTCAGCTGGCTTGCCGGACAGGCGTCGGACGCGGCGGCAGGCTTTGCCGGATACTTCCGCGACATCGACGCACTGCAAGCCGAAAACGATTCCCTGCGCGCCGAGAATCAGTCGCTTCGTGCGGAACTGCTGGACGCCGAGATTCTGGAAAACGAGAACAGCTGGCTGTACCGCTACCTGTCCATGAAGCAGGAGCGAGAGGACTGGTCTCTGGTGTCCTGCGCCGTGACCGCGACCGAATGGTCGGGCGGCAGCGGGGGGCAATCGTATGCCGTCCTGCTGACGCTCAACCGGGGCAGCTCCTCCGGCATTGCCGTGGGAATGCCGGTCGTGTGCGAGGCGGGGCTGGTCGGCATCGTGACTGAGGTCGGCGACGGATTCTGCCGCGTGCGCACGGTGCTGAACACCGACTTTGCGGCGGGCGCTCTTGACGCGCGTTCGGGCGAAACGGGGCTGTGGGAAGGGAAGTTTTCCATGCTCCCGTCCGGTTCTGCCGCCGTGACTGCCCTGCCCGCCGAGGCGGAAGCCGCCGTCGGGGACATCATCCTGACCAGCGGCAAGGGCAGCGTGTACCCCTACGGCATCCCGATCGGGCGGGTCACGGCGGTGTCCGCCAACGCGTACAGCCGCACGACCGAGGCGACCGTGACGCCGTTTGCCGACCTGACCGACCTGCGTCTTGTCGCGGTGCTGACCGGGTACGTGCACTACACGGACGGCAGCTGGCGGCAGGAGGACAGCACCGCGGAGGTGTCGCCTTGAGCGCGGGGCACGGCTTGCGGAGTCCGTCGCACGACAGGCGCGCGCACGGCAGGCGCGCCTCACGCGGCGAGCGCACTTCGCGCGGCGGCTGGATTTCCGCCGACGCGCTGGACAGGCTCCGGCGCATTGCGGCGGGGGTTGTCATGACCTGTGTTCTGCTTGCGCTGGAAGGCGTTCTGGCGCGTCTGCGTCTGCCGCCGCTTCCGCCTGGGGGACCCTGGCTGGGGCTTCTGCTTGTGCTGGCTGCGGGGTATCTGTTTGACCGCGAGCACGGCGGTGCGCTGGGGCTTTTCGTCGGCTTCCTTGCCGACTGTCTGTCGTCTGACGGCGTAATGCTGCGTCCCCTGTCCTTCTTCCTGCTGGGTTGGATTGCCGGTGCGCTGGCGCATTCCCGTCTTGCGCACAATCTGCCCTCCTTTGCTGTCTTTGCGGCTGTCGGCGCTGCCGCCGAGGGGGTATTCCGTATCCTCTCTGCGACGCTCTCTGCGCGTTCCCTCCCCCCTGTCAGTTTTGTCTGGTACAGTATTCTCCCGCATCTTGTCATGACCGTTCTTTTCTCCCCCGCCATCTACGGCATTGTATGGCTTACCCGCCGCCTTGTCGGGGGCAGGAAGAAGTGGGGGATGTAGGCGGGGAGGCAGGGAAGCGGGGAGGCAGGGAAGCGGGGAGGCGGGGAGGCGGGGAGGCGGGGAGGCGTTGGGGGCTTCTTGAAAGAAGCCCCCAAACCCCCAAGAACTTTTC
>CAVIJF010000069.1:0-4624 GCA_963643175.1 bacterium
GCCTCGTAGTTTTCGACGGTGCCTTTCAGCTCATCGACGATAATGTCCGGAAGCTCCTTGCCGTCCGTCTGCGATACATCGAAGACGCTCACCACCTTGAAGGCAGGACGCAGTACCTCAACCGTCTCCGTGACAGCCTTTCCATCTGCGCCGATCATCGGCTTCTGCGTCACAGGGTCAATCTTCTCGCGCTCTTCCTGAGCCTTGTACGGCGCGGGTGCGAGAATCTTGATGCCCTTTTCACCTTTCATGACCTGACGGTCAAAGTTGCGCTGCCACGAGGTATAACCGGCAACATAGGTTGCCTCCGGCTTCTGCATCGCAATGAGCAGCGTGTTGTTGAAGGAATAGTTGTAGAACTTGGACATCGTGCGGAGATATTCCTTGAACCGCTCGGATTCAAACAGCTCCTTGATGCCCTGTTCCAGCTTATCCGTGATTTCGCGGACTTGCTGTGCGCTTCTGTTTTCAGCCATTTGATGCCTCCTTTACTTATCAAACTCCATCTTGAAGCTGACGTATTTGCCGCCGCTGTCATCCAGACGGATCACTGCATCATAGAGCTGAGGCTTCTTCGGCGTGTAAAGCCCGGTCACTCGGCACCAGCCCTTGTCCAGCAGCTCCTTTGCAATCTTCTTGGTCAGCTTCTTTTTCTTGCTGGAAAAGAACTTATTGTCTTCCCACAGGCAGAAAGAGCATTTCTTGTTCGAGCAGTAGAAGTTGCCCTTGCCGACATAGACCGGAGAGCCGCAGCGGGGACATTTGCCGATTTCCTCCTTGCCCGTGCCGAAACGCTGGGCTTCGGCGTCGGAGAGGAACGGATAGGCTTTCACCAGATCGCCGGTCATCCGGACAATGCTGCTGAGGAAGGCGTCCGCATCCGCATTTCCGCGCTCAATCTCCATGAGCGTGTTTTCCCATTCAGCCGTCATCGTGGGAGATGTGATCTGTTCCGGCAGAACACAAACGAGGTTGCAGCCGTCCTTCGTGGGAATGAGGGATTTGCCTTTGCGCTCTGCAAAGCCGGATTTCACCAGCTTCTCAATGATACCGGCGCGAGTCGCGGGAGTGCCGAGACCTTTCTTCTCGGTGTCATCGTCAAACTGATCGTTTCCGGCAGTCTCCATCGCAGACAGGAGCGTGTCTTCCGTGTACTGCTTCGGAGGTGTCGTGAAGTGTTCGGTGACGCTGGTAGATACACCATCCAAAACATCGCCCTCGTGGACTTCGGGCAGAGACTTCACGGGATCGTCCTTTTCCTTCGTCTTGAGGGAAGCCTTGAACAGCTCTTCAACGGCTTTCCAGCCGTTTTGAATGACGGTCTTGCCCTTGGTTTTGAACGCATAGCCCTCGCAGGAGAGCGTGATCTGCGTTTCTGCGTAGGTGTGCTTCTCGCCGGTCGCACACAGAAGGCGCATCCCGACAAGATTGAGGATTTTCTGTTCCGACTGAGGGAGCGCGGAAACATCCTGCTTTTCAAGCTGGACGGTTGGGAGAATGGCGTGGTGATCCGTGACCTTGCTGTTGTCGGTCACGTGGGCGATGTCCGGAGCAACCGAAACGCCGGAGAAAAGCGGAAGCTGGCGGCAGACGATAGAAATGACCTGACGGGCAGTGTCCTCCATATCGTCCGTGATGAACTGACTGTCCGTGCGCGGATAGGTCAGGAGCTTCTTTTCGTAGAGCGTCTGAACGAGATCGAGCGTCTGCTGGGCAGTGAAGCCGTAGTATCGGTTTGCCTCGCGCTGCAAGGTGGTCAGATCATAGAGCTTCGGAGGATTGACAGTCTTCGTTTCCTGCTTGAGAGAAGAAACGACGGCTTGCTTTTTCTCGCAAGCCGCCGCAATCTTCTTTGCTTCCTCTTCGGTTTTGACCTTTTCCAGATCGGCAGTCAGATCGCCCTTGCCGACGTGGACGTTGAAATACTTCTCCTTCTGGAACGTGGAGATTTTCCCGTCGCGCTCCACCAGCATTGCAAGGGTCGGTGTCTGGACGCGCCCGACCACCAGCTTCTTGTGATAGAGCGTGGTGAACAGGCGGGTGCCGTTGATGCCGACAATCCAGTCCGCCTTCGAGCGGCTGAGTGCCGCTTCATAGAGACGGTCATATTCCTTGCCGTCCCGGAGATGGTTGAAGCCTTCGCGGATGGCGGAGTCCTCCAACGAGCTGATCCACAGACGCTTGAAGGGCTTGGTGCATCCGGCTTTGTTGTAGACCAGCCGGAAGATCAACTCACCCTCACGTCCTGCATCGGTTGCGCAGACCAGCTCGGTGACGCGCTTGTCCTTCATGAGAGAAGACAGCACCTTGAACTGCTGGGCTTTGTCCTTCGTGACCTCAAACATCCAGTTTTCCGGAACAATGGGCAGATCGTCATACCGCCACTTGGCATACCTCTCATCATAGGAGCTGGCGTCTGCCAGCTCCACCAGATGACCGAAGCACCACGAAACAATGTAATTGCCACCCTCCATGTAGCCATCCTTACGGGACGTTGCGCCCAGCACCTTTGCGATGGACTGGGCAACGCTGGGCTTTTCAGCAATGACTAAGATCAATCTTCATCACCTTCCGTTTCGGCATCCTCCGCAATCTGCGGCTCTTCATCCTCGTTGATGTACGGCTCTTCCTCGTAGCCTTCATCATCGAAGAAGTCCATATCCTCATCCTTGGGCTTTCTGCCCTTGACGAACTTGATGTAGTAATACGCAGCACCAGCAACACCGGCAATGGCAAAGACTGCGATAATCATGCCGATGTTGGACTTCTTTTCGGGCTTGGTCTCAGGCACATCGGTTTCGGCGTCCTTTTCCGGTTCCTGAACAACGGGAGCAGTGCCGGTGCATTCGCTCATATTGGTCTTGCAGACCGGGCAGTCCGTGTTGACCTGACCGGCAACACATTTCTCTTTGCAGTTACAGGTGGTCAGCGCAGCCGCAGTATCTTCATCCAGCAGCGCAAGCAGATCGCTCTCATCGACCATGTTCAGGAAGTACGTCTGATACTGTTCCTCATCCTCGTTGATGGGCGCATCGTAGTCGATGACGATGTAAAAGGTGTTGCCGCTTTTCGTCTGGATGGTGATGAACTGCTTGTTGGTTGCCTTGTCATAGAGCAAGTCGCGGGTGTAGGCGTTGCCCTCATCGTCAATCGGCTCACCCTTCGGCTTTTCCGGCGCGGGAGTGGTTTCGGGCTGCTGTTCCGGCTGGGTTGCCTCCGTGACGGGAAGGTTCTGATCGGTGTCATCGGCGTAGGCAAACGCCGTGACAGAGAAGCAGGACAGAACCATGACGCAGACCGCAAGGACGGTCAGAAAACGAAACTTCTTACGCATTGTCGATTACCTCCGTATTTCCGGCGGGCTTGGTGCCGCCCTTCATGGAAGACAGGAACGCCATGATCTGATCCTTGTCCATCACCATAGAGCGCACGGTATTGATGATTTCAAGGTTTTCCAGCTCTGTCTTCTTGTCGTACAGCTCCTTGAGCTGACTTTCGATTTCGGATTTCTTCTTTTCAGCCTTCTCGATGTCGGAGAGGACTTTCTGATATTTGGGATTCATGAAAAAACTCCTTTCATTTAATAGGCGGGTCTTCCGAAGGCGTAGAAATGCTGCTGCCAGTAGGAAGAGTTGATGGACGTGTACTGAATGGGGTCGCCGCAGTGGATCATGACCCCATCACCGACGTAAATGCCGACGTGGGACACGCCGGGGGTGTCATACGTTCCGACGAAAAAGATGAGATCACCGGGCTGTGCGTTCGCCTTTGAGACCGGCGTACAGACGTTGTAAAGCCCCTGTGCGCCCAGCCGTCCGGTATTCACAAGACCGCTGTTCGTGAGAACGTAGCTGACGAAGCCGGAGCAGTCAAAGGACGTGTCGGGATTGGAGCCGCCCCAAACATACGGATAGCCGAGATACTTTTCCGCCTCGGTGATCAGCGCTGCAAACTTCTCGTCGTTCAGGTATTCCGGGTTGACATCGTAGTCGGCGGGAGGATTTGTGATGTACTTGTCCACATAGGGAGAGTCACCGAACAGATCCTCGCGGTTGCCCAGCACCGACATATACGTTGCGTACATGGAGAGCTGTTCCTGAGACATGATATAGACCGGAACGTGGGAGAGATTGAAGTTTTCGAGCTTCACGTTGCAGATGTAGTAGTCATACGGGACGCGATAGGTTTCCGTGTGCGTGTTGCCGTCCGCGTCCGTCCATGTGTCGGTCTCCGTGCGGTATCTCGTTTCAACGACGACCTCTTCGGTGAGGATGTACTGCTTTTCAAACAGCATTTGGAGCGTACCCTGCACTTCATCCAGTGTGAACTCGCCCTCGTGGAGAGCCGAGAGAATGGAGATCAGCACATAGGGGTCATGCTCAATATCATCCAGATCAAAGTAATACTCGTCGTAGTCATGGGTGCTTTCGTAGTTATCCAGATAGCCTTGCAGTTCTTGCTCCATCTGGCAATACTGCGCCTCTGCACCCAGCATCGCGTCATCCTCGCTGAGATAGGAGGAAGCGATAACCGATGAGCCAGTGGAGGTGAATATCGAACACGAGCTGATCCCAGCGCCGAGCAGTACGAGAATGGCAAGCCCGACGCTGATCCAGATGAAGGT
>CAVIJF010000070.1:0-4381 GCA_963643175.1 bacterium
CTGGAGCATAAGAAGGTACATACTTTCCGAGTTCCGGGTCATTCATGCAATCCTCTAATGTCTTTCCCCCAGAATGGTAATCTACCGGCACCGCTCCCGTGTGGCTTTCCAGTATCTCAAGCAAATTGTTATAGCTTTCTTCTTGCACCTGTACACAAACTCCAAGTAGTCCTTGATAGAACCGGGCGAAAAGATTCAGACTGTTCATAAATCAAAGACCTCTCAGATAGTGTTCCAGACAATCTTCCATTGTCGTGTCCGTCTCGGCGAAGCTGATCTTCACCACTGTCTTCCCGTCCAGATAACAATAGGGATTTCTGATCTGCTTGATGAACTCCCTCAGCCTGTCCTCTCGCGGTGCCGCAGGATCAAGCCGGATGCTGCTTCTCTGAACGAGTGTGCTTCGGTCAACCGTTTTCGGGCTGACGCTTTTCATTGTTTCAATGCCCATCATATTCTAAGCACCTCCTGTTTCGTGGAACTATTCAGGACAAAAGGATATGGCAGAGCATCTTGTGAAGACACTCTGCCACATAGTTTTCATCCTGAAACTATATAGTAAGTTTCTTTTGGGTTTGTTTCATTGTCCGGCATATTTGCAGCTCGCGCCCCTGCCAGAAGAACTTTGCAGTTCCGGGAATGCTGCGGACTACCAATGGTCAATCGGTATCATGGGACTCTCACCCCTCCGAGGATCGCTCCGAGCCGCCCCTTCAAAGAAAAGACGGAAGTATCATTATACCCGGCATCTGCATCGTCGCAAGCAGCCGCACCACACGGCTGTTATAGCTCTCCGGAGGTCGCTCACTCCCTTTCGGGAGGTCTTGGCGTCGGAAGCTGTGTTGCTTCGCAGAAGCGGAAAGATCCGCAGCACTGAACTATTCAGTTTTCAAGGAACAAGTGAGGCAGTGTTTGAACAACCCCTCTACTATACAACGGACATTTTTGAGCCGGTTTTTAAGTACTGCTCTCAGAAAATTTGAAATATTTTTTTGCTCGTTTTCTGATTGCTCTGATATGCTGCGAAACACTTGATGCAGAGACACCTTTTGACTTTGCAAACTGGGAAGGTCTGATCTTCCCGAATATAACCCAATCGTATATTTCTCTCTGAATCTCGGTCAACGAGGCATAAAACCTCCGCTCATTTTCCTTGAAGGCGACTTCCTCTGTGAAGTCGAACGGGTCTTCCATCCAAGGAGCCTCTCTGTTTTCATCCTCTGGACGGGCATCAAGTGAAAGCAGCGTTGCAGGCTCATCGCCGCCTTTTTCGTTTGTGGCTGGCATTGCGCGTCGGATTCGCTTCTCTTCCGCACGAAGCATCTTCATGACCTCACGGTCAACCTCCGTTACTTCGCCGGTGATTTTCACGCGCACCATGCACTTTCCGTCCTCCGTAGTCCAGAGGTCGTAGTCGAACTCGACAGGGGTTTTAGGGATTCGTTTCATTGCTTGTCCTTTCCGCTGGCGCGGAGTAGCGGATGGACAAGCCTAAAAAAAGAGCCGCATGACGGTGAGTTGTGATCCCATGCCGATAAAACAGAGTGCGAACACTCTGTTCATGCGGCGTTAGGAAGACTCACCAGTCAGCGGCTCCACAGCACAGCTATCAAATATTTATTTGTTAAACTCCATTATCCTCTCTTGAGGTGGAGATGTAACCTTCTCATACTGAGAACATCAAAGACTGTTTCGCGTCCGCAGAGCTTACACTTTGCTTGAACATGACCTCTCGTGTCCTCAAAAACGATGATGGTATTGTGATGACAGTACGGGCATTCCACCATGCGCTTTTTCTGGCTTGCAATGGCGATACGCGCCCGTCTGATCTTTGCCTGCATTTCGGCAGACGGTTCGGTAATCCGGATGTTCTTTTTCATTCGTCTGCCCATACCTCCAACGGATCGTCATACTCACTGTATGGGCGGTCTTCAATATAACCGAGCTGGCGAAGACGGATGACGGCTGCGGCTTGAGAAACGCCGAGCTGCGAACAGATTTCACGGAGAGACACCCGATCCGGATAAGAGAAATGCCCCTCATAGGAGGTCAGCGTCTTGCACTGGATGAAGTATTCTGCGGCAAGGTCGATTTCTCTCTGCGGCATCAAGATTGCCGCACCAAGTGCGTTCGCTTGCCACTCGTTCCAGTCTTCGTGTGTCTTGAGATCACGGAGCGAATATGCTTTTCGCGGCGCATACTGCCGTTCGCAGCTCCGCCTGATTTCATCCGTCTCCATCTGATAGAGAATCTGATGAGCGCACTCATGGGCAAGGGTAAAACGGCGCTTTCCGCAGAGCTTCTTTACCTGTCCCCATCGGATGAAGCTCTCATCAAGCAACACCTGATTGCTCCTGAGCGCGATGGTACGCTTTACGCCCCGTTCCTCAACTATGTACTCCGTATCTGCGTAAGCGGTCAAGCCGCAGATGCTTCCATCGGAGGAAAGGCGGGTAAACGACACATTAAGACCGAGATAGTCTCTTGCGAACTGATCAATCGGCGTAGCACGAGCCATACGGACTTTTCCTGAATCCATGCCGAGGAAGAACTGATTAAAGTCCTCCGTGACGGCTGCTGCGATTTCTTCGATTTGCTTCTGAGATAAGATCAATGGGCATTCTCCTTTGCTTCAACAAACCACTTGTCTCCTTCATGGAAAAGGAACGACTCCTTTCCCCTGATCATAACTGTGTAACGGATGCCTCCGCCTCCAACCTTCTTGGATGTGGCGCGGCATTTGTAAAGAATCTGCTCAATCCGAAAGATCACACCGTTATCCCACCAGATAAGGCGAGGAAGGATTGCCCCTTCTTTGTCTACATCCAGAGTGACCGGGACGTATGCTTTTCTGTATTGCATAGCCATTTTTTGCTTTTCTCACTCCTGTTCCTTCATACCGGCTTCTGCCGGTACGGATGATCTCCGGCAGAACAAACGCCTGTCCATTTGAACTGCTCAGAACATGTAACTTTTTCGTGTACAACTACTCATGCCCCTTGACATGATGAGCAGTTCAAGATATACTATGGGTAGTTGGATTGCTCAGTCATTATTATACGCACTTCAAGTGCCCTTGTCAATAGACTTGCGCAATTTGATGTCGCAAACTTTTTGTGAACAGGAGTGATTTACCAAAATGACGTTTGGAGAGAAATTCAAGGCTGAACGGGAAAAGCGGAAGCTGACCCAGCAGGAAGTAGCGGATGCGCTGGGACTCAACAGGCGCATGATTACCCGGTACGAGAACGGCATTTCCTTTCCCCGCACCAAGGACGCTTACAGAAAAATAGCGGATTACTTCAAGGTAGATGTGAACTATCTGCTGACGGAGGACGAAGAGTTTGTGGTTCAGGCATCCGAGCAGTACGGCTCCCGTGGCATGAAACAGGCGAAAGACCTGATTGAAGGGATGTCCGGCTTGTTTGCGGGCGGTACGCTGTCCGAACAGGACAAGGATGCGGTCATGAAGGCGTTGCAGGATATATATTGGGAATCCAAAGCCCGAAATGTTGAGAAATACACGCCGAAGAAATACAAGAAGACTGGGAAGGACGCAGAGGAATAACTGTCTGCGTCCCGGTCTCTTGACGGCTTTACTTTGACTGTTTTCAATATGAAAGGGGTGAAGGTCCCGTGATAATTCGCTCCGAGGAAATATATAAAAAGGCGAACAGCATTGTCAAAGGCTGCGGCACAAGAGATACTTTGAAAATTGCCCGTGAGCTGGGCATCCATGTCCGCTTCCTTGACACTCTGAACGAACTGCTCGGAATGTACACCTACCGCCATAAAGAGCGGCATATTCTTCTGAACTCCAACATGGAGTATCTGATCATGCAAATGGTCTGCGGTCACGAGATCGGGCATGATACCTTTCACCGCGATCTTGCCAAAGGAAACGAGCCGCTTCCGGAGTTCGTGCTGTTCGATATGCGCACAAAACACGAATATGAGGCGAATGCGTTTGCCTCCCACCTGATCATTGACGATGATGAGCTGATTGACCTGATGAAGCAGGACTACGACGTGGTTCAGCTATCTGCTGCAATGGGAACAAACATCAACCTGATGCTGATCAAGCTCAACGAGCTGAACCGCATGGGCTGGCAGCTCAACTTGCCGTATGTGCCGTACTCTGACTTCCTGAGAAATGTCAGACCGGAGGGCTGAATGAGGATGAAGGATAGTAATTAGATGAACAACAACGACTATAAAGAAGCCCTTTTCTATGCCGCTTCCATCTTTAATGAACGCTTGGGAACGGAGTTCAGCGAGGACAACCTTGTGCTGCGCTGCTTTCAGGCGGGAAACCAGCAGGAAATCTTTGAGCAGTTCTGCAAGCAGTATTTCCCGGATCGCCTGACAGACCGATACAAAG
>CAVIJF010000071.1:0-4328 GCA_963643175.1 bacterium
AAAGTTCTCTGGACACCATTCGCAAGACGGCGGCTGAGATGATTGAAGGCATTGATGCCAAGCTCAAGGTGCTGCTGGCAGAGAAAACGCAGTCCGTCGAGCAGGAAGCCGAAGCTCCCGCAAAGGAAGCCGTTCCGGGGGAAAAGCCGGAAGTCCCAATTTACCGCGAAACGGCGAATTATGCCTATGAAGCCGGTGAGTTGGAGTCTTATCGCGCCTCCCTTGCGGCAAATACGGAATGCCGCCGTGCGATTGAAGCGGCGATCAGCTCCAACTACGGAGATAACCGGCTGAATGCGGATGCCGCCGTGAAAAGCGTCCTTGAGCAGTTCTCTCCGGAGCGTGTCCGGTACGTCCTTGCAAACACCATTCAACGGAAAGACTTTGACGGGCGCATTCCGCAGCCCCTCAAGGAATGGGCGAAGAGCGTTGATGTCTGCCCTGAGAATGCCTTCCGCTTCATTGTGGACAAAGCCAATCCCGGACTGACGGCACTTTTCGTCGATGCGTTCCGTGAGCAGACCGAACCCCAGAAAGAAGCTGCTTCCGAGAAGGCAGAGAAAAGAGACCCGGAGGTCGTTGCATGGGAGAACGATGAGATTACCTCTATTGAGGTAAAAACCGTGGAGGTCAAGTCTCCCGTTGCTCCCTTGCCGGAGGAATCTCCGAAAGCACCCAAGGCGCACCGCCTGACCGCCGAAGAGAAGGAAATCAAAGCCGCCGTCATGGACACGCTCAAGGGGCAAATCGCCTATCACAATGACGGCATGATGGCAACCTATCGTTCCTCTGATCGCTCTTTCAATTTACTGGCACGGAACGGCGTCAGGATCGAGGGCAACACGGTCACGCAGAACGGTGAGCCGCTGTTCAAAATCCATCGCCGTCATGCGGCGCGGAAAACACAGGGCTGCTACCGTGAGCTGATGCCGACGCTGGAATACGTCAAGCAGGAGCAGAAGCAGGAAAAGCCCTCTATCCGCGATCAGCTCAGGACTGCCGCAAAACAGCAGCCGGAGAAGAAGTCTCCGGTCAAATCCAAAACGCACGACATGGAGTTGTGAGAAAGGAGACGCATGAAGAAATACACAGACGTTGACATTGTTGCGGAGCTGCAGAAGCTCGTGGACAGTCATGTAGACAGCTACAAGGAAGACTTCGACATCGACAAGCGCATCATCCGCCGCGCTGCCGAAAGCCAGAATCCCGAAGACAAGACGCTGATGTGGTTCTGCCGTCCGCATGGAACGCACTGCCTCAATGAAAATCAGGTCTTCATTCAGGGGACGCGGGATCACAACACCTTCCGCTTTTACGCGGAACAGACCTACGACGAGTGCGTTGCCCGCGTCATCATCCCGAAAGCCGTCAAGCGCGGCAAAGTCTTCGGAGATGTCTTTGAGATCAACTACCGGGAACAGGCGGCAAATGTGGCGCAGAACTCAGTTGCGCCGGATCATGACCGGCTGACCTTTGCAGACGGCTATGTGCTGGACGCACCTTGCCGCAGCAGCTTTGATGCAGCAATGGCTCTGGTCGGTGAGCATGGCGGCGTCAAAACCCACCAGACGCTCCCGAAGGACGCGGATGCTCTGGCGGAAGTGCTGTCCAAGCAGAAAAGCCGCCGTGACAGACTGCCGGAGGCTGATAAAACGGAGGTGCTTGCACCTCTGCCCGTCGCAGAACTCCGCAAGTACGAAGCAGTCAAAAAGGCTCATCCGGACGCGCTGGTTTGCTTTGCCCAGAACGGCTATTTTGAGCTGTACGGCAAGGACGCAAAGAAAGCCGCGCCGCTTCTCGGCACAAAGCTCCTTGAAAAGAAGGTACGCGGCAAGCCCTCCATGCCGGTCACTGGCTTCCGCGAAACCGCATGGGTAGCCGGTTCTCATAAGCTCTGGAAGTCCGGCGTGGACGTCTTTCTGAGCAAGGACGGTGAAACCTTCAAGGAACTCAAAGCCGCAGATTACATTCCTGTCGGCGCGACGCTGAATGTGGATGGGATCAGGTGCAGAATTGACGCGGTTGATTTTGCCGCCGATGAAGTCCGGCTGACGAATATCGAGGACAAGAACAGACCGATCCGCTTTTCTGAAAGCATCCAGTATGTCCGCTCCTATGTGGAGGATGCCGGGACTGCCATCTACGACACCATCCCGAAGAAGCCCGCTGCCCGCGAATCCATTCGCGATAAGCTGAAATCCGCGCAGAAAGCACAGCCGCCTCACACGCCGAAACCGCAGAAATCGAAAGGAAAGGATATGGTACTCTGATATGAAAAACTTTACCGTGGAAGAAATCAACCTCATGTGCTGCTTCAACACGTCCAGCCGGAAGCGGCTGATCGACGATATGAAGAGCGTCACCCTGAACGACATGGACGGCGAGATCGCAGAGCTGATGTATAAGACCGTCCGGAAGCTCGAAGCCATGACCGACGCAGAGTTTGAGGAACTGTATATCATGCCGGACGGCATGGTGGATGACTGAAAGGAGGATGCCTATGCCCGTATTAGACGGTGATTTTGAAGCCTTCGTCACGAACCTCGGCAAGTACAACGAGGGGATGCTGGTCGGTGAATGGGTAAAGTTCCCGACAACCGAAGAAGAGATGCAGAAGGTCTTTGAGCGCATCGGGATCGGCAAGCAGGATGAGTTCGGTCAGCCCTATGAAGAGTGGTTCATCACCGACTACGAATGCCCGATCTACGGCGTTCAGAAGATGCTTGGCGAGTACGAGAGCCTTGATAAGCTCAACTATCTCGCCGCCCTGATTGACGAGCTTTCCCTGAGCGATCAGGAAAAGCTCGTTGCCATTATGGAAGCCGGTTGCGATGAGGTCAGCGACATTGATGACCTCATCAACCTGACGTTCAATCTGGACTGCTACGACATCATGCCCGGTATCAACGACGAATCCGACCTCGGCTACTATTACGCCCACGAAGCCGGTATCTACTCCGAAAAGGATCTCGGTCCTCTGGCAAATTACATCGACTATGAACGCTATGGGCGCGACATTGCGATGGATGAACAGGGACACTTTACAGATGAAGGTTATGTCCGCGTCGCAAGCGAACGCTGGGACAGACAGTTCAACGGTGAGCTGGACGATATTCCCGATGAATACCGGATCACCGGCTCAGGGGAAGCCGCCGAGCGTGACAACACCATTGCCGTTCTTGTCGTTGAGCCGGGAAAAGAGCCTTATGTGAAGGAAATTGAATCGGGTCTCAAGTCCTTGCAGCATGAGGTGGGCGGTGATATTCAGGCAGTCTATCCCTACGATGAACCGGTTGCCCTGATTGCCAATGACGAAGGCAAGCTGGCGGGTCTGCCTCTGAACCGCGCTCTGCGGGATGAGGACGGTGACATCTACGACATTCTTGCCGGTACATTCCTTGTTGTGGGTTTGACGGAAGACAGCTTCGGTTCTCTGACCGTGGAGCAGATGCAGAAGTTCTCTGACCATTTCAAGGTTCCGGAACAGTATGCAAAGCTGGGCGATAAGATTGTGGCGATCCCCATGATCTCGAAGGAACAGCAGAAACAGGAAACCATTGAGCAGAAGGACTTTGAGATGAACGCCGATACCTCCGGGCTGACGGTTGCCGGTCACATCGGAACGTGGCACACCATCGACCAGCATGAAGTCGGCGGTCACAGCTTTTACCTGATGGAACATGACACCTACGGCGATGAAGCTGCTTGCATCATCGTCGATGAGCGCGGCAAGCTCGTCCTCGATGATGTCTACAACGGTTTTGACGATGACACGATCCGCCTTCTTGACCTTGAGGTCAAGGAAGTGCCTGAAATGCCCGATCCTTCGCTCTCTATTCAGGATATGAAGGACTACGGCTACGCATGGGCTGGCGTCCTTCCCGCCGGTCAGGAAGCAGCTGAGAAGGCTATGGAGAAGGGCTGCGAGGTTTACCGGCTCTATTCGGATAACACCGAGGGCTTGTGTGTGGATGCCAAGGAGATTGCCGATCATGCGGCAAAGGGTGGAATGCTCGGTATCAGCAAGGAAAGCTGGATGGCAGCTCTTGAGAAGGAAAACTATCTCAAGGCAGCGGAGATGTCGATGGAGGATGACTACGGCATGATTGATGGGATCATCAATAACGGTTCGAAGGAAGATAAGACCGCTGATGCCAAGTCTCCCGAAAAGGGCGAGAAGTCCTCCATCATGGACAGGCTCAAGTCTGCAAAGGCTGAAAAGCCGAAGGAGTGCTGCGCTCCGCAGAAGCACAAAGGAGAGATTGACCTGTGAGCAGAAGCAAGAAATGGCGGCAGGAGTGGTCGTTCTTCATAGGAGACAGCGGACG
>CAVIJF010000072.1:0-4263 GCA_963643175.1 bacterium
GGGTACCGGAACCCGCCCGGTACGCAGTACCGCTCCCGGCGCGAGTTTGGGGACGCGGCAACCGCCCGGAACGCAGTGCACCTTCCGGTGCAAACACACGAGGGGTGCCGGGGGCGAAGGTTTTCTGTGAACGCAGGTCGAACCGGCGGCGCAGGGTACGGGCACCCCTTTCGGCACCGCGACGACTGGAACAGCAGACACTGCCGGGAGCAAATCGCCCCCCTTGATTATTTCTGATAGTACGGAGTGCCGATAAGTCCCACCTGCCGGAAGGCTGCGGGATCGTGCCGCACGATATAGTCGATATAGGAGACAATCTGCTCGGCGGCAATGCGGTAGCCGACCGGCGACAGATGCCCGCCCATGTAGAACGCATCGGTGTACGCCTTGTCATGGACAGGCGCGTACCGGTACAGATCCAACACATAGGCGTTGCCGAAATGCGCCGCCATATCGTATATCAGTGCGCGGTGCGCCTCTACGATCTCCCGGACGTCGAGCCTGTTCCATTCGTCCGCCTGCGGCATCGTGATGAGGAAAAGCACCGCATCCGGCTGGAGCTCGCGCAGGCGGGCAAGCAGCTGTCCGTACCAGCCCGCAAAGGTATTCGCATTCCGGTGCCAATCGTCACAGACATCCGCCATGCTGCCCATTGGCTGGCGCGCGTTGATGACATCATTGACACCCAACCCGACTATGTACGCCTGGCACGCCTTATCCGTATCCCAGAAGCCGTTCGCTTCGCCGAAGGTCTGGCAGTACTCCGAGGCGGTCATGCCGCCGCGCGAGAAATTATACACCTTACAGCCCGCCATACGTGCAAGATGCTGTCCCCACGAGTGTTCAAACATATCGAGATATACGGTCTGTCCGTGAACTGCCAGTACGGCAGGGTCGTTACCCTCCGGCGTGGCGGGCAGTTGGACTTCAAACTCGCCGGAAGCAAGGCTGTCCCCAACGCATCCGATCGTGCGGAAAATCGAGCACATACCGCCCGCTGTGGGAACGGGGCGCTCCAGCGGCAGTTCGTCTGCCGGGGCAAAAGAATCAAAGAAATGCATGGTGAAATCCTCCGTGTTTTTTGATTTTTGGTGTGGGGTAGGGGTGTTTTACCGTTCCGGTGTTTTTTATGGGGGCTTGCCCCGGCGTTGACGGCCCGACCGTGCCTTCCGTGCAACTTTCGTCCCCCATTCCCCCGACCCGCGCTCGCAGAGCACTCTTCCCACGCTGGGGAAGGGGGAGGCTTTAGGCTTATTTTGCTGGGGGCTTCGCACCCGGCACCCCTGCATCAGCACCCGAACAGCGCTTCCTCCACGCCGGCGCACAGCCAGTGGTAGAGCGGCAGGTGATACTCCTGAATGCGGTAGGTTTCGGTCGAGGGGGCGTGCAGGATGACATCGGACAGACCGTCCAGCGCACAGGGACGAGCCCCGACCATCGACAGGACATGCAGACCGCGGGCGCGGGCGGTCTTTGCCGCCAGCACGACATTGCGGGAATTGCCGGAGGTGGACAGGCAGACCAGAAGGTCGCCCGGCTTGCCCAGCGCCAACACCAACTGGGCATACACCAATGCGGGATCGACATCGTTGCAGAACGCCGAGACCAGCGCGGTCTGTGACGGCAGGGACACGGCGGGCAGACCGCCCTGCAGGCTGTCACACAGGAGCGGCAGGTCGGGGTCGTCCGGCTGGAGAGCCGCCCGGAATGCGTTGCGGTCGGCACTGGGGAGCGGGCGGCGGGACAGGAAGCCCTTTGCCAGTTCGCCGACGATATGGTCGCAGTCCGCCGACGAGCCGCCGTTTCCGCACAGCAGCATACGACCGCCAGCGCGGAACGCCGATACGGTCAGGGAAAGTGCCGCGTCTGCGGCGTCGGTCAGGGCTGTCAGTGTCGGATGATTTTCATACAGTGGGATCATGTTTTTCGGTGCTCCTTTGCGTTTCTTTGCGTTATGAGTTTACTGTGGGGGTGTTGCTGTTGGATGCTTTGCCCGGGGGGAATGGGGGCGAAAGCTGTATGGGGGAAAGGATAAAGTCAACCGGCGCGGGGTACGCGCCTGCCGGCACAGCTGCCAAGGTCACTGCTCCAGAATTTTCAGCATCCTCGTCAGGTACTGTTCAAACAGCGCGGGGCGCGTCTTGATAAAGCTGCCGATACGCGCAGAGGCGGAATCCCATTGCTTGGTGCTGACCTGCACCTGATTCTGCCAGCGCCGGATGTGCGCGGACATACAGGGGCGGAGCGTTGCGCGTCCGGCGCTGTACAGTTCCTGCAGAGCGGCGGTCGCCTCCTCCGAGGCAAGCGAACGCGCATAGGAAACAAACGCATCCCGGAACCCGGTGTTCCGCAGGCAGAACGCAAACAACCCCTCCACATACAGGGAATCGGGGTACAGCTGCGTCTCGCCCTCGTTGACGAAGTACGCCGCGTAGCCGGGCAGATAATTGCCCAATGTCCGCCAGAAGGTGTCCTGCTCGGCGCGGGAATCCAGATCGGGCAGAATCTCCGGGCAGGAATAGCGCGCGAAGGTCATGTCCATGTCGCGGGTCATGAAACGCCACTTGCCGTCCGTAACCGGAACCCCCTCCACAGGCTCACCGGTGTACTTCCAAAACTTGACGTTGTTGTACGGCCAGTCGGTGTTGCACAGGTACAGATTGAGCGCCATGTACTGCAGGAAGCTCTCCATGTCTATTTTCTCCGCCAATTTTGCGTACAGTGTCTCACGCGCCGCCGTGTCCAGCGACAGACCGTCAATCGCCTGCTTGCACAGCGAAATCCATTCCGCCATCGCTGCCTGCGCGACCGGCGTGTCGTCTGTCTCGAAGTAGAACCAGACATTGCAGAAGCGGCATGAGCCGCCGTTGGAATGCCGGTCGCAGTGGCGGGTGGTGTCCAGCTCGCTCTTGAGTATCACAACGTCCTTGTCATCCACGCCCCAGACCCGCTTTACGTAGTCCTCATTGAGGTTTTCACGCATATCCAGAATGCCGTAGTAGGAGCCGTTGAGGTAGACGACGGCGAACTGCGACAGCGACGCGGACACGGCGGGGGCGTAGGTGGCGGCGAAGTTGTTGGCAAGCCCGTCGCGGAGGAGGGTCGCCGCCTTCGGGTCAGCCGCCGTGTGCAGGAGCGAATCGTTGCCGCCGTTGCGCAGGATGAAGCTGTCGTACCTGTCCAGCACGCTGCCCGCGTTCTCCCCGGCAAGCACAGTGCGCCCGGCGAACAGGGGATAGGCGAAGGAGCCTTTCCCGGTATAGGCGGCGTCCTCCCCAAAATAGCCGTCCTTGCGGGCGATGAGCTTGAAGGACTTCTGCGCCAACGTGCGGGAGGAGCCGCCGAACAGCCGCAGTCCCGCGTCCTGCGAGATAACGCGCTCGCCCGCCGGGGTCACGATTTCCACGTGCGCGGGCTTCTCGACTTTTTCGTTGTAGCGGGACGTAATTTCGTTCAGATCATCTTCCTCAACGGCAATCATGACCGTCCAGATGCCGTCCTGCGCGGCGGCACGGACGTAGGTATTGGTCACGACCTGTCCCAGACGGGTGCCATCCGCGTCAAAGCAGGCGGCGCGGACGGTCACGGCGGTGTCCGCCTCGGTCAGGACAGGCAGGGGGGCACTGTACCCGGCGGCGCGTGCGGTGGGAACCGAGCCATCAGTGGTGTAGCGGATGACCGCCCCGTCGGGCAGTCCGTCGGGCAGTGTCAGCGCAAGCTCCAGCACCCCGGCATACACGCCGCCCTCGGCGGAGAAGAGCGGCTCCGTGCCGGATGTATCCGGTGTCGGTTCGGTTTCCGGCTCTGTTCCGGTCGCGGTGTCCGGTGCGGCACTGTCGGTGTCTGTGTCCGTGCCGGACGTTGTGCCGGAGGTCTCGGTATTGCTGTCGGGGGACGTCCGGCAGGCGGTCACGGTGAGGCATCCGCTCAGCAGCAGCAGTGCCAGCAGGAGCGACAGCCGCCGGATCGCACGGCAGGGTTTGGAGGTTTGCATGGTGGAGGTTTGCATGGTTCAGGTACCGCCTTTTTTGCGTTTTCCCCATTATACCACAAACCGCGGCGTTTGTCACCCCCTGTCCTGTTTATTTTTTGCGGGCGGGGGCGCTTCACCGCCTGCCACAACCGGATGCCGCGCCCGGTGCAGTGCAGGGGTGCCGGGGCGAAGCCCCTTGCATAAGAAAACCAAGAATCTCCCCCTTCCCCGGCGGGGAAGGGGGGCAGGGGGGATGGGGGCAAGGAAAATAGCCGAGGGCGGGGTAAACC
>CAVIJF010000073.1:0-4117 GCA_963643175.1 bacterium
GGTCGGGGGGATGGGGGCAAACGATTTGCACGGAGGAAGGGCAGAAGCGACAACGCCGGGGGCAGACGACCCTTCCGGCACCGCAAACCGCCCGGAAAGCCGGTAGCGCCTGGAACCATCCGGCACTTCAAAAAAGTAAATGCCCGACACCATGAAAAATTACTCTTCCCATCTTGATTTGTTCTCCGCTGTGTGCTATAATGTTAGGAAATCAAATCATCTGAGGACTACGGAAAGGAACCGTACAATATGTATCGAATCGTACACAAACGGGTGCTGAACCCGACGGTTATTGAAATGGACATTGACGCGCCGCTGGTCGCCGCCAAAGCGCAGGCGGGACAGTTTATCATCCTGCGCGTGGATGCCGAGGGAGAGCGCATTCCCCTGACGGTCGCAGGCTATGACCGCGCGGCGGGTACCGTCCGCATTATTTTCCAGACGGTGGGCGCAACTACCGACGCGCTGGGGCGCCTGAATGAAGGAGACAGCATTCAGGACTTCGTGGGACCGCTCGGAAAACCGACCGAACTGGACGGACTGCACAAGGTGTGCGTGGTCGGCGGCGGCGTCGGATGCGCCATCGCCCTGCCTATCGCCGAGGAACTGCACCGCCGCGGCTGTGAGGTTCACACAATCGTCGGCTTCCGCTCCCGCGACCTGCTGATTCTGGAGGACGAATTCCGCGCCTGCTCGGATCGGCTGACGGTCATGACTGACGACGGCTCCGCCGGACGGCAGGGCGTGGTCACACTGCCGCTGAAGGAGCAGATTGAAGCGGGCGAACAGTACGACGAGGTAATCACCATCGGACCGCTGATTATGATGAAGTTCGTGGTTGCGACCACGCGCCCGTTCGGCGTTCCCACCGTCGTATCCATGAACCCGATTATGATTGACGGCACCGGGATGTGCGGCGGCTGCCGCCTGACCGTGGGCGGCGAGACAAAGTTCGCCTGCGTGGACGGACCGGATTTTGACGGCTTCCTTGTGGATTTCGACGAGGCAATGTCCCGGAGCACCATGTACCGGGATTTCGAGCAGCACACACGCGAAGCGGCGTGCTCCCTCTACCGGAAGGAGGTGCGGTAAAATGGCAGCTGCAGATAAAGGTACCGTTAAACGGAATATGTCCCCGGAGAAGAATCCGATGCCGACGCAGGCGCCTGCCGTGCGCGCACACAACTTTGATGAGGTCGCGCTGGGCTACGACGAGCAGACCGCGCTTGCCGAGGCGGCGCGCTGCCTGAACTGCAAGAAGCCTGCGTGCGTGACGGGATGTCCCGTCAGCATCCGCATTCCGGAGTTCATTGCGCACGTTGCCGCAGGCGAGTTTGAGGAGGCGTACCGCGTCATCCATACATCGTCCTCTCTGCCCGCCGTGTGCGGACGGGTCTGCCCGCAGGAAACGCAGTGCGAGATGCACTGTGTCCGCGGCATCAAGGGACAGCCGGTGGGCATCGGGCGGCTGGAGCGCTTTGTGGCGGACTGGCACAACACCTATGCAACCGAGTCCCCCGCCGTCCCCGCGCCGAACGGGCACCGGGTCGCTGTGGTCGGCTCCGGTCCCTCCGGGCTGACCTGCGCCGGCGACCTTGCCAAGACGGGTTATGCCGTTACCGTGTTTGAGGCACTGCACGTGGCGGGCGGTGTGCTGATGTACGGCATTCCGGAATTCCGGCTGCCCAAGGCAATCGTGCAGAAGGAAGTGGATACGCTGCGCCGGATGGGCGTGGACATCCAGACCAACGTGGTCATCGGCAAGACCATCACGGTGGATGAGCTGTTTGAGGAAGGCTATGAAGCGGTGTTTATCGGTTCCGGCGCTGGACTGCCGCGCTTCATGAACATCCCCGGCGAGTCGCTCAAGGGCGTGTACTCCGCCAACGAGTTCCTGACGCGGAGCAATCTTATGAAGGCGTACCGCGCGGATTCCGCCACGCCGATTCTGCGTGCACGGCGGGTCGCCGTGGTCGGCGGCGGCAATGTGGCGATGGACGCCGCCCGCACGGCTCTGCGGCTGGGCGCGGAGGAGGTTTCCGTCGTGTACCGCCGCTCCATGGAGGAGCTGCCCGCCCGCCGGGAGGAGGTTGAGCACGCGGAGGAGGAGGGCGTTGTCTTCCGCCTGCTGTGCAACCCGACGGAGATTGTGGGGTATCACAATCCGGACGACCGCCGCGACCCGAAAAACGGCTTCGTGACCGGCATCCGGTGCATCCGGATGGAATTGGGCGAACCGGACGAGAAGGGACGCCGGCGCCCGGTGGAAGTGCCCGGCTCGGAGTTCACGCTGGACGTGGACTGCGTTATCATGGCAATCGGCACGTCGCCCAACCCGCTGATTAAGTCCACCACGTCGGGACTGGAAGTCAACCGGCACGGCGGTATTGTGGTGCAGGAGGAGACCGGCGCCACGTCCCGTGCGGGTGTGTTCGCCGGGGGCGATGCCGTGACCGGCGCCGCGACCGTCATTCTGGCGATGGGCGCCGGAAAAACGGCGGCACGCGCAATTGATGCGTATCTGAATCCGACCGAAGCCCCTGTCGGGCAGAATACCTGAAAGGACTGAAAGTATGGCAGAGGGAGTATACCGCGGGCGCGGTTCGGGCGTCCCGTACAGCGAGTACATGGCGCTTATCAACCGGGTGTTCGGCTTTGACGGCGTGGAGCGGGATTTCCGCACGCTGCTGCCCAAGCTGTACCGTCCGGGGCGTGCGCCGCAGGATGAGAACTATGTCGTGATCGAGAACGGCGTCTGCGTGGCGGCGGTCGGCGCGTTCAGCCATGAAATCCGGGTGTGCGGAACGGTTATCCCCTGCCGCGGCATCGGCAACGTGGCGGTTGAGAAATCGGCACGCGGGCGCGGTTACATGAAGGACTGTATGCATATGGCGCTGACGGATATGGTGCGCGACGGGATTGCCCTGTCCACATTGGGCGGGCGGCGCCAGCGCTACCGCTACTTCGGCTACGACAAGGCGGGTGTCTGCTATACCTTTGCGCTGAATGCGGACAATCTGCGCCACACGTTGGGCGCGGACTATGAATCGGGGCTGGAAATCCGGCAGGTGTGCGCGGAGGATACGAAGTTGCTGGCGACCCTCCGGGCGCTGTCCTGCTCCGGCAGCTATGTGCCGGTTCGGGCGGAGGCGGATTTCTTTGATATTCTGTCCACGTGGCGGGCGGCGGTCTGGGCGGCACTGCGGGACGGACAGCCGGTTGGGTACGCACTGCGCGAGCCGGGCGGGCTGATTTCCGAAATCCGCGTGACCGATGCGGCTGAATTTCTGCCTTTCCTGCACGCCCTGCGGCGGTATCTGGACACGGACACGCTGACCGTCCGCCTGCCGGAGCACGAGGATGCCTGCCTGCGTGCGCTTGCCCCGGTTGCGGAGGGGTGCCAGATTGGCTGCTCCATGAGCTACAATGTGCTGCGGTACCGTTTGGTCTGCGATGCCTTCCTGCGCCTGCGGGCGACCTATGCGTCTCTGCCGGACGGCGAACTGACGCTGCTGATTCACGGATTTGCGGGGGACGAGCGCCTGCGGCTGTCGGTGCGCGGCGGCGTCCCGGCGGCGGAGCCTCTGGAGCCGGAACCCGATCCGGCGCTTGAGCTGTCGCACGCCGACGCGATGAATCTGCTCTTTGCGCCGTTCTCTCCCGACCGGCGCAGGCTGCCCCCTGCCGTGCAGGCATGGCTGCCCCTTCCGATCTGGATGTATCGGGCGGACGAGGTGTAAAGGGAAAACGGACACCGCAGGGGAGCCTTCCCGGAAGGCTTCCCTGCGGCTGTCGGGCTTTCCTGTGCGCCGGAGCAGTTCGGTGAAGTTTTGGTTTTCCCTGCGGTTAGACTGTGCTAACCTGAAGAATATGCTGTAACAGAAAGGAATCGGAACAGGTATGGAAAAAATGACGCTGAAAATTGAAGGCATGATGTGCGGGATGTGCGAATCCCACATCAACGACACGGTGCGGCAGCACTTTTCCGTCCGGAAAGTGACTTCCTCGCACGCCAAGGGCGAGACGGTGATTCTTGCGGAGCAGGTGCCGGACGAGGCGGAACTCCGGCGTGTCATAGCCGCCACGGGCTACGAGCTGAAGGACATCACCGTGGAGC
>CAVIJF010000074.1:0-3600 GCA_963643175.1 bacterium
GGCGGGGACTTGCCCCGGCGGTTCCGGCGCCCCCTGCGGTATACATTGCCGGGTCAGCCGGCAACGCCGGACACAACCATCCCCAATAATCAGTGTTTTCTCAGAAAAATCCCCTTGCAATCGTCACAGAAATGTGGTAAAATACCGATATACAGCCAACAGACGGCTGATAGCTGATAGCATAGAACTGGGAGAGGAAACACGGATATGAATCAGACGATTGCCATAAAGACCCGTGCGGGTGCGCCGCTTCTGCCCGCAGGAGAAATGCTGCACGCAGTGCAGACGGGAGAGCTGGATTCCCTGCTGGAAGCGCTGGGCGGCGAACGCGACCTCGCAGGACGGCGGACACGCTGCGCAGACCTGCTGGCATCCTTCGCGGAACGCTTCGGTGCCGGGCGCCCGGCGGCGCTGCTGACCGTTGCCGGACGGAGCGAACTGTCCGGCAACCATACCGACCATAACCGCGGCTGCGTGATTGCCTGTTCGGTCAGTCTGGATATGCTGTGCGTCGCGGCACCCCGGACGGACGGCGTTGCCTGCGTGCACAGCGTGGGCTTCGGCACCGACACGGTGGCGCTGTCGCCGCTCCCGGAACCCGACCGGGAGAGCTTCGGCACCTCCGCCTCCCTCATCGCCGGGGTGGCGGCGGGATTTGCACGCGCCGGGTACACCGTGGGGGGCTTTGACGCCTGCATGACGTCGGACGTCCTGCCCGGCTCCGGACTGTCCTCCTCGGCGGCGTTTGAGGACATGGTGGGAACCGTCCTCTCTCACCTGTACAACGGCGGGCGCGTGGATAACGTGGAAATCGCCAAAATCGCGCAGTACGCGGAGAACGTGTATTTCGGGAAGCCCTGCGGGCTGATGGATCAGGTGGCGTGCGCCGTCGGCGGCATTGTCGCCATTGATTTTGAGAATCCTGCCGCGCCGCGCATCACGCCCGTCCCGATGGACATGACCGCGGCGGGCTATCACCTGTGCATCGTCAGCACCGGCGGCAACCACGCCGACCTGACAGACGATTACGCATCGGTGCCCGCCGAGATGAAGGCGGTCGCCGCCGTCTTCGGCAAGGAGGTGCTGCGCGAGGTGGACGAGGCGGACGTTATCAACGCCGTGCCCACCCTGCGGGAGCGGCTGGGCGACCGTGCCGTCCTGCGCGCCCTGCACTTCTTTGCGGAAAACGACCGCGTGGCGCGGCAGCGTGCGGCGCTGCTGGATGCCTGCGCGGCGGCGGAGGCGGGCGACGAGCAGGCGCGGGACGCCGCCCTTGCCCGGTTCTTTGCCGATGTGAATGCCTCCGGACGCTCCTCCTTCTGCTATCTGCAGAATGTGTACACGACCCGCAACGTAACGGAGCAGGGGCTGTCGCTGGCGCTCTGCCTGTGCGATACGCTGTTCGGCGCCCGCCTTGCCGCCTTCCGCGTGCACGGCGGCGGCTTTGCCGGAACCGTGCAGGCGTGGGTACCTGCGGCGGAGGTGCCCGCCTTCCGTACCGCCATGGATGCGGCATTCGGGCGGGGCACCACGATGGATCTGCAGGTGCGCCCGGTCGGCGCGGCACGGCTGCTGTAAGGAGGATTTTCCATGAGATTCGGAAAACCGGATGACGGACACCGCCGGATGCGCGCCCCATCCCCCAAAAAGCCGCCGCGCCCGGAGGCTGTCCGGGAGCGGGTGCTCGTGCTGGTGCTGACGCTGGTGTTGACAGTCCTGTACTTCAGCGTCCAGCGGCTGGCGGACGATGGCACCCTGCCGCGTGCGCTGGGCATTGCCGTGATGATTCTCTACATGGTGTCGTTCGGCGGTCTGCTGGTCGGCTACCTGATTTACAACCGGGCGTTCATCAACCGCGACGTGACGGTGGATATGCTCCCGGACGACTGGCCGGTGGAAAAGAAACAGGAATTCGTGGACGGCAACCGCCGCCGCGCCGAGCGTTCCCGCTGGCTGCTGCTCCTGCTGATTCCGTTCGTGTTCGTGTTTCTGGCAGAGGCAATGTACCTGTTTCTCTGGCTTGACAATATCGAAAACTGGTTTAAGTTTTAAGTAAGGATACCGCACTATGCAGCAGACACTGAATCCCGTTCCCTACCGTTTCTGTACGCTCTATTCCGGCTCGGAGGGCAACGCCGCCTATCTGGAAACGCCGTCCGCGCGCATTCTCATTGACGCGGGGCGCTGTACCCGCACGCTCACGGCGTCGCTCCGGCAGCTGGGGGTGTCGCCGGACGAGCTGGACGCCGTTTTCATTACGCACGAGCACCGCGACCATGTTGCCGCGCTGGAGGTGCTGACCCGGAAGCATCCTGTTCCGGTGCATATGCTGCTGGAGTGCGCCATGCGCTACCGGGACAGTCAGGAGGAGGCGCTGTGCAGCTGTCTGGTACTGTACCGGCAGCCGGACTTCACCGCGACGGTGGGCGACGTGACGGTGCGGGCGTTCCCGACCATGCATGACAGCCGGGCGTCGGTGGGGTACCGCTTCGAGTTCGGCGGCGTGTCGGTGGGCTACATGACCGACACGGGCTGTGTGACCGACCGGATGGAGCAGATGCTGACCGGGTGTGAGGCGGTGGTGCTGGAATCCAACCATGACGAGAACCTGCTGCTGAGCGGATCGTATCCTTACGAACTGAAGCTGCGCATCCGGTCAAGGCGGGGGCACCTGTCCAACCGGGACGCCGCGGAACTGGCAGTGCGGCTGGCGGAGCACGGCACGCGGCATTTCCTGCTGGCACATCTGAGCGAGACGAACAATTACCCTGCCATTGCCTACGACGAGACTGCATCGGCGCTTGCCGGCACCGGCGCGACCGTGGCGGTGGCGGATCCGCGCGAGATTACCATGCTGGTCGGGGCGGTCGGGGAACCGGTTGCCCGTGCCGGCGTCCGGATGCCCGCCGTGGCGGGCGGGGCAGAGCGCAGCGTCGCCTCGGCGATGGGGGGTGCCCTGCTGTGATGCCGCCTGTTGTCCGGTTCGTGACGGTAGGCAGCCTCAAGGAGCCGTACCTGCGGGAGGCTGTGGCGGAGTACCGCAAGCGTCTTTCGGGGCTGTGCCGCGTGGAGGAAGTCGAACTGAAGGAAGCCCGCCTGCCCGACCGTCCCTCCGATGCGGAGATACGGGCGGCGCTGGCGCGGGAAGGTGCGGACATCCGGGCGGCGATACCGTCCCGGTCCTATCCGGTGGCGCTGTGCGTGGAGGGGGAGCGGCTGTCCTCTCCGGCGCTGACTGCCCGTCTGCAGGATGCCTGCCGGAGTGCGGGGAGTCTCTGCTTTATTATCGGGTCGTCGTTTGGGCTTGACCCGTCCGTCAAGGCTGCCGCGCGTCTGCGGCTTTCCGTGTCCGACCTGACCTTTCCGCATCAGCTCATGCGTGTGATTCTGTATGAAGCGGTGTACCGGTGCTTTCAGATTGATCTGGGGACGAAATATCATAAATGAGCAATGAGAAATGAGCGATGCGCAAAAAAGCAGGTGCCGGGAGGCATCTGCTTTTTTGCGGGGGATTGTCCCGGTTCCTTGCGGGGATGTCCCCCGCGCTCCCAGCTGACCCTATGGTTCCCGGTGCCGGAACCGCCGGGGCAAGTCCCCGCT
>CAVIJF010000075.1:0-3699 GCA_963643175.1 bacterium
TGCCGATGCTGTCACTTTCCGCCTTGCTGCCGTAGCCGGTATCTTCATCAGCCATTGAGAGGCGGATGTAGATGCCGATGTTGTATTCCTTGCTCATTTACATCGCCTCCTGTACTTCCTTGATGCTCTGAACGGTCAGAGCGTAAATATCGCCATATTTCATGACCAGCTCGATTGAGCCGTCATCATGGACTTTCACAAGCTCTACGGATTCGTCAACCAACTCCTGAGAGAGCTTTGCTGCACCACTGACGGATTTCATCAGCGTGATCCACTTGTTGTCCTCGGACATTGCTTCGGCAAACTTCAACTTGCGCTGAACTGCTTCATCGAGCCGCCGTGAAAGATCGGCATACTGCTCGTCATAGGCTTTCTTGGCAAAGGCGTATTCCTCTTCGTCCAAAACGCCTTCCGTAAAGTCCTCGTAGAGCCTTGTACGTTTCTTTGAAACGCCGCTGAGTTTCAGGTTCAGGCTTGTAATAAGCGCATTCTGCTGATCGCGGATGCTGCGTTCACCTTCACTGTTTCTCAGTTTTGCAAGCAGTTTGTCATAATCGAGAGCCGCCTTAACTTGAAGCTGGATTGCTGCAAGCACATCCGCTTCGAGTGTGTCCTGCCGCGTATAGTGTGGCGTACAGAGATTGCCGCGCTTGACGGATGAGCTGCACTCATAGAAGGCGTACCATGCGCCATCCTTACGCTTGTCAACGCGCTTGCGATGGAAATAGAGCTTCCTGCCGCAGTCTGCACAGACGATTTTGTCTTCAAAGAGATTGACCAACGTAGCACGGATTTCTTCCGTGCGCTCCATCTTTTCAACTCTCGTCCTTGCAGCGGCGTCCCGCATCTCACGAACCTTCTGAAAATCCTCTCGGGAGATAATCGCCTCGTGCGTGTTGGGAAAGACGATCCATTCCTCGCGGTCGATGTGCTGATTCTTGACACCCTTGTAAATGGCGTTCAGCGTCCGACCGAGAACGGTATCTCCGACGTAGTGGGGATTATCCAGAATGGACGTGAGCGAAGATTTGTTCCAAATCTTCTTCGCCGTGGCATTACCTGTACGGACACCAACCTGATATTTCTGAAACTCCGGATTGGGAGCGTTCATTGCGTCAAGCCGGTCTGCAATCGCCGGAAGAGACAGCCCTTCGAGCTTCCATTGAAAAATCTTCCGGACAATCGGTGCGGTTTCCTCATCGAAAACCATATTGCTGTGTTCCTCATCCCAGCGATAACCATACGGGAGGTTGCGTTTCTTGAACTCTCCGCTTTCCATCTGTGCCTTGAGCGCAGTGGAAACCTTGCGGGAGATGTCCTTCGAGTAAAGGGTGTTGATCATGTTTTGCAGAGGGATAATGAGGCTTTCGCCGGAGCCGTCCGTATCAAAGTTATCGTAGTTCTCTTTGATGGCGATAAACCGAAGCCCGATCTGCGGAAAGACCCGTTCCAGATAGGTTCCTGCCTCGATGTAGTCACGCCCGAACCGGCTGAGATCACGAACTACAAGGCACTTGATCCTGCCGGTGCGGATGTCGTTCATCAGACGGTTGAACTCCGGTCTGTCAAAAACCGTACCCGTTCGTCCGTTGTCCACATAGGTATCTATCAGATTCAGGTAGGGACGCTCTGCAATGTAGGACTTGCAAATCTCAATCTGATTTGCGATGACATCCACCTTTTCAGACTTGCCGCTGTTTTCAACGGAAAGACGGGCATAGATGGCTGTTGAGAAGACCTCGGAAGAAACAGACTCGGTAACCGGCTCTTCAACTGCGATTTGTTTTCTGCTTTTTCTTGCCATTTGCTCATCCCTCCTTTATACGGCAATATCCAGTTCGTCGGCATAACCGAGAACGTATTCAAGCGTCTGCTGGTATTCGTCCCTGTATTTGAAGACGATCTCGATTGCGTGGTTTTCATGAATCAGAATGCGGTCAACCAGCGACATCAGCACACGGCGGTTCAGCTCTTCGACGTTTTCATACTGCTTGAAAAGCGTAACCCAGTTCCGTTCAGTTATACCGGTTGTCACAGTCTGCTTCATTTCTTTTTTGACCCGCAGAAGTGCCTCCTGCTTGTCCTCAATGATTTTGGTGTAGCTGTTGCGGAACTCAAAGTATTCCGACTTATCAATGACGCCGCCGATGAAGTTCTCGTAAAGCCCCAGCTTGAGCTTTTGGTACCGTTCAATCTCTTCCTCGATTTTGGCGATCTGAGCTTCGTAATTGAAAGCCTTACGGCTCTGAGACGGAAGCCGTTCTATCATCGCAAGCGCGTGTTCCAGATTGATGACAAGCTCGATCTGATCGTGAATAGCACGGAAGACCTTTTCCTCAACCTCTTTTGCGGCGATGCTGTGCGGGCTGCACGTCCGGCTGTGCTTATTGGTGGAGCAGACGTAGTAGATATACTTTTTCGTCTTCGACGGGACGGTCTTGCGGATCATTGGCTGCTGACAGTCTCCGCAGAATAGGAAGCCGGAAAACAGGTGTGCTTCGTCCTGATCGGGTGAACAGCGCATATCTCGCTGCATCATGACCTTGACTGCCATGAAGTCTTCGTAAGACACAAGAGCTTCATGCGCGTTTTCAACCTTGACCCACTCGGATTCATCCTTGCTCTTCACAACGCGGACTTTGTAGTTGGGAGTGCCGCGCTTGCCCTGAGCCAGAACGCCGATGTAGACCTCATTGGTGAGAATACGCTGGACGGCTTTGTATGTCCATTTTGCGGTATCGCCGGTTTTGAAGACGGTATCGAACTTCACACCGGCGGAATGCTTGTATTCCATCGGGGACAGGACGCCCATCTGGTTCAGACGCTTTGCAATACGTCCGATGGAGAAGCCGTCCTTGTACATGGAAAAGATCATCTGCACATATTCGCTGACCGCTTCATCCACGATGAGCTGGTTTTTGTTCTCCGGCGATTTCATGTAGCCGTAAGGCGCGAACGAACCGACGAACTCACCGCTCTTCTGCTTGACTTCCAGACTGCTTCGGATTTTCATGGAGATGTCCTTGCAGTAAGAATCGTTAATCAGGTTTTTGAACGGGATAACAAAGGAGTCGGACTGCGGATCACCGGTCAGACTGTCATACGCATCATTGATTGCGATGAAGCGAATGCCGAGCTGCGGGAATATCTTCTCAATGTAGCGTCCGCCGTCGATGTAGTTTCTTGAGAAGCGGCTGAGATCCTTGACTACGATGCAGTCAAGCGCACCTTTTCGGATTGCTTCTTCCAGCTTTTTGAACTGTGGGCGATTGAAGGAAACACCGCTGTAACCGTCATCAACAAACGGCTCACAGACAAGCTCCAAATCCTCATGCCTTGCAATGTAGTCCTCGCAGATGGCTCTCTGGCTGGCGATGGAGTTGCTTTCTACTTTGTCTCCATCCTCACGGGACAGACGGCAGTAGATCGCCGTGCGGTAAACCTTATCTGGCATAAAAATAACCTCCGTTTTTCTGTTTGGTGTGGTACATCAAATCAGAAAGACGAAGGCTTGCTTCAACTCTTATGAAGAGGAACACGAAAACGCCACATGACCATCCGGGCAAGCGGCTTAATCCGTATTCTTCTTTTTTTGACCGATTAAATTATACCACAGGCTCAATCGCTTGTCCATAGAACCGGGTGAAAAGATTCAGACTGTTCATAAATCAAAGACCTCTCAGATAGTGTTCCAGACAA
>CAVIJF010000076.1:0-3317 GCA_963643175.1 bacterium
GAAGATGCTGGCGGAAATTGAAGCCGGTCATGTGGAAGCGGTGATTACGAAAGATTATTGTGCGATAATAGGACTAAATCAGAAAGACCTTGAAAACCAAGGCATTCTGGCTTAGTCCCTTCTTTTTTTGACCGAAAACAAAGGACTTTCACAATAATCAAGCAAACCGGAGGGTGCTGCGGCATACTTCCGGCAGAAGGAGGATATAGTGGGTGCTATCAAAGTCTTCTTGAAGGAGGTTGTGCTTCCAATCGCGCTTGCATTCTGCCTCGCGTCATTTCTCAAGCCGATCTATATGCCTGACGGCATATGTGACTACTTCCTTATGTGGATCTGCGTTGGATTACCATTCGGCATCCGGAGGATGTGCCTCTGGCTCGTTCCCAGCGGCTACGGTATCTCCGGCTCAGTCGGCATCTTCGCATTGAACTTAATCATAGGCGGTCTCATCGGAGGACTTGCCTTCTTCATCGGGCTGCTGCTCGGTGTCATTCATACCATCCGAGAAATCATCTGAACTACATCGTAAACGAAGAGGGTTTGTTTCTTCTCCAATTTGGAGTAAGAAGCAAACCCTCTTTTTTTGTTGCCCAAAAGCCGGAATATCTGCTGGCGATGCGGCGAAAGAAAGGAGTTTTTAAGCATGAAACGCATGACAGCCGGTGATCTGCAAGCACTGGAATTGCTGATGCAGACCACACCCGGCTTTGAACATTTTGACAGCGGCGCGGATGGCATTCTCCCTGAGTGCCGAAGCTGCCGCTTTCACCGTCCCTTCTGGAAATATCAGTCCTGCGTGTTTGCAGAGTGTCCCTACTGCTGCAATCCCGTTTCTACCCTCAAAAATCAAAGTGGCACATCTGCTGCCGGAAAGGAAGTCAGTCATGGATAACAAAATCGAAGTCTTTAAGAATGAACAGTTTGGTGAGGTAAGAACGATCCTCGAAGGAGAAAAAGTTCTGTTCTGTGCGGCAGATGTTGCAAAGGCACTCGGTTACACCAACCCGAACAAGGCGGTCAACGACCATTGCAGGGCTATAACGAAACGTTCTACCCCTATCAGCGGGAAAGTTCAGAGTATCAACTTCATCCCGGAAGGAGACGTTTATCGGCTCATTATTCGCAGCAAACTTCCTGCGGCTGAAAAGTTTGAACTTTGGGTATTTGATGAGGTCATTCCCACCATCCGCAAAACCGGTGGCTATATGACGGATTCCCTTCTGGAACGCATTCAGAAGGAACCGGCGGTCATTGTGGAGTTCGCTCAGGCGTTGATTCGAGAGAAGAATCGCGTGAAGGCTCTTGAGTGTGAGCTGAACACGGCAAAGCCCAAAGCCGATTACTACGACGCCTTCATCAATCCGGATGACTGCACCAATATCCGAACGACGGCGAAGGAACTGAAAATCCCGGAGCGCAAGTTCGTCCAGTTCCTTCTCAGAGAAAAGTACCTCTTCCGATCTCCCTCCGGTCAGCTTCTTCCCTACAACAAGGACAGCAATGCCGGACTGTTCATCGTCCGCGATTTCGTGACGTACTGCTACACCGGTTCTCAGACCTACTTCACGCCGAAGGGCAAGGAGGTCATCCGAATGAAGTTCCAGAGAAAGTGCGGCGAAGAGCTGCTTCCCAAGATGGCAAGGTGATTTTCGTGGCAGTCTATCGCGTAAACAAGAATCGTGGCTATACCGTCATGGCGAACTTCCACCTTCGAGACAAGAGCCTGTCACTCAAGGCAGTCGGTCTTCTCTCAAAGATGCTCTCGTTCAATGATGGCTGGAAGTTCTCAACCAAGGGGCTTTCTGCAATCTGCAAGGAAGGTCCGGATGCCATTCTCTCCGCGCTCCGTGAGCTTGAGAAGCACGGCTACCTCGTCAGGCACCGGCAGAGAGACGGTAAAGGCAGGATGAGCAGCACAATCTTTGAGATATACGAAGAGCCGCAGGAGTCCACGCCAGAACGGGAAATGCCACACACGGAAAATCCATGTGTGGAGAAGCCAGATGTGGATAATCCACACGGGGATAAGTCCGCACAAATAAATACTGATCAAGTAATTACCCAAGAAAGAAATACTCTCTCAAAGAACTATCAATCCATCAATCTTGATGGGATGGACAGGATGGATGAGCGAAGCGAGTATGAAGAGATTATCAAGGAGAATCTTGACTACGACATTCTCTGTCAGGATCCGAAGTTCGATAAAGACCGCTTCCGGGAGATCATGGACATCATGCTGGATGCTGTCTGCTCTACCGCTCCGACCATCCGTATCAACGGTGAGGATATGCCGCAGCAAGTGGTCAAGTCCCGCTTTCTCAAGCTGAATAGCAGCCACATTGAGTATGTTCTGGAAGCAATGAACAAGAACCCGTCAGACATCCGCAATATCCGGGCATACCTTTTAACCGCTCTGTATAACGCCTCTCTGACGATAGACAATTACTACTCCGCCCTCGTCAACCATGATTTCTACGGGCAGGACAGATCAGCAGGGTCAAAGAAGCCGAAGACCTACGATTATAGCCTTTGTGAAGACACTCTTTAATGAATACCATCGTGAGCATTGCTCGGAAAGGAGGACAGTGTAAATGAAAATCATCTATCGCCGGATTGTGCCGCCTTAGCGTCGGCAGCAGTCCCCATAATCATTCCAACGAAAGGAGGTAAACGCCGCAATGCAGGATGAAGTCAACACCAAAGTTGTTGCAATCATGATCAAGGGCGGCAAAATCTCTGCCGAGGTGCTGAAAAAGGCTCTGGACAAGTTCGTTCAGGAGATCGAGAAGGCGCAGAAGCAGATGCAGCAGCCCAAAACCTATCGCGGCAAACAGTCCATCAAGCATCTGATGAGCCAGAACGCCGCCATCTCCAACATCGAAGTGACGGACGGCAACATCAAGTCCTTTGAGCGGACTGCCAGCAAATACGGTCTGGACTTTGCACTCAAGAAGGACGTTTCCGTTGAGCCGCCCAGCTATCTTGTCTTCTTCAAGGGACGGGACGTTGATGTCATGACCGCCGCCTTCAAGGAGTTTTCCTCCAAAACGGTCAAGCAGAAGGAACAGCCGTCCATCCGGCACAAGCTGGATCAGGAGAAAGCTCAGAGCAAGGCGCAGCACAAGGAGAAAGTCAAGGTCAAGACCAAGGATCGGGGTGTGGAGCTGTGAACAAACCCGATGTGAAGAAGCTCATTCTTCTGAACCTTCCGTATGTCTTCGCCTTCTACTTTGCGGATAAGATCGCCGCTGTGTTCCGCCTCGCTCCCGGCGCGGAGTTCATCGACAAGCTGACAAACGGCTTTGCCGTGTTCGGCA
>CAVIJF010000077.1:0-3016 GCA_963643175.1 bacterium
TTCCGGACTGTATACCGCAAGGGGATGCCGGAAACGCCGGGAGCAAGCACCCCCGCAGGTGCCGGAACGGCAGGGAAATCACTCAGGGCAGCAATGTCATATCCGCATATAACGCATAGTGGTCGGAAGGCAGAATGTACTGCTTCCGACGGGTCGGGTACTCGGTGGTCACAATCCGGTACTTGGCAAAGTAGGCACTGTCCGCACGGACAATGATGTGATCCAGTACGCTGTAACCGGGCACCTTGGCATACTTGTGGAAGGTAGCGCTCTCGGCAGGCTCCGTGTCGGCGGAGGCGTACCGCGTGTCCTCACTGCCCTGCATGAGTACCGCATACGGCGATGCGTTGGGCGCACAGTTCATGTCGCCGACAATCACGTAGGGAACGCCGGGGAACAGCTCCTGCAGCTGCTGCATCAGCACCGCAGCCTGCTTCTCACGGATAATCAGAGCGGCATTCTTGTCGCAGGCGCTGTACGCCAGATGCGTGGAACAGAACACAAACTCCGTGCCGGTTTCCTTGTCACGCAGAAGGACATATACCGCCTTGCGCGAGTAGAAGCGCGACTCGCCGGGGTGCTGCGCCATGGCATCCACTGCCTCCGGGAACAGCGAACCCTGCACATCGGGCGTCGGGGAGAGCCAGCGAACCTCCGTGCGCACCAGCTCCAGCCTGTCCTTCCGGTACACGACATAGATACCCTCCTCGCCGGTCTCGGGCACCTCGTCCGAACCGACAATGCCGAATACGTTGGAGAATCTCGGCTTGACCGACAGGTACCTGTACTGCACCAGACGGCACTCGGACAGTCCGCAGACATCCGGGAGCAGGTCAAGCAGCATTTCCAGACTGGCTTCCATCCGCTCCTGATAGGTCAGCGTCCCGTACAGCTCGGTATCCATCTCGGTCTTGGTGCCGGAAACCAGCACATTGAAGGACATCGCGCGGATATCCAACGCGCCCCCACCAAGCGCGGCGCACGCCTCCAGCATAGCGGTGTCGTCGGAGTTCGCGCACTTCCGGACAGCCAAAGCCGCCGTGCGTGCCCGGCTGACGCGCTCCGGCTTCGTCAGGTAGGTGTAATCCTGCCCGTCCACGGTGTAGCGGACGTAGGCGCGGCACATATACGCCTGCGTCGCCGCCTCCCCGAACAGCTGGGCGCGGTAGGAGCTGCCGGTGGCGTCCCCGGATATGCGTTCGGCGGGAACGTCGGTCACGCCGGGCGTTGCGGCGTCAAACGGCGCGGTGTAGCTGCCCTCCGGCAGCAGCAGAACGCCGCAGGATACCGCCGAGGCGGCGCGGGTCAGTTCGTTTTCCTCCAGATGCGTATAGATCCGGATGCCGGGCGTGCCGCTGTACCGTGCCGAAGTGCCCTCCACGGTCAGGGGCTGGGTCAGTGCGGCGGCGGCATCGGGGGACATACGCTCCGTGACACGCTTGCTGATGCGGATATCCGTCACCTGAACCGCCCATGTGGTGGATTTGTCCGACCGGTACAGCAGCATAACCGGCGCGTCCTTCCACATGGCGTAGGAGGTGGAAATCAGCTGGTCGTCGATGAAGCTTTCGATTTTAGCCGTGTAGGTTTTTCCGCCCTGCTCAAATTCGCCCCGGGTGCAACGCACGGCGGTATACAGCGAATTGTTGGCGTAGCCGTTCGCATTGACAGCGTGCTTTGTCACGGGCTCGGCGCAGGCGTAATCGGTCTGCTGTCCGCCGTACACCGTGTAGGCGGCGCCGGAATTGAGCATGGCTCCGGTATACCCGGCGAAAGCGTAGTTGTCGTAGCCCGCGAAGTATGTCACGCCGTCCTGCTCGGTGCCGCCGTCATAAAACAGGGCAAGACCCAGCAGTCCGCCGGCGGGTTTGTGGACGCGTGCGATGTACGACACGGTGAACTCGTCCGTATCAGCAAGGCTCCCGGCAGGGAACAGCGTAATCAGCCCCTGCACGTCCCTGTCCTGCGCACCCGTCACATTCAGAAGATTGCTGGTGCGCGTTTCGGATGCGTGCTTGCCCAGCAGAATCTGCGCCTTGGAAACGACAGAGAACGACTTCAGCGTGGCGGCGCCGTCCGGCGTAATGCCCGGCTCATACACGCTGTCCAGCGGGGACAGACCGTCCGCTCGGGGGGCGGGGTTGCCCGTCTGCAGGTCTGCCAGTGTCTTGCCGTCGAAGGACTCGGTGTAAATGTTCTTCATGTAGCTCACATCCAGCCCGCTGTCTGCGGCGTACACCGTGCCCGGCAGTGCCGGCACCAGCATCAGCACGGCAAGCAGGACGCACAGCAGGGCGACGACGGGTCTGCATACGTTTTTCATAGCTTTCATGTAGATGTCCTCCTTACACGATCGGTGTCCAGAAGCTGTCCATGTCTTCCGTCTCAATCGGCGCACCGGTATCCGTTTCGGTATCGGTATCTGTCCGGGTATCGCGGCTGTCCGATTCGGTCTGGGTAGTGCCCTGCGTCTGACCGGTCTGTGTTTCCCTGCCCTCACAGGAGAGAAGTCCGGCGGCGAGGCTGCACACGAGCAGGCACAGAATGGCTGTACTTCCTGCTTTTTTCATGTCGTTATACCTCCTGACATTGGTTTGGTTTTATTATACAGGAATCGGCGGCACTTTGCAAGAGGAAATATAAAATTTTACAGTGGAAGGGGTGGTTTTTACCGGGACGGTTGCCTGTGCGCCCCTATGCCTGCACTCGTGCGCCCCGGTTCACCGGGCGGCTTGCGGCTTTTTTCGGGGTACCTGTCCCCTGCCGTTACCGGCTGACCCTGCGGTTTGCGGTGCCGGAAGGAGCGCCCGTGCCCTGCCGTCTACGGGCTACTCCGACCTCTCATAAGCCTTTTGCCCCCATCCCCGACCCCCTCCCCCGCTGGGGAAGGGGGAGCTTTTAGCTTTCTTATGCAAGGGGCTTCGCCCCTTGCAACCCCGCGACTGCGCCGGGAGCGGCACGGCTTCGGGGAGCGTGCCCGGCAACCCCGCGCCCGAACCCGCACGGCGCGGCGTAC
>CAVIJF010000078.1:0-3016 GCA_963643175.1 bacterium
AACCCCTGACCTCTTGAATGCCATTCAAGCGCTCTCCCAACTGAGCTATACCCCCATACGGCACCGCGCTCCGCACTCGCCGCTACGCAATGCTCGATTATTATAGCACACGGCAGGCGGTTTGTCAAGGGCTTTTTGAAAAAAGAGTGGGGTGAGGCGGAGTTTTTTGCCGTTGCGGTGCCGCGAACCGCCGGGTTAGCCGGAAACGCCGGGGCAATTCCCCCGCCGGGTGCCGCCAACCGCCCGGCAACCGGCAAACCGTCCGGTAAATTGGCACCGGGGAAAAAGCCCCCCGCCGCCCCGGGTTTTTTTACATTTCCACTTGACATTTTCCCGAAGATGCGGTATCATGAAGCAGCAAATCCAACAAAAATCACCAAGCGAGGTATATATCATGCCGCAAGCATTTGAAAAAGCCGTCTGGATATGGCGCAACGAGCCTGCCGGACAGGATGAATTCTGCGACTTCCTGACAACCTTCACGGCAGGGAAAAACACCGCCTGCCGCCTGCGCATCGCCGCCGATTCCAACTATACCGTGTGGATAAACGGACAGATGGCAGCTTTCGGGCAGTACGCCGACTACCCCGACTACAAGGTCTACGACGAGGTGGACGTGACCGAACGGATAACCCCCGGAGAAAACCGGATGGTCATCACGGTCTGGCACTACGGAATCGGCACCCAGACATACGCCCCCGGCGAGGCGGGACTTATCTTTGAGCTTGCAGACGCGGACGGCAATATCCTTGCCGCCTCCGGCACCGGCACGCTGTCCCGCCTGTCCCGCGACTATATCTCCGGCAGACGCGATATGATTTCCGGGCAGCTGGGTCCAACCTACCACTACGACATGGGCGGCGACGACGGCTTCCGCACGGCGGGGCAGGAGGGCTTTGCACTGTCTCGCGCGGCGGAGGGAATTTCCACGGAGTTTCACCCCCGCCCCAACCGCAAGCTGACGCTGGAACCGCGCCTGCCGTCCCGCGCCATACTTGCCGGACAGTTCCGCTACATGACCTGGGACGGCAACCCCGGCACGCGGATGCAGTCCGCCGCCCTGACCTACCGCAACCCCTGCGATATGGGCGCGCTGGACTTTTCCGCGCCCGCCGTGCTGAAAATGACCGGCGACAGCGACTTTTTCCACGGCATTTACTTCACAGTCGATCTCGGCGCGGAGTCTGCCGGCTTCCTTGATTTTGACATTGAAGTGCCCGCCGCCTGCCGGCTGGACATCGGCTTCGGCGAGCACCTCAAGGACGGCAGACTGCGCACCGCCGTCCGGGGCTTCTGGTGCGATGTTCAGCTGAAGGCGGGACGCAATACCTACCTGCACACCTTCCGCCGCTTCGGCTGCCGCTACCTGCAGTTCTTCCTGCACACCGCCGAGGCGACGGTGCACTATGCCGGACTGCGCCCGACGTTGTACCCGCTGCACGCCAAGGAGTACCGCTGCGGCAATCTGCTGCGCGAGACGGTGTACAGGGTCTGCCAGAACACGCTGCTCCAGTGCCTGCACGAGCACTATGAGGACTGCCCGTGGCGCGAGCAGGCGCTTTACACCATGGATTCCCGCAACCAGATGCTCTGCGGCTACTACGCCTTCGGGGAGACGCAGGCGGCGCGGGCGGCGCTGGAGCTGATCACGCACGGTGTCCGCCGGGACGGACTGCTGATGCTGTGCTATCCCGCCGGGCTGGACTTCCCCATCCCGTCCTTCTCCTGTATGTTCTTTATCCAGATGGACGAATACATCCGGCACAGCGGCGACACTTCGCTGGCGGCGGAGCACCTGCCCATGCTGGAGCGTCTGATGCAGGTGTTTCTGGACAGGCGGCAGGACAGCGGCGTGATTGAAAACTTCTACGGCGAGTTTGAGGGACGGCGTGATTACTGGAATTTCTACGAGTGGACGCCCACCCTGTCCGGCGCCTTTGCGGAGGCAAACCGGCGGCTGGAGGCGCCCTTGAACGCCTTTCTGTCTCTGGCATTGCAGGCGCTTGCGAACATCTGCGAGGCGCTGGGCAGGCAGGAACAGGCGGCGTCCTACCGCGCCGTCAGCCGGTCTCTGAATACCGCCATCGCGCAGGTGTTTTTCAATCCGGAGACGCGCCTGTTCGAGAGCTTTGACTGTATCCACCGGGGCGAATACGCGGTGCTTACGCAGTCGCTCTGCCTTCTGTGCGGCGCCGCCGAGGGTCTGGACACCTCTGTCATGCTGCGCGTCATGACGGCGAACGGACCCGCCGACACGGGGCTTTGCGTCTATCCCAACACGCTGAGCATGAACGCATTCCGGTTTGATGCGCTGCTGGCGCTTGACCGGGACAGATACGCTCCGCTCATTCTGGCGGAAATCGACCGCGACTATCTCTATATGCTCCGTGAGGGAGCCACCTCCTTCTGGGAGACCATTCACGGTGCGGACGACTTCGGCGATGCCGGGTCGCTCTGCCACGGCTGGAGTGCCCTGCCTGTCTACTATTACGAGACGTTGCAGTAAGCAAAATCTGCGTTGATGTAGTAAGCAAAATCCGCGTTGACAAAAGGATTTTTGCCGTTGCGCTACCGGGTGCTTCCTGCGTCCGTACATTTTTCCCCATCCCCCCGACCCCCTTCCCCGACGGGGAAGGGGGAGATTTTTGTTATCTTTTGCAAGGGGCTTCGCCCCTTGCAATCCCGCGTCTGTGCCGGAAGATATGCTGGCTAAACCTGCGATTTCTGTTACCTTTGGAAATATCGGGAATGGAGCCCCCTTCCCGGAAGGAAACTGAAAACTTTTGGTGGAATAAGGGGCGCCGTCTCCGGCGTTCCGGAGGGTACCGCAAACCGCCCGACACTCTGATACCGCCGAGACAAGCCTCCTCTGGGTATCGGAAACCTCCCGGAAAGCCGATGCCGCACGGATTCGGACATAGGGGTGCGGGGGGCGAAGCCCCCGGCAAAATCAACTTAAAATCTCCCCCTTCCCCAGCGTGGGAAGAGCGCTCTTCGAGCGCGGGTCGGGGGGATG
>CAVIJF010000079.1:0-2997 GCA_963643175.1 bacterium
GCTTCGCCCCTTGCAACCCCGCGACTGCACCGGGAGCGGTGCGAACTTCCGGGCGGGTTCCGGCTCCCTAACGGAACTTGCCCGGCGGGGTAAAGCAAGAACACACAGATTTTACAGTCTGTTCAGGAATACGGCGGAATTAGGTGCTATGATAGATGGTAGATGCAACAGAGCAGAAAAATCCGCCGGCGGAGCATATCACGCCGGACGGAAAGCAGGCACGGAGGTGCCGCAGAAAAGGAGCCGCACAGAATGGATCAAATGCTGATTCCGCCGCATGTATCCGGCATTCGCCGGGGACTTGCGGAGTACGCAGACATACAGGTAAAGCTGTTTGAGAAAATCGATTCTACCAACACTGAAGCAAAGCGCCTCGCCCGGACGGCAGGCTGTCCCACAACCCTCATCGCCGCCTGCGAGCAGACGGCAGGGCGCGGACGGTTGGGGCGGAGTTTCTACTCCCCTGCTGGCACCGGGCTGTATATGACCCTGCTCTGGCGCACGGACAAGCCGCTGGACGAGGCGGTGACGGCCACGGCGGCGGCGGCAGTCGCGGCAAGCCGTGCCATCCGGGCGGTCGCCGGAGTGGAGACGGGCATCAAGTGGGTCAACGACCTGTACCGGAACGGAGGAAAGGTCTGCGGAATCCTGACCGAAGCAGTCACGCCGCGTGCCGGGGAAACCTACCTCGCGGCAGGTTGGGGTATCAATCTGACCACTGCGGATTTTCCGTCCGGTCTGCGGGCGCCGGCGGGGTGCCTGCTGGACGCAGACACCCCACGCCGGTCGCCGCTGGATGCGGGCGTGCTCTGCGGGCGCATCGCCCGTGAACTTCTGACCCTGCTGGACACCGACACCGTAAACGCCTCCGAAACGCGGGAGGAGTACCGCCGGCGTCTGATTCTGACCGGTCAGCGCGTGCGTGCGACGCGCGGCGACGAGGTTCTGGAGGGCACTGCCCGGGGCGTGGACGACAAGTTCGGGCTGATTTTGGAAACGCCGGACGGCGTCCGCGTCCTGCACAGCGGAGAGGTCAGCGTGCGGGTCGTTACGCCGTAAGTATCTTATGGGAACCTCTAAAAATCAGTCCCCGCATCAATTTCTGCGATTCAATGGTGAAAATAATGAAATCGGATCGGCGAATCGCATGCCTGCCTCGAATTTCATGTATTTCTTGGAGTTAGAAGCCCCGAAATTACGGGCGTATCCCGCAAAAGGGTACAGTTATCATCGAGATGCGCGGCCACGTATCAATGATGCCGACCGACCGGTTCTGAAACGCAAGCCATATGCCCTTCTGTCCGACAGCGGCAAACTGATCGTCACAGGAGGGAATCCGCAGTCCGATGTAGCCGGAGTCGTGCGGCAGCGCGCCCAGATACAGCCGGACGTAACGCAACAGTCTTTGCATTCTCTCCTATACCTCCTGATAAAAGATTGGGGACTGTTGCCATTGTAGCATACTTTCAATGCAAAAACAATGATAAATCGGTGCTTTTGACATTGCAAAAACGAAACCACGGACTCCTCACAGATGTTTTTCAAGCTCCGCGTGCGGCAAGCGGTTCCCTGCCCTTCCGGATCGGAATCCCGCGCCGGTCGGCAATCGGCAGTTTGCACAAACAGTCAGGAAGAGCGGATGAATAGCTGGGCTATCGCACCAACTTTGACCACCCCGGCATTTTTTTCGCAAAAGCCCTTGACAAGCGCCCGGAAATCTGCTATAATTACGCTGTTGATTAGCAATGCGGCATCGCCAAGCGGTAAGGCAACGGACTCTGACTCCGTCATTCCCAAGGTTCGAATCCTTGTGCCGCAGCCATATTGTGAAGCCAAAAAAATATCATGGCTTCGAACCCCCGAAATCTCACGATTTCGGGGGTTTTTCTCGCGTTTCCTCGCTTTTTCGCAATCATGAGGTTTGCGGATACAGAGTGCAGAAAAAAAGATATCATTTCAAAAAAACGGCTTCGGACAGGATTTGAACCCTGTAGTCCCCATTTTTAAGGGCAGAAAATGTGCTGATTTTGCGCACCTTCTGCCCTTTTTTCGTATTTTTATATGTTAAATATTTGTGTCTGCCCAGAGTGGCTATTTGCAGTGGTTTTACTGATTTTTTTGGATTGCCTTTACAATCGTCGATTTATATGATATACTATATTCGGTAATGACCAAAACATCATCATAACCGGAGAGAATCATGGAAAACAGATTGCTGAAATATTTTCTGGTCGCGGCACAGGAAGAAAACATTACGAAAGCCGCCGAGATTCTGCATGTTTCCCAGCCTGCTCTGTCAAAGCAGATCATGCAGCTGGAGGATGAGCTTGGCGCGAAGCTGTTCGTGCGCGGCAAACGGTCGCTGACACTGACGGAAGAAGGCAGATTTCTGCGCGGCAGAGCGCAGGAGATTGTTTCGCTGACGGAAAAAACCGAACGCGATTTCAAAGACGGTATTGTTTCTTATAACGGTATTATTTCCATCGGAATGGGCGAAACCATGGCGAGCCGTTGGCTTTCCCGACTTGCGGTGGAATTTACAAAGACATATCCCGATGTGAAATTTGATTTTTACTCTGCGACTGCCGACAGCGTCAAGGAGCGCATTGAAAAAGGTCTGCTTGATGCGGGACTCCTCATTGAGCCGGCAGTAGACCTTTCCAAATACGATTTTCTGCGCCTTCCCATCAAAGACCGTTGGGGCGTACTTGTTTCGGCGGAGAATCCGCTGTTTCAAAAGGATTCGGTTTCCAAGGAAGATCTGAAATCCGAACGCCTCTTTGTCCCATTCCGCATGGCGGACCGGCTGGAGGAAACCTTCGGCGTTTCCGTTCACGATCCGAGTGTGTTCGGCACGCATAATCTTTTGAACAACATCGCTACACTGGTACTTGAGAATGCGGGGGTGGCGCTTACCGTTGGCGGTGCAGCCGACCTGTATGACAAGCGCGTGCTTGCATGGAAACCTTTTGCACCCGAAATTTCACTTTCCAGTGT
>CAVIJF010000080.1:0-2886 GCA_963643175.1 bacterium
CGACCTACACCCTTAGCAGGGGCGCCTCTTCGGCCTCTTGAGTACTTCTCCACAGTACTGCCCCGGGCGACCGCTTGCAAAGCCCGGAACATGCATATTATACACGATGCAGAGCGATTTGTCAAGAGATTTTTGAAAAAAGCATCGGAAACGGCACTTACTTTTTTTGCCGTGGCGGTTTGCAACGCCGTTCCCGGTTCTTCCGCAGGGGAACAGTACCCCTGCGCACCGCTTCCCCCGGCGGTCTCCCCCGGCAGGTCGGACAGTGCGACGATGCGAAAAGACGCCCATATCCCCAGCAAGCTGCACATTTCATATTGACTTTCCGGCGGATTTCGGGTATAATGACCCATAGCTTCCCACACTCCGCACACAGAAAGGAAACATTGCCATGAGCTTCTGGATATGCGCCGATGAACATCCGGCGGACACGCATCTGTACTACTTCACCCACACCTTCTCTGCCGCGCCCGGTGCGTCGCTGACCGCCCGCTCCTGCGGCGACACCCGCTACCGCCTGCTTCTGAACGGGCATCCGGTCTGCGAGGGTCCCTGCCAAGGGTCCTCCTATATCCGCTACTACGAGGAAAGCGACCTGTCCCCCTTCCTGCTCCCCGGTGAAAACACGCTGGTCGCAGAGGTGCTGTACGCGCAGGAAGGCTCGTTTATTTCGGTCTTCCGCGGCTCGCGCCCTGCCTTCTGGCTGGACGGCTGCCTGACGCTGCCGGACGGGGACAGGCGTCCGCTCGGCACCGACGGCAGCTGGACCTGCACGCGGGAGGACGCGGTGAGCTTCCGTCACCTCCCCGGCGTGCATACCTCCGTGCCGCCTTTTGAGGAAGTGCACGGCGCGTCCGTCCGGACGCCGGTACCGGTGCGGCAGATGTACGAGCCGGATCTCGGCGGAAAGGGCTACAATCTGTTCGGTCTGCGGGAATACTATCCGCTGACACCGCGCCCCATCCCGCAGATGGCAACCGCCGGGGCACGCCCCTTCACGGTTCTGCGCCGGGGCGACGGCTGGATGGAGCTGGACGCCGGCGCATACACCACCGCCAAGGTGTCCTTTGCCTTTACTGCCGCCGCCGGCGCGTGCGTCCGGATACTCTATGCCGAATGCGTGTCCGTCGCGGACGCGGCAGGCAACCGCTGCAAGGAACGGCGGGATGCATGGGACGACCCGAGCGCACGCATGGAGGGCGTATATGATATGGTGTATGCGACCGGTGAACGGCAGAGCTTCTCGCCGTTCTGGTACCGCGCATTCCGGTTTGTCCGGCTGGAGTTTCCGGCGGATGCGGACTTTGTGCCGGGCGACATGACTTTTTCCCCCTACTTCTACCCCATGGATATTACGGGCAGCTTCACCTGCTCGGACGAACGGCTCAACCGGATGTGGGACATCAGCCGGAACACGGTGCTGTGCTGTACGCACGAAATGTACGTGGACTGCCCCTACTACGAGCAGCAGCAGTACGACATGGATTCCTGTCTGGAGATGCTGTTCACCTTCCGCCTGACCTCCGATGCGCGGATGCCGCTCAAGAGCCTGACCGACCTTGCCCATTCGCAGATGGCGGACGGAATGCTGCAGGCGAACTATCCCTCCACCTGCGTACAGATTATTCCGGATTTCACGCTGTTCTGGGTGCTGATGCTGCGGGAGTACCTGCGCTATGCGGGCACGGACGAGACCGCACGTGAGCCGGTGCGGGCGCTGACAGGCACGATGGACAAGGCGCTGGGCGTATTTGAAAACTACATGACCGACAGCGGGCTGATCGGACCCACACCCTACTGGCACTTTGTGGACTGGGTACCGGGCTGGCACATCGGCGTGCCGGACGGCGGGCGGGAGGAGCCGCTGACCGTGACCTGCCTGATGTACGCCGCCGCTCTGCGTGCCGGTGCCGAGATATGCCGGACGTTGGGACGCGGGGAACGCGCCGCCGAGTACGGGCGCCGCGCGGACGCCATGATCGACCGTGTGAACGCGCTCTGCTACGACACCGACGCCGGACTGTACCGCAACACGCCCTCGCGCCGGGATTTCAGCCAGCACACGACGCTCTGGGCTGTTCTGTCGGGGGCGGTGCGCGGCGACGAGGCGGGCGCACTGGTTGACCGCACCTTTGACGGACACGTTCCGGTGGCAGTCTGTTCCTTCTCCATGAACCATTACCTGTTCCGCGCGCTGGAGCTGGCGGAACGGTACGACGCGTATGCACCGCGCCTGCTGGAGGGCTGGCAGCGGATGCTTGACCTGCACTGCACCACGTGGTGCGAAAATCCGGATTCGCCGCGGAGTGAATGCCACGGCTGGTCGTCGGCACCGATTTACGAATTTTCCCGCATGGTGCTGGGCGCCTTCCCGACGCAGGACGGCTGGAACCGCGTGTCGGTTCAGCCCTGCCCGCCGGCAGGGATGACCTTTGCAGAGGGAACCGTCCCCACGCCCTACGGCGGATTGTTCATCCGCTGGGAGCGGAAGGACGGCAAATTCACGCTGACCGTCCGCAAACCGGAGGGTTCGCCCCTGCACGTGACGGCTGTCCTCCCGGACGGACGGACTGCGGAAATGGGAGAGAGTTGCCGTCTGGCTGCTACCTGCGGCCTGTAAAAACTCCGGGTTCGCTGTGTGCCTCCCCGGTGCAGACATAGGAGTGCCGGGGGCGACAGCCCCCGGCAAAATAAACTAAAACGCTCCCCCTTCCGGCAGAAAGCGGTAAGATTTTTGCGGTAAACGGGGTGCCGCTTTCAGCGTTCCGGCAGATAACGGGAACCGCAGACCGCCATACCTTCCGGCGCAGGCTTGGGAATGCAAGGGGCGAAGCCCCTTGCAAAAGATAACAAAAATCTCCCCCTTCCCCAGCGTGGGAAGAGCGC
>CAVIJF010000081.1:0-2743 GCA_963643175.1 bacterium
CTGTTTTCTTATGCAAGGGGCTTCGCCCCTTGCATCCCTGCGCTTGCGCCGGGAGCGGCACTGGTTGCCGTGCGGTTTGCGGTGCCGGGAGGGGGTCGGGGGGATAGGGCGAAAAGCCATACAGGGTAACGGTAAATCGGTACCGCCGGGGACGCACTCCCCCAAAACCTCCGCCGAAGCGGCGTTACTTCACCCCAAACAGCAGCTTGCCGTAAGTGGGGAATGACCAGAAGGACTCGTCCGTGACAGTCTCGGCTTCGTCGCAGACAACACGCAGCTCCGCCATGCGGGGAAGAAGTTCATCCCGGATGAGACAGGAGGCGGCAGTCACATCCTCCGTGCCGCGGACAGTCAGAACAGCAGACGCCAGCGCCGCCGTGCAGGCGTCGATTTCGTCGGTCGCCGCAGACAGACGCGCAATCAGCTCGCGCTCATAGCGGCAGGCAAGCCCCGGAATCGCGGCAGTCTTGGCAAGCAGAGCCTCCGAAAGCGAACGCGCGTACTTGTCCACAGCCGGAAGAATCTCCTTGCGCGCCATGTCCACCATGGTCTCCGCCTCAATGAGAACCGTCTTGCAGTAGTTCTCCAGCGTGATTTCGTAGCGCGAACGGATTTCGGGAAGCGTGAAAATCTTGAGGGAGGTCAGCATATCCACGTTCTTCTTCTCCAGAATGGTGGGAAGAGCGTCCGGCGTCGTGCGCAGATTCAGAAGTCCGCGCACCTCGGTCGCCTCGCGGATCCAGCCCTCGTCGTAGCCGTTGCCGTTGAAGATAATGCGCTTGTGCGCCCGGATGACCTCGCGGATGAGGTCGTGCAGAGCCGACTCAAAGTCGGCGGCACCCTCCAGCCGGTCGGCGTACTGCCGCAGGGACTCCGCCACCGCCGCATTCAGCATGATGTTGGTGCAGGCGATGCTGTTCGCGGAACCCAGCATACGGAACTCGAACTTGTTGCCCGTGAAGGCGAAGGGAGAGGTGCGGTTGCGGTCGGTGGAGTCGCGCGTGAACTTGGGCAGAACGTGAACGCCCAGCTTCATCACGGTTTTTTCGGCGGCGCTGTACGGCTTGTCGGCTTCAATCGCATCCAGAACAGCCGTCAGCTCATCGCCGAGAAACATGGACACCACGGCAGGCGGCGCCTCGTTGGCGCCAAGCCGGTGGTCGTTGCCCGCCGACGCGACAGACAGGCGGAGCAGATCCTGATAGTCGTCCACAGCCTGAATGACGGCGCACAGGAACAGCAGGAACTGCGCATTCTCGTAGGGCGTGTCGCCGGGCGTCAGCAGATTGACGCCGGTGTCGGTCGCCATGGACCAGTTGTTGTGCTTGCCGGAGCCGTTGACGCCGGCGAAGGGCTTCTCATGCAGCAGGCAGACCAGCCCGTGCCGCAGGGCGACCTTCTGCATGATTTCCATGGTCAGCTGGTTGTGGTCGGTGGCGATGTTGGTGGTGGTGTAGATGGGTGCCAGCTCGTGCTGGGAGGGCGCGACCTCGTTGTGCTCGGTCTTGGCGAGCACGCCGAGCTTCCACAGCTCCTCGTTCAGGTCAGCCATGTACGCCGCCACGCGCGGCTTGATGACGCCGAAGTAGTGGTCGTCCAGCTCCTGTCCCTTGGGGGGCTTGGCGCCGAACAGCGTCCGTCCGCAGAAGATAAGATCCTTGCGGCGGTCGTACATTTCTTTGTCCACGAGGAAGTATTCCTGCTCGGGACCGACTGAGGTGCGCACGCAGTGCACGTCGGTGTTGCCGAACAGCCGCAGAACGCGCATAGCCTGCCGGTTGAGTGCCTGCATGGAGCGCAGGAGCGGCGTTTTCTTGTCCAGTGCCTCCCCACCGAAGGAGCAGAACGCCGTCGGGATGCACAGCGTCTTGTCCTTGATGAAGGCGTAGGAGGTCGGGTCCCACGCGGTGTAGCCCCGCGCCTCAAAGGTGGCGCGCAGACCGCCGGAGGGGAAGGAGGAGGCGTCCGGCTCGCCCTTGATCAGTTCCTTGCCCGAAAACTCCATGATAACGCCGCCGTCCGGGGCGGGGGAGATGAAGCTGTCGTGCTTCTCAGCGGTGATGCCGGTCAGCGGTTGGAACCAGTGGGTGAAGTGCGTGGCACCGTGGGCGACCGCCCAGTCCTTCATGGCGGCGGCAACCGCGTCCGCCACCTCGCTGTCAAGACGTGCGTCCTCGTCGATGGTTTTCTTGAGAGAGCGGTAGACCTTCCGTGGCAGGGTCGCCTTCATGACGCGATCATCGAATACCAGACAGCCGAAATACTCCGAAACAGAACCCATTTCCTTTATCCTCCTCATGCTTCATGTTTTGCCTGTGCGGTGCGGCGCCTGCCCGGCAGCAGCCGGGGGGCAAAAAGCAAAAAGCGAGACAGCACGCCCCCCAAGGGAGACGCCGTTGCCTCGCTTTTGCTTATGTTCCACATAGCACCGTGTCCGGAAAGACCGAGCGCCGGGGTGGCTCACCCCCGCCGCATCGGACTTTCCTTTCCGATGGAGGTATTATACACGATTCAGACGGATCTGTCAAGAGTTTTTTCAAAAAAATTCCACCTGTTTTTACGCATAAAAGCAACCGTGCGTTAATATCCTGACATGAAATTTCCGAAAATGAGAGGGCGTGCGGATGAAGAGCCGTCCGGCGACCTGTGCGTCCGGTTCCTGTTCCGGGTACCGGACGGCGCCGACGCGGGGTTGCAAGGGGCGAAGCCCCTTGCAAAAGATAACAAAAATCTCCCCCTTCCC
>CAVIJF010000082.1:0-2493 GCA_963643175.1 bacterium
GGGGGGATGGGGCAAACGATTTGCACGGAGGCAGAGTAGAGCAGATAACGCCGGGGCAAGCCCCCCGCAGGTACCGGGGTGGCAGGGAGAACCGGAAACGGCAGGGCACAGGCACCCCTTCCGGCACTGTATACCGCAGGGTGACACCGGGAACGCCGGGGACAACAGCCCCCACATAAAACTTACCGCAACGAATTTGCAATTTCCGCTTGATTTTCCTGCAAATCTGTGGTATACTACAACGAATATATGCGGAATGCAGACAAGCTGTCCCGGCCTCGCGGCAGGGATACGGAAAAGGAGCATAAATACCATGCATTGGTCAGACGAAATCGCACAGAGAGTCATCGACAAGAACCCCGATAAGGAGATCTATACCTGCGCGGCAGGATACAGCCCCTCCGGTTCGGGTCACATCGGCAATTTCCGGGATATCGCCACATCCCTCTTCGTGGCGAAAGCACTGGAACGTAAGGGAAAGCGGGCACGCCTGCTGCTCTCATGGGATGAATTCGACCGGATGCGTAAGGTGCCCGCCAATGTCGCCGCCCTGCCGGATACCGCCGATCTGGAGGACTGCATCGGCAAGCCGTATGTGGACGTGCGCAACCCCTTCCATACGGACGCCCCGACGTATGCAGCCTACTTCGAGCAGGAATTTCAGGCATCCATCGAACGCTTCGGAATCCGGATGGAGTACAGACACCAGGCGGAACTGTACCGCAGCGGCGCCTACCGGAAGGAAATCCGCATGGCGCTGGAAAAGCGCCATGCCATATTCGATATTCTGGACTCCATGCGCACGCAGGACGCCGCCGAGGGTGAGCGCGAGGCATACTACCCCGTGAGCATCTACTGCCCCGTCTGCGGGAAGGATTCGACAAAAATCCTGACGCTGGACAGCGACTGCCGCATCGCAACCTACGAGTGCGCCTGCGGGCACCGCGGCAGTTTTGACTTCGAGACGGACACCAACTGCAAGCTGGGCTGGAAGATTGACTGGGCAATGCGCTGGATGTACGAGGGCGTGGATTTTGAGCCGGGCGGAAAGGATCACGCTTCCCCCACCGGCTCCTATCAGACCAGCCGTCAGATTTCCAAGCTGGTGTACGGCTACGACGCGCCCGTGTTCCAGGGCTACGAATTTATCGGCATCAAGGGACTGACCGGCAAGATGTCCGGTTCCTCTGGGCTGAACCTGACCCCGGACGCCATGCTGAAGCTGTACGAGCCGGAGGTCATCCTGTGGCTGTACTCCAAGACCGAGCCGACCAAGGCGTTTGATTTCTGCTTCGACGACGGCATCCTGCGGCAGTACTTCGAGTTCGACCGGATGCTGGAGGAATACCGTTCGGGTAAGGCGTCCGAGTATACCGTGTCGGTGATGGACAACTGCCTCATCCCCGGACGGACGGTGCAGACCGTGCCGATGTCGCTGCTGGTGCAGATCGGTTCCATCGTGGACTTCAATCCCGCCATGCTGGAGACAGTATTCTCCAAGATCGGCACGCCCTACACGCGGGAGCAGTTCGCCGACCGGCTGGAGCGTGCGCGCTACTGGCTGGAGCAGTGCGCGCCGGATCAGGTCAACCGCCTGCGCACGACGCGGAATTTCGCGGTGTACGACACGCTGTCGGAGGAGGAGAAGGCGGAGATTGCCCGCCTGCACGACTATCTGGCAGCCGGCGGCTACACGCTGGACGAGCTGAACACGGCGCTGTATGCCATCCCGAAGCAGGTGTTCGGGGAGGATAAGACCGACAAGGAACTGAAGACGCTGCAGGGCAGCTTCTTCCGGACGGTTTACCGCCTGCTGATTGACCGGGAGCGAGGACCGCGCCTGTACCTGTTCCTGTACGCCATCGATCCTGCCCGGTATGTGGGACTGCTGGATTTCTCCACGCCGCGCACCGAGGCAGAGATTGCCGCCGACCACGCCGCCGAGGAGCAGGAAGCCGCTGCCGCCGTGCCGGAGACGACCGGGAAGGTATACGGCGAGCCTGACCCGGTTGAGCCGGTTTCGGCTGAGCAGGTATCGATTGATGAGTTCCACCGGATGGATATGCGTGTGTGCCGGATTCTGAAGTGCCAGGAAATCCGCAAGTCGCACAACTGCTACAAGCTCACGCTGTCGGACGGCATCGGCGAGCGCGTGATTGTGTCCTCCATCAAGCACGACTACACGCCGGAGGAGCTGGTAGGCAGGAAGATTATTGTGCTTGCCAACCTCACGCCTGCCCGCATTACGGGTGTGACCTCCAACGGAATGTTGCTGGCGGCGACCAACAGTGCCTGCGGCTGTCAGCTGATTTTTGTGGATGACCGCGTTCCGGAGGGAACTAAAATTCATTGACGGGCTGAAAACCGGGAGGGGGATTGACCCCGCGTTCCCGGCTACCCCGGCGGTTTGCGGTGCCGGACGGGGTGTCCGTGCCCTGCCGTCTCCGGTTTGCCACGACTTTGCACGAATCTTCGCCCCCATCCCCCCGACCC
>CAVIJF010000083.1:0-2483 GCA_963643175.1 bacterium
GATTTCATTATTTTCACCGTTGAATCGCAGAAATTGATGCGGGAACTGATTTTTAGAGGTTCCCTCCAGTCCATCCTGCGGCCGGGGGCGGCGTTTGCCGTATCGCTGGCGCGGGGACTGCTGATAAGCGGCGCCCTGATTCTGTGTCTGCCCGCAATTCTCGGCGCGGACGCGCTGTGGTACGCGATGCCGCTGACCGAACTGATTGTGGCGGTCGCCGTCGCCGTGCTCATGCGGCGGTACACAGGAAAACTGCCGCCCCGATGAAAATGCAGAACGCCCCGGCATTCGCCGGGGCGTTGGGCTTACTGCGGGTCGGCAGGCGGGGCAGGCGTGCGGTATGTAAAGCAATCCAGCAGCCGCACCCCCATGCGGCGCAGGGCAAAGCAGGACATCCGCCTGTCCTCCTCGCTGTTATAGCCGGGAATGAGCGGCACCCGCACCGTAACGCGGTCGGCGCCGACCAGCGAGAGCAGCAACGCCAGATTCCGCCGCACCGGCATCATGTCCTGCCCGGTGTAGGCGCGGTACACCGCCGGGTTCATGTCCTTGATGTCCACGAAAAAGTGGTCGATACAGCCTGCCGCAGTCCGGACGTCCGCTTCCGGAACATACAGGCTTGTCTCGGCGCACAGCCGCCACCCGTCGGGGCATACCGACCGGAAGGCGGCGATAAACGCCGCGTGACAGAGCGGCTCGCCGCCCCCGAAGGTCACGCCGCCGCCCGTTGCCAGATAGTAAAGGTTGTCCTGCCTGACGCGTGCGACCAGTTCCTCCGGCGTCACCCACACGGCGTCGGTTTCATCCGCCGGACACATTGCCCGCGGGTTCAGGCACATCCGGCAGTGCAGGGGACAGCCCTGTGCGCCGACCAGTGCCGTCACGCCGTGCCCGTCGGTCGCCATGCGCAGGCGGCTGATGAAAGCCAGCGGAAAGCGCACTTCTGCCGGGGCGTTCCGGAAATCGGCATTTCTCATTGACCATCCGCTCCGTCTGAGTATTCCCCTTCAGGCATCTCGCCCGGCAAATAGTCTGGGACGTTCTGCGTGGTCGATTCCGTTCCGTCGGTGCCCACGTCGCCGCCCGGCAGGCTGTCCGACCCGGACTGCGTGGTCGATTCCGTCTCCATCATGCCCTGCCGTGTAAACACGCCGCCGGGATCGCATCCCACGACCGACAGCGTTATGGCGGCGGCGACGCCTGCTACGGCAACCGCCTTGCCGATCGCCTGTCGGCGCTCCAGCGCCTTCTCCAAGGCGGCGACCTCCGCCTCACACCGGGGGCAGGTTCCGCGGCAGTTTCCCTTGTGGGTGCACGCTTCCACTGTCCATGCGATGTCATTCTGCCGGGCAATTTCTGCACGTATCTCCCGGAGAATGCGGCATTTCTCTTTTCCGTAGTACTTCATATCTGCTGCCTCCTCTGTGTGGATTCCGCACCGCTGCGGCGCTGTCCCGTTTCTGCCTGCGTCAGTAATACAGTTCGCCGCGAAATCGGCAGGTACGGTCTCCTCCTGCCGTGTCTCCTCCTGCGGGTGATCCGCCGCCTCCGCGTTCAGCACCTTCGGCACGAACACGGCAATCCCCACAAACAGGCTCACCAGCGTCACGCCCACTGTCGGTTCCTTATTCTTCCGCTTTTCCTGCACCATACTGTGTTTCCCGTCCTTTCGCATCAGCCTTCCGGCTGTATCACAGGTCCCTTCACTTATATAGACGGTTTTCACAGGTATTTTGTCGCACCGGAATCCGGATTTTGCGCAAAAATCCGGAATTTTACAATTTGTTCACGGCTATGCCGCCGCGAGACGGTTCCGCTCTGCCGCGCCTGCCTGCATGGGCGGTCTTACCGCTTTTTCTTTCCCTTTTTCAGATCCTTCAGCTCGGCAAGGAAGGAGTCCACATCCTTGAACTCCCGGTATACCGACGCAAAGCGCACGTAGGCGACCTCATCCGCCGCCCGGAGCTTCTCCATTGCCATGCTGCCGATTTCCTCTGTCGTGATTTCTTCCCGCAGGGAATTGTACAGCTCGGATTCGATTTCTTTTGCAATCTGTTCGGCGTCCACGGGGCGCTTCTGGGTTGCCTTGAGCAGTCCGCCCAGCAGTTTGGAGCGGTCGAACAGCTCCTTGGAGCCGTCCTTTTTGATGACGACAATGCGCAGGGCTTCCGTCACCTCAAACGTCGTGAAGCGGTGCGCGCAGGACAGGCACTCGCGCCGCCGCCGGATGCTGCTTCCCTCGTCCACCGGACGGGAATCGACGACTCTGCTTTCCGGATATCCGCATACGGGACATTTCATAAAACCGTACCGCCTTTCCTCGGAACCGCTGTCCCGTGTCCGGACTTTCCTGTTACGGTCAGCGCTTTTTCCCAGCTTCATTGTACCATACTCTGCGCGTTTTGTAAAGAGTTTTCCCGGATTTTTCGGTCCTGTCAATAGTTTTTCGCAAAATTGTATCTGGAAAAATGAAGTTTTGCGCC
>CAVIJF010000084.1:0-2272 GCA_963643175.1 bacterium
CAGCAGCACGTATATGCCGACAAGCAGGAGAACAGCCCCGATTACCACGGCATACATGGCGCCGGCAGACACCGGATGCCCGAAAAAGGACAGGGAACAGTCCAGAGACTCCCGGATACCGTCCACAAACGCCGCAGGAAGCCCCGCATCCGCCATGCTGTCAAATACCCCACCCAACGCGTGGTTGTGCAGAAGAGAGGTGGCGTAGGTGCCGGGCAGAAACGAGAGAGCCTTCTGCAATCCGTCCGGAAGGTCGGCAATGGGCATATACGCGCCGCAGAGGAAGCCGTAGGTCGTCGAGAGAACCGTGCCGATTGCCGACGCCTGCCCGTTGGTGGTCAGGCGGGCGTACAGGCAGGAGGACAGCGACACGCCGAACAGCGTCAGCAGGAACACGTCCGCTGTCAGGAGCAGAACATCGCCCGCCGTCATGTACCAGCAGCCGCTCACCGCCAGATAGGCGAGGGACACGCCCAGCGCCGTGAAATTGACGAGCAGTGTGACAAGTGAGGAAGCGCAGAAATAGGAGAGGGAAAGCACGGAGGAGCGGATCGGCGAGACGGTGAGATCGAGCCGTGCCCCGCTTACCTTGTCCTGCACCATCAGCAGGTTGGAACAGATTGCCACGGTCACACAGCAGACCGCCAGCAGGGAGGAAATCAGCTGCCCCGCGACCGTCGCGTCCAGCAGGGAGGACTCTATCCGGAAGCCTGCCGGCAGAGCCGCGGTGAGGCTGTTCCGGTAGATACGCCCGAGGAAGGTGGCGTACAGGACAAGCAGAATCAGCGGGGAGATGAGTGAGGAGAAGAACAGTCCCCTGTCCTTGAAAAACAGCTGGCTGTTGCGTCGGATGAGCTGCCCAAGTCCGGTCATACCGTCCCACCTCCGTTCAGATTTTTGCCCGTGACGGCAAGGAATACGTCGTCCATGCGCCCCTTTGTAATCTCGTAATCCGAGAACAGTTCCGGGTGTGCGAGAATCAGCCCTGTTGCGGCGGCGGTATCGGGGACGGAGACCCGCACGGCGTCGCGGATGCACTCGCAGGGAAGCCCCAGCGCGGAGACATCCTGTGCGCTTTTGCCGTACAGCGTGATGAAATCGCCGGTGTAGGCGTTCTTGAGTTCCAACGGCGTGCCCTCCGCGACGATGCGTCCGGCGTCCAGAATGACCACGTAGTCGGCGTCCGCCGCCTCCTCCATGTAGTGGGTGGTCAGGAACACCGTCATGCCGTCGCTGCGGCGCAGGGACTGCACCGCGTCCCACAGCATACGGCGGGTCTGCGGGTCAAGTCCGGTGGTCGGCTCGTCCAAAATGAGTATGTCCGGGCGGTGCAGCAGGGCACGAGCCACGCCTATGCGCCGCCGCTGACCGCCGGACAGCCTGCCGACGGGCTGGGCAAGCAGCGGTTCCAGATTCAGCAGGGCGGACAGTTCCGCCAGCCGTGCCCGGAAGGCGGCGCCCGTGATGCCGTACAGTGCGGCGCGGCAGCGCAGGTTGTCGCGCACCGACAGTGCGCCGTCCAGCACGGAGTTCTGGAACACGATACCCAGCCGGTGGGAGATGCTGTTCATGTGGCGGTCGGTGTCCTGCCCGCATACCGTGACGGTGCCGCTGTCCTTTGCCAGCAGTCCGCACAGGATGGAGATGGTGGTGGATTTGCCTGCCCCGTTGACGCCGAGAAAGGCGAACAGTTCGCCCTGCCGGACGTGAAAGGACAGGTCGCGGACGGCATGGATGTCTCCGAAAGACTTGTCAAGGTGCCGTATATCAATAGCGTGCGCTATGGCTGTTTCCATGGTGGTTCCTTCCCGGATTCCCCTGTTGCCGGAATCCGCGCGGTCGTTTTTTGCAGCTACCATTATACAGAGATTGAACTGTTCTGTCAAGGGGCACTTTCTGTGTTTACCGCCGCCGGGGAGATTTTACAGTTCCGACACAATTATTTGATGGTGGGATTACAGTTGCTCCGGCAGAATTATCCTTGCCCCGCCCCGTGGGGAGAGAACCATCTCAGGCGCCGCCGTCGCATCAGCGACGGATAGCTTCATCTCCCCCCGGTACCCCCTCACTCCTTGGCTGCCCCTTCCCGGGAGAAAACAGAAAGCTTTTAGTGGGGTGAGAGGGTTCCTTCCCGGGAGAAAGCGAAAAAATCTTTGCTGGGGCGCGGGGACACGCTCCCGGTTTTCCGGAAGATAGCGGGAACCGTAGGTTCAGCCAGCAAACCTTCTGGCGCAGGCTGGGATTGCAAGGGGCGAAGCCCCTTGCACAAAAA